>NZ_CP156079.1:600000-1200000 GCF_040892545.1 Paracidovorax avenae
AACCCCGCTGCGCATCCACCACCAGCCAGTCATGCTCCACGTCGATGTCCACGAGGCGGGGCAGGGGCGCCGTGCCGTCATCGGCATGGCCGGTCAGGCGCTGGAAGTCGGCGGTGCTGGCGAACACGTGCGTCAGCCGCCCTTCGACCAGCATGCGCAGCGTATGGTTGGCTGCCATGGCGTGGCTGGCCCCGGCCATCGATTCCAGCCGGATCAGCAGGCCGTGCATGGCCATGTGCAGCAGCGCCAGCGAGTTCATTCCGCACGAAAAACGCAATTGCGAGGACACCCACAGGCCCGAGGCCTGGGGAAAGCCTTCGTCCAGCAGCAGCGGCGGCTCCACGAGCGAGACCAGGCGCAGTTGCACGCCGGGCCGGCCCCCGCAGGACACGAGCCGGTTCGCGCCGGAGCGCCAGGCTGCCGGGATGGTGGATGGCTGGAGGGACGGGGTCAGCTGGGATGTGTGCATGGTGCCACCTCGGTGGATGGAGAAACGATGCCGCGCGCGCGGCGGCGGAAGGGGTAGGCGGTCTTGCGCGTACCGCCCTGGGGCTCGAGCCGGTAGAGCAGGTCGCCGTCGCGCTCGCCGGCGCGCTGCCAGCCGTGCCGGTCGAGAAAGCGCAGGCAGCGGCTGTTGTTCCGCTCCACCGCCACCGTGATGCCCGGCTGCAGCGCGAAAAGCCACGCCAGGGCCGGCTTGAGCAGCAGCGCCCAGCGCCCGTGGTGCGAGGGCAGCACGGCGATGTGTGCCTCCTCGCCGTCGAACAGGATGCCGCCGATGGGTTGGCCGTCGGCCTCGAAGCCGATCGACGGGCAGTCCGCGTAGAACGCCGCGAAGCGCTCGCGCGTCACGGTCTCCGTGTAGCCCTGGTCGCCATAGCGTGCGGCGTCGGCGTCGTAGAACACGCCGAGATCGGCGCGGTCTGTCAGTTTCAGCATGGGGTGCTCCCTGGTGCGGCCCGCCGGTCAGGCCGCCAGGGCCGCGGGCTCGTCCTCGGGTTCCATCTGCAGCAGCTGGCGCATTGCCTTGCGCACGTGCGGGTCGTCGCTTTCCAGGCACTGCTGCGCGTGGTAATGCCAGGTGGGGTCGCCCAGGATGTTCAGGCACAGGGCCTTGAGCTCCGGCGCGGTGTCCTCGCCCAGGGTGTTCAGGTACTGCAGCGCCTCGGTGATGTAGCCGCGCTGGATGGCGATCAGCACCGGGAAGATCAGGTGCTCCTCGGTTTCGGGGCTCAGGGCGTTCATCTCGTCGAGCAGCGTCTCGGCTTCGTCGAGGCGGTCGTCGCGCAGCGCCTCCACCAGGCGCACGGCCAGGGCGGCGACGGGGTCATCGGGAAGTTGGGTTTCGTCCATGGCTTGGCGTGCCTTTGCAAAGGAAGTGGATGGGGGCCGGGCGGGCGAACAAGGGCCGCCGCGCCCGGCGGCGGGCCGCGTCAGGCCCGGATCTGGTAGTGGCTGATCTGGGCTTCGATCTGCACCTGCAGCGTTGCCGCAGTGGAGCTGCCGCCCAGCGGGAGCTTGTCGGCGAGGCCCTGCTCCACGGTCTGGCGCGCGGCCACGCCGATGGCGCCCTGCACCGCGTCGAAGACGCTGCGCGAGGCCTGCTCGATGGGCTGCATCGCCGCGTTGCGGGTGATGGCCGCCAGGTCGCCTCCCAGGGTGCGGGCGTTGTTGCCGCCGCCCGCCAGGCCCTGCAGCAGGCGCTGTCCGATGGCCTCGGTGGCCTGGCGGGTGGCCTGGTCGATGGCCATCTCGATGGACAGGCCCATCTGCTGGCGGATGTGCGCGGCAGCGCGGCGCGCCATTTCCGCCGGGCCCTGTCCGGTGGGGGGGGCGCTGGTATCCGAGGCTTCCGACAGCGAGGCGAAGCCCTTGAGCGCTGATGCGTCCAGCTGGCCGAGCGCGCTCTGGATGGCTTCCAGGATGGTGCGTGCGATCACCTGCTGCACGAACTGGTCCACGGCGAGCAGGATGGCGCCCTTGGTGGCGGCCAGGGCGGTGGACGGTGCCATCGGCTGCACCGCGCCGTCCAGGCCGCGCTGGCGGCCCGTGAAGGCATGGTTCACCGCGGCGCCGGCCACGCCCGCGGCGGCGTCGGTGCCGATGGCGCCCAGGCTCGAGCCCAGGCCCGTGCCCGTGCCTGCACCCAGCGGCGACAGTTGCTCGTAGATCGCGCCCTGGACGGCGGTCTGCGCCGAGAAGTTCAGGCTGTTGAGCGCGGCGTCCGTGGCGGCGCCCTGCACGCCGCGCAAATGCTCGCCGGCCGTGGCGCGCGTGCCGTCGGCGCGGCGGCGGCCGGCAGTGGCCTGGAAGAGGGCGGCGTTCGCCGCGCTGTCGAAGGCGTTCGCCCCTGCTTCGCCGGCGCGCGAGTCGCCGTCGGGGTCCAGGGTCATCTGCACCTTCAGCGTGAGCGTGGACACCTGTTCCTGCGCGAAGCCGAGGGCGGCCGTGCGGGCCGTGTCCTGCACGGCGTGTTTGGCGCCCTGCAGCATGCCCGTGGCACCCGTGCCGCAGCCCGCGAAGCGGCCGGCACGCGATCCGCCCAGGCCGCCGCCCACCGCCGCGCCCACCATGTCGGTGGCCAGCGCTCCGAAGCGGGAGGTTCCGTGCGGGTCCAGCACCTTGGCCGCGAGCTTCGTGGCCTCCTGCCCGGCCAGCCCGATGGCGGCGTCCACGGCCATGCGTGCCATGTTCTTGGCCACGCCGCCGGGGCCGAAGTTGGACGCCGTGTCCACCACCCCCATCGCCAGCTGCGTCAGGCCCTGGAAGGCCTTGGAGAAGTTGCCCTTGGCGATGGCCTTGGCCGTATTGACCACGCCGTCCTTGATGTTGGAGAGGCCTCCTTCCACGCTGTCCACGACGGAGTCGGCCAGCTTCTGCGCGGTTTTCTGCACCTTGTTCAGCACCTTGTCGAGCGCGCCGTCGAGCAGTGTGTTGGCCGCCATCGCCGCCGGCATGAGGTTCATGGCGCCGCGCGCCATGGTCATGGTGGCGTCGGCCAGGCCCTTGAGACCTTCGGCCGCGGCCTTCAGGTTCAGCGTGACGATTCCCTTGGCGATCTGGCCGACGCTATGGACGGCTTTTTCGATTCCCTTCCCTATCGCCTGGAAGGCTTTCTTGATGGCACTCATCGGTAGTGGCTCCTAGTGGTTGACGTGGAAAAAAGCACCGGTGCACCAGGCACTTTCACCATCGGAGGGGGAATCGTGGATCGGTGGACCAACGCGGCTACCAATGTGCGGGGGCGGCCCGGCGCGGAAGGCCGGCCGTGCGATGGCATGTAAGAAGATGCGAAGCGGCCGGGCCGCCGCCATGGCTGGCGGGCCCGGGGCGTGGCGCGCGCTGCCCGCCGGGTGATAATGCGGCGCATGCTGTGTCCGCAGGCGTTCCCTTCCCGTCCCTGGCAGGCGACCTTTTCCGGTTTCCGCTGGCGCAAGCCTGCGCGCTGACCACCCCCTCGCGCCCCATGCCGGGCGCCCCCTCCCCCAGTCCGCCCGGAAAGCGCTGCGCCCGCCGCGCGCCCGGGTGCCGGAACCGTCCCTGGAAGGGGCCGACGGACCCGCGGGTCCCGCCCCGTCCGCAGAAGGAAGCACCCATGCTGCTGATGATCGACAACTACGACAGCTTCACCTACAACATCGTCCAGTACTTCGGAGAACTCGGCGCGGAAGTGGAAGTGCACCGCAACGACGAGATCACCGTGGAGGAGATCGCGGCCCGCAATCCGCGCCACCTCGTCATCTCGCCCGGCCCGTGCTCGCCCGCGGAGGCCGGTGTATCCGTGGAGGCCATCCGCCACTTCGCGGGCAAGCTGCCCATCCTGGGCGTGTGCCTGGGCCACCAGTCCATCGGGGCGGCCTTCGGCGGGCGCATCATCCGGGCCCGCGAGCTGATGCACGGCAAGACCAGCACGATCACCACCACCGGCCAGGGCGTGTTCGCCGGCCTGCCGGAGCAGTTCACCGTGAACCGCTACCACTCGCTGTCCATCGAGCGCGAGTCCTGCCCCGGGGTGCTGGAGGTCACGGCCTGGACAGACGATGGCGAGATCATGGGCGTGCGCCACAAGGAGCTGCCCATCGAAGGCGTGCAGTTCCACCCCGAGAGCATCCTGACCGAGCATGGGCATGCCATGCTGAAGAACTTCCTTTCGACGAAGGCGTGACCGCCATGGACGCATCCCTGGTTTCGCTCTTCGAGTTCAAGCGCTGGTCCAACGATGAGCTGCTGGCGCTGGGCATCGCCTCGCGCGACCAACTGCCCGCGGACGATTTCCGTACCTTCTCGCGGCTGCTGAACCACACCCATCTCGTGGACCGGATCTTCCGCGCCCACCTCGCCGGCGATGCGCAGGGTGCGCCCGCGGCCACCCAGACCGAAGAAACGCCCGCGCTGGAGGCGCTGGTGCCCGAAGTCCGGGCGTGCGACGACTGGCTCGTGGCGTATGTGCAGGCGCTGGATTGGGCCCGCCTCGCCGAGCGCATCGCGTTCCGCTTCACCGACGGGGACACGGGCACGATGACTCGCGCCGAGATGCTGCACCACCTGCTGCTGCACGGCACCTACCACCGCGGCGCGGCGGGCCGCATCCTGGCGGTGCACGGCGTGCAGCCGCCGCGCGATGCGATCACCACGTTCCTGCACCGTTTCGAGCCCGGGCGGCGCTGGTAGGCGAAGGAGGAAAGCGCGATGCCGGATTTCCACCATCTCCTGCTGTTCATCGCCGCGGGCTGGCTGCTGAACCTCACGCCGGGCCCCGACGTCTTCTATATCGCCACGCACGCCCTGCGCTCGGGCGTGCGCGCGGGCATCGTGGCGGGCCTCGGGATCACGGCCGGCTGCTTCGTCCACGTGGCCGCCGCGGCGCTCGGCGTGGGGGCGCTGCTGGCCACGTCGGCCACCGCATTCTCCGTGCTCAAGTGGGTGGGTGCCGCCTACCTGGTCTGGATGGGCCTGCGCATGCTGCGCGCCCGGCCGGGCGGCGGGCTGGCGGCCGTGGCCCGCTCGGCGGGCGGCTTTCCGGAGGACGCGGGCGCCCCGGCCGGCACCCCGCTGCGCCAGGTCTTCCTGGGCGGCTTCTGGACGAACGTGCTGAACCCCAAGGTGGCCATCTTCTTCCTGGCCTTCGTGCCGCAGTTCATCGCCCCGGGCGCGGAGCACAAGGCGCTCGCCTTCGTGCTGCTGGGCACGCTCTTCAACCTCAACGCCATTCCCGTCAACGTCGGCTGGGCCCTGGCCGCCGCCTGGATGGCGCGGCGGGTGTCGCTGGTGCAGCGGCGCATGCACTGGCTGGACCGTGCGGCCGGCGCGATGTTCGTCGGCTTCGGCATCAAGCTCGCGCTTTCCGAGCGCCCGGGTGCCTGAACACTTCCCCGATTTCACGAATAGGCTTTATCCGCATGTCCATCACCCCCCAGGAAGCGCTGCAGCGCACGATCGAACACCGCGAAATCTTCCACGACGAGATGCTGCACCTGATGCGCATGATCATGCGCGGCGAACTCTCCCCCGTGATGACCGCGGCCATCGTCACCGGCCTGCGCGTCAAGAAGGAAACCATCGGCGAGATCACCGCGGCGGCGCAGGTGATGCGCGAGTTCTCCCGCAAGGTGGCCGTGGCCGACAGCACCCACCTGGTGGACATCGTGGGCACCGGCGGCGACGGCGCCAATACCTTCAACATCTCCACCTGCGCCATGTTCGTGGCCGCGGCGGCGGGCGCCAAGACCGCCAAGCACGGCGGCCGGGGCGTGTCGAGCAAGAGCGGCAGCGCCGACGTGATGGAGTCGCTCGGCGTCCATATCGACCTGCCGCCCGAGGCCATCGCGCGCTGCATCGCCGACACCGGCATCGGTTTCATGTTCGCCCCCAACCACCACCCGGCCATGAAGAACGTGGCGCCCGTGCGCAAGGAGCTGGGCGTGCGCACGCTCTTCAACATCCTCGGGCCGCTCACCAACCCCGCCGGCGCACCGAACATCCTCATGGGCGTGTTTCACCCCGACCTCGTGGGCATCCAGGTGCGTGCGCTGCAGCGCCTGGGCGCGGAGCACGCGCTGGTGGTCTATGGCCGCGACGGCATGGACGAGGTGAGCCTGGGAGCGGCCACCATGGTGGGCGAGCTGAAGAACGGCGAGATCACCGAGTACGAGATCCACCCGGAGGACTTCGGCCTGGCGATGTCCAGCAACCGCGCCCTCAAGGTGGAGACGCCCGAGCAGTCGCGCGAGATGCTGCTGTCGGTGCTGCGCGGCGAGCCCGGGCCCGCGCGCGAGATCGTCAGCCTGAACGCGGGCGTGGCGCTCTATGCGGCGAACGTGGCTGCCACCATGGCCGACGGCATCGCGCGGGCCCGCACGGCCCTCGACTCCGGCGCGGCGCTCGCGCGGCTGGAGCAGCTGGTGGCGCGCACCCGGGCCCTGGCCGCGGGTGCCTGAGGCGCCAGCCGGCCGCAACCTCCCCATGTGGCGCGACAGCGGAACCTGGATCGCCCTCGGCGTATCCCTGCTATTCATCGTGGCGGGCATCGTGATGCACCGCGTCTTCATCCACATCCTGAAAAAAGGCGCCCCCGAGGGGCAGGCGCCCTCTTCGAAGAAAGCACCGGAACATGAGTGACATCCTGAACAAGATCGTGGCCGTCAAGCGCGAGGAAATCGCGGCGGCACAGAAGAAGACGCCCCTGGCCGCCATGCGCGCCGATGCCGAGAGCCGCGTGCTCACGCGCGATTTCGAGGGCGCCCTGCGCGCGAAGATCGCCGCGGGCCAGGCGGCCGTGATCGCCGAGATCAAGAAGGCCAGCCCCAGCAAGGGAGTCATCCGCGAAAACTTCATTCCGGCCGACATCGCCCAGAGCTATGCGGAGGGCAACGGCAAGGTCAGCGCGGCCTGCCTCTCGGTGCTGACCGACCGGCAATTCTTCCAGGGCCAGCCCGACTACCTCAAGCAGGCCCGCGCGAGCTGCGCGCTGCCGGTGCTGCGCAAGGACTTCATGGTCGATGCCTACCAGATCTACGAATCGCGCGCGATGGGCGCCGATGCCATCCTGCTGATCGCCGCCTGCCTGGAGGATGCGCAGATGGCGGAGTTCGAGGCCATCGCCCACAGCCTGGGCATGGCGGCGCTGGTGGAGGTGCACGACGGCGCCGAGCTGGACCGCGCCCTGAAGCTGCGCACGCCGCTGGTGGGCATCAACAACCGCAACCTGCGCACCTTCGAGGTGTCGCTGGACACCACCGTCTCGCTGCGCAAAGCGGTGCCGTCCGACCGGCTGCTGGTGGCGGAATCGGGCATCCTCACGCCGCAGGACGTCAAGACCCTGCGCGATGCCGACGTGCATGCCTTCCTCGTGGGCGAGGCCTTCATGCGGGCCCAGGAGCCCGGGGCGGCGCTGGCGAAGCTGTTTTCCTGATTCCTCCGGCCATGAACCCTCCCGCGCACGAACCCTCCGCCCCGCCTTCGCAACTGCAGGGCGCCGATCCCGCCGACTGGCCGGTGGCGCCCGGCTGGCAGCCGCTGGTCGATGATTTCTTCGCGAGCGCGCGCGGGCAGGCGCTGCTGGGCTTCCTGCGCCAGCGGCTGGAGGCGGGTGCGGTGATCTTTCCGCCCCGGCCGCTGCGCGCCCTGGAGCTCACGCCGCCGGAGTCGGTGCGCGTGGTCATCCTGGGGCAGGACCCCTACCACGGGCGCGGCCAGGCCGAAGGGCTGGCCTTCTCGGTCGCACCCGGCGTGGCCCTGCCGCCCTCGCTGCGCAACATCTTCAAGGAGCTGCAGCGCGACCTGGGCACACCGTTCCCCGCCTGGCCCGAGCCGGGCGGCAGCCTCGTCAAATGGGCGAAGAACGGCGTGCTGCTGCTCAACACCTGCCTCACCGTCGAAGAGGCCCAGCCCGCAAGCCATGCGGGCAAGGGCTGGGAGCAGCTCACCGACGCGGTGATCCGCAAGGTGGGCGAGGGCGACCGTCCCGCGGTCTTCATGCTCTGGGGATCGCATGCGCAGTCCAAGCGGCCGCTCATCGACACCAGCCGCCACCTCGTGCTGACCGCCAACCATCCGTCGCCCCTGTCCGCGCTGAGGCCTCCCGTGCCATTCATCGGCTGCGGGCATTTCGGCCGGGCGCGCGAATTCCGCGAGCAGCGGGCGGCGAAGTAGCGCGGGCCGCCTCGTCTCCCCTGCCATCGGCTGCGGCGAGGCGTTGGAGCTTGCCGGCCGGCGGACGCTTCGCGCAGATGCTCGGGGCTTCGTCTCCGGCCTGCGCTGTATCGCGCGCTGGCGCAGCATGGAGCTCTCCCGGGTGCAGGCATCCGCGCAGGCTCGCGCGGTGTGCCCCCGCGGATGCAGTTCATGCGGCCCACCATGCAATCAGGAAACGTCAATCGGAGCCACTCCACCCGGAGCGGAGGAACAGCACCGCAGCAGCCTCCCGACGCAGGCACCGCCGCCCGGCGCGGCAGTGCACCGGCGCCCCGGGGCAGCGTCCCGGCGCTGATCGCCCCGCGCGCGCAGACCGCCGGCTCCCCGGGTGTGGCGGGCGTGCAAGGGCCGCCGCCGAGGGCTGCCCTGCCCGCACGGACCCGTGCGTCGCCGCCGGCCATGAGCGACACGGCCGCGGGCAGGGTGGTCGACGAGGTCATGGTGTATCTGCAACGGTTCGAGAAGCTCATGTCCGACCCGGCGGTGTCTCGAGAAGCCACCGCGCGCATGCTGCCCGGCGCATTGAAGGCCGCGCGGCGCGGGCTGGACGCCGTGCCGTTCCTCAACGTCTACCAGCTCAACAGCCAAAAGGGCCAGATGGCTCTGCGGTATCTCCCGCAGAAACAGGCGTTCATGGCCGGCGACTTGGCGGGGGTGCTGATCGACACCTTTGATGCGAAGGATGCCGGGGGCAAGCTCAAGTGGCGCATGCACGCGGCCGAGGCGGCGCGGATGGGCATGACTCCGGAGTTCGACCGGGAGCTCTCGGACTACCTGACGGGCCTGGACGGGACCCTGCAGCAGCTCGAACCCTGCATGGACGCCGCCTCGGTTTCGATCCGGCGCCTGGGTGCCAGGCCGGATCTCAAGACCGATGCGGGCATGGCCCGGGCCCTCAAGGACGCCGTGGTGGGGCTCACGGAAATGCGGCTCAAGCGCATCGAGCGGCACCTCGATGGCGTCCAGCTGTGCATCCAGCGCCTCGGCATGGAGCCAGCCCTGGCCGGCACGCCGGCCGGGGCCGCCCTCGGTGCGCTGAAAAACCGCGCCGCAGGCCACGAAGAACTGCTGGACGCACTCGACGTGCTGCTGGACGCGCGCGCACCCGCACCGCCCGAGAAGGTGGCGCAGCTGCAGGGCCAGCTGGACGCGCTGCTGGGCGCCGCCCGGGCGTTCGTGGAGGTGGCCGGCGCGCAGTTCGCCTCCGAGGGCGACGATCCGACCTCCGCGACGTTGCGGCTGGCACCGCATATCCTGCATTCCATCGCGCGCGTCGCCGGCGAAATGGAAGACGCGCTGGGTGCCTACAAGCTGCCGGAAGCTGCGGCCAGGCATGTGCAGGGCATCACCTACCTGGGCCAGTCCCTCGCGCCGGAGGGGGCGGCTCGCAACGACGCCGACAGCCCGGAGCACGAGGCGGCAAGCGACCCAGCGCCGGACAGACCGGCTGCTGCTGCGGCGGCGCAGCGGCACAGGCCGCAAGCGCATGCCAAGCACCGCAAACAGAAGACGCCGCAGGGCGGCGGGCCCTCCTCTTCCTCCTCCGCCGCGCAGGACCCCGCGCGCGATGCGCTGCTGCAGCTGGCCCGCGAGCGCCTGGCCACGTTCAGCCGCCCCCCCGCGGTCCGCGTGACCGGGTTGGACAACGTGATCGCGGTGGGCGCGTCGCTCCGCAAGGACACGTCGGCTCTGCAGGCCTATCGCAACGAGGACAGCGATCCGCTCGAAGCCGGCAGGCAGATGCGGCTGGCACTCGACAGCTGGTTCGGCCGTGCGGGCCGCTGGACGGGCGTGCAGGAGCAGTTGCAGGCATCGCAGAGCGGGGATGGAACTCCGGCGAGCGACCTCCTGCGGAAAATCCAAGAAGAGCGGATCCAGCCGCTCAGGCAGTTGCACGCGCAGATCGATGCCGTGGAACTGGACCGGGTCAAGACTTTCGCGTACCCCCGGCTCAAGCACGTGGAGCACCTGATGCAGGCCGACCCGCAGGGCCGGAGCCTGAGGGTGGGCACGCCCGTGCCGCTGCGCTCGCAGGACAGTGCCAGCGGAAACCGCGCCACGCTCTTCGAGGTAGCGCTGGACGTCGGGACGCTCGCGAACGGCCAACCCGCGCCGCCGCTCTACGTGCACCTGCACACACGGCAACCGGTCACGGCCGATACCTGCCGCACCATCGCATTCGACGACCTGGACGCCGTCCACGTCAAGAATGCGGAGCAGCGCGGAAAGGGGCGCACCTGGGAGGTGCTCAATAACGCTCTCGACAGCGTGCACCGGGGGCCCCTCGACGCGAAGGTGCTGGAGCAGCTGCAACAGCGCATGGCCAGGAACTGATGCCGCCACGGCGGGCGCCGCGCGGACCGCGCACCTGCAAGAATGCCGTCTCCACCTGAACGCATTCCTGAAGGAGACAACGCACCATGACTGCACCCCGCGGCGACCGCGCCATCGATTCGACCCTGCCCTACGCCTCGCACCGCAGCGCGGTCATGGGCCGCAATGTCGTGTCCACCTCCCAGCCCCTGGCGGCCCAGGCCGGGCTGCGGATGCTGCAGGCGGGGGGCAATGCGGTCGATGCAGCCCTGGCCGCGGCGATGGTGCTCACCGTGGTCGAGCCCACGGGCTGCGGCATCGGCAGCGACGCATTCGCCATCGTGTGGGACGGCCAGGAGCTGCACGGCCTGAACGCCTCGGGGCGGGCCCCCGCCGCCTGGACGCCCGGCTACTTCGCCGAGCGTGGAGGCATCCCGGAGACGGGCTGGAATGCCGTGACGGTGCCGGGCGCCGTCTCCGGCTGGGTGGCGCTCTCGCGGCGCTTCGGCCGCCTGCCTTTCGCGCAACTCGCGCAGCCGGCCATCGATTACGCGCGCGGCGGCTTCGCCGTCTCGCCCACCATCGCCCGGCAATGGGCGCTGGGGGCCGCCAAGCTGGGCGGCCAGCCCGGGTTCGCCGAATGCTTCATGCCCGGAGGCCGCACGCCGCGCGCGGGCGAGATCTTCCGCAGCGAAGCCCATGCCCGCACCCTGGAGCGCATCGCCGCCACCGAAGGCGAAGACTTCTACCGCGGCGAGCTGGCCCGGCAGATGGCGGCGCACGCCCGCGCGAACGGCGGCGCGATGACCGAGGAGGATCTCGCGGCCCACCAGGCCGACTGGGTGGGCACCGTGAGCCGGCGTTTCGGTGATTCGGTGATCCACGAGATCCCGCCCAACGGCCAGGGCATCGCGGCGCTGATGGCGCTGGGCATGCTGGATGCGCACGGCATAGGCGCACAGCCCGTGGACCACGTGGACACCGTGCACGCGAGCATCGAGGCCATGAAGCTCGCGCTGGCGGACCTGTACCGGCACAACGCCGATGCGGACGCCATGCGCGTGGCCGCGCGCGACCTGCTGTCGGACGCCTACGTGCGCGAGCGCGCCGCGCTCATCGACCCGGCCCGCGCGGGCGACCCCGGCCACGGCACGCCGCGCCCGGGCGGCACCGTGTACCTCGCCGCGGCCGACGAGAGCGGCATGATGGTCTCCTTCATCCAGTCCAACTACATGGGCTTCGGCTCGGGCGTGGTGGTGCCGGGCACGGGCATCAGCCTGCAGAACCGCGGCCACTGCTTCACGGCCGAGGCGGGCCACGCGAACGAGGTGGCGCCGCGCAAGCGCCCCTCGCACACCATCATCCCGGCCTTCGCCATGGATGCCGACGGCGCGCCGCGCATGGCCTTCGGCGTCATGGGCGGGCCGATGCAGTCCCAGGGACATGTGCAGATGGTGCTGCGCGTGCTGCGCTACGGACAGAACCCGCAGGCTGCCGCCGATGCCCCGCGCTGGCGCGTGACGGGCGGCCGCGGCGTGGCCGTGGAGCCCACATTCGATCCCGCCGTGGCAGAGGCTTTGCGCGCGCGCGGCCACGAGGTGGCGGTGGAGGCAGGCGATGGCGTCTTCGCGTTCGGCGGCGCCCAGCTGGTGCTGCGGCTGGACAGCGGCGCCTATGCGGCGGGATCGGACCCGCGCAAGGACGGACACGCCGTCGCGTACTGAGTGCCGCTCCGGGACCCGCCCGGGGCTTCCCGTGCGGGCGGTGCCGCGTCAGCGACGCGCCAGCAGCATCGCGTCACCGTAGCTGAAGAACCGGTAGCGCTGCGCGATCGCGTGGCGGTAGAGGCCCATGGCATGGTCGTAGCTCGTGAAGGCGCTGATGAGCATCATCAGCGTGCTCTTGGGCAGGTGGAAGTTGGTGACCAGCAGGTCCACCACCTGGAAGGCGAAGCCCGGCGTGATGAAGATGTCGGTATCGCCCGTGGCCTGCCCGCTGCGCGCCCAGGATTCGAGCGTGCGCACCGTCGTCGTGCCCACGGCCACCACGCGGCCGCCGCGCTGCCGGCAGCGCTCCAGCGCCGCCAGCGTGGCCAGCGGCACCTCGTACCACTCGCTGTGCATGCGGTGGTCCGCCAGGCTCTCGGTCTTCACGGGCTGGAAGGTGCCGGCGCCCACGTGCAGCGTGACGCTCGCGCGCTCCACGCCGCACGCCGCCAGCGCCGCCAGCACCCCTTCGTCGAAATGCAGCGCCGCCGTGGGCGCCGCCACCGCGCCCGGCGCGCGCGCGAACACGGTCTGGTAGCGTTCGGCATCCTCGGCCGCATCGGGATCTCCGCCGCCTTCCTGGTGGCGCTCGATGTAGGGTGGCAGCGGCATGTGGCCGTGGCGCTCCATGAGCGCATGCGGGCCCGCGCCGTCGGGGCTCGACAGCGCGAAGCGGAACAGGGGACCGTCCTCGTCGGGCCAGCGGCCCAGCAGCGTCGCGCCGAAGCCGCCGCTCGCAGGGCCTCCGGCCATGTGGAGCATGGCGCCCACGGCAGGCTTCTTGCTCACCTTCATGTGCGCGACCACCTCGTTGCCGGGCTCGCCGCCCGGGCCCACGAGCACGCGCTCGATCAGCAGCTCCACCTTGCCGCCGCTGGCCTTCTCGCCGAACACGCGGGCCTTGACCACGCGCGTGTCGTTGAACACCAGCAGGTCGCCTGGCTGCAGCAGGTCCGGCAGCTCGCGGAAGATGCGGTCCACGGGTGCATCCGCACGGCCATCGAGCAGGCGCGAGGCGCTGCGCTCGGGCGCGGGGTGCTGGGCGATGAGTTCGGGGGGCAGCGAGAAATCGAAGTCGCTGAGGGTGAAGGCGCGGGGCGGCTGACTGGCGGACATGGGGGGCTTGAGGGCCGGACGGGCCCGTTCCAAGGAGAGGGGGCAGAAAGGCGAAGTTTCCGATTCTCCCATGGAGGGCGGTTTGCGCCTTGCCCGGTCCGTGTCGGCCTCGAAGGCCGTTGAGAGCCTCCTGATGCTACCGAGCTCATGGTCCCCCGCCTATCTGCCGAAGCCAATCTACAGCCAGCTGCCGAGCTGCAGCAGGCCGGCGACGGTGATTGAAATGCGGCGCAGCATTGCCGCGCCAGTCCATGGACCGGACCGAACGCAATCCATCAGGTCCTTTTCTGGCATGCATGTCCGGTCGTTATGTGATCTGTCCCGCAAGCGCCTGCTCACACCACCTTCAACGCCAGGTCCGGCAGCCCGTCGATGTGCGCCACCATCACGTCCCCCCTCACCACAGCGCCCACGTTCTCCGGCGTGCCGCTGTAGATCAGGTCGCCGGCCTTGAGCTCGAAGGCTTCGGAGAGCTTGGCGATCTGTTCGGCCACGCTCCAGATCATCTGGTCGAGGTCGGCCTGCTGCTTCACGGTGCCGTTCACCGCCAGGGTGATCGCGCCGCGGGGGAAATGGCCCGTCCGTGCCACGCGGTGGATGGGGCCGATGGGAGCGGAGAGGTCGAAGCTCTTGCCGATCTCCCAGGGCTTCTTCTGGTCCTTCATGTCGCCCTGCAGGTCGCGGCGCGTCATGTCCAGGCCCACGGCGTAGCCGAAGACGTGCTGCAGGGCCTGGTCGGCCGGGATGTTGCGCCCGCCGCTGTGCAGGGCGGCCACCAGTTCCACTTCGTAGTGGTAGTTGCGCGTCAGGGCCGGGTAGGGGTGGTCGGCAGTCTGTCCGGGCGGCACGTACTGGATCGCGTCGTTCGGCTTCTGAAAGAAAAACGGCGGCTCGCGCGTCGGGTCCGAGCCCATCTCGCGGGCATGGGCCGCGTAGTTGCGGCCGATGCAGTAGATGCGGTGCACCGGGAAGACCTCGGCGCTGCCGGCGATCGGCACGGCGGGCACGGGCAGGGTGAAGGGCGAGGGGGCGGCGGGCGTGGCGGCGACGCTGGCGCAGCCGGCGGCCAGGGCGCCGCCGAGGGTGGCGGTGGTGTTCATGAGGATGTCTCTGCGTTGCATGGGCTGTCTCCTGTGTCCTGGATGGCGGGCGGCCTCTCTCGGGCCGGTGCATGCCACTGTAGGAGCGGCCGGGGCGCCGCATGCGGACGATTCAGCGCAAGACTTGGACGCGTTCGCGGGCAGCGGCCTCGCCCTGCAGTTCCCGCAGCCGCTCCGTGCGCCAGTCGCGCGGGCTCTGGCCGTGCCACTGGCGGAAGCGCCGCGCGAAGTACGCCTCGTCCGCGAAGCCGCAGCGCCGCGCGATCTCGCCGATGCGCTCGCCGGTGGCCAGCAGCAGTTCCTGCGCCAGGGCCAGCCTGCGCTCGGTCAGCAGTTCGGTGAAGGTGCGGCCCGTTTCCTTCTTGATGAGGTGGGCGAGGTAGTTGGGCGAGAGGCAGGCCGCCTCGGCCGCGCTTGCGAGCGTGGGCTCGCCCGCCAGCTCGCCGCGCAGGTAGCGCAGCACCCGGGCCAGGGCCGCGCGCCGGCTGCCGCGCTGGGCCTGGTTGGCGGCCAGGGCGCGCAGCTCGCCCTCCCGGCACTGGCAGGCGCGCGCCAGCAGCTCCAGCAGCCCGCCGCGGATGCGCGCCACCGACGCCAGCCGGCGCGCCGTGTTCTCCTGCTGCAGCATGTCCAGCACCCCCAGCACGGCCTGCCAGGCCGCGCCGCCGAAGGTGAAATCCAGGTGCTCCTGGAACTGGAAGGGCGCGAGTTCGGGCGCCAGCGCCAGTGGCACGTCCTCCAGGTCCAGCGGGTCCACGCGCAGGTCCGGCCAGAGAAAGCGCTGGCTGAAGTTCACCACCAGCCAGCGCGTGCCGGGCGGGTGCGGCACCAGGTGCATGCGGTGCGGAAGCACGAAGCTCAGCGTGCCCGGGGTGAAGGGGCGCACCGTGCCGCCCACGTGGTGCTGCGTCGCCCCCTCGAGGCTGGCCTGGATCTGGAAATACTCGTGCTTGTGCGGCTGCGTGAGCGGCGTGCGGCCGCTCTGGTCGCGGATGTCGAAGTCCAGGTGCCGGGAGCGCTCCGCCATCGCATACGTGCGGACGACCGTGGGCGCGCGGTCCGGACGCGCCCGGCTCATCCGGCCGCGCCCCCGGGCCGGGCCCAGAGATCGACCAGGTCCGGGAAGCGCCATTTGTCCGGATCTTCGCGCGCGACGATCTTGTCGCCGGAGGCGGGCGAGGAGAGATCGACCACCTCGGTCGGGATGCGCAGGTCGGATTTGGTGGAGAAGAACACTTTCACGCGCGGCGAGACCAGCGAGGCGGACTGCTCCATCACCACCCCGATGCGGCCCGAGGCGAGCCGCACCAGCGAGCCGACGGGATAGATGCCGATGCTCTTGACGAAGGCCTGGAACAGCCGCGCGTCGAAATGCCCGTGCGTCCATTCGGCCATGCGGCGCAGCGACTCGGCCGGATCCCAGCCGCGCTTGTAGGGCCGGTCGGAGGTGATGGCGTCATAGACGTCGCAGATCGCCGTCATGCGCGCGATCAGGCCGATGTCCTCACCCGCGAGCCGGTGCGGGTAGCCGCTGCCGTCCATCTTCTCGTGGTGGTGCAGGCAGGCGTCCAGCACCTCCTCGTCCACGCCGCCGCAGGCCAGCAGCATCCGGTGGCCGTGCTCGGAGTGGCTGCGGATCACGTCGAACTCGTCGTCGGTGAGCTTGCCGGGCTTGTTCAGCACCGACAGAGGGATGCGCGCCTTGCCGATGTCGTGCATGAGGCCGGCCATGCCGGCGGTGCGCAGGCGATCGCCCTCCAGGCCGATCTGGCGGCCCAGGGCCACCATGAGCGCGCACACGGCCACCGAATGCATGTAGGTGTAGTCGTCCGCGGTCTTCAGGCGCGCGAGACTGATCAGGGCCGACGGGTTGCGCGTCACGGAGTCGGAGATTTCCTCGACGAGGCTGCGGGCCTCGGTCGAATCCACCACCCGTCCCATGCGCGCCTCGGTGAACATCGAGGTCATCGTCTGGCGGGCGTGGCTGGTCAGGGCCGCCGCATGCGCCAGTTCCTCGGACATGCTGGTCGGCGCCGTCCCCCGCGAACGCGCGGGCGCCGCCGGGGAGGGCGCAGGCGGTGGTGGCGCGGCCACCTTGAGTTCCGGCATGTCCTGCAACTTCTGGAAATCCGTCTCCCGCCGGGCTTCGGCCTGCTCGGGCGTGACGGTTTCCACCCCGGCGGCGACGTCGCGGCCCTTGGAGACGTCGATCCAGACCTCCTGGATGGCCGTGGCGTGGATGCGTGAGAGGTCCGCCGGATCCTGCAGCACGAAGCCCGTGCGCCAGAACGGATGGTCCATCCAGGAGCCGCAGAACTGGTGCAGGTACATGCCCAGGGTGAGGTGCTGTACGCTGATTCGCTTGAGCATGGGGCGAAAAGGGAACTGGTGCGGGAAGGACGGCCGGGGCTGCGGCAGCATGTTAGCCTTTTGCGCGTCCCCGTGGCGCGCAGGGTGCGCTGTTTCCATTTTTGCAATTATTGCGATTTTTAGTATTTTAACGTCCAGCGCGACCCGGTCCTCCCGCTGTCCCGCCGCCGCCGCCTCGCCCATGCCCGTTCCCGCACCCGGTCCCGCCCAGAAAGCCCTCCTGAAGCTGGGACTGTCGCGCGACATCGACCTCGCGTTGCACCTGCCGCTGCGCTACGAGGACGAAACCCGCATCATCCCCCTGCGCAACGTGCGCGATGGCGACACGGCCCAGATCGAGGCCACGGTCACGGCCAGCGAAGTGCAGTTGCGCCCGCGCCGCCAACTGGTGGTGACGGTGGACGACGGCACCGGCACCTGCGAGCTGCGCTTCTTCAGTTTCTATCCCTCGCACCAGAAGACCCTGGCCGTCGGCGCGCGCCTGCGCATCCGCGGCGAGGTCAAGGGCGGCTTCTGGGGGCGGCAGATGCTGCACCCGGCATTCCGCCTGGCGGGCGGTGAGCTGCCCGCCGCCCTCACGCCGGTCTATCCGACCACGGCCGGCCTGCCCCAGCCCTATCTGCGCCGGGCCATCGTGAGCGCACTGCAGCGCGTGGATCTGTCCGAAACCATCCCGCCGGGCCTGGAGCCCCCGATCCCGCGGTTCCTGGGCGAGGGCGGAGGCGGCCGCTCCTGGTGGACGCTGCGCGACGCTCTCGTGTTCCTGCACCATCCCGCGCCCGACGTGGCCCTCGCCACGCTGGAGGACCACAGCCATCCGGCCTGGCAGCGGCTGAAGGCCGAGGAGTTGCTGGCGCAGCAGCTCTCGCAGCTGGAAGCCAAGCGCGAGCGCGACCGGCTGCGTGCCCCGGTGCTGCGGCCCGTGCCGGGCGAGCAGGGCGGGCCCGCGCTGCACGAGCGCCTGCTGGCCGCGCTGCCCTTCGGCCTCACGGCCGCGCAGCAGCGCGTGTGCGCCGAGATCGCGGCCGACCTCGCCCGCCCCGTGCCCATGCACCGGCTTCTGCAGGGCGACGTAGGTTCGGGCAAGACCGTGGTGGCGGCGCTTTCGGCGGCCGTGTGCATGGATGCCGGCTGGCAGTGCGCGCTCATGGCGCCCACCGAGATCCTGGCCGAGCAGCACTTCCGCAAGCTCATCGGCTGGCTGGAGCCCCTGCTCGCCGCCGGCGGACGTCGCGTGGCCTGGCTGGCCGGCGGCCAGAAGAAGAAGGAGCGCGCCGCCATGCTGGCGCTGGTGGAAAGCGGCGAGGCAGCCCTGGTCGTGGGCACCCACGCCGTGATCCAGGACCAGGTGCGCTTCCGCAACCTCGCGCTGGCCGTCATCGACGAGCAGCACCGTTTCGGCGTGGCGCAGCGGCTCGCGCTGCGCCGCAAGCTTGCCGACCAGGGCATGGAGCCGCACCTGCTGATGATGAGCGCCACGCCGATCCCGCGCACGCTCGCCATGAGCTACTACGCCGACCTCGACGTCTCCACCATCGACGAACTGCCCCCCGGCCGCACGCCCATCGTCACTAAGCTGATCGCCGACAGCCGCAAGGACGAGGTCATCGAGCGCATCGGCGCGCAGGTGGCCTCGGGCCGGCAGGTGTACTGGGTCTGCCCGCTCATCGAGGAAAGCGAAGCGCTGGACCTCTCCAACGCCACCGCCACCCACCTGGAACTCAGCGAGGCCCTGCAGGGCGATCCGGCGCGCGGGCAGGCGCCGGTCATGGTCGGCCTGCTGCACTCCCGCATGCCACCGGCCGAGAAGAAGGCCGTCATGGAACTGTTCACCGCCGGCACCATGGGCGTGCTCGTCTCCACCACGGTGATCGAGGTGGGCGTGGACGTGCCCAACGCTTCGCTCATGGTGATCGAGCATGCCGAGCGGTTCGGCCTCTCGCAGCTGCACCAGCTGCGCGGCCGCGTGGGCCGCGGATCGGCGGCGTCTGCCTGCGTGCTGCTCTACTCGACGGGCGAGAGCGGCCGGCTGGGCGAGACCGCGCGCGACCGCCTGCGGGCCATGGCCGAAACCCAGGACGGTTTCGAGATCGCGCGGCGCGACCTGGAAATCCGCGGCCCCGGCGAATTCCTCGGTGCGCGGCAGTCCGGCGCGCCGATGCTGCGCTTCGCGGACCTCGCCACCGACACCCTGCTGCTGGAGTGGGCGCGCGAGACGGCCCCGCGCATGCTCGACGGGCATCCCGGCGATGCGCGCCGCCACGTGGGCCGCTGGCTCGGCGGCAAGGCCGATTACCTCAAGGCCTGATCCGGCGGACCTGTATCCGTGGCAGACTTGGCGGCCCGCCGGCACGGTCCGCATTCCGTGTCGCGGGCGCACAATCGCACCTTCCGCATTGCCGACCCTTCAGACAATGACCCTCACAGAACTCAAATACATCGTCGCCGTTGCACGGGAGAAGCACTTCGGCCGCGCGGCGGACGCCTGCTACGTGTCGCAGCCCACCCTGTCGGTGGCGATCAAGAAGCTCGAGGACGAGCTGGAGGTCAAGCTCTTCGAGCGCAGCGCGGGGGAGGTGTCGGTGACGCCCCTGGGCGAGGAGATCGTGCGCCAGGCCCAGAGCGTGCTGGAACAGGCCGCGGCCATCAAGGAAATCGCCAAGCGCGGCAAGGATCCGCTGGCCGGCGTTCTCACGCTGGGCGTGATCTACACCATCGGCCCCTACCTGCTGCCCGAGCTGGTGCGGCACGCCATCGCCCGCACCCCGCAGATGCCGCTCATGCTGCAGGAGAACTTCACCGTCAAGCTGCTGGAGATGCTGCGCACCGGCGAGATCGACTGCGCCATCATGGCCGAGCCGTTCCCGGACACGGGCCTCGCCATGGCGCCGCTCTACGACGAGCCGTTCCTGGCGGCGGTGCCTTCGTCCCACCCCCTCGCCGAGCGCAGGAGCATCTCGGCCGCCGAGCTCAAGAGCGAGACCATGCTGCTGCTGGGCGCCGGCCACTGCTTCCGCGACCACGTGCTCGAGGTCTGCCCCGAGTTCGCGCGCTATGCGAGCAACGCCGAGGGCATCCGCCGCACCTTCGAGGGCTCGTCGCTGGAAACCATCAAGCACATGGTGTCGGCCGGCATGGGCGTCACGCTGGTTCCGCGCCTGTCCGTGCCGCGCGACGCGCTGCACACCGGCACCAAGCGCCGCAAGAGCGACGACACCCACATCCGTTATCTGCCCATCGAGGAAGAGGACGGCAGCCCGCCGCCCATGCGCCGCGTGGTCCTGGCCTGGCGCCGCAGCTTCACGCGCTACGAGGCCATCGCGGCGCTGCGCAACGCCGTGTACGCCTGCGAGCTGCCGGGCGTCACCCGCCTTTCCTGAGAAAGCCGGGCCTGCCCCGATGGCCCGCAGTGCTCCGGGGGCGGTGCGCTTGCGATAAAGTTTCCCCGATTCCCAGCCCATCCAACGAAGGAGCTCCTCCATGGCCAAAGCCTCCGGCAAATCCACTGCATCCCGGTCCCCCGCCACCGCGCCGCGCATCAACATCGGCATCAGCGACAAGGACCGCGCCGCCATCGCGCAGGGCCTCTCGCGCCTGCTCGCCGACACCTACACGCTCTACCTGACCACGCACAATTTCCACTGGAACGTGACGGGCCCGATGTTCAACTCGCTGCACACCATGTTCATGGAGCAGTACACCGAACTGTGGAACGCCGTCGATCCGGTGGCCGAGCGCATCCGTTCGCTGGGCCATCCCGCCCCCGGCTCCTATGCCGAGTTCGGCCGCCTGACCTCGCTGGCCGACGTGCCCGGCACGCCGCCCGCGGCGCTGGACATGGTGCGCATCCTGGTCGAAGGCCATGAAGCCGTGGCCCGCACCGCGCGCGAACTGTTCCCCGTGGCCGACAAGGCCAGCGACGAGCCCACGGCCGATCTGCTCACCCAGCGCCTGACCGTGCATGAGCAGACCGCCTGGATGCTGCGCTCGCTGCTGGAAGGTTGAGTCTTTCCCGCTCCAGCCCACGCCCGCCTGCCGCGGGCGTTTTTCATTCCCGCCGCACGCCCATGCAGAGCACCGCACCGCACCGTCCCCCCCGGCCCTCGCGCCTGGCGCTGTACCTCGACCTGATCCGCTGGAGCCGGCCTGCCGGCTGGCTGCTGCTGCTCTGGCCTACGCTCTCGGCGCTGTGGATCGCGGCCGGAGGCTTTCCGGGCTGGCACCTGCTGGCCGTCTTCACGCTGGGCACCATCCTCATGCGCAGCGCAGGATGCTGCGTGAACGATGTCGCCGACCGCGACTTCGACCGGCACGTGAAGCGCACCGCGCAGCGCCCCGTCACCAGCGGCGCCGTATCGGTGCGCGAGGCGCTGGCCGTGGGCGCGGTGCTCGCCCTGGTGTCGTTCGGCCTCGTGCTCACCACCAATGCGGCCACCGTCGCGTGGTCGCTGCCCGCGCTGGCCGTCACCATGGCCTACCCGTTCGCCAAGCGCTTCGTCTCCATGCCCCAGGCCGTGCTCGGCGTGGCTTTCAGCATGGGCATCCCGATGGCCTTCACCGCGGTGGGTGGCACCGTGCCGATGCTGGCTGCCTGGCTGGTGCTGGGCAACCTCTGCTGGGTGCTGGCCTATGACACCGAATACGCCATGGTGGACCGCGACGACGACCTGAAGATCGGCATGAAGACCTCGGCGATCACCCTGGGGCGACACGACGTGCCGGCCGTGATGGCCTTCTACCTGGCGTTCGTCGCCCTCTGGGCCTGGGCGCTGGCGCCCTTCGGCCTGGGCTGGCCCCTGCATGCCGCGCTGGCCGCCGTGCTGCTCCAGGTGGCTTGGCACTGGCGCCTCATCCGGCACCGCACCCGCGATGGATGCTTCCGTGCATTCACCAGCAACCACTGGCTGGGCTTCACGCTGTTCGCGGGCATCGTGGCGGGGTTCGCACTGCACTGATCTGCCGCCGGCGCGCGTCCTTGGCGCCCGCCGGCCGGCGGTCTGCTACGGCGCGAACGGCCCTTGCTGCACATGCCGGCCGCTGCGCCGCAGCAGTTCGCCGAAGGCCTCGGACATCAGATAGGCGAACTCCACCGGCCGTTGCGCGCCGATGGCATCGCCATGCACCACCTCCGTGGCCGGATGGCACATCAGCAGCCCGCCGTCCGGCAGGTGCGGCAGCCACTTCGCCATGTGCGCCCCGTAGGCCGAGGCATCGGGCGCATCGAAGCCATAGACCCCCCCGAAACCCGGGTTCGTCGCCAGCCCCGTCCGGCGCCAGCGCCGCGTGGCCGTCCAGCCGCCCAGCATGGCGATGATGGATGCCTTCGGTTGGCGCCACAGCCCGGGGGCGGGCGCGGTGGAGCGTACCCAGGGGCGCTCGTGGGGCGCATAGCGGGCCAGCAGCTCGGTCTGCAGCGCATCCCGCGCGCGGGGCAACTGGTGCACATGCTGGTGGCCATCGACGAAGTCCGGTGGCGTGCCTGTCTCCCGCTCGAAGGCGTCGAACTGCGCGCGCCAGGTGGCCCGCAGTGACGCGGCGGACAGCTGCCGGGCGTAGGCCCGCAGGATTACCTCTCCGAGGGGACGGGCGCCGGCGTGCGCACCTCCGTGGGTTTCGGTCAGGTTGAAATGCAGGCCAACGGCCAGGCGGGGGCGCAGATGCGCGAGGCGGCGCGCCGCTGCCGGCCATTGGGGCGATGTCGTCATGCAGCCGGTGGCGGAGAGGCGGCCAGCCAGTACGAGCTGCTCCACCGCTGCATCCACCAATGGATGCAGCGCGTAGTCATCCGCGCACAGGACGAGGGCGCGGGTCACGACCGCGGGCCCGAGGAGTTCCTGAACGCCCAGGACTTGCTCAGCAGGAACGTGCCCGTGGCCACCAGCACCAGCACGCCGACCAGACTCCAGGCATAGTGCCAGTCCAGGGCATGCAGTGCCACGAAGTACAGTAGCTCGTTGGCGGCGAAGGACAGGCTGGCGACCGCGAAATAGCGTGCTACCACTGCGGGGCCCTTGGCCCGGGCGCTGGCGAACGTCAGCAAGGCATGGCCGTTGTAACTCACGGAAAAGGCCACCAGGAACGCGAACACGTTGGCAGCCAGCGGCGCCATGCCGGCGAGAGCCACCAGAGAGACCGCCACAGCGAGGTGTGTGGCGGCGGCAGCACCGCCCACCAGGATGAACTGAAGCTCTTGCGGCAGGCGCCGCAATACGGAAAAAAGGGTGTGCAGCGTCTGGATCACGACCACTCGCGCGTCAGCGGGGCTCGATCTTCGCCGCGCGCCGTCAGGTCGGTCGGGTGCCTCCCGATCGCATTGCGGGGCCGTCCGGCGACCCCGGCGCCATCGGGCAGGCAGTCATTCCTGCCGCCGCTGGGGGCGATGGGGGTGTCGGAGAAAGAGACCATCATGTCAGCATGTCCGGAATTCGAGATTAGCGGGCGCATGCGTCGGGCACATAGGTGCGCCAATGCATGGTGAGCGGGGCTTCGGCGCCCCGGTACGGCCAGCGCACCTGCACCTGCCCCTGCTGCACGCGCATCCCGGGGGTGCTGTCCAGTTCTTCGAGCAGTGCCGGCACGGGGGGCTGGTCGCCCAGGCCGATCCACAGTGTGCCATTCGCCTGCAGCCGCTCCAGGGTGATCCACGGAGAAAACCGGTCGTCTCCGGTGATGAAGACGGACGGCCGGTCGGGCAGCTGTGCCGCCACCAGGCCGGTCGCCCAATAGTCGCCCGAGACGGAATCCAGCGGGCAGCGCGAATGCGCCTCCCACAGCGCCCGCGCCTGCTGCGCGACCGCTGTCTGGGGCCAGTCCGTGCGCGCCGGGCGCTTGCGCCACTGCGCACCATAGGCCAGGAACACGCCGGTCAGCACGGAAACCAGCACCAGCCACACGGCCAGGCCGCGCAGCAGCCGCGGCCGCAGGGCCGGCAGCCAGGCCTCGGGCAGCCACGCTGCCACCAGCAGGCCGCTGTACACCCACATGGGCACGCCCCACATGTCGCGCAGCCGCAGCCCCAGCACGATGCCCAGTGCGCAGGCCAGCAGGCACGGGCCCAGTGCGAGAACGAGCAGGTAGCCCGGCATGCGGGCCTGCAGCCGCCACGCGCCGGGACGGGCGTCCGCCGCGCGCTGCCCGCGCGTATTCCACAGCGCCGCCAATACGATGATCGCCAGGGGCAGGTGGTTCAGTGCCTGCGTCGCCAGGAAGGACAGCGCATCCAGCCGCGCCGCGATGGGTCCGGCGCCCTCCACGGCCGCGCGGCCTTTGGCATATGCCATGGGCAGCCAGCCGGACTCCCGCAGCCAGTGCAGGTGCGGCGCGAACACCAGCAGCATCGCCGCCAGAGCGAGCCACGGCCCGGGGCCTGACAGCACCCGGCGAGCGGGCGTCAGCAGCAGGTACAGCGCCAGCGCCATCAGCAGCAGGCCGACGGAATACTTCGTGAGCAGGCCCAGACCCGCCACGATGCCCAGTGCCAGCCAGTGCCGCAGCCTGCCTTCCTGGAGCGCCGCCAGCAGGCAGTAACCCGCCGCCGCCCACAGCGGCATCTGCGCGATGTTGTGGTTGAACTCCAGCGCCGGCCGGGTGTAGTAGGCCACTCCCATGGTCAGCAGCGTGCCCAGCAGGGCCCGCTCGCGCGACATCAGGCGACACCCAGTGATCCACACCAGCCACAGCGTGGCCGCGATGAACAACTGGCTCAGCAGGAACGGACCGACGCGCCCGAACGCACGGTAGGACATTTCCAGCACCCAGGGCGCCAGCGGCGGGTGCTTGTAGTAGCCCCACTCCCACTCCCGCCCCCAGGACAGGCTTTCCACCACGTCCAGCGGCAGGCTGGAGCTCAGCAGGGGCGGCAGCAGCGACCACGCGAGTACGTAGAGCGCCGCCAGCAGTGCGAGGGCTCTATGGGAAATGCTGGACGGTGCAGTGGTGGCGATGGGCATGCAGGCAGGCGTGGCGAGCGTAGCGGGCTCTTGAGGAAGAACCTGCGATTGTAAAAGTTGCAACGCCCTCCGCTACCACCTGCGGTACCGCCATCCCGCCACGGTCACCTTCCGAACTCGTCCCCCAGTTCCCGGGCCCGTGCCTGTGCGGCTTTCATCGCGCGGATGAACTGGTCCGGCAGGCCGGCCTGCTCCATCGACTGGACGGCCGCGAAGGTGGTGCCGCCCTTGGAGGTCACGCGCTGGCGCAGCACCGCGGGCGACTCGTCCGAGCGGCGCGCCAGTTCCGATGCCCCCGTGAACGTGCCCACGGCCAGCTGGTGCGCCTGCTCGGGCGCGAGGCCCATCTCCACTCCCGCCTGCGCCATCGCCTCCAGGAACAGGAAGACATAGGCCGGGCCCGATCCCGACAGCGCGGTCACGGCGTCGAGTTGCGGCTCCTCGTCCACCCAGAGCAGTTCGCCCGTGGACGACAGCACCTGCTGCACGGCCGCGCGCTGCGCCGGGCTCACCTGCGTGCGGGCATAGAGCGCCGTCATGCCGCGCCCGATCAGCGCGGGCGTGTTGGGCATGGCGCGCACCACGCAGTCCGTGCCCAGCCAGGCGGCGATGCTGTCCGACCGGATGCCCGCGGCCACGCTGAGGTGGACCGCATTCGCCGTATACGGGCGTGCCTGCTGCGCCGCCTCCTTGAACGTCTGGGGCTTGACCGCCCACACCACCACGCCTGCGCGCTCCAGGGCCGTCCCGGCCTCCGGCAGGGCCTCGATGCCGTGGTGCGCACGCAGGGCGGCCCGCGCTTCCTCCCATGGCTCGACCACCTCGATGCCGGAGGCGGGTGTGCCCTGCCGGATCAGCCCGCCGATGATGGCGCTGGCCATGTTGCCCCCGCCGATGAAGGCGATCGCGGGCTGGTCGGATGCGGGGGAGGGGGTGTCGGGCGTCATGCGTGCGAAAGCGGGGAGGGCCGGCGGGCGGCCCGTGGAAGAAGGGAAGGCCCGCAGCGGAGCGCCGCCGCAGGCCGCGGCACCGGATGGTAGCGCTTCCTTCCGGTCAGTCCAGCGCGGCCTGCCGCACCGCATGCTCCCAGCGTGCCATGCATTCCTGCGCGCGCGCGGCGCTCAGCGTGGGCAGGAACCGCCGCTCGGCGCGCCACAGCGCCGACAGGGCGTCCGTGCCCGCATAGACCCCGCTGGAGAGTCCCGCCAGGTAGGCGGCGCCCAGCGCCGTGGTCTCGATCACCGCCGGCCGCACCACGGGAATGCCCAGCAGGTCGGCCTGGAACTGCATCAGCAGGTCGTTCACGCAGGCGCCGCCGTCCACCCGCAGCTCGCTCACGGGCGCGCCGCCGGCCGCCACCGCGTCGCGGCTCATCGCCTGCAGCAGCGCAGCGCTCTGGTAGGCGATGCTCTCCAGCGCCGCGCGCGCGATATGGGCAATGGTCGTGCCGCGGGTGAGGCCCGTGATGGTGCCGCGGGCGTCCGGCTTCCAGTAGGGCGCGCCCAGTCCGGTGAAGGCCGGCACCATCATCACGCCGCCGGAATCCGGCACGCTCTCGGCCAGCGACTGCACCTCGCTGCTGGTCGATATGGCGCGCAGCCCGTCGCGCAGCCATTGCACCACCGCGCCACCCACGAACACGCTGCCCTCCATGGCGAAGGCCGGCTCCGGCGCCCCGTGGCCCGCGCCGGCCCGGGGAGCGATCTGCGCCGCGCTGGTCGTCAGCAGCCCGTTGCGCGAGGTCTGGAAGCTGCTGCCCGTGTGCATCAGCATGAAGCAGCCGGTGCCGTAGGTGTTCTTGGCCATGCCGGCGGTGAAACACGCCTGGCCGAACAGCGCGCTCTGCTGGTCGCCCGCCACCCCGCCGATCGGGATGGCGCCGCCCAGCAGCGCCGCATCCGTCGCGCCGAAGTCGCTTGCCGAAGGCTGCACGCGCGGCAGCAGTTCGCGCGGAATGCGCAGCAGCGCCAGCAGGTCGTCGTCCCAGGTGTTGGAATGCACGTTGAACAGCATCGTGCGCGAGGCATTGCTCACGTCCGTCACGTGTACCTTGCCGCCCGTCAGCTGCCAGATGAGCCAGCTGTCCACCGTGCCGAAGGCGAGTTCTCCGGCCTCTGCCGCCGCGCGCGCGCCGGGCACGTGGTCCAGCAGCCAGCGCAGCTTGGTCGCCGAGAAATACGCGTCGATGCGCAGACCCGTGCGCTCCTGGATCATCGGCTCGTGGCCCTGCTCGCGCAGTTCGGCGCACAGCGGCTCGGCGCGCCGGTCCTGCCAGACGATGGCGTGGTGCACCGGCTGCCCGGTGCGGCGGTTCCACAGCACCGTGGTCTCGCGCTGGTTGGTGATGCCCAGCGCCCGCACGTCGCCCGGTCCGATCTGCGCCTGCGCGAGCGCCTGCCGCGCCGTGGCCAGCTGCGTGCGCCAGATCTCCATCGGGTCGTGCTCCACCCAGCCGGGCTGCGGGTAGATCTGCGGCAGTTCCTGCTGGGCCTGCGCGACGATGTGCCCATGCTCGTCGAAAACGATGCTGCGCGAGCTGGAGGTGCCTTGGTCGAGGGCGAGCAGATAGGTCATGGCGTCCGGAGGGTATGCGGTGTTGGAAGAGGAAAGGGCGGCCTCACGCCGCCACGTCGAGTTCGACCCCGGCGTCGCGCAGCAGGGCGGGAAAGGGATCGGGCGGTGCCGCGTCCGTGAACATCCGGTCGATCTGCGCCAGAGTGGCCACCTGCACCATCGCGGGCCGGTCGAACTTGCTGTGGTCCGCGGCCAGCCACACCTCGCGGGCCTGGGCGATGATGGTCTGCGCCACCTTCACCTCGCGCAGGTCGAAGTCGCGCAGCGAACCGTCCGGCTCGATGCCCGAGATCCCGATCAGCGCGATATCCACCTTGAACTGGCGGATGAAGTCCACCGCCGCCTCGCCCACGATGCCGCGGTCCCGCGCGCGCACCACGCCGCCGGCCACGATCACCTCGCACTGCGGATTGCCCGCCAGGATCGCCGCCACGTTCAGGTTGTTCGTGATCACGCGCAGCCCCTGGTGGTGCAGCAGCGCCCGTGCGATCGCCTCGGTGGTGGTGCCGATGTTGAGGATCAGGGAGCAGTTGTGCGGCACGGCCTCGGCCACGGCCCGCGCGATGCGCGCCTTGCCTTCGGCATGCAGCGTCTCGCGCTGGGTGTGCCCCAGGTTCTCCGTGGTGGAGCTCGGCACGCGCACGCCGCCATGGAACCGCAGCAGCAATCCGCTGTCGGCCAGCCGCTGGATGTCGCGCCGGACGGTCTGCAGCGTCACGCCCAGCGTTTCCGCGAGTTGTTCGACGGTGGCCGTGCGCCGGGTGCGCACTTCTTCGAGAAGCAGGAGCTGTCGGGGATTGGTGTTCACGCGAAAAGGGGAAAGAGGGCTGTGCCGCAGGGCGCCGGTCGGATGGAGGCCTTGACTTTAAAACGAACGAAAAGGAAAAAACCGAGGGTAAACCTGGAGGTGAACCGAATCAAAAAGAACAAAAATGAACGAAATCGAAACGTATTGGCGCGTTGGGCGTGCGTTTCGGCAAAGAACACGCAGGCTGCGAAGCCCTGCGTCTCAAGACAACACGAAAGGTGCGGGGATGCAGCTGGTACTCGAGCGCATCGGCAAGACGGTGGGTGCGCAAATCTGGCTCCGCGGCATGGACATGGCGCTCCAGCCGGGGGCCGTGACGGTGCTGCTGGGGGCCACGCAGGCGGGCAAGACCAGCCTCATGCGCATCATGGCCGGGCTGGATGCGCCCACCGAAGGTCGCGTGCTGGTGGACGGCGCGGACGTGACGGGCATGCCCGTGCGCGAACGCAACGTGGCCATGGTCTACCAGCAGTTCATCAACTACCCCTCCATGACGGTGGCGGACAACATCGCCTCCCCGCTCAGGCTGCGGGGCGAGAAGAACGCCATGGAGCGCGTGCGGTCCCTGGCCGAGCGGCTGCACATCGACATGTTCCTCGACCGCCTGCCGGCCGAACTCTCCGGCGGCCAGCAGCAGCGCGTGGCGCTGGCGCGTGCCCTGGCCAAGGGCGCGCCGCTCATGCTGCTCGACGAACCCCTGGTCAACCTCGACTACAAGCTGCGCGAGGAACTGCGCGACGAGCTCAGCCAACTCTTCGCCGCGGGCGACTCCACGGTCGTCTATGCCACCACCGAGCCTGGCGAAGCGCTGCTGCTGGGCGGATACACGGCGGTGCTGCACGAAGGCGAACTGCTGCAGTACGGCCCCACCGCCGAGGTGTTCCATGCGCCGTCCTCCCTGCGTGTGGCCCGGGCCTTCAGCGACCCGCCCATGAACCTGCTCGCCGCCGAGGCCGTGGCGGGCGGCGTGCGCGTGGCGGGGCGCGACGTGTTGCCCCTGCCGGAGCCGCTGCCTGCCAGCGCGGCCGGCGGCCTCACCGTCGGCGTGCGTGCCAGCGCCCTGCGCCTGGCCCCCCGGCCCGGCGACATCGCGGTCGCCGGCACGGTGGAACTGGCGGAGATCGCCGGCTCCGACACCTTCGTGCATGCCCACACGCCCTGGGGCGAAATGGTCGCGCAATTCACCGGCGTGCACGACTTCGCGCTCGGCTCCGCCCTCACGCTGCACCTGCAGCCCGGCGACGCCTACGTGTTCGGCGCCGGAGGAGAACTGCTGCGCGCTCCGGTGCGCAAAGGCCGCTGAGATGACGACACACCCCCTGGCCTGCTCCGCGGGCACCGGACGGGCGCGGCAGCGCCGGTATCCCGCCCTGCGGATGGCGTGCAGCACGACGGAAGACTGACATGGCCCGCATCCAACTTGAGCTCGCACATTCGTACAAGCCGAACCCGCAGCAGGACAGCGACTACGCACTGCTGCCCCTGACCATGGAGTTCCGCGACGGCGGCGCCTACGCGCTGCTGGGCCCCTCGGGCTGCGGCAAGACCACCATGCTCAACATCATGTCGGGCCTGCTCGTGCCTTCGCACGGCCGGGTGCTGTTCGACGGCCGCGACGTCACGCGCGCCAGCCCCCAGGAACGCAACATCGCCCAGGTGTTCCAGTTCCCGGTCATCTACGACACCATGACCGTGGCCGAGAACCTGGCCTTCCCGCTGAAGAACCGCAAGGTGCCCGAGGCGCAGATCCGCCAGCGCGTGGGCCAGATCGCCGAGATGCTGGAGATGAGCCACCAGCTGGACATGCGGGCGGCGGGCCTGTCGGCCGACCAGAAGCAGAAGATTTCCCTGGGCCGCGGCCTCGTGCGCCCGGACGTCTCTGCGGTGCTGTTCGACGAGCCGCTCACCGTGATCGACCCGCACCTGAAGTGGCAGCTGCGGCGCAAGCTGAAACAGATCCACCACGAACTCAAGCTCACCCTCATCTACGTCACCCACGACCAGGTGGAGGCGCTCACCTTCGCCGAGGAAGTCGTGGTGATGACGCGCGGCCGTGCAGTGCAGGTGGGTTCCGCCGACGCGCTCTTCGAGCGGCCGGCGCACGTCTTCGTGGGCCACTTCATCGGCTCGCCCGGCATGAACTTCCTGCCCGCGCAGCTGCAGGCCGGCGGCCTGCGCGTCGGCGGCCAGACCCTCCCGGGCCCGGCGCGCGAACTGCCCGAAGGCCCGCTGCAGCTTGGCGTGCGGCCGGAATACCTGGCGGTCGTCGCCGAAGGCACGCGGGGCGCACTGCCCTGCGTGGTGGACAAGGTCCAGGACATCGGCACCTACCAGCTCCTCACGGCGCGGCTGGACGGCCAGCCGCTCAAGGCCCGCGTGGCGCCTGCCGAAGCCCTGCCGGCACCCGGCGGCACCGTATGGCTGCAGGTGGTGGGCCCGCACACCTGTTTCTACCGCGACGAGCAACTGCTGCCCTGAGAAGGAGCTGCCTCCATGAGCACCACCACCAAACCCGTGAACCAGAAGGCCTGGTTCCTCATCCTGCCCGTCATCGTCTGCGTGGCCTTCTCGGCCATCCTGCCGCTCATGACGGTGGTCAACTACTCGGTGCAGGACATCATCTCGCCCGAGCGGCGCGTCTTCGTGGGCACCGAATGGTTCGCCCAGGTCATGCGCGACGAGGAACTGCACGGCGCGCTCCTGCGCCAGCTCGGCTTCTCCCTGTCGGTGCTGCTCGTGGAGATCCCGCTGGGCATCTGCCTGGCGCTCGCCATGCCCGCGCAGGGCTGGAAGTCCTCCGCCGTGCTGGTCACCGTCGCCCTCTCGCTGCTCATTCCCTGGAACGTCGTGGGCACCATCTGGCAGATCTACGGCCGCGCCGACATCGGCCTCATGGGCCGCACCCTGCAGCAGCTGGGCATCGACTACAGCTACACCGGCAGCGAGACGCAGGCCTGGCTCACCGTGCTGCTGATGGATGTCTGGCACTGGACGCCGCTGGTGGCTCTTCTGGCCTTCGCCGGGCTGCGCTCCATCCCCGACGCCTACTACCAGGCCGCGCGCATCGACGGCGCCAGCAAGTTCGCCGTCTTCCGCTACATCCAGCTGCCCAAGATGCGCGGCGTGCTCATGATCGCCGTGCTGCTGCGCTTCATGGACAGCTTCATGATCTACACCGAGCCCTTCGTGCTCACCGGCGGCGGCCCGGGCAACGCCACCACCTTCCTCAGCCAGTACCTCACCACCAAGGCCGTGGGCCAGTTCGACCTGGGGCCGGCCGCCGCCTTCTCGCTCATCTACTTCTTCATCATCCTGCTGCTGTGCTTCGTGCTCTACAACTGGATGCAGCGCGTGGGCACCCAGCAGCCCGAGGTGGAGCATTGATGCGGCTGCCGCCATCGATCACGACGCCGATGCCGATCCACGAAACAAGGAATAGCCGCCATGACTGAGCGCCGCTTCCGCAAACGCACCCTCTTCCTGCTGGCCTACCTGGTCTTCGCCCTGCTGCCCATCTACTGGATGGTCAACATGAGCTTCAAGACCAATGCCGAGATCCTCTCCACGTTCACCTTCTGGCCCCAGCACTTCACCTGGGACAACTACCGGACCATCTTCACCGACGAGTCCTGGTACTCGGGCTACATCAACAGCCTGATCTACGTGGCCATGAACACGGTGATCTCGCTGGCCGTGGCGCTGCCGGCGGCCTACGCCTTCAGCCGCTACCAGTTCATGGGCGACAAGCACGTCTTCTTCTGGCTGCTGACCAACCGCATGACGCCGCCGGCCGTCTTCCTGCTGCCGTTCTTCCAGCTCTACACCACCGTGGGCCTGATGGACACGCACATCGCCGTCGCGCTGGCGCACCTGCTCTTCAACGTGCCGCTGGCCGTCTGGATCCTGGAGGGCTTCATGAGCGGCATCCCGCGCGAGATCGACGAGACCGCCTACATCGACGGCTACAGCTTCCCGCGCTTCTTCTTCACCATCTTCCTGCCGCTCATCAAGGCCGGCGTGGGCGTGGCCGCGTTCTTCTGCTTCATGTTCAGCTGGGTGGAGCTGCTGCTGGCGCGCACGCTCACCAGCGTGAACGCCAAGCCCATCGTGGCGACCATGACGCGCACGGTGAGCGCCTCGGGCATGGACTGGGCCACGCTCGCCGCTGCCGGCGTGCTCACCATCGTGCCCGGTGCCATCGTGATCTGGTTCGTGCGGCATTACATCGCCAAGGGCTTCGCGATGGGACGGGTATGAGCGCACGAGGAAAGAAACCATGAACTACTTTACTTTGGCGCAGAGCCTGCGCACCTTCACCCGCCAGCAGCAGCCGTGGAACGGGCTTTGCCCGGCCACTGGCTGCGTCCCCCTGGGGGGAAGCGCCGCAGGCGCACAGGGGGGCGATCATGTTTGATTGGATGGCCTGGACCACCCCGGTGGCCGTATTTTTTACCTGCATCGTGCTTATGCTCGCGGGCATGGCCGTGTGGGAGGTGAAGTCGCCCACCATCTTGCGCAAGGGCTTCCTGCCGATGGCCACCACGCGCGGCGACCGGCTCTTCATCGGCCTGCTCTCGGCCGCCTATATCAACCTGATCTTCGTGGGCCTGGGCGCGAAATTCGCCGAGTGGTTCAAGCTCGAGCAGGAGCCCTCCGTCTGGATCAGCTTCGTGCTGTCGATGCTGGTCCTGGCGCTGATCCTGCGCAAGGGCTGATTTTTCGCGGACGCGCGGCCCCCCGCTCCCCGGGGCCGCCGGCCGGTCGCAATGGCAGCAGGGGACACCCACCTAACAAGGAGACAGTCATGAAGATGCGTTTGACCGCCCTGGCGTTCGCCGCCACGGCCCTGGTGATCGGGCAGGCCGCATGGGCCGGCGAGGCGGAGGCCAAGAAGTGGATCGACAGCGAATTCCAGCCTTCGACGCTCAGCAAGGACCAGCAGATGGCCGAGATGAAGTGGTTCATCGACGCCGCCAAGAAGCTGCAGGCCAAGGGCGTGAAGGACATCTCGGTCGTCTCCGAAACCCTCACCACGCATGAGTACGAATCCAAGACGCTGGCCAAGGCGTTCTCGGAGATCACCGGCATCACCGTCAAGCACGACCTGATCCAGGAAGGCGACGTGGTCGAGAAGCTGCAGACCTCCATGCAGTCCGGCAAGTCCATCTACGACGGCTGGATCTCCGATTCCGACCTGATCGGCACGCACTACCGCTACGGCAAGATCATGTCGCTCACCGACTACATGGCCAAGGCGGGCAAGGAGTGGACCAACCCCGGCATCGACATCAAGGACTTCATCGGCACCAGCTTCACCACGGCGCCGGACGGCCAGATGTACCAGCTGCCCGACCAGCAGTTCGCCAACCTGTACTGGTTCCGCGCCGACCTATTCGAGCGCAAGGACCTGAAGGACAAGTTCAAGGCCAAGTACGGCTATGAGCTGGGCGTGCCGCAGAACTGGAGCGCCTACGAGGACATCGCCGAGTTCTTCAGCAACGACGTCAAGCAGATCGACGGCAAGCCCATCTACGGCCACATGGACTACGGCAAGAAGGACCCGTCGCTGGGCTGGCGCTTCACCGATGCCTGGCTCTCCATGGCCGGTGCCGCCGACAAGGGCATCCCCAACGGCATGCCCGTTGATGAATGGGGCATCCGCGTGGCCGACGACAAGTGCACGCCGGTCGGCGCATCCGTCTCGCGCGGCGGTGCCACCAACTCGCCTGCCGCCGTCTATGCGCTGACCAAGTACATCGACTGGATGAAGAAGTACGCGCCCAAGGAAGCCATGGGCATGACCTTCGGCGAATCCGGCCCCGTGCCCGCGCAGGGCCAGATCGCCCAGCAGATCTTCTGGTACACCGCCTTCACCGCCGACATGGTCAAGCCCGGCCTGCCGGTCGTGAATGCCGACGGCACGCCGAAGTGGCGCATGGCCCCGGGCCCCAACGGCCCGTACTGGAAGGACGGCATGCAGAACGGCTACCAGGACGTGGGCAGCTGGACCTTCTTCAAGGACCACGACGCCAACCGCACGGCCGCCGCCTGGCTCTACGCCCAGTTCGTCACCGCCAAGACCACGTCGCTCAAGAAGACCCTGGTGGGCCTGACGCCGATCCGCGAGTCCGACATCCGCTCCAAGGCCATGACCGACGCGGCTCCGAAGCTCGGCGGCCTGGTGGAGTTCTACCGCAGCCCGGCCCGCGTCGCCTGGACCCCCACCGGCAACAACGTGCCCGACTACCCCAAGCTCGCGCAGCTCTGGTGGAAGAACGTGGCCCAGGCCGTCACGGGCGAGAAGACCCCGCAGGGCGCCATGGACAACCTCGCCGAGGAGATGGACCAGGTGATGGCCCGCCTGCAGCGCGCCGGCATGGCCCACTGCGCGCCCAAGCTCAACCCCAAGGGCGATCCCGCCAAGTGGCTGAGCGACGAGCATGCGCCCTGGAAGAAGCTGGCCAACGAAAAGCCGAAGGGTGAAACCATCGCCTACGACCGCCTGCTGCAGGCCTGGAAGGATGGCAAGGTGCGCTGACGACCGGCGGCGGCCCGGCGCGGGCCGCCACTTTCTTTCTCCGGTCTCCCGCCCGGCCCTGTCCCCGGGGGCGCGCGGGAGACCTGCCTTTGCGGGGTGGAATCAGGGTAAACCCTGAAATTCACCCCGGTTGAATGGACAATCGATCCCATGACTTCCCCGAACACGCCCCAGCCCACCGTGCGCGCCCAGCTCCTGGCGCGGCTTGCCGAACCCCGGCAGTACGACCTGGCGGTCATCGGGGGCGGTGCCACGGGGCTCGGCGTGGCGCTCGACGCTGCCGCGCGCGGCTTCAGCGTCGTGCTCGTGGAATCCCATGACTTCGCCAAGGGGACCTCGTCGCGCGCCACCAAGCTGGTGCATGGCGGCGTCCGGTACCTGGCCCAGGGCAACATCTCCCTGGTGCGCGAGGCGCTCCATGAGCGTACGACCCTGCTGGGCAATGCGCCGCACCTGGCCCAGCCCCTGCCGTTCGTCATGCCCTCCTACCACCTGTGGGAGACGCCGTTCTACGGAGTGGGTCTGAAGGCCTACGACCTGCTGGCGGGCCGCGCCGGCCTGGGCTCCACCGAATTCCTCGGCCGCGAAGGCACCCTGCGCCTGCTGCCCACCGTGCGGCGCGAAGGGCTGCGGGGCGGCGTGAAGTACTGGGACGGCCAGTTCGACGACGCCCGGCTGGCGCTGGCGCTGGCGCGCACGGCCGCGCTCCGCGGCGCGTTGCTGGTCAACTATTGCCCCGCCCGCGAGCTCATCCATGAAAACGGCAAGGTGGCGGGCCTGCTCTGCGAGGACGTGGAAACCGGCACCCGGTACACCGTGCGTGCGCGCTGCGTGGTCAACGCGACCGGCGTGTGGGTGGACGGGCTGCTGCGCCAGGACGCCGAGGCGCTCGGCCGTCCGGCCAAGCCCATCGTGGCCCCCAGCCAGGGCGTGCACATCGTCGTGGACCGCGAGTTTCTTCCCTCCGACCATGCCATGATGGTCCCCAAGACGGCCGACGGCCGCGTCCTCTTCGCCGTGCCCTGGCTGGGCAAGATCATCCTCGGGACCACCGACAGCCCCCGGCAGGACCTCGAACGGGAACCCCTGCCGTTCCGGGAAGAGGCCGACTTCATCCTGAGCGAGTCGGCCCGCTACCTCACCCGCGCGCCTTCCGTGTCGGACGTGCGCAGCATCTGGGTGGGCCTGCGCCCCCTGGTCCGGCCGCCGGACGACGAGGGAGGCAGCACCAAGGGCATCAGCCGGGAACACACCGTGCTGGCCAGCCCCAGCGGACTGGTCACCGTGACCGGCGGCAAATGGACCACCTACCGCGCCATGGCGGAGGATGTGTTGCAAAAATGCTTCGACGCCGGCCTCCTGGCAGCCCGCGCCGGCGGCGTCACCCAGCGCCTGCCGGTGGTGGGTGCGCCCCAGGGCGCCGTGCGGCACGGCATGGACGAGGCCCAGGGCCCGCACTCCTACGGCTCCGAGGCAGAGTTCCTCGATACCGTGCCCGGCGCCCAGCGTTGGCTGGCGCCGGGACTGTCGGAGGCCATGGTCCGCTTCGCCGCCCGTCACGAATACGCCCGCACGGTCGAGGACATGCTCTCGCGGCGCAGCCGGATGCTGTTCCTCGATGCCGCCCGCGCCCTCGCGATCGCCCCCGACGTGGCCCGCATCCTCCAGGAAGAGCTGGACAGGGACCCCGCGCTCGCCGCCTTCGAGGCCCTGGCGGCGCAGTACCTCTCCGTGCCACGCTAACTACTTGACACGCCTTTGGTTTTTTGAAAGAATCGAGGGCTTCGCGTTTCTCTACGCGGATTTCTGCCCAGCGGGAAGCGGTGCAAATGGTTTGCGCCGCGGACGACGGGCCCAAGACTGACTGGCTGATAAGCAGCCCTGCGAGGTTTCCAGGGCTGTCGATCTTCTGGTGCAAGTTGGGAATATTCACATGATCCAGACAGAATCTCGGTTAGACGTTGCCGACAATACCGGCGCGAAGTCCGTCCTGTGCATCAAGGTGCTGGGCGGTTCCAAGCGTCGCTATGCCAGCGTGGGCGACATCATCAAGGTGAGCATCAAGGAAGCCGCTCCGCGTGGCCGCGTCAAGAAGGGCGAGGTTTACAGCGCAGTGGTGGTCCGCACCGCCAAGGGCATCCGTCGCGGCGACGGTTCGCTCGTCAAATTCGACGGCAACGCAGCAGTGTTGCTGAATGCAAAGCTGGAGCCCATCGGCACCCGCATCTTCGGCCCCGTGACGCGTGAACTGCGTACCGAGCGCTTCATGAAGATCGTGTCCCTGGCTCCCGAAGTTCTCTGAGGACGCGCCATGAACAAGATTCGCAAGGGCGACGAAGTGATCGTGCTCACCGGGCGCGACAAAGGCAAGCGCGGCACGGTGTCGCTGCGCAAGGATGACTCCCATCTGGTCATCGACGGCATCAACCTGGTCAAGAAGCACGTGAAGCCGAACCCCATGAAGGGTACGACCGGCGGCATCGTGGAAAAGGCCATGCCCATCCACCAGTCCAACGTGGCCATTTTCAACGCTGCCACGGGCAAGGCCGATCGCGTGGGCATCAAGGTGCAGGCGGATGGTTCGCGCGTTCGCGTGTTCAAGTCCAGCGGCGCTGAAATCAAGGCGGCCTAAGGAGTCAACATGGCACGACTGCAACAACACTACCGCGAAAAGATCGTTCCCGAACTCACCAAGCAGTTCGGCTACACCTCGCCGATGGAAGTCCCCCGTCTCACGAAGATCACCCTGAACATGGGTGTGAGCGAAGCGGTGTCCGACAAGAAGGTCATGGACAACGCCGTGGCCGACCTGACGAAGATCGCCGGCCAGAAGCCCGTCGTGACGAAGGCCAAGAAGGCCATCGCCGGCTTCAAGATCCGCGAAGGCCAGGCCATCGGCTGCATGGTCACGCTGCGTGGCGTCCAGATGTACGAATTCCTGGATCGTTTCGTGACCGTGGCACTGCCCCGCGTCCGTGACTTCCGCGGCATCTCCGGCCGTGCCTTCGACGGCCGCGGCAACTACAACATCGGCGTCAAAGAGCAGATCATCTTCCCCGAAATCGAGTACGACAAGGTGGATGCCCTGCGCGGCCTGAACATCAGCATCACCACGACGGCCAAGTCGGACGAAGAGGCCAAGGCCCTTCTCGCCGGTTTCCGTTTCCCCTTCAAGAACTAAAGGCAGCGTATGGCTAAAGTAGCTTTGATCCAGCGCGAACTGAAGCGCGAAAAACTGGCAGCCAAGTACGCCGCGAAGTATGCGGAACTGAAGGCCATCGCCGGCGACGCCAAGCGCAGCGACGAGGAGCGTGAAGCCGCCCGCCTCGGCCTGCAGAAGCTTCCCCGCAACGCGAACCCCACGCGCCAGCGCAACCGCTGCGAAATCACGGGTCGTCCCCGTGGCACGTTCCGCCAATTCGGTCTGGCCCGCGCCAAGATCCGTGAACTGGCTTTTGCCGGTGACATCCCGGGTGTCACCAAGGCCAGCTGGTAAGCAGGCAGGAGAAAACACATGAGCATGAGTGATCCCATCGCCGACTTGCTGACCCGCATCCGCAATGCGCAAATGGTGTCCAAGGCCACCGTTTCCGTGCCTTCTTCCAAAGTGAAGATCGCCATCGCGCAGGTGCTGAAGGACGAGGGTTACATCGACGGCTTCGAAGTGAAGTCCGAAGGCAACAAGTCCGAACTCGAAATTTCCCTGAAGTACTACGCCGGCCGTCCGGTGATCGAGCGCATCGAGCGCGTGAGCCGTCCTGGCCTGCGCGTGTACAAGGGCCGCGACTCCATCCCCCAGGTCATGAACGGCCTGGGCGTTGCCATCGTCACCACGCCCAAGGGCGTGATGACGGATCGCAAGGCACGTGCCACCGGCGTCGGCGGCGAAGTGCTTTGCTACGTCGCTTAACGTGGCATCGAGGAGAAACTGAAATGTCCCGCGTAGGAAAAATGCCGGTGGCCATCCCCAACGGGGTCGATGTGTCCATCACGGAAGACCAGATCAGCGTGAAGGGCTCGGGCGGTACGCTGTCCGTGGCGCAGAACCACCTGGTCAAGATCGCCAACAAGGAAGGCAAGCTCAGCTTCGAGCCTGTCAACGATTCCCGCGAAGCCAATGCCATGAGCGGCACCATCCGCCAGCTCGTGAACAACATGGTGGTGGGTGTCAGCAAGGGCTTCGAGAAGAAGCTGAACCTGATCGGCGTGGGCTACAAGGCCCAGGCTTCGGGCGCCAAGCTGAACCTCGCCGTCGGCTATTCGCACCCCGTGAACTTCGACATGCCCGCCGGCATCACGGTGGCCACGCCGACCCCCACGGAAATCGTGATCAAGGGCGCTGACCGCCAACGCGTCGGCCAGCTGGCCGCCGAAATCCGTGCCGTTCGTCCTCCCGAGCCCTACAAGGGCAAGGGCATCCGTTATTCGGATGAAAAGGTCACGATCAAAGAGACCAAGAAGAAGTAAGGAGCTGCAGCATGTTGACCAAGAAAGAGCAGCGTCTTCGTCGTTCGCGCCAGACCCGCATCCGCATTGCACAGCAAGGCGTGGTCCGTCTGACGGTGAACCGCACGAACCTCCACATCTACGCCAGCGTCATCTCCGAAGACGGCAGCCGCGTGCTTGCCAGCGCATCCACGGCGGAAGCCGAAGTGCGCAAGGAACTGGGCGGTTCCGGCAAGGGCGGCAACGCCGCCGCGGCCCAGATGATCGGCAAGCGCATCGCTGAAAAGGCGAAGGCCGCCGGCATCGAGAAAGTCGCATTCGACCGCGCTGGATTCGCATATCACGGCCGCGTGAAGGCCCTCGCAGAAGCCGCGCGTGAAGCCGGCCTGCAGTTCTAAGCGGAGCGAATAGAAAATGGCTAAGTTTCAACCCAAAGTGCAGACCGAAGGACAAGACGACGGGATGCGCGAGAAGATGATCGCGGTCAACCGCGTGACCAAAGTCGTCAAGGGCGGCCGTATCCTCGGCTTCGCCGCACTGACGGTGGTCGGCGACGGTGACGGCCGCGTGGGCATGGGCAAGGGCAAGTCCAAGGAAGTGCCTGCTGCCGTGCAAAAGGCGATGGAAGAATGCCGTCGCAACCTGGTGAAGGTCTCGCTCAAGAACGGCTCCATCCACCATTCGGTGAAGGGCCATCACGGTGCCGCGTCGGTCGAGCTGCACCCGGCTCCCAAGGGTACCGGCATCATCGCCGGCGGCCCCATGCGCGCCGTGTTCGAAGTGGTGGGTATCACCGACATCGTGGCCAAGAGCCATGGTTCCTCGAACCCCTACAACATGGTCCGCGCCACGTTCGACGCACTGGTGAACTCCACGACCCCCGCGGAAGTGGCTGCCAAGCGCGGCAAGTCGGTCGAAGACATCTTCGCCTGAACGGAGCTCTGCAAATGACTACGCAACAAACCGTCAAGATTCAACTGGTGCGCAGCCCCATCGGCACCAAGGAATCGCACCGCGCCACCGTTCGCGGCCTGGGCCTGCGCAAGCTGAACAGCGTCAGCGAGCTCAAGGACAGCCCCGAAGTGCGCGGCATGATCAACAAGATCAGCTATCTGGTCAAGGTCCTCTGAGAGGTTGATGATGGAACTCAATAGCATCAAGCCCGCAGAAGGCGCGAAGCATGCCAAGCGCCGTGTGGGCCGCGGCATCGGCTCCGGCCTGGGCAAGACCGCAGGCCGCGGTCACAAGGGCCAGAAGTCGCGTTCGGGTGGCTACCACAAGGTGGGCTTCGAAGGCGGTCAGATGCCTCTGCAGCGCCGTCTGCCGAAGCGCGGCTTCAAGTCGCACCTGCTGAAGTTCAACGCCGAAGTGACCCTGAGCACGCTCGAGCAGCTCGGCCTGGCCGAAGTCGACCTCGCCGCGCTCAAGAGCGCCGGCGTGGTGGGCCAGCTCGCCAAGGTGGTGAAGGTCATCAAGAGCGGTGAACTGACCAAGGCCGTGAAGCTGAACGGCATCGGTGCCACGGCGGGTGCGAAGGCAGCCATCGAGGCAGCCGGCGGCAGCCTGGCCTGAACGGCACCCTGAAGAAGGAACGCATTCGTGGCTACCAGCGCAGCGTCGATTGCAAAGACCGGTAAATTCGGCGACCTGCGTCGCCGGCTGGTTTTCCTGCTGCTGGCCCTGATCGTCTATCGCATCGGGGCGCACATCCCGGTGCCGGGCATCGATCCGGCCCAGCTGCAGCAGCTGTTCAGTGGCCAGCATGGCGGTATCCTGAACCTGTTCAACATGTTCTCGGGCGGGGCTCTGTCCCGCTTCACGGTGTTCGCACTGGGGATCATGCCGTACATCTCGGCATCGATCATCATGCAGCTGATGACCTATGTCCTTCCCACCTTCGAGCAATTGAAGAAGGAAGGCGAGGCCGGACGCCGCAAGATCACCCAGTACACGCGCTACGGAACACTCGGTCTGGCCATTTTCCAGTCGCTCGGCATCGCCGTGGCGCTGGAAAGTTCGGCCGGCCTCGTGCTGAGCCCGGGCTTCGGCTTCCGCCTCACCGCGGTGGTCAGCCTGACGGCAGGCACCATGTTCCTCATGTGGCTGGGCGAGCAGATCACCGAGCGTGGCCTGGGCAACGGTATCTCGATCCTGATCTTCTCCGGTATCGCTGCCGGCCTGCCGAGCTCCATCGGCGGCCTGCTGGAACTGGTGCGCACGGGTGCGATGAGCATCCTGGCGGCGATCTTCATCGTGCTGCTGGTGGCAGCGGTGACCTACTTCGTGGTGTTCGTCGAACGCGGGCAGCGCAAGATCCTCGTGAACTATGCGCGCCGCCAGGTGGGCAACAAGGTCTACGGGGGCCAGTCGTCGCACCTGCCGCTGAAGCTGAACATGGCTGGCGTGATCCCGCCGATCTTCGCGTCGTCGATCATCCTGCTGCCTGCCACGATCGTGAACTGGTTCAGCGCGGGCGAATCGATGCGCTGGCTGCGTGACATCTCCGGTGCGCTGACCCCTGGCCAGCCCGTCTACGTGATGTTCTATGCCGCTGCGATCGTGTTCTTCTGCTTCTTCTACACGGCGCTGGTCTTCAACAGCCGTGAGACGGCGGACAACCTGAAGAAGAGCGGTGCCTTCATTCCCGGGATTCGTCCCGGCGAGCAGACGGCCCGCTACATCGACAAGATCCTGGTGCGGCTGACGCTGGCCGGCGCGGTGTACATCACCTTCGTCTGCCTGCTGCCGGAGTTCCTGATCTTGAAGTACAACGTGCCGTTCTATTTCGGCGGCACGTCCCTGCTGATCATCGTGGTCGTCACCATGGACTTCATGGCCCAGGTGCAGAACTACATGATGTCCCAGCAGTACGAGTCGCTGCTCAAGAAGGCGAACTTCAAAGCAACACCAGGCACCTGAGGTCTGGCGAGTCGGAAGCGGATCCGCTACAATCGCGGGTTCGCCTCTAGCTAAGTGACGGTTAATGATGCCCATCGATCCATCGCGGGCACGCAAATGTGTTCCGCGCCTGGCCGGAACGAATGGACTAGTTTTAGGAGAGTGAAATGAGAGTTTCGGCTTCGGTCAAGAAAATCTGCCGCAACTGCAAGATCATCCGCCGCAAGGGTGTCGTGCGGGTCATCTGCACCGACATGCGCCACAAGCAGCGCCAAGGTTGATTGAAAGTTTAGAGGACGCAAATGGCACGTATCGCTGGCATCAACATTCCGCCGCATCAGCATGCTGAAATCGGCCTGACGGCTATCTTCGGCATCGGACGCACGCGCGCTCGCAAGATCTGCGAAGCCTGCGGCATCGCCTACTCCAAGAAGATCAAGGATCTGACGGACGGCGATCTCGAAAAAATCCGCGACCAGATCGCCCAGTTCACCATCGAGGGTGATCTGCGCCGCGAAACCACGATGAACATCAAGCGCCTGATGGACATCGGCTGCTACCGTGGTTTCCGCCATCGCCGTGGTCTGCCGATGCGTGGTCAGCGCACCCGCACGAACGCCCGCACCCGCAAGGGTCCGCGCAAGGGTGCCGCAGCGCTCAAGAAATAAGCAGATTGAAAGATCCACATGGCAAAGTCTCCCGCCAATAACGCAGCGCAGCGTGTGCGCAAGAAGGTTCGCAAGAACGTTTCCGACGGCATCGCGCACGTGCACGCTTCGTTCAACAACACGATCATCACGATCACGGACCGCCAGGGCAATGCCCTGTCCTGGGCCTCTTCCGGTGGCCAGGGCTTCAAGGGTTCGCGCAAGTCGACGCCCTTCGCAGCCCAGGTGGCGTCCGAAGTGGCCGGCCGCGCCGCGATCGAGCAAGGCATCAAGAACCTCGACGTCGAGATCAAGGGCCCCGGCCCGGGTCGCGAATCGTCGGTGCGCGCACTGGGTGCCCTGGGCATCCGCATCACGTCCATCTCCGACGTGACGCCGGTTCCGCACAACGGCTGCCGTCCGCAAAAGCGCCGTCGCATCTGATTTTTTTGCGTAAGCCCACCGCCACCCGGGCGCATGCCGCAAGGCATGGTGCGGGTGGCTCCCGCGTTTTTTGGCGCGGTAGATGACATTTCAAGGAAGCTCAAGTGGCACGTTATCTCGGCCCCAAGGCCAAACTCTCCCGCCGTGAAGGCACCGACCTGTTCCTGAAGAGCGCACGCCGCTCGATCGCGGACAAGGCCAAGTTCGACTCCAAGCCCGGCCAGCACGGCCGCACCTCCGGCGCCCGCACCTCCGACTTCGGTCTGCAGCTGCGCGAGAAGCAGAAGGTCAAGCGCATGTACGGCGTGCTGGAAAAACAGTTCCGCCGCTACTTCGAAGCCGCTGACCGCCGCAAGGGCAACACCGGTGCCAACCTGCTGTCGCTGCTCGAGTCCCGCCTGGACAACGTGGTGTACCGCATGGGCTTCGGCTCCACCCGTGCCGAAGCACGCCAGCTGGTGTCGCACAAGGCCATCACGGTGAACGGCCAGTCCGTGAACATCGCTTCCTACCTCGTGAAGCCCGGCGACATCGTGGCCGTGCGCGAGAAGTCCAAGAAGCAGGCCCGCATCGTGGAAGCGCTGCAGCTGGCCCAGCAGGTGGGTATCCCCGCCTGGGTGGAAGTGAATGCCGACAAGGTCGAAGGTACCTTCAAGAAGGCTCCCGACCGCGACGAGTTCGGTGCAGACATCAACGAATCCCTGATCGTTGAGTTGTACTCGCGCTAATCCACAGCGTTCATCGATCGCAATTGTTTCCCGTACCGCGAGGCATCGCGGTACGGGTGCTTCGCCAGCCTTACCGGTGTAACGAGCTGGGGGTATTGAGAGGAAGTCTGCATGCAAACCAATTTGCTGAAACCCAAGACGATCAACGTCGAGCAGCTCGGACACAACCGCGCCAAGGTCGCGCTGGAGCCCTTCGAGCGCGGTTACGGGCACACGCTCGGCAACGCCATCCGGCGCGTGCTGCTGTCGTCCATGGTGGGTTACGCAGCAACGGAAGTGACGATCGCCGGCGTGCTCCATGAGTACTCGTCCATCGACGGCGTTCAGGAAGATGTCGTGAACATCCTGCTGAACCTGAAGGGCGTCGTGTTCAAGCTCCACAACCGCGACGAGGTCACGCTGAGCCTGCGCAAGGATGGCGAGGGCGTGGTCACCGCGCGCGACATCCAGACGCCGCACGACGTGGAAATCGTCAATCCCGACCACGTGATCGCCCACCTGTCGCAAGGCGGCAAGCTGGACATGCAGATCAAGGTGGAGAAGGGCCGCGGCTACGTGCCGGGCAACCTGCGCCGCTATGCCGACGAATCGACCAAGTCGATCGGCCGCATCGTGCTGGACGCCTCCTTCTCGCCCGTCAAGCGTGTGAGCTACACGGTGGAGAGCGCCCGCGTCGAGCAGCGCACCGACCTGGACAAGCTGGTGGTCGAGATCGAGACCAATGGTGCTATCACCGCGGAAGACGCCGTGCGCGCCTCCGCCAAGATCCTGGTCGAGCAGCTCGCGGTCTTCGCACAGCTCGAGGGCGGTGAACTGGCTGCGTTCGACACGCCGGCCGGCCCGCGTGGCAGCGCCACGTTCGATCCGATCCTGCTGCGCCCCGTGGACGAGCTCGAACTCACCGTGCGCTCGGCCAACTGCCTGAAGGCCGAGAACATCTACTACATCGGCGACCTGATCCAGCGTACCGAGAACGAGTTGCTCAAGACCCCGAACCTGGGTCGCAAGTCGCTCAACGAAATCAAGGAAGTGCTGGCTTCGCGCGGCTTGACGCTGGGCATGAAGCTCGAGAACTGGCCCCCGGCCGGCCTCGACAAGCGCTGATCCGGCGTTTTATAATCTTTGGCTTCCCATTTCGGGAACCAGTGCTGCGGGCAGTACCTGATACGGCTGCCCGTTTTAATTGACTGATAAGGAAAAGCACCATGCGCCACGGACACGGCCTCCGTAAACTGAACCGCACCAGCTCGCACCGCCTCGCGATGCTGCAGAACATGATGAACTCGCTCATCGAGCACGAGGCCATCAAGACCACGGTCCCCAAGGCCAAGGAACTGCGCCGCGTGATCGAGCCCATGATCACCCTGGCCAAGGAAGACACGGTGGCGAACCGCCGCCTGGCCTTCGACCGCCTGCGTGACCGCGACAGCGTGACCAAGCTCTTCAACGTGCTCGGCCCCCTGTTCAAGGCCCGTCCCGGTGGCTACACCCGCATCCTGAAGATGGGTTACCGCGTGGGCGACAATGCCCCCATGGCCTTCGTCGAATTCGTCGAACGCCCGGAAGTCGCTGAAGTTTCTGAAAATTCTTCCGCAGACGCCGCAAAGTAAGCTATAATTTATTTCTTGCCGCGCGATGGAGCAGTCTGGTAGCTCGTTGGGCTCATAACCCAAAGGTCGGAGGTTCAAATCCTTCTCGCGCAACCAACAAAAGTGCTTTGCACTCTCAAAAACGCCCACTCCACAGTGGGCGTTTTTGTTTTTGCGCTTCCCGCTGCCATGCTGGTTTCCCGGCTGGCGCTCTGTCCGGGTATGGCCCCTGCGAACCGGGGCGTGCCACTGTTTCTCACCCTGCTTTTCGTATTCCATGCGCCCGCTGACCCTTGGCATCGACTTCGGCACTTCCAATTCCGCAATGGCGGTCCGGCGCGACGGGGAAACGGCGCAGATGGTGCCCGTGGAGCAGTCGTTCCACACGCTGCCGACGGCGATGTTCTTCAATACCGAAGAGTCCCGGACGCACGTGGGCCGGGATGCGATCGCCCAGTACCTGGCGGGTACCGAAGGGCGGCTGATGCGTTCGCTCAAGAGCCTGCTGGGCAGCGCGTTGCTGGAAGAGAAGACGGCGGTGCAGGGGGCGCTGATGAGCTACCAGGACATCATCGCGCTGTTTCTGCGCACGATGGCGCAGCGCGCGCAGGCCGTCGTGGGCGGTGTTCCCGCGCATGTCGTGCTGGGGCGGCCGGTGCATTTCGTGGACGGTGACCCGGCTCGGGACGCCCTGGCGGAGGGCGCGCTGCGGCGGGCCGCGGAGATGGCCGGCTTCGCGGATGTTTCCTTCCAGCTTGAACCCATCGCCGCGGCGCTCGACTATGAGCAGCGCGTGGACCGGGAAACGCGCGTGCTGGTGGTGGACATCGGCGGGGGAACATCCGACTTCACGGTGGTCCTGCTCGGACCGGAACGCTCCCGCCGCGCCGACCGCAGCGGCGATGTGCTTGCCACCGCCGGCGTGCACCTGGGCGGCACGGACTTCGACCAGCGGCTCAGCCGCTCGCAGGTGATGCCCCTGCTCGGCCTGGGGCACCACGGCCCATCGGGGCGGGAAGTGCCCAGCCGCATCTTCTTCGACCTTTCGACCTGGCACCTGATCCAGTGGCTGTACAGCCCCAAGGCCCTCGCGGAAGCGAAGGGTCTGCGGCCGGACTATCGCGACGCACGCCTGCATGACCGGCTGATGGTGGTGCTGTCGGAGCGGTGGGGGCATCGCCTGGCGCAGGCGGTGGAGCAGGCGAAGATCGATGTCTCGAGCACCGGGGCGCCGGCAGCGCTTCCGCTCGGATGGCTGGAGCGGGGTCTCGAGGCGACCATCACCCCGCTTGCGATGGCGGGCACGCTGCAGCAGCCATTGCAGGAGGTGGTGCGTTGCGCCGCGGAATGCCTCGCCGCGGCCGACCTCGGAGCCCGGGGCGTGGACGCGCTCTACCTCACGGGCGGTTCCTCGGCCCTCAAGCCCTTGCGTGAAGCGCTGGCCGTGGCGTTTCCCGGTGTGCCCCAGGTCGAAGGGGACCTGTTCGGCGGCGTGGCCTCCGGGCTGGCGTACACCGTCCGCTCCTGACCGCCCCACCCAGCTTCCGTCTCCATGCAGGGCCGCCGTCGTGCGGCGGGCGCCGGCGCTCTCAGCTGCCCTCGGCGTCTTCCTTCTTCATGGCCAGCGCAGCGTCGTAGAGCGTATTGCGCGGCGCTCCACTGATTTCGGCCGCCAGGCGGACGGCGGTCTTGACGGGCAACTCGGCCAGCAGCTGGCGCAGGATGCGCAGGCCGGCGGCGGTGGCGGGGTGGTCATCACCGCCCGACAGCGCAGCGGGGTGCACGACGATGGCGAATTCCCCGCGCGTGCGCGAGCTTCCTTCTTCTCCCAGCCAGGCGGCGAGGTCCTGGGCGGGCAGGGTGGCGATTTCCTCGAACTGCTTGGTGATCTCCCGCGCCAGGGTGACCGGCCGGTCGCCCAGGGGGGCGAGCGCCGCGGCGAGGTCGGCGATGCGGTGGGGCGCTTCGAGCAGGACGGTGCAGCGGTGTTCGGCCGCGAGGGCCTGGACGGCAGCCTGGCGCTCCGAGGCGCGCGTGGGCAGGAAACCGGCGAAGAGAAATCCCCCGGCCAGTGGCCGGTGCGAGGCCGCGCCGGCATCCACGGCCCCGGCCACGCTGAGTGCAGCCGTCACGCTGCTCGCCCCGGGCAGCGGCAGTGCGCGCAGCCCGGCTGCCTGCACGGCCGCGACGAGCCGGGCGCCCGGGTCGCTCACGCCCGGGGTGCCGGCGTCGCTCACGTAGGCGATGCGTTCGCCGCGCTGCAGCCGCTGCACGACGGCCTGCGCCGCCTCGGCTTCGTTGTGCTGGTGCACGGCCATCCATTGCGACGAGGTCTTGTCGATGCCGTAGGCGCGCAGCAGGGACTGCGTGTGCCGGGTGTCCTCGCAGGCGATGGCATCGGCCAGCTGCAATACGTGCAAGGCGCGCAGGGTGATGTCCGCGAGATTGCCGATCGGCGTGGCGACGACGTAGAGGGCGCCTTGCGGATAATGCTGCGCTGCGGCCGCGTCACGCGCGGCGGACAGGGCGGAGGCGAAAGAGGCGCTCAATGGGAATCCTTGAAAAAAAGACCGGCGGCACCGACGGGGCCGCGCGCAAGACAACGACGCGGGCGGCAGGCATGGCCGCGGAGGACCGTGCGCTGGCCCATCTGCAGGCCGCCGGCCTGCGGCTGCTGGCGCGCAATTATCGGACGCCGGGCCGCGGAGGCGGGGAGATCGACCTGATCCTGCGCGACCGCGACGGCACCCTGGTGTTCGTGGAGGTGCGCAGCCGGGCGAGCGATGCCTACGGCGGTGCGGGCGCGAGCATCGGCGCAGCCAAGCGGCGGCGGATCGTGTTCGCGGCGCGGCACTACCTGCTGCGCTGGCCGTCGCTGCCGCCATGCCGCTTCGATGCGGTGCTGGTGAGCGGCGACGCGGTGCAGTGGCTGCAGGCTGCGTTCGATGCCGGCTAGCGTGACGGCCACGGGCCGCGCCAGTGCTTTGCCACGAAAGCGATAGCACCCGGGGGGTATCATCGGCGCACATGCTCGAGCAACGCATCCAACAGCATTTCATCGACAGCGCGGATCTCAAGTACCAGGCCGCGCAAATCCTCAGTCAACCCATCGGGGCGGCCGTGCAGGCCATCCTGGCGTGCGTCACCAGCGGAGCCAAGGTCCTGGCCTGCGGCAGCGGTGCGGCCTCCGCGCAGGCGCGGCAGTTCGCGGCGCTCTGCGTGGCCGGCTTCGAGCGGGAGCGGCCCGAATTGGCTGCGGTCGCCCTGGAGCCCGACGCGCTCTGGTCCGCGCCCGGCATGCCCGGAGGCGACGCGCAGGTGCTGGCGCGGCAGGTGAGGGCCCTCGGCCAGGCGGGCGACGTGCTGCTGGCGGTGGCCGACGGCAGCGCGGCCACCGATGCCGCACTGGTCGAGGCCATCCAGTCCGCGCACGAGCGGGACATGACCGTGATCGCCCTCACCGGGCGTGGCGGCGCCGCGCTGGCCGGACTGCTGCGCGAGACGGACGTGCTGATCGAGGTGCCGCACGACCGCGCGGCCCGAGTGCGCGAAGTGCATGCGCTGGTGCTGCACTGCCTGTGCGATGGGGTGGATGCCCAGTTATTTGGTGAACAGGAGATACCGCTATGACCTTGCAGACGATGACCCGAACCACTGGCGCCGTGCTGGCCGCCGTCGCCCTGGGGACCGTGCTTTCGGCATGCGCACCGCTGGTGATCGGCGGCGCCGCCGTGGGCACCATGATGGCCGCGGACCGGCGCACCACCGGTACCCAGGTGGAGGACGAGACCATCGAGCTGCGCGCGGGCAACCGGCTGCGCGACACCTTCGGTGACCGGATCCACGTGAACGTGACCAGCTACAACCGCCAGGTGCTGCTGACGGGCGAGGTGCCCTCCCAGCAGGACAAGGAGCGGGTGGAGCAGACGGTGCTGACCGTCGAGAACGTGCGCTCGGTGGTGAACGACCTGGCGGTGATGTCGGCCAGCACGCTTTCCCAGCGCGCCAACGACACGCTCATCACGGGCAAGGTGCGCGCCAGCCTGGTGGACGCCAAGGACATCTTCGCGACCGCCTTCAAGGTGGTGACGGAGCGCAACACCGTCTATCTGATGGGCCGCGTGACGCAGCGCGAGGCGGACCGCGCCACGGAGATCGCGCGCGGCGTGAACGATGTGCGCAAGGTGGTGCGCGTGTTCGAGATCGTCTCCGAGCAGGAGCTGGCGCGCGGCTTCTCGCAGCAGCCCCAGAGCCCTGCGCCGGTCACCACCGACAGCAAGTAAGAGGCACCCCCCGGAGCGGCTGCGCCGCTTTCCTCCGCTCTCGCCGCTCTGGCGGGGGCTGGACGCCAGTGGCCCGGCGAAGCCGGTTCCACGGCGTCTGCTGGTGTGGCCTGCTCCGCGGCCTTCTGACGGGTGAGGCCGCGGCGGTTTCTTGCGCCGTACTCAGTTGCTCTGCGGCTTTTTCACGCCCAGGCGGGTGATGAGGCTGGAGGTGTCCCAGCGCGCGCCGCCGGCCTGCTGCACGTCGGCGTAGAACTGGTCCACGAGGGCGGTGAGGGGCAGGCGCGCGCCGTTGCGGTGGGCCTCTTCCAGCACCAGGCCCAGGTCCTTGCGCATCCAGTCCACGGCGAAGCCGAAGTCGAAGCGGCCTTCCACCATGGTCTTGCCGCGGTTGTCCATCTGCCAGCTCTGGGCGGCGCCCTTGCCGATCACGTCCAGCACCAGCGGCATGTCCAGCCCGGCATGCTGGCCGAAGGCGATCGCTTCCGACAGGCCCTGGACGATGCCCGCGATGCAGATCTGGTTGACCATCTTGGCGAGCTGTCCGGCGCCGCTGTCGCCGATGCGCGTGAAAGCGCGCGAGAAGGCCATCGCCACGGGGCGCACGCTGTCGAATGCTTCGGCGTCACCGCCGCACATGACGGTGAGCTGGCCGTTCTGCGCGCCGGCCTGACCGCCGGAGACAGGCGCATCGATGAAGCGCAGGCCCAGCGTGCGGGCGGCCTGGGCCAGTTCGCGCGCGACTTCGGCGGATGCGGTGGTGTGGTCCACGAAGACCGCGCCCGGCTGCATGCCGGCGAAGGCGCCATCGGCACCGAGCACGACCGAGCGCAGGTCGTCGTCGTTGCCCACGCAGCAGAACACGATGTCCGCGCCCTGGGCGGCCTCGCGCGGGGTGGCTGCATGCCGGGCGCCGGCCGCCTGGGCGAATTCCTCGCACCAGGCCGCTGCCTTGGCGGCGGTCCGGTTGTAGACGGTGACCTGGTGGCCGGCGAGCGCCAGGTGGCCCGCCATCGGGTAGCCCATGACGCCCAGGCCCAGGAAGGCGACCTTGCGCGATGGGGTGGCGTCGTAGCTGCGCGGTGCGGTGCTGGATGGCATGGGGTGGTCTCCTGTCGGGTGCTGGGGAACGGTGGAAAAGACAACGCCCGCCGGGCTGCGGCGGGCGCGGCATGGGGCTGGCGTCAGACGATGGCGAAGTGCTCGGTGCCGGACGACAGGTCGGTGCTGCGGGCACGCTGGCTGCCCAGCTTGATCTGCAGCCGCAGGTCGTTGAGCGAGTCGGCGTTGCGCAGGGCGTCCTCGTAGCCGATGACGTTGGCCTCGAAGAGGTCGAAGAGCGACTGGTCGAAGGTCTGCATGCCGAGGTTGCGGCTCTTCTTCATGATTTCCTTGATCTCGGCGACCTCGCCCTTGAAGATCAGATCGGCGATCAGCGGCGTGTTGAGCATGACTTCCACCGCCGCGGCGCGGCCCTTGCCGTCCTGCTTGGGGATGAGGCGCTGGGACACCATGGCACGCAGGTTGAGCGACAGGTCCATGAGCAACTGCGCGCGCCGTTCCTCGGGGAAGAAGTTGATGATCCGGTCCAGCGCCTGGTTGGCGCTGTTGGCGTGCAGCGTGGCCAGGCACAGGTGGCCGGTTTCGGAGAAGGCGATGGCATGGTCCATGGTCTCGCGGTCGCGGATTTCACCCATGAGTATCACGTCGGGCGCCTGGCGCAGCGTGTTCTTGAGGGCGGCCTCCCAGCTGTCGGTGTCCAGGCCCACCTCGCGCTGGGTCACCACGCAGTTCTTGTGCGGGTGCACGAACTCGATCGGGTCTTCCACCGTGATGATGTGGCCGAAGGAGTTCTCGTTGCGCCAGTCCACCATGGCCGCGAGGGTGGTGGACTTGCCCGAGCCGGTCGCGCCCACGAGGATGCACAGCCCGCGCTTGGACATGGTGATTTCCTTGAGCACCTGCGGCACGCCCAGCCCGTCGATGGTGGGCAGCGTGAGCGGGATGGTCCGCAGCACCATGCCCACGCGGCCCTGCTGGATGAAGGCGTTCACGCGGAAGCGGCCGATGCCCGCTGGGGAGATGGCGAAGTTGCACTCCTTGGTGCGCTCGAAGTCCGCCACCTGCTTGTCGCTCATGATGGCGCGCGCGAGGGTGAGGGTGTGCGCCGGCGTGAGCGGCTGGGGGGAGACCTTCGTGACCTTTCCGTCCACCTTGATGGCGGGGGGGAATTCCGCCGTGATGAAAAGGTCGCTGCCGCCGCGCCCCACCATGAGCTTCAGCAGGTCGTTGATGAATTTGCTGGCCTGATCGCGTTCCATTCAGTGCTCCGGTCGTGCGCCGCGGCGTCAGCGCTGGCTGTCGCTCAGGCGGGCGCTGACGACCCGCAGGCGCTGCGAGAGCTTGCGCGCGAGCAGGGCGACCAGGCTCGCAGCGAGCTGGGGGTCCTTGGCCATCATGTCGTCCAGGGCTTCGGCGCTGAGCACGGCGATCTCGCAGTCGGTCAGAGTGGTGCAGGCGGAGAAGCGGATGCCGCTGTCCAGCAGGGACATCTCGCCGAGGATGTCGCCCGGGCGGGTCTCCGCGAGCCGCAGGTGTTCGCCCCAGGGCTGCACGCGGTCCACGGCGATGGTGCCGGTGAGCAGCACGACCATGAAGTTGCCGTATTCGTCCTGGCGGATGACGTCGCGGTCGGCGGGCACGGCCGCGAAATGGAAGAACCGCTCCATGCGTTCGACGGCGGAGGCGTCGAGGTGGGCCATGTAGCGGTCTTTCGACCAGAGCGCCTGCAGCAGCTTGCCGCCCCGGCTGGCGGGCAGGCGCTGCGCGGCGACCTCCACGGCACGGGCTTCCCAGGGTACGAGCATGGAACTGTCCACGCCCTGGCCGGCGAAGGCCGTGGTGAAGAAGACCGAATCGCTGGCGCCTTCGCCGCCCGACTTGTTGCCGCGGGACTTGGCTTTGAGCAGGCCGAGGATGCCTTTCATGGAGATGCTCCGGTGCGCGCGGCGGGGTGGATGTCTGCAGCGCGGTATGTTGGGAAATGGGGATGGCGGGGCGCCCGGACCGGTGTCAGCCCGGGAAGTTCTCCGGAATCTTGGCCTTGCCGCGGGCTTCCGCGGGGCTGATGATGTTGCGCCGCACGAGGTCGGTGAGGTTCTGGTCCAGCGTCTGCATGCCGACGCTGCTGCTGGTCTGGATGGTGGAGTACATCTGCGCCACCTTGGCCTCGCGGATCAGGTTGCGGATGGCACTGGTGCCCAGCATGATCTCGTGCGCCGCCACGCGGCCCTGGCCGTCCTTGGTCTTGCACAGCGTCTGGGAGATCACGGCCTGCAGCGATTCGGACAGCATGGCGCGCACCATCTCCTTCTCTTCGGCGGGGAACACGTCGATGATCCGGTCGATGGTCTTGGCGGCGCTGGAGGTGTGCAGGGTGCCGAACACGAGGTGGCCCGTCTCGGCGGCGGTCATGGCCAGGCGGATGGTCTCGAGGTCGCGCATTTCACCCACGAGGATGGCGTCCGGGTCTTCGCGCAGCGCGGATTTCAGCGCGGCGGCGAAGGACAGCGTCATCGGCCCGACCTCGCGCTGGTTGATCAGGCACTTCTTGGAGTCGTGCACGAACTCGATCGGGTCTTCCACGGTCAGGATATGCCCGTACTCGGTCTCGTTGAGGTGGTTCACCATGGCCGCGAGCGTGGTGGACTTGCCCGAGCCCGTGGGGCCGGTGACGAGCACGAGGCCGCGCGGCTTGAGGGCCAGGTCGGCGAAGATCTTCGGGGCGTTGAGCTGCTCGAGCGTGAGGATCTTGCTCGGGATGGTACGGAACACGGCGGCCGCGCCGCGGTTCTGGTTGAAGGCGTTGACCCGGAAGCGCGCCAGGCCCTCGATCTCGAACGAGAAGTCCACTTCCAGGAACTCCTCGTACACCTTGCGCTGGGCGTCGCTCATGATGTCGTACACCATGGCATGCACCGTCTTGTGGTCGAGCGCATCGACGTTGATGCGGCGCACGTCGCCATGCACGCGGATCATCGGAGGCAGGCCCGCGGACAGGTGCAGGTCGGAGGCCTTGTTCTTCACGCTGAAGGCGAGCAGTTGGGTGATGTCCACGAAAAGCCCTTGGTCGTTTGGTACGCTTGAGAGCAATCATTATGACGACGATTGGTAACAACCTCCAAGGGGTCCTGGACCGCATCGCGCAGGCCTGCGCGGGGGCGGGCCGGGCGCCCTCCAGCGTGCGGCTGCTGGCCGTTTCCAAGACCTTCGGCGCACCGGCCGTCCGCGAGGCGGCGCTGGCGGGACAGCGGGCGTTCGGCGAGAACTACATCCAGGAGGGCGTCGGGAAGATCGTTGCCCTGGGCGCGCCGGAGTCCGGCTTGGCCCATGCGCTGGAATGGCACTGCATCGGCCCCGTGCAGAGCAACAAGACGCGGCTGGTGGCGGAGCATTTCGACTGGGTGCACACGGTGGACCGCCTCAAGACGGCCGAGCGCCTGGCGCAGCAGCGTCCGGACCACCTGCCGGCGCTGCAGGTGTGCATCCAGGTGAACGTGGACGGCGGCGCCACCAAGGCCGGCCTGCCGCCGGACGACGTGCCCGGCCTGGCCCTGGCCGTGGCGCGGCTGCCACGCCTGAGGCTGCGGGGGCTGATGGCCATCCCCGAGCCGGCGCCGGACTTCGCGGCGCAGTTCGCGGTGCATGCGCAGGCGAGGGCGCTCTTCGACCTTCTGCGCGCATCCGGCGCGCCGGGCATGGAGGACTTCGACACGCTCTCGCTGGGCATGACGGCCGACCTGGAGGCCGCCATCCACGCGGGCAGCACCATGGTGCGCGTGGGCAGCGGCATCTTCGGCGCGCGCAGCTACCCTGCGCGCTGAGGAGCGCAGGGTCAGCCCTGGAATGCCTCGACGCAGCCCAGGGTGTGTTCGACATCTTCGGGCCCCACGTCCAGGTGGGTGACCCAGCGCAGGCGGATCTGCCCGCCGCAGAGGCTGCGCGTGACGTAGATGCCGTGCTGGGACAGCCAGGCCATCAGGGCCGGGGCGATGTCGGAGTGCACGTCGGTGAACAGGATGTTGGTGTGCGCGGAGGCCACGCTGAGGCGCCGGCGCAGCACCGGATGGCTGCGGCCGACCTCCGCCAGGCCCTCGGCCAGCGAGCGCAGCAGGGTGTGGTCGTCCGCCATGCGGCGCACGTGGTGGTCCAGGGCGTAGTGCCCTGCGGCAGCGAGCATGCCGACCTGCCGCATGGCGCCGCCCAGCATCTTGCGGGTGCGGCGGGCGCGCGCGATGAAGTCGTGGGAGCCGAGCAGCAGGGAGCCCACGGGAGCGCCCAGGCCCTTGCTCAGGCAGATCGACGCGGAGTCGAAATGCGCGCAGATGGCGCGCGCCTCGTCGTACACGTCCGTGCCGTGGGCCATGGCGTTGGCGGTCGCCGCATTGAACAGTCGTGCGCCGTCGAGGTGCATGGACAGCTGGCGGCTGCGCGCGAGGGCGGCCACGTCGGCGATGTACGGGTTGGGCAGGACCTGGCCGCCGGCCGTGTTTTCCAGCACCACCAGGCGGGTGCGGGCGAAGTGAGGGTCGTCCGGCTTGATGGCAGCGGCGATGTCGCGCAGGCACAACGTGCCGTCGGCGCGGTTCTCGATGGGCTGGGGATGGATGGAGCCCAGCGTCGCCATGCCGCCGCCTTCCCAGCGGTAGGTGTGCCAGCTCTGGCCCACGATGGCTTCGTCCCCCCGCTGGCAGTGGCCCATGAGCGCAATGAGGTTGGCCTGCGTGCCGCTGGGGGCGAACAGCGCGGCGTCGAACCCGAGAAGTTCCGCGGCATGGTTCTGCAGGTCGTTCACGGAAGGGTCGTCGCCGAAGACGTCGTCGCCCAGGGGGGCGCCCTGCATGGCTTCACGCATGGCGGCAGTGGGCTGCGTGACGGTATCGCTGCGGAAGTCGTGCATCGGAACGGGCTCCTGGGGGGGCGGGAGAAGGGGCGGGCTTCGGCTGCGATAGTAGCTGCGGCGACCCGCTCCGCGAGTGAAACGGGGGCAAATCCCCTCGGGATGCCGGTGCGCTCCCGCCTGCGGGCGGTGTAAGCTGGGGCGGTTGCGCGCCGTGCCCGCTCCAGGGCCTGCCCCCCCTTTTTTACCCTTTCCCGTTTTCAAGGAGTTGCCCTGCCATGCCCGGTCTGTTGCCCGATGTCGATCCCGATGGCCTGCTGGAGTTCTCGGTCGTGTACACCGACCGGGCGCTCAACCATATGTCGCGCCGTTTCGCCGGCGTGGTGCAGGACATCCTCGCCACGCTGAAGTCGGTGTACGGCGCCCACACCGCCGTGCTCGTTCCCGGCAGCGGCACGTTCGGCATGGAGGCGGTGGCCCGCCAGTTCGCCAACCGCGAGAAGGTGCTGATCGTTCGCAATGGCTGGTTCAGCTACCGCTGGAGCCAGATTTTCGACGCGGGCGGGCTGGGCGGCGGTGCCGTGGTCTGCCAGGCGCGCCGGCAGGGCGAGGGCCCGCAGGCACCCTGGGCGCCGTGCCCGGCCGACGAGGTGGCGCAGGCCATCCGCGCCGAACGGCCGAAGGTGGTGTTCGCGCCGCACGTGGAGACGGCCAGCGGCATCCTGCTGCCGGACGACTACCTGCGCACCGTGGCTGAGGCGGCGCACGAGGTGGGCGCGCTGTTCGTGCTGGACTGCGTGGCTTCCGGCGCGATGTGGGTGGACATGCGTGCCACGGGCGTGGACGTGCTCATCTCCGCGCCGCAGAAGGGCTGGAGCGGCTCGCCCTGCTGTGCCATGGTCATGCTCAGCGAGCGCGCGCGTCATGCGATCGAGGGAACGCAGAGTTCCAGCTTCTCCTGCGACCTCAAGAAGTGGATGCAGATCGCGGAAGGCTACGAGAAGGGGCAGCATGCCTACCACACGACCATGCCGACCGATGCGCTCGTGCGGCTGCGGGACGTGATGTTCGAGACCCGCGACGACGGCTTCGAGCGGGTGCGCGAGCGGCAGATCGAACTGGGGGCGAAGGTGCGCGCGCTGCTGGAGTCGCGCGGGTTCCCGAGCGTGGCGGCCGAGGGCTGGAAGGCGCCGGGCGTGGTAGTGAGCTACACCACCGATCCGGGCATCCAGAGCGGCCGCAAGTTCCTGGAGGCGGGGCTGCAGACCGCTGCGGGCGTGCCGCTGCAGTGCGGGGAAGGGCCTGACTTCCAGACCTTCCGCATCGGCCTGTTCGGGCTGGACAAGTGGCGCAACGTGGACCGCACGGTCGGCCACCTGGCCGCGGCCCTGGACCGCATCGCGCCCGCCCGGGGCTGAGTCCGCGCCGGGCGCGGCGGCGCCTGGGGCCTTTTGACAGGCCCTAAACCGCCAAGCCCGTACGGGCAACAGTTCCTTACGCCCCGCCGGGCGGCGGGCGGGCTATTCTCCGGGCATGGACAGCAGCAGTCGCAACCGCAACCCCGGCGACGGCGGGCCCGCGCCGGGCATGGAAGCCCTGGGCGCCGCGGGCGGCCTCCTGGGTGTGCCTCCCCTGGGCGAAAGCCCTTCTGCGTCGCCGGCCGCCACCGAGCGCGCGCTGGCGCTGGCGCGGTCGAAATGGCTGGCCACCGGGCTGCTGCTGGCCGTGGCGGCGGTCTTCGCGGGCACCTATGCCCTCCCGCCGAGCCTGCTGGTGTCGTGCGTGCGCGCGATGGCCGAGGCGGCGATGGTCGGTGCACTGGCGGACTGGTTCGCGGTGTCCGCCCTGTTCCGCCGGATCCCGCTGCCCTGGGTGCAGCGCCATACCGACATCATCGCGCGCAACAAGGAGCGCATCGGTGGCAATCTGGCCGTGTTCGTGCGCGACAAGTTCCTGGACGCCCCCTCGCTGGTCACGCTGATCCGCCGCCACGACCCGGCGGACATGCTGGCGCAGTGGCTGACGTCGCCGGGCAACGCGCAGCTGCTGGGGCGGCAGGTGGCGCGGCTGGCGCTCGCGGCGCTCGATACGGTGGAGGACGCGCGCATCCAGCGCTTCATGAACCAGGCCGCGCGCGCGCTGGTGGGGCAACTGGACCTGTCGCGCACCATGGCCGCGGCGCTGGGCGCGCTCACCCAGGGGGGGCGCCACCAGGTGCTGCTGGACGACGTGCTGGCGCGCGTGACCCTGCTGCTGCGCGCCCCCGAGACGCGCACCTTCATCGCGGAAGCCATCGTGCAGTGGATCAAGCGGGAGCACCCCCTGAAGGAGAAGGTGCTGCCCACCGACTGGCTCAGCGGCAAGGGGGCGGGGGCCATCGCCCAGGCCATCGACAGCCTGCTGGCCGAGGTGGCGAGCGATCCGGCGCACCAGTTGCGCTCGGCGCTCGATGCCGCGGTGCAGCGCCTGATCGAGCGGCTTCAAACCGATCCCGACTGGGAGCGGCGCGGCCTGGAGCTGCGCGAGTACCTGCAGAACGACGAGACCCTGGGCCGCTACGTGCACGACCTGTGGACGAACCTGCGCGAGCGGTTGCAGAAGGACCTGGCCGACGACGACTCCGAGATCTCCCGCAGGGTGGCCGCCATGGGGCAATGGCTGGGCATGGCCCTGGCAGGCGACCCCGCGCTGCGCGTGCGTCTGAACGTGCGCCTGCAGCTCTGGGCCACGCAGGTGGCGCCCGACCTGTCGCAGTTCGTGGCCGAGCACATCCGCAACACCGTGGACCGGTGGGATGCCAAGGAAATGGCGCGGCTCGTGGAGCTGCACATCGGCAGTGACCTGCAGTTCATCCGCATCAACGGCACCGTGGTCGGCGGCCTGATCGGACTCGTGCTGTTCGCGCTATCGCACGCGCGGGAAATCGCCCAGGGGCTGGGAATCCTCGCCGCCGGCTGAGCTGGCGGCTTCCATCGCCGGGTCAGCCCTTGCGTGGTTCCTCGCCCGCCGCGTGGGCCCGCGCGATGGCCAGGATGACCTCGCGTGCCAGGCGCCGCTGGGGGACCGGCAGCTTGAGATAGATGTCGAAAAGCTCTCGGTCGTCGTAGCCGAGTCCGGCATGCCATTTGTGGAGAGGCTCGCCTGCCGCGCGCAGGACGGCGCTGCCGTCCCCGGCATCGACGAAGTCCTCCAGCGGCACGCGCAGCCACTGCGACAGCGTGGTGAGCTTGCGGGGGCCCGGCATGGTTTCCCCGAGCAGCCACCGGCGCACGCCGTGGAGCGTCATGGGCTTGCCCCAGTGCCGTGTATTGAACTCGCGTTCCAGCACCGAGGGTTTGGGTTCGTAGCCTGCCGTTTCCATTGCCTCCCGCAATTTCCGGGCGAATTTTTGTTTTGCTTGGTCCTGCATGCCGGCACGCTAGGGACCCCTGCAGTGTGTGGCGTGACTCGGAAGGCGGGTTACGTCCGGGGTGTGATCCCTGGTTCAGTGGACTGCGGGGAACGGGTGTCCGTACGTCAGCTCCGGCCCCGCCGCTCTTCTTCCGCGGCATGCGCGCGGGCGATGGCGAGGATCACTTCGCGGGCGATGCGGCGCTGCGGCACGGGCAGCCGCAGATAGACCTCGAACAGCTGGCGGTCGTCGTAGCCCATGCCGGCGTGCCAGAGGGCGGCGGGCTCGGTGCTGGGGCGCACGGCCTGCGGGGCCGCGTCTTCCAGGAAGTCCTGGAGGGGGATCTGCAGCCACTGGGAGAGGGTGACGAGCTTGCGGTGGTCGGGCAGGGTTTCGCCGCGCAGCCAGCGCCGCACGCCGTGCAGGCTCATGGGCTTGCCCCAGTGGCGGGTGTTGAATTCCCTCTCGAGAACGGACGGCCGGGCCTCGTAGCCCGCCTTTTCCATAGCGTTCCGTAACTTCTCGGCAAAATTTTGCTTTGCATCCTGCATGCAGTCACGCTATGGATCGCCCATCGGAATGGGGTGATTCGGCTATATAGTCACGAAATCAACGTGATTTGTGGTTACGGATGCGGTGTGCGGCGCTGTCCGGCGGGCCGGACGGGCATGCACAGGTGACCGGGAACGGATCCACGACAAAGGGAAGGGCGTGCGATGGAGGACGTGGTTGGCATGGCGCTGCAGGCGCCGGAACGGGCGCTTTGCGTCGGGGGCTGGGGGGTCTCCGAAAACGGGGAGCGTAGCGAAGGGTACAACTCCCGGCCTGCGGGCCGGCCGGAGCCTGAAGACCCGATGGAGAGCGCCATCGCCCAGTTGCGGCTCGCGTGGTGCATGAAGGACCCCGACACGACGGCAGACCGCTGGATCGCCTCGGCCGAGTGGCCCTTCCGCGCGATGGCGCTGGCATTGGAGGCGCGCCGGCGTGCCCTCTGGGGCCGGCTGTCGGCCCTGGGGATGGCGCGCCTGCAGGCCCAGGGAGAAGGGCTGGACACGGTGCTGCGCCTGGCGCGGCGGCTGCCGCGCGGGATGGCGCCCACGCGCGGCGCAGGGCTGGGGGGCACGCCGGAGCAGGGTGCCCCGCGGCTGGAGGATCTGGCGGGCCTGGTGGGCCGTGCGGCGGACCTGCGCAGCTATGGCTGGCAGGGGCTGTCCCCCGGGGCCATGGTGGCCTGGGCGCTGGGGCACGGGGCTGGCGCGGTGGGCGCCGCGTCGGAGAATCCGACGGTGGCCTGGCTGAGCGGCGGCGCCGTGGCAGCGGCCAATGCGCAGGGGCCCTGCATGGTGCTCGGCGGGGTGATCGATGCGGTGGTGCTGCGTGCCCTGCGCGCCAGCGCGGAAGGCCGGGTGGACGAGGCGCTGGCGATCGCCCGCATGCATTCCGCACCGCTGCAGGATGCGGCGGAGCAGGTGGAGTGCGCCGCCACCATGCTGGACGCGATCGACCTGCGCGTGCAGGAAATCACCTGGCTGCTCGGGCGGCTGGAGGCGCGCCTTGGCCCGGTGGCGCACCGGGCCGAGATCGCGCTCGCGTTGCGGGAGGCGCGCCAGGCGCACCCGGTGCGCAACGCGGGGCAGGGCCTGGCGCCTGAGCTGTTGCCTGGCGAGCGTGCGGTGCTGGAAATGCTGACCACGCTGGGCGGCGCGCTGTACCGCACCGCGACGGTCCAGCTGCTGGACGATCTGGGTCGCCTGACGCGCCAGAGCGGCGAAACCGTGGCCCGCATGCGGCGCTGGCTGCTGATGACCCCGGCGGGGTAACTCCGGGGCAGCGCGGCGCAGCGGTACGGGCACGGCGCGGTGGAGCGGGCGATGCGCCTCGTGCGACGGCATGCTGCAAACGGAGCGGCACCACAGGGGTGGGCCGTCCTAGAACCGGGGCAGATCCGGGTGCGCGATCTGGCCGCCGCGCACCAGCATCTTGCCGTACTCCGCGCAGCGGCTCAGCGTGGGGATGACCTTGCCCGGATTGAGCAGGCCGGCCGGGTCGAACGCGGCCTTGAGGGCGAACATCTGTGCGTTTTCCTCGGTGGTGAACTGGGTGCACATGCTGTTCAACTTCTCCACGCCCACGCCATGCTCGCCCGAGACGGTGCCGCCCATGGCCACGCTGGTTTCCAGGATGTCGGCGCCGAAAAGCTCGCAGCGGTGCAGCTCGTCGGCGTCGTTGGCATCGAACAGCACCAGCGGGTGCAGGTTGCCGTCACCGGCATGGAAGACGTTGCAGCAGCGCAGGCCGTACTTTTTCTCCATCTCCTGGATGGCCAGAAGGATGTCGGCCAGGCGCTTGCGGGGGATGGTCGAGTCGAGGCACATGTAGTCGGGGCTGATGCGGCCGCTGGCGGGGAAGGCGTTCTTGCGGCCGCTCCAGAAGCGCAGGCGCTCGGCCTCGTTCTCGCTCATGGTGATGGCGGTGGCGCCGGCCGCGCGCAGCACCTCGCTCATGCGGCCGATCTCTTCCTCGACCTCTTCGGGCGTGCCGTCGCTCTCGCACAGCAGGATGGCTTCGGCCGTCAGGTCGTAGCCGGCCTGGACGAAGTCTTCCACGGCGGCCGTCATGGGCTTGTCCATCATCTCCAGCCCGGCCGGGATGATGCCGGCCGCGATGACGGCGGCCACCGCGTCGCCGGCTTTGCGCACATCGTCGAAGCTGGCCATGATGCAGCGCGCCAGCTGGGGCCTGGGGATGAGGCGCACCGTGGCCTCGGTGGTCACGGCCAGCATGCCTTCGCTGCCGATCACGGCGGCCAGCAGGTCGTAGCCGGGCGTATCGAGCGCCTCGCTGCCGAATTCGACCGGCTCGCCTTCGACGGTGAAGCCGCGCACGCGCAGCACGTTGTGCACGGTGAGGCCGTATTTCAGGCAGTGCACGCCGCCCGAGTTCTCGGCGATGTTGCCGCCGATGGTGCAGGCGATCTGGCTGGACGGGTCGGGCGCGTAATAGAGCTGCCAGGGCGCGGCGGCCTCGCTGATGGCCAGGTTGCGCACGCCGCACTGCACGCGGGCGGTGCGGCTGACCGGGTCGATGCCCAGGATGCGGTTGAAGCGCGCCAGCGACAGCGTGACGCCCAGGGCGTGCGGCATGGCGCCGCCCGACAGGCCCGTGCCCGCGCCGCGCGCCACCACGGGCACGCCCAGCGCGTGGCAGGTGCGCAGCACGGCCTGCACCTGGAGCTCGGTCTCGGGCAGGCACACCACCAGCGGGCGCTGGCGGTAGGCGGTGAGGCCGTCGCATTCGTAGGGCGTGGTGTCTTCCGCGTGCCAGAGCAGCATGTGCGCGGGCAGGTGCGCGGACAGGGCCTGCACGACCTCTGCCTGCCGGGCGGCGCGCTCGGTGGCGCCGGGGGGCGGGCTGGCGGTCGTGGGGCCGGGGGATGCAGCGGGGAGGGGGGCGACGGCGCTCATGCCCTTGACTTTAGAGGAAGGCGGCCCGCGGGTGCGTGAGTTTTCTTTCAGCGCCGCGTGAATCGGCCGGATGACCGGCCGGATCGATCACACCGGTCCGGGGCTGACCGGGCGCCGGCTGCCTTCCAGCAGCCAGAGATGCCGGCTGGCGCGGGTCAGGGCCACGTAGAGCATGTTGCGTTCCCGGTAGGCCTCGTGCCGCGCGGCGGCACGGGGAAAGCGGCCGCGCTCGACCAGCGGCACGGCGACGTATTCGTATTCATGGCCTTTGCAGCGCTCCACGGTCAGCAGCTGCAGGCTGGGGGCCTCGTTGTGGCGGTGCTGCCGGATGCCGGACTCCACCATGAGCGCGAGCTGTCCCAGGAACTCATCGACGGACAGGCCCGCGCAGATGCGCGAGAGCGCCTGCAGGCTGTCCAGGCACTGGCGGTGTTCATGAGGGCTGATGGGGGCTTCGGCGAAGAATCGGTGCAGCAGCGGATGGCTGCAGAGCCGGCCGGCGTCCGCGCACACCTCGGGCGGCAGGTCGAGCCAGGCCTCGCAGGCGGCGGAGGCCACGGACGCGTTGGGGTCAAAGCTGGCGCGCAGCAGGAAGTCGCGCATGCGGTCCGGCTGGTGGACGAGTTCGGCGGCCACGGCGCGGGTGTCCACTTCGGCGGTGGAGTATTGCGCCAGCGCCTGCAGGTCGAACTGGCCATTGGCCAGCACGTCGGCATCGGGCCGGCTGCCGCGCCGCACATAGCGCATCAGGCCGTCGAGGGCGCTGCTCAGGATGCCCTGCGTGAGCCGCACGTGGCCGCCGCAGCCCGGCAGCGCGCGTAACAGGGCCAGTACCAGGGCGATCGCGGGGCGCTGGTAGAACCGCTTCAGCCCCTTGCAGGCGTAATGGATGCCCTCGTGGGCGAAGCGCCATTCCAGCAGCACGGAGTCCTCGGGTGAGCGCAGCACCACGGTCAGGCAGGGCGCCGTACCGGTCGCGGGGGGCGGAGCGTCCTGCACGCGTTGGTGGACGGCCAGCAGTTGCCGGGCGCAGTCCTCGTCGCTGTCATACGTGAGCCGCTCGAAGCGGGCGGCCTTGGCGGGGTAGTGCGTCTCGAATTCCACGCCGAAGAGCGGGTTCAGGCCTTCGCAGATGGCCTTGCCGAAGCGGTAGGTGGTGTTGAGCGTAAGCACTTCGGGCGGCTCGGGCAGTTCCTGCCGGATGCGTTGCAGCCCGTTGCCGAAGACGGAGAACGCGCCGGGCAGGATGTGCTGGTTGAAGTCGCCCGCGCCCACGAACACGCCGTTGCCGCCTGCCACGAGGTGGCGCAGCACCAGCATGGCGGCCTCGTCCAGGTCCTGCAGTTCGTCGAACAGCACCGCGTCGTGGCGGCCCTCCAGCCAGGGGTATGGATCGCCGAAGTCCAGCGCGCAGAGCTGCCGGGCGATTTCGTAGGTGCAGTCGCCCGGAGCATAGAACTGTGGTTCGTCGTCCGGTCCCCGGCGCAGGCGCTCGTACCGGCCCAGCAGCAGGTAGAGTCCGTAGTCCAGCGCGTTGTCCCGGCAGTAGGCGGCCGCGTGCATGCCTTCCCGGTCGATGTCGCGGTGCAGGAGGCGCTGCTTGGCCAGGGCCTCGAAGTCGGTGAAGGCCTGCACGTCGAGTTCGCGGGCCAGGAAGTCGACGGCCTCGGGCGGTGCCTCGTGCCGCAGTTCCTGCAGCAGCGCGGCGTGGGCCTGGCGGATCAGCAACTGGCGCTCCAGCGGCTCGGTGAGTGCGTTCACGGGCAGGCCCTGCGCTTTCAGCAGGCCGGCGCAGAGCTGCTCCACCGTCATGATCCGCACCTCGCGCGCGTCGGCCGGCATGTAGCGGCCCAGCCGGTCGCGGAGGGCGGCGAGGCCCGCGTCGGAGTAGGCCAGCATGAGCACCCGGCGCGCACCGTGCATCTGGACCAGGTCCGCCGCCTTGGTCGCCAGGGTGGTGGTCTTGCCCGTGCCTGCCAGCGCGTTGATGAGCACCGTCTTCGCCGTGGTGTTGAGGACGGCCTTCTGCTCGTCGTTCGGGCGGCGCTGGATGAAGGGGGCGGCGGGGGAGGGATGCTGGGCCATTGGATCGGATGCAGGAGGCCCGCAGGGCCTCGGGGGTGTTGTCAGGTGACCCTGCGCAGCCATTCGGCGAAGGCGGCACATTCCCAGCGGTCCATGGTGCCGGTGCGCCAGCAGAGGTAGTGGGCATGGGGGCTGGGCGCATCGAGCGGGAACAGCCGCACGAGGGTGCCGTTCTCCATCCAGGATGCGCCGAGCTTGAGGCGCACGAGCGCCACGCCCATGCCGGCCGACGCGGCGTCGCACATCAGGCCGATGTCGTTGAACTGCGAACCTTCCGAGGGCTCCGCCCAGCCGAGTCCGGCGGCGGCGAACCAGGTGCGCCACGGCTCCAGCGGGCTGCGCAGCAGGGGCGTGCCTTCGAGGTCCGCGGGGCGTTCGAAGGGGCCGTGCTCGCGCAGGAAGGCGGGGGAGGCCAGGGGCGTGACGACGTCGCGCGACAGCTCCACGTGCTCCATGTCGGCATAGTGCCCCGGGCCGAAGCGGACCACGAGGTCGGCGTCTTCCGCCACCACGTCGAGCAGGGGGATGGAGACGTGCAGTGCCAGGTCGATCTCCGGGTAGGCCTCCGTGAACTGGCGCAGGCGCGGGATCAGGATGGCCCGCGCGAAGGTGGGCGTGACGGCGATCTTGAGCCGCCGCTTGCCCGGCGCGGCCGCCGTGCCCGGAAAGCGCTGCAGCGCGCCCAGGCCCTCGCGCACGTGGGCCAGGTAGGCGCTGCCTTCGGTGGTGAGCGAGAAATCCGCCCGCCCGAACAGCCGCGCACCCAGGATCTGCTCCAGCTGGCGCACGCGATGGCTCACCGCGCTGGGCGTGACGCACAGCTCGTCGGCCGTCTGCGTCACGCTGCGCAACCGCGCCAGCGCCTCGAAGGTCAGCAGGCACTGGATCGGCGGGATGCGCTGGGCGGCGCTTCTGGAAGACGGCGAAGTGGGGCTTAGGGAGGCCATCTCACGGATTCCCGACGCCACGCTCCGCCTGCCGCGCAGCGCTTCAGGGGATGTTGCACGTTATTTGAAAATCACCGTCTTGTGGCCGTTGAGCAGCACCCGGTGCTCGGTGTGCCACTTCACGGCGCGGGCCAGGACCTGGCTTTCGGTGTCGCGGCCGCGGGCCGTCAGGTCTTCCACGGTGTCGGTGTGGTCGGCGCGGGCCACGTCCTGCTCGATGATCGGGCCTTCGTCCAGGTCGGCGGTCACGTAGTGGGCGGTGGCGCCGATGAGCTTCACGCCGCGGTCGTGTGCCTGGTAGTAGGGCTTGGCGCCCTTGAAGCTGGGCAGGAAGCTGTGGTGGATGTTGATGGCCCGGCCTTCCAGCTTGCGGCACAGGTCGTCCGACAGCACCTGCATGTAGCGGGCCAGCACGACCAGCTCGGCGCCTTCCTGCTGGATGATCTCGTACTGGCGCGCCTCGGCCTGGGGCTTGTTGTCCTTCGTGACCGGAATGTGGTGGAAGGGCACGTTGTAGCTGGCCGCCAGTTGGTAGAAGTCGCGGTGGTTGCTGATGATGGCGCAGATGTGCACCGGCAGCAGCCCGGACTTCCAGCGGAACAGCAGGTCGTTGAGGCAGTGGCCTTCGCGGCTGACCATGATGGCGGTCTTCATGGGCTCGCTGGCGGCGTGCAGGCTCCAGTGCATGCGGTGCGGCTCGGCGAACTCGGTGAGGCGGGCGCGCAACGCGGCCTGGTCGTGGGTGTCGCAGGCGAAGCGCACGCGCATGAAGAACAGGCCGGTGGCGTGGTCGTTGTACTGGGCGGCTTCCTCGATGTTGCCCCCATGCTCGAGCAGAAATCCGGAGACCGCATGCACCAGCCCGAGCTTGTCCGGGCAGGAGAGGGTGAGAATATAGGCTTGGGTCATAGCGGGGCGATTGTCGCAGCACGGCCCGCAGCAACGCGGAGCAAGGAATTGATGCATGAGGAGGAGGGGGGCGTCCCCCGCAACGCTCCCGGGGGGATGGCAGGCTGGTGGGTACCCGCCGCCCTGCTTCTGTACGCTGCCGCCGGGCTGGCCTGGGTGGCCGGCGCGGAGGCGCTTTTGCCGGCCGGCAGTGTGCTGCGCGCGGTGTTGCAGGCGGCCTTCGTGCTGGCGCCGGCGGGCTGTGGCGTGTGGGCGCTGCGGCGCTGGCGCGCGCGCGGCCGGGAGATCGCGGTGCTGGCCCGTGGTGCCGTGCAGGCCGACGAGCGCCAGCGGCTCGCGGCCACGGTGGTGGACAACGCGGCCGAGGGCATGGTGGTGACCGACGCCGAGAGCCGCATCCTCTCGGTGAATGCGGCCTTCACGCGGCTCATGGGGTACGGCGAGGCGGAACTGCTGGGCCGCACGCCGCGGATGTTCAAGTCGGGTCGCCACGGGCGTTCGTTCTACGAGGCCATGTGGGAAGAGCTGGGCCGCACCGGGCACTGGCAGGGCGAAATCTGGAACCGCCGCAAGAACGGCGAGGTGTTCCCCGAGCGCATGTCGCTCTCCAGCGTGCGCAACGCGCGCGGCGAGGTGACGCACTACGTGTGCCTGTTCACCGACATTTCCCAGGAGCACGAGCAGCGGCGCCGGCTGGAGGTGATGGCCCATACCGACCCGCTCACGGGACTGCCCAACCGCACGTTCTTCGCGCAGCAGCTCGAGGAGGCGATGGCGGACGCGCGCGCCCGCGGCGAGCCGCTGGCGGTGCTGCTGGTCAACCTGGACCGGTTCAAGGATGTGAACGACAGCTACGGCCACGCGGTGGGCGACCAGGTGCTGCGCCACATCGCCGCGCGCGTGCAGGAGGCGCTGCGGCCGGGCGACCTCGCGGGGCGCCTGGCGGGCGACGAGATCGGCGTGATCGCCCGCCGCGTGGACGGGGCGCAGGGCGCGGTGGCGGCCGCCCGGGCCCTGCTGGCCGCCCTGGCCGAGCCCTGGCGCTCGCCCGACGGCTTCGAGGTGGTGGCCTCGGCCAGCGTGGGCATCTGCCTTTTCCCGGACCATGGCGATACCGCCGATGCGCTGCTGCAAGGCGCCCATGCGGCGGTGTACGGCGCGCGCGAGCACGGGCAGGGCGCATGGCATTTCTTCGACGAGAGCCTGACCCAGGCCGCGCGCGAGCGCCTCGCCCTGGAAGCGCGGCTGCGCTCGGCGCTGGCCCAGGGGCACCTGCAGCTGCACTACCAGCCGCAGGTGGACATCGCCTCCGGGCGCATCGTGGGCGCGGAGGCGCTGGTGCGCTGGATCGACCCGGTGGAGGGGACCATCGCGCCCGACCGATTCATCCCGGTGGCCGAGCGCACGGGCATGATCGGCCCGCTGGGCGTCTGGGTGATGCAGGAGGCCTGCCGCCAGGCCCAGGGCTGGCGCGAGGCGGGGCTGCCCGAGGTGACGATGGCGGTGAACGTCTCCCCGCGCCAGTTCCACCTGACCGACCTGGCCGGCTGCGCGGCCCTCGCGCTGGCGGATTCCGGCCTGCCGTCCACGCTGTTGGAACTCGAACTGACCGAGGGCGCGCTGGCGGAGCGCCCCGAAGAGGCGCGCCAGGTGCTGCTGCGGCTGCGCGGCCTGGGACTGCGGCTGGCGATCGACGATTTCGGCACGGGCTACTCGTCGCTGGCGCACCTCAAGCGCTTCCCGATCGATGTGCTGAAGATCGACAAGGGGTTCATCCGCGACCTGCCGCAGAGCGCGGACGACATGGCGATCTGCGCGGCCATCATCGCGATGGGGCACAGCCTGGGCCTGGCGGTGCTGGCCGAGGGGGTGGAGACGCCGGAGCAGCTGGCGTTCCTGCGCAGCCGCGGCTGCGACCGCTACCAGGGCTACCTGTGCCGCCGGCCGGTGCCCGCGGCGGAGTTCGCGGCCCTGCTGGCGCAGCAGGCCGCGGGAGTTGACGCGCCTTTGCCGGCCCAGCCATAATCCGCCCGCTTTTTCCGCGGGCCGCGCGGGCGTCCCTGCCCGTGCCGAAGACGCCGCGGAAGCGGCGCGGCAGGACTGCCGCCTTCCGGCCCCTGCCGGCTTCTTCCCGCACCTCCCGTGCGGGCCCATCCACCGGAGCGCGCGAGCGCGGGAGAGAACGCCATGGACCCCTACCCTAGACGGCCCTCCCCTGCCATGACCCCGGTGTGCCCGATGGCCGCCCACTTCCCCCGCATTTCCCTTGCCGCATCCGGCGCGCGCCCGGACGCCGCCTGCCGTCCGCCCCGCCGCTGACGGCATGGAGGCTTCCCGCGCGTCTCGCGCGGCTGGAGCCTTCGCATGTTCTTCTTCCGTTCCTTTCTTCCCGCTTCCTCCCTGAGGGACGAGGTGGTCGCCCTGGTGCTGCGCGACGCGCTCGCCCGCCGCCGCCCGCAGGCGCTGTGCGGCCTGCTGCAGAGCCACGGACGCGGCGCCGTGGCGGCCTGCCTGTCCCGCGAGCCGGGCGCGGTGATCGCCGATGCGCTGTCCATGCTGCCCGCGGACCAGCGCCGCGCGGTCTTCCTGCGCCTGAGCCGGCCCGCGCGCGAGCGGGCCGAGCGCATCGGCGGCCGGGCTTTCGACGCTTTCGGGCCTTCCGGCCCGGCGGGTGCCTGGCGCCGCGCGCGGGCCTGGGTGGCCCGCCGCTGCCGGCGTTCCGGCAGGGCGGCCTGATGCGGCCCCGCCGCGGTCGCCCGCCCGTCTTCCGCTTCTTCCCGTTTCTTTTCGCAACCTGACCGACCGGCCCCGCCGCATCCGGACCGCACCATGCAATTCCTCCGCCATTTCCACCTGTTTCCCTTCCTCGACACCCTGGTCAGCCTGCTCACCGCCTTCGGGCTGGGTGCGGCGATCGGGCTGGAGCGGCAGATCCGCCAGCGGACGGCAGGGCTGCGCACCAACACGCTCGTGGCCGTAGGGGCCGCGGCGTTCGTGGTGCTGGCCGACCGGCTCGAGGGGCCTTCCGGCGCGGTGCGCGTGATCGCCTACGTGGTGTCGGGCGTGGGCTTCCTGGGCGCGGGGGCGATCATGAAGGAGGGCGCGAACATCACCGGGCTCAACACGGCGGCGACGCTCTGGGGCTCCGCGGCCGTCGGCGCCTGCGCGGGATCGCACCTCGTGGCCGAGGCGGTGCTGGCCGCACTGTTCGTGCTGGCGAGCAACACGCTGCTGCGCCCCGTGGCCAACCGCATCAACCGGCGCCCGGTGCAGGAAGCCACGAGCGAGGCCATCTACACCGTCTATGTGCTGTGCGAACGCGGCGTCCACGGCGAGGTGCGCGAGCGCATGGTGGAGCTGCTGGAGGGGGCGAACTACCCGGTGCGCGGCGTGGGCCAGCATGCCTTCGGGCGCACCGAGACCGAGATCGAGGCCACGCTCTACGCCACGGCGGTGGAGGCCGACGAACTGGATGCCGTGATGCGTGCGATCGAGGCCCTGCCGGGCGTGCTGCAGGCGTTCTGGAACGCCGGCTCGGAGGAATAGGCCCGCGGGCGATGGGCGCCCGGGCGCCTCATCGCCTTATCTCTTGAGTGCGGCGCAATGGTCCGTGGGTGGCAGGGGAGCGGTGGGCAGGACCGTATCGGCGGCGTCCCCGGGCAGCGGATCGGTGGCGGATTGCGCCTGCGCGATCGCGATGCGGGCCTGCACGCCCGCGTCCCAGTGCAGCGGCACGCCGAGGTCGCGGCGCGCGTGGCCCGCGCCCGTGACCAGCAGCACCGTCTGCCCCGGCCGTCGCGCGCCGGCTGCCGTCCGCGCCAGGCTGTCGTCGCGCGCGATCTGGATGCGGGCCATGCCGGGCAGCTGCGACGCGGGCAGCAGGCCGCAGTGGCCGGCCTCCATCGCCTCGACCTGCCGGCGCAGCACAGGTGCCGGCACGCGGCCGTCCCAGGCCGTATCCTGCATGGCCTCGCGCATCCGCGCGCGGGGCAGGTTGCCGCCGAGCACCGGAACGCCGGCACGCACGGCCTCCATCACCACCGGGCCGTAGTGCGCCCAGGGCCAGGCCGCATCGTTCCATGCGAGCGCTTCACGCACGGCGGATTCGGTGGCATCGCGGGGCAGGCCGGCCGTGCCGTGGCCGGCCTCGGCCATCTCGATCACCAGCGCCGCCAGTTGCCCGCGGCCTGCCAGCGAGGCGACGGCCTCGCGCTCCAGCCGCTGGTGGTCGGGCGCGTCGTGCTGCTCGCCCAGGAGCAGGATGTCGGCGGGCAGCAGCGCCTGCCAGGGATCGCTGCCGGCAGGCGGGGAGGGCGGGGCGGGGCTGGCGCACGCCGCGGCCAGGACCAGCAGGGCCAGGGAGGCGGCGCGCCGCAAGCGGATGGGCAGGTGCATGGCCGGCACCTTAACCCATCGCGGCGGACGGCCCGGAAGGTCTCTGGCTTGACTTGCATCAAGGGTTGCGGCCATGCCCGTTCCTACACTGCCGGCCATGCGCAGGCCCCTTACCCTGACCACCCGGCTGCTCGCCATCGGCAGCGGCTTTCTTGCCGTCGCCCTGCTGTCCGTCGCCTTCACGCTGTGGATCACCTGGAAGCTCGAAGGCGGCGCCGCGGCCGTGAACGAGGCGGGCCGCCTGCGCATGGCGATGATGCGCATGGCGCTGGCCGGGCGGGCCGAGGCCCCGGAGGCGCTGGCGCCGCTGTCCGGCCGGTTCGATGCCGGCCTGGACCTGCTGCGCCAGGGGGACCCCGCCCGGCCCCTGTCCGTGCCCTGGAACGAAGACACGCGGGCACGCTTCGCCCGCATCGTGGAAGACTGGGGCCGGCTGCGCGACGGCCGCGCCGCGCCGGACGTCGCCCGGGCGGATGCCTTCGTGGCGCGCGTGGACGGCTTCGTGGAGGCGATCGAGCGCCAGATGGCGCGGTGGACCGCGGCGCTGCACCTGTTCCAGCTGGCGATGATGGCCGTGGCGATCGCTGCGGCGGTGGCCTTCATGGCCGTGAGCCACTGGCTGGTGCTCGCGCCGGTCGCGCGGCTGCAGCAGGCCCTGGCCCGCATGCGGCAGGGCAACCTGCGCACGCGGCTGCCGGTGGAGTCGCAGGACGAGTTCGGCCAGCTCGCCACGGGTTTCAACCTGATGGCGCACGCACTGCAGTCGTCCCACCAGGACCTGGAGCGCAAGGTGGCCGAGAAGACCTCGCGCCTGGAAGAGCGCAACGCGCGGCTGGCGGCGCTCTACGAGGTGAGCGCCCAGGTCTCCGGGGCCGGCAGCCTGGACGCACTGGCGCGCGGCTTCGTGCAGCGGGTGCGCGAGATCGCGCGGGCGGACGCCGCCGCCATGCGCTGGTCGGACGAGGCCAACGAGCGCTACATGCTGCTGGCCGGTGACGGGCTCCCCGAAAGCCTGGTGCAGGGCGAGCACTGCCTGCCCACCGGCAACTGCCATTGCGGCCAGCCGGAGGGCGCCGCGCGCCTGCGCGTCATCCCGATTCTTCCCGGTGCAACGGCCGGCATGCCGCACTGTGGCGAGGCCGGCTACCAGACCCTGGTGCTGGTGCCGGTGCGCACGCAGCAGCGCGTGCTGGGCGAGGTGGACCTGTTCTTCCGCTCGGCGACCGAGATCGAGCCCGGCATGCAGGAAATGCTGGAGGCCATGGCGAGCCATCTCGCGACGGCGATGGAGGGACTGCGTGCCACCGCGCTTGATCGCGAGGCCGCCGTGGCGCAGGAGCGCTCCTTCATCGCGCGGGAGCTGCACGACTCCATCGCGCAGTCGCTGGCCTTCCTGAAGATCCAGACGCAGCTGCTGCGCGACGCGGTGGGCCGGGGCGACGATGCGGCGCGCGACCGCAGCATGGGCGAGCTGGACGTGGGCGTGCGCGGCTGCTATGCCGACGTGCGCGAACTGCTGCTGCATTTCCGCACCCGCACCAGCGAGGAAGACATCGAGGGCGCGCTGCGCGCCACGCTGTCCAAGTTCGGGCACCAGACCGGCATCGCGCACGGGCTGTCGATGGCCGGCCACGGGCTGCCGCTCGCGCCCGATGTGCAGGTGCAGGTACTGCACATGGTGCAGGAGGCGCTGTCCAACGTGCGCAAGCACTCGGGCGCACGCCGGGTGGAGGTGCGCGTGCAGCGCGAGCCGCACTGGCGCTTCGAGGTGGAGGACGACGGCCGCGGGTTCGACGCGGCCTCCGTGCCGCCCGACTCCGTGCACGTGGGCCTGGGCATCATGCGCGAGCGGGCGGAGCGCGTGGGCGCGCAGGTCAGCATCGAGGCGGCACCCGGGCGCGGCACGCGGGTGCGCATCGACCTCCCGGCGGCCGGGGAGCCCGGCGCCGACGACGCCGCCGCGACGGCGAGCTTCTCCATTTCCGATTTCGCGCCGCTCGCGTCCTGAGCACCACGTTCCATGGCTTCCGACCCCCTGCCGCCCCGCAGCCCCTCCCTGGCGCCGGACGCCGCGCCCCTGCGGGTGTTCGTGGTGGACGACCATACGCTCTTCCGGCGTGGCCTGATCGCCCTGCTGTCGCAGTACCCGTCGCTGCGCGTGGTGGGGGAGGCCGGCGATGCCGGCGAGGCCCTGCGGCTGGCACCGCCGCTCGCGCCGCAGGTATTGCTGCTGGACAACCACCTGCCGGGGGTGCGCGGCATTGACGCCATCCGCGGCCTGCGCGAGGCCATGCCGGGCGTGCGGGTGCTGATGCTGACGGTGAGCGAGGATGGCGAGGATCTCGCCCAGGCGCTGCGCCAGGGGGCCCAGGGCTACCTGCTCAAGACCATCGAAGGCGACCTGCTGGCCGATGCCATCGGCCGGGCCGCGCGGGGCGAGCCGGTGGTGAGCATGGAGCTGATGGGCAAGCTCGTGGCGGCCTTCCAGGCGCAGGGCGGCCCGTCCGCGGTGCCGGCGCGCGGGCCGGAGGTCGCCGGCGGAGCCGCCATCGTGTGCGAACCGGAGGACGCGGCTCCCGGCGGCGCATCCCCGCTGTCGCCGCGCGAGGAGGATGTACTGCGCGAGATCGCGCGCGGCGCGAGCAACAAGGAAATCGCCCGTGCGCTCGACATCGCCGAGACCACGGTGAAGATCCACGTGCAGCACATCCTGCGCAAGCTGGGGCTGAGTTCGCGCGTGCAGGCGGCGGTTTATGCGTCGGAGCGCCAGCGCGAGTAGGCGGGCGGCGCGCCGGTGCCTCCGGCCCATGCGTCCGCCGCACAGCGCCGCGCCCACCACCATGCCAGGCCGGCGGCCAGCGCCAGGCCCGCGAGCATGGCGACCGAGCCCGCGGCGTCGAGCGCCACGCCCGCGGCCAGAGGCACGAGCATGCGGCTGGCGGCGAACAGGCTGGCCTGCAGTCCGTAATCGAAGGCCTGCGAGCGTGGCCGGGCGAACTTCATCATGAAGCCGAACACGCAGGCCGAAGACGCCCCCATGGCCAATGCCACGCCGAGCACTGCCGCGGCCATGCCGGCCATGGGTGCGCCTGCCGCCACCACGGCGGCCAGAAGGGCCAGCGCAGCCGTGTTGAGCCCCGCATAGAGCGGCAGGGCGCGCGCCGTGCCCAGGCGCCGGGTGATCTGGGGCGACGCCGCTGCGGATACCGCGGCCACTACGCCGCCGCCCAGGCCTGCCAGCCAGGCGGCCTGCTCGGCGGCGAAGCCGTGGTCGAGCAGCAGCGGCTTGAGATAGAACCAGGCCGCACCGATGAAAGGAAAGTAGCTGACCAGCACCAGGGTCCAGTGCCAGGCGCCGGGCTGGGTGCCGTAGCCGCGTACCTGCGCCGCCAGGCCGGGAGCCGTGGACCGTTGCGGGGGGCCTGGCTCCTGATCGGGCTCCCGGCGCACCGCCCAGGCCAGCAGCAGGGCGCCCAGCACCAGCGCGCCCGCCAGGCTCAGGAACGGCGCCCGCCAGCCCCAGCGCGCCTGCACGAGCAGCATGGCACCGCCGCCGACGATGGCCCCCAGCGACAGTGCCGCCGCGCGCACGCCGCCAGCGCGCATGCGCTCCCCGGGAGGCAGAAGGCGGATGGCCAGCGCGCTGACGGGAATGTCGGCCCAGGTCGCGGACAGCGCGGCGGCGAAGGCCAGACCGAACAGCCAGAGCCGCTCGGCCAGCAACTGCTGCCAGCCCAGGGCCAGCAGCACGACCGCGTAGGCCAGGACCAGGGCCAGCGCCCAGGCGCGGTAGCGCGACCGGCCTCGGGCATCGCGCGCTTCCACTGGCGCGGCCAGCGCGAATTTGGCCAGCGCGGGCAGGCCCGCGAGCTGGAACAGGCCGATGGCCGTGCCCGACCAGCCGTGCTGCCGCATGACCAGCGGCAGGCCCAGCCAGAGATAGACGCTGGGCGCGGTCAATGCCAGGTGCAGCCAGCCGAACAACGCCTGCAGCAGCCAGGCGGGACGTCGCGCAGGGTTGGAGGCGGTATTCATGGAAGGGCCTTGCGGGCCACGAGCACGGTCAGCGGTGCCATGGGAAAGCCACGCGCTTCCATGCGCTGGATCTGCACGAAGCCAGCCCGTGCCAGCATGGCTTCGGGCACCCCGCGCTCGGCCACGTGGCGGCCGAGCATGCGCATGGGCAGGTAGTAGGGCAGGGTGCGCAGTGCCTCTTCGGCTGTGTCGTCCACCTCGGCATGGGCGCAGACGAAGACCCCGCCCGGCTCCAGGGCGTCGAAGACTTTGGCGATTACGGCGGCCGCATCGGGCACGAAGTGCAGGACCGAGGAGCACCAGACCAGGTCGTAACCGCTGCCGAAGCCTTCCCGGGCGAGATCGCCTCCCAGTGCGACGAAGCGATCGGCCAGCCCCGCCTGCCGTGCGTTCCGCGCCGCCACGGTCACGGCCTCGGGCCAGTCGAAGACGGTGGCCCGCAATGCAGGCTGGCAGCGCAGCCACGCCAGTGCGATCCAGCCGGGGCCGCCGCCCAGGTCCAGCATGTTGCGGGCGGCGGCGGCTTCGGGCACCTGCTGCAGCACCTGCAGCGCGGCGGGCACGCTGACGGCGCGCTGCTCCTGGTCGAGTTGGGCGCGCGCGGCCTCGGCCCAGCCCTCGGCAGTGCCTGCGGCCAGCGGCGCGGTGGCTCCGTCGCCCTCGGGGCCGTGCTCCACCAGGCCACGCAACCGGCCGGCTGCGTTGCGCAGCGAGCGCAGCCGGAACAGCCAGGCCGCGGCGCACGATTCGGGCGAGGCGCCGTGCAGGTAGCGCAGGGCGCTGGCGCTCAACTGGTAGCTGGCGGACGCGTCCGCGCTGCGCTGCAGGAGGCCCATGGCCCACAACAGTTCCAGCCAGTGCGCGGTGTTGGCCTCGTGCCAGCCGAGGGCCCGCGCCAGTTCGGGGGCGGAGTGCTGCGTGGCCAGCCGGTCCAAGGCGCCGGATTCGATCGCCAGCACCAGGGCCTCGGCCTGCACCTGGGCGGCTGCGAGATTCCACAGGGGCTGCAGCGCGTGGTCGCCGGACCGGGAGGCGGAAAGATGGGTGGGCATGGGGTGTTCCTTTCTCGTGTGACCGTTCACAAGCGCCAGGTCAGGCGCAGGCCGAACTCGCGCGGTGGGCTGTAGACCACGACCTGGCCGTTGAGGTAGCCCGCGGCGTCATAGCGCCGGTCGGCCGCGTTGCGCAGGTAGGCGGCGATGTCCCAGGGGCCGCTGGCGTAGCCGGCCGAGAGGTGGACCAGTCCATAGCCGGGGCGGCGGTGGTCGTTGGCCGCGTCCAGATAGACCTTGCCCGTGCCCTGCACGGCGGCCTGGGCCCACCAGCCCCCGGGCGCGTCGTAGCGCAGGGCCACATGCAGGTTGGCGTCGGGAGCGAAAGGATTGCGGTGGCCGTCGTAGACGGCGGTGCCGTCGTGGAAGCGGCCGAAGCGCGTACGGTTCAGCCCCAGGGCGGTCCTGAGCTGCCAGCCATCGCCGAACACGTAGTCCAGCTCCAGGTCCGCGCCCGTGGAGCGCGCCCGCGCGGCATTGGTGATGTAGACGACGCCTGGCAGCCCCATCTGCTGCACCTGCATGTCGCGCACTTGCTGGGTGTAGAGCGACGCCGCATAGCGCAGCCGCTGGCCGGCGAGGCGGCCCTTGGCGCCGATTTCCCAGGCGCGCACGGTCTCGGGCGCGTAGGCCGCATAGCCCATGGCCGGCGAGAACACGTTGAAACCGCCCGCGCGGTAGCCCCCGCTGACGCTGGCATAGACCAGGGCCTGCGGCGACCACTGGTACTGCAGCGACAGCTTGGGGCTGAGGCGCGACCAGTCGTCGCTGCGCGCCGCGGCGCCCGCGGGCGCGAGCTCGACGCGGTTGCGCTCGATGCGCGCGCCCGCGGCCAGTGTCCAGCGATCGGCCAGGGGGACGGTCCAGTGCGTGAACAGCGCGGCCGTGCCGCCCTGGAGCCGGGCCGTGGGGCGCATCAGGGCGGCAGGCAGCTTCTGCTCGTAGCGCAGGTCATGGTCGTCGCGGTCCACGTACAGGCCTGCCAGCCAGCGCGCGCCGCGCAGGGCCCGGGATTCACCCTCCAGGCGCAGTTCCTGCGAGGTGGTAGCCAGGCGGTAGTCGCGGCCCACGTGCAGCAGGTCGGCGGGCTGGAAGTCCGTGTCCTGCAGGATGCGGTCGTCGAAGACATTGCGCGCGGTGATGGAGCGCAGCCGCAGTCCCGAGGCGAAGCGGTGCGACACGTCCAGCGACAGGGTCTGCCCGCGCGAGCGGTTCCAGCCCGCCGTGCCCGAGTTCACCGTGGCGCGCGGCGCGGCGATGCTGCCCCATTGCGCCGCGCCGTCGTCCCAGCGCTGCCCGGCGTAGCGCAGCGTGGCCTCGGTGCCGGCCGTGGGCGTCCAGCGCAGCGCCAGGCGGCCGCTGGCGCGGTCGCGGTCATCCAAGCGGTCACCCGTGCCCTGGTGGCGGATGAAGCCATCCTGGACGCGCGATTCGCCCGACAGGCCGATGAAGAGCTGGCCCGGCACCAGGACGCGGCCCAGCTCGAAGCTGCCGGCACGCCGGCCGTGGTTGCCGGCCTCGGCGCTGATCGATGCATGGGGCGTGTCGCCGGGCTGGCGCGTGACGATGCTGACCACGCCGGCTTCGGCATTGCGGCCGTACAGCGTCGATTGCGGGCCGCGCAGCACTTCCACGCGTTCCACGCCCTGCAGGTCGTGCTCGAAACCCTGGGCCATCAGCGTGGGAACGCCATCGACCAGCAGCAGGGTGGAGGAGGAAAACGACACGAAGTTGGCCGTGAGCCCGCGCATCACGGGTGGCTGCACGCCCGACTGGCCAAAGGCCTGGAACCCGAAACCCGGCACCTGCGCGGAGAGCGCGTCCAGCCCGTGTACGCCGGCCGACTCCAGCGCCGCGCCGTCGAAGACGGAAACGCTGGCGGGCACGGTGTCGAGGTTCTCGGCCTGCTTGTTCACGGTGACCGTGATGTCGGGCAGCGGCGCGCCGGGCGCGGGGGCCTGGGCTGCCGCGGCCAATGGTGCCCACGCCAGCGCGGCCTGCCAGCGAAGGGGAAAGGGAAGGGGCATGGTGTTCTCGTCCTCGTTCGAAAAGCTCTTGCAAGCGCATTTCGATGCTATTGGTGATGAGAATGGATATCATTTGGAAACATTTGCGCGCTGGCGAATTCCGTATGGGCAACGTGCAACCGGCCCCTGACATGACCTGCCGCATCCCGTCCTCGACCTCCGTTTCCCCATCCTGCGCGGCAGGCTGGACCCGCCATGCACTGCCGGCCGAATTCGGCGATTGCCATGCCGAATTTTTCACGCTGGGCGACGGCGTCACGCTGGCGCGCTCGCACTACCGCCCGTTGCGCGATCTGGTGGAGGAGAGCGTGCAGGCCGATGCCTCGGAAGGGGGGAGCACCCTGGTCATCACGCTGGGGCTGACGGGCGAGTCGGGCTTCGTCGCCCGTGGCGGGGGGGTCACGCTGCGTTTCGGGGCGGGGCGCACGACCATGGCGGCCTTCCGCGGCAGCCGGGGCGAGCGCCGCTACACGGCCGGCCAGACCGTGCGGCAACTGAGGCTGCTGCTGTCGGGCGCGGCGCTGGACCGTTATCTGGGCCCGGAACTGGCGCGGCGGCTCTCGCAGACCGATGGCGTGCGGGCCCTGGACCACCGCGCCAGCCTGCCGGCCAGCGTGGCGCTGGCCCGGCGCCTGGCCCAGCCACCCGGTCCGCAGCCCACCGATGCGCTGGACCGCCACATCGCCATGCTGAGCCTGGCCTCGCTGGAACTGCGGCACCTGGTACCCTCGCCCGTGCCGGACGCGGCGCCGCCGCGCTGGTCGGCCGACGAACTGGCCCGCCTGGAGCACGCCCGCGAGCTGCTGTCCACGCAAATGGACCGCGCGCTGACCGTGGCCTACCTCAGCGCCGCCGTGGGCCTGGGGGAGCACCGGCTGAAGCAGGGATTCCGCGCCGTGTTCGGTGCCTCGCCGCAGGCCCTGCTGCTGGAGCTGCGCATGCGCCGCGCCTGGGCGCTGCTGGAGACCGGCTGCCAGGTCGCCCAGGCTGCCTGGCAGGTGGGCTATGCCCATCCACCGAATTTCAGCACGGCGTTCGCGCGGTTCTTCGGGCGCAGCCCGAAGTCGGTGTTCGGCCGCCGTTCCTGACCGGCCCCGTTCCCGCCACCATCGCCGCGCCCTAGTTCGTTGGAACTAGACCGCAGGCCCGCGGCTAGTTCTTCTGCCTCGCCCCGACCGTACCACCGGCGGATGTGCAGCGCGCGCCGCGGGCGCAATCATGGATGCCATCGCTCCCACGAGGAAAACAAGATGGCAGATACCGCGTCCGCAACCCCGGACGGAACCCCGCGCCGCGCCCGCCAGGCCTGGTCCGTGCTCGCCGTGAGCACGCTCGCCTTCACCGTGTGCTTCATGGTGTGGATGATGTTCGGCGTCATCGGCATCCCGATCAAGAAGATGCTGGGCCTGAACGCCACCGAGTTCGGCCTGCTCACGGCCATGCCGGTGCTCACGGGCTCGCTCGTGCGCGTGCCGCTCGGCATCTGGACGGACCGCTACGGCGGCCGCATCGTGATGGCCTGCCTGATGGCCGCGACGGTGCCGGCCATCTGGATCATGGGGTATGCCACGCAGTACTGGCACTTCCTCGCGATCGGCCTGTTCGTCGGGCTGGCCGGGGGCTCGTTCTCGGTGGGCACGCCCTACGTGGCGCGCTGGTTCCCCAGGGAGCGCCAGGGCACGGCCATGGGCATCTACGGCGCGGGCAATTCCGGCGCGGCGGTGAACAAATTCGTGGCGCCGGCCATCCTGGTGGCCTTCGGCTGGGCGGCCGTGCCGCACGCCTATGCGGCCATCATGCTCGGCACGCTGGTGCTGTTCTGGCTGTTCAGCCACAGCGATCCGGCGCACCGCGTGCCCAGCCACGTCACCTTCATGGACCAGCTGCAGGCGCTGAAGGACCCGCGCGTGCTCAAGTACTGCCAGTACTACAGCATCGTGTTCGGCGGCTACGTGGCGCTGTCGCTCTGGATGGTGCAGTACTACGTGGGCGAATACGGGCTGGACATCCGCGTCGCCGCCCTGCTGGCCGCCTGCTTCTCGCTGCCCGGCGGCGTGCTGCGCGCCATTGGCGGCGCGCTCAGCGACAGGTACGGCGCCCACAGCGTGACCTGGTGGGTGCTGTGGGTCTGCTGGGTGTGCCTGTTCCTGCTGTCGTACCCGCAGACCGATTTCACCGTGCTCGCCGCGGACGGCCCGCGCAGCTTCCACATCGGCCTGAACGTGTACGCGTTCACCGGGCTCATGTTCGTGCTGGGCATCGCCATGGCCTTCGGCAAGGCGAGCGTCTTCAAGTACATCAGCGACGACTACCCCGCCAACATCGGCGCCATCAGCGGCATCGTGGGCCTGGCCGGCGGCCTGGGCGGTTTCGTGCTGCCGATCCTGTTCGGCGTGCTGCTGGACTGGACGGGCGTGCGCTCCAGCGCCTTCATGCTGATGTACGGCGTGGTGTGGGTGTCGCTGGCCTGGATGTATTTCACCGAGGTGCGGCATACCGATGTCATGGACGCCGGCCGCGGCGCGGCGGACCATGGAATGCCCAATGCAAGGAGACCGTGACATGCCTGCCATCCCTTCTTCCCCTTCCTCACCCTCCCACGGCGGTGCCCGGGCAGGGCGCGTGCTGACCCTCTGGACCCCGGAGGACAAGGATTTCTGGGAGCGCGAGGGCGAAGCCATCGCACGCCTGAACCTCTGGATCTCGGTGCCCGCGCTGTTCCTGTCCTTCGCCATCTGGCAGGTCTGGAGCGTCGTCGCCGTGAGCCTGCCTGCGCTGGGCTTCCGCTATTCCACCAACCAGCTCTTCTGGCTGGCTGCGGCGCCGGCGCTGTCGGGTGCCACGCTGCGCATCTTCTATTCGTTCATGGTGCCGATCTTCGGCGGGCGGCGCTGGACGGCCCTGTCCACCGCCTCGCTGCTGCTGCCCGCGCTGGGCATCGGCTACGCGGTGCAGGACAACACCACCGGCTACCCGACGATGCTCGCGCTCGCGCTGCTGTGCGGCCTGGGCGGCGGCAACTTCAGCTCCAGCATGGCCAACATCAGCTTCTTCTTCCCGAAGGAGCGCAAAGGCTCGGCGCTCGGCGTGAATGCCGGTCTGGGCAACCTGGGCGTGTCGGTGGTGCAGTTCCTGAGCCCGCTCGTCATCACGGCCGGTGTCTTCGGCGTGCTGGGCGGCGATGCGCAGACCATGGTGAAGAACGGCCAGGCGCAGCAGGTGTGGGCGCAGAACGCGGCCTTCGTCTGGGTGCCCTGGATCGCGCTCGCATCGCTGGCCGCATGGTTCGGCATGAACGACATCGCCGATGCGCGGGCCTCGTTCGCTGCGCAGGCCGCGATCTTCCGCCGCAAGCACAACTGGATCATGTGCGTGCTGTACCTCGGCACCTTCGGCTCGTTCATCGGTTTTTCCGCGGGCTTCCCGCTGCTCATCAAGAGCCAGTTTCCCGAGGTGAACCCGCTCGCCTACGCATGGCTCGGGCCGCTGGTGGGCGCGCTGATCCGGCCCGTGGGCGGGTGGCTGGCGGACAAGCTGGGCGGCGCGCGCGTCACGCTGTGGAACTTCGCTGTGATGGCGCTGGCCGTGCTGGGCGTGCTGGCCTTCCTGCCCAAGGGCACGGGTGGCTACGCGCTCGCCTTCGGGCCGGTGCAGGGCAGCTTCGCAGGCTTCTTCGCGATGTTCATGGTGCTGTTCCTGACGACCGGCATCGGCAACGGTTCGACCTTCCGGATGATTCCCGTGATCTTCCTGAACCTGCGCCTGGCCGAAGTGCGCACGGGCAGTGCCGAGGCCCGCGCCCAGGCCACCCGCGAGGGCAACACCGAAGGCGCCGCGGCCCTGGGCTTCGCGGGCGCCCTGGGCGCCTACGGCGGCTTTTTCATCCCCAAGAGCTACGGCAGCTCCATCTCCGCGACGGGCGGGCCGGAGCTGGCGCTGTGGGCGTTCGCCGCTTTCTACGCGCTGTGCATCGGCATCACGTGGTGGTACTACGCGCGCCGCCGCGCCGAGATGCCATGTTGATGACCTACCCCCTGTGCGGCTGCGCCGCTTCCCCTTCTCTCACGCTGCGCGTGGGAAGGGGGTCCACACCGGTGGCCCGGCAAAGCCGGTTCCACGGTGTGTGCTGGCGCGGCCTGCTCCGCGGCCACCGGATGCGTGCTGGCGTGCCAGCTCCCGGCGAAGCGGGCGCGGCGTCAACACGACGGATGACATGACGATTTTCCAAGGAACCACGATGAGCCACTTTCTCGACCGCCTCACGTACTTCAGCCAGCCGCGCGAATCGTTCGCGGGCGGGCATGGCCAGGTCAACGGCGAAGACCGCACCTGGGAGGACGCCTACCGCAACCGCTGGGCGCACGACAAGACCGTGCGCTCCACCCACGGCGTGAACTGCACGGGCTCTTGCTCGTGGAAGATCTACGTCAAGGGCGGCATCGTCACCTGGGAAACGCAGCAGACCGACTACCCGCGCACCCGCTGGGACATGCCCAACCACGAGCCGCGCGGCTGCGCGCGCGGCGCGAGCTACAGCTGGTACCTCTACAGCGCCAACCGCGTGAAGTACCCCATGGTGCGCGGGCGCCTGCTCAAGGCCTGGCGCGCGGCGCGGGCCACGATGGGGCCGGTGGAGGCCTGGGCCGCGATCGTCGGCGACGAGGCCATGCGCCAGGGCTGGCAGCGCGTGCGCGGCCTGGGCGGCTTCGCGCGCTCGAACTGGGACGAGGTGAACGAGATCGTCGCGGCCGCCAACATCCACACCATCCGCCGCCACGGGCCGGACCGCATCATCGGCTTCTCGCCGATTCCCGCGATGTCGATGGTGAGCTACGCGGCCGGCTCGCGCTACCTGAGCCTGATCGGCGGCGTGTGCATGAGCTTCTACGACTGGTACTGCGACCTGCCGCCCTCCAGCCCGCAGGTATGGGGCGAGCAGACCGACGTGCCCGAATCGGCCGACTGGTACAACGCCGGCTACATCATCGCCTGGGGCTCCAACGTGCCACAGACGCGCACGCCCGATGCGCACTTCTTCACCGAGGTGCGCTACAAGGGCACGAAGACGGTGGCCGTGACGCCCGACTATTCCGAGGTCGCCAAGCTCGCCGACCTGTGGATGAACCCCAAGCAGGGCACCGATGCCGCCGTGGCGATGGCCATGGGCCACGTGATCCTCAAGGAGTTCTACTTCCCCGAGCAGGGCGAGCGCAGCGCGTATTTCGACGAGTACGTGCGCCGCTACACCGACATGCCCATGCTGGTGACGCTGCGCGAGCAGGCGCTGCCCGACGGCCGCGTGGTGCGCGTGCCCGATCGCTACGTGCGGGCCAGCGATTTCGCGGACCGGCTGGGCCAGGGCAACCATCCCGAGTGGAAGACCGTGGCGCTCGATGCGCACGGCGAGGTCGTGTGCCCGCAGGGCGCGATCGGCTTCCGCTGGGGCCCGGACGGCCGTGCCGACCAGGGCCAGTGGAACCTGGAGGACAAGGACGCGCGCACGGGCGACGCGGTGCGGCTGCGCCTGTCGCTGATGGAGGCCGGTGCGGAGGAAGCGCACGGCTGGGAGACGGCGCAGGTCGGATTCCCGTACTTCGGCGGCATCGCGAGCGAGCATTTCCCGGCGAACGTGCAGTCCGACGTGATCGCGCGCACTGTGCCCGTGCGGCGCCTGGCCACCGTGGATGCCGGCGGCACGGCGCGCGAAGTGCTCGTGGCCACCGTGTTCGACCTGCAGGTGGCGCAATACGGCGTGGCGCGCGGCCTGCCCGGCGAGAACGCCGCCGCCGGCTACGACGACGACACGCCCTACACCCCCGCATGGCAGGAGAAGATCACCGGCACGCCGCGCGCCCAGGTGATCGCGGTGGCGCGCCAGTTCGCCGAGAACGCGCACCGCACGCGCGGCCGCTCGATGGTGATCATCGGCGCGGCGATGAACCACTGGTACCACTGCGACATGAACTACCGCGGCATCATCAACATGCTGATGATGTGCGGCTGCATCGGCCAGAGCGGCGGCGGCTGGGCGCACTATGTGGGCCAGGAGAAGCTGCGGCCGCAGACGGGCTGGACGGCCCTGGCCTTCGCGCTGGACTGGGTGCGCCCGCCGCGCCAGCAGAACTCCACCAGCTTCTTCTATGCCCACACCGACCAGTGGCGCTACGAGAAGCTCGGCGTGGAAGAGGTCCTCTCGCCCCTGGCCGACCGCGCGCAGTTCGGCGGCAGCATGATCGACTACAACGTGCGCGCCGAGCGCATGGGCTGGCTGCCCTCCGCGCCGCAATTGCAGACCAACCCGCTGCAGGTGGTGCGCGACGCCGAGGCCGCGGGCCTGGATCCGAAGGCCTACGCCGTGCAGGGACTGCAGAGCGGGGCGCTCAAGATGAGCTGCACCGACCCGGATCACCCCGACAACTGGCCGCGCAACATGTTCGTGTGGCGCTCCAACATCCTGGGCTCGTCGGGCAAGGGGCACGAATACTTCCTCAAGCACCTGCTGGGCACGCGCAACGGCGTGCAGGGCAAGGACCTGGGCGAGGGCGACGCCAGGCCGGCCGAAGTGGAATGGCATGCGCAGGCGCCCGAAGGCAAGCTGGACCTGCTGGTCACGCTCGACTTCCGCATGAGCACCACGTGCCTCTATTCGGACATCGTGCTGCCCACCGCCACCTGGTACGAGAAGAACGACCTCAACACCAGCGACATGCACCCGTTCATCCACCCGCTCTCCACGGCGGTGGACCCGGCCTGGCAGTCGCGCAGCGACTGGGAGATCTACAAGGGCTTCGCCCGCGCGTTCAGCGCGCTCGCGCCCGGACACCTGGGCGTGGAGCGCGACCTGGTGCTGAGCCCCATCGCGCACGACACGCCCGGCGAACTGGCCCAGCCCTTCGGCGTGGCCGACTGGACGCGCGGCGAATGCGATCTCATCCCCGGCAAGACCGGCCCGCAGATGAGCGTGGTGGAGCGCGACTACCCCAACCTCTACCGCCGCTTCACCGCGCTCGGGCCCCTGATGGAGAAGGTGGGCAACGGCGGCAAGGGCATCGGCTGGGACACGAAGGACGAGGTGCAGCAGTTGCGCGAGCTCAATGGCACCGTGCCGGGCAACGGCCCCACGCAGGGCATGCCGCGCATCGACTCCGACATCGACGCCTGCGAGGTGATCCTGCAGCTCGCGCCCGAGACCAATGGCCACGTGGCCGTGAAGGCCTGGGATGCGCTCGGCCGGCAGACCGGCCGCGACCATACCCACCTGGCGCTGCATCGCGAGGACGAAAAGATCCGCTTCCGCGACGTGCAGGCGCAGCCGCGAAAGATCATCAGCTCGCCCACCTGGAGCGGGCTGGAGAGCGAGAAGGTGAGCTACAACGCCGGCTACACCAACGTGCACGAGCTGATCCCATGGCGCACCCTCACGGGCCGCCAGCAGTTCTACATCGACCACCCGTGGATGCAGGCGTTCGGCGAGGGCTTCAGCAGCTACCGCCCGCCGGTGGACCTGAAGGCCACGGCCGAGGTGCAGGGCAGGAAGCCCAACGGCAATCCCGAGATCGCGCTCAATTTCATCACGCCGCACCAGAAGTGGGGCATCCACTCGACCTATACCGACAACCTGCTCATGCTCACCCTGAGCCGCGGCGGGCCCTGCGTGTGGATCAGCGAGGACGACGCGAAGCGCGCGCAGATCGAGGACAACGACTGGATCGAGCTGTTCAATGCCAACGGCGCGCTCACCGCCCGCGCGGTGGTGAGCCAGCGCGTGAAGCCGGGCATGGTGATGATGTACCACGCCCAGGAAAAGATCGTGAACACCCCCGGCTCGGAGGTGACCGGCACGCGCGGCGGCATCCACAACTCGGTGACCCGCGTGGTGCTCAAGCCCACCCACATGATCGGCGGCTACGCGCAGCTGAGCTACGGCTTCAACTACTACGGAACGATCGGCACGAACCGCGACGAGTTCATCGTGCTGCGCAAGATGAACCGCGTGGACTGGCTCGACACGCCCGTCGCCGACCCGCTCGTACGCCCCACCCTGGACCAAGGAGAAACCGCATGAGAGTCCGCGCACAGATCGGCATGGTGCTCAACCTGGACAAGTGCATCGGCTGCCACACCTGCTCCGTCACCTGCAAGAACGTCTGGACCAGCCGCCCGGGCATGGAATACGCCTGGTTCAACAACGTCGAAACCAAGCCCGGCATTGGCTACCCGAAGGACTGGGAGAACCAGGACCGCTGGAACGGCGGCTGGGTGCGCCGCGCGGACGGCTCCATCGCGCCGCGCCAGGGTGCGAAGTGGAAGCTCTTGATGAAGATCTTCGCCAACCCCAACCTGCCGGAGATCGACGACTACTACGAACCCTTCACCTACGACTACGCGCACCTGCAGTCTGCGCCCGAGATGAAGGCCGCGCCCACCGCGCGCCCGCGCAGCCTGATCACCGGCAAGCAGATGGACAAGATCGTCTGGGGACCGAACTGGGAGGAGATCCTGGGCGGCGAGTTCTCCAAGCGCAGCCGCGACAGGAACTTCGAGGACGTGCAGAAGGACATGTACGCGCAGTTCGAGAACACCTTCATGATGTACCTGCCGCGCCTGTGCGAGCACTGCCTCAATCCGGCGTGCGTGGCCTCGTGCCCCTCGGGCTCGATCTACAAGCGCGAGGAAGACGGCATCGTCCTCATCGACCAGGACAAGTGCCGCGGCTGGCGCATGTGCGTCTCGGGCTGCCCCTACAAGAAGATCTATTACAACTGGAAGAGCGGCAAGGCCGAGAAGTGCATCTTCTGCTATCCGCGCATCGAGTCGGGCCAGCCCACCGTGTGCTCGGAGACCTGCGTGGGCCGCATCCGCTACCTGGGCGTGCTGCTCTACGACGCCGACCGCATCGCCGAGGCCGCGAGCGTGGAGCGCGACCGCGACCTGTACCGCGCGCAGCTCGACATCTTCCTCGACCCGAACGACCCGGAAGTGATCGCGCAGGCCCGCATCGACGGCATTCCCGACGCATGGATGGAGGCCGCGCGCAGGAGCCCCGTCTACAAGATGGCGGTGGACTGGAAGGTGGCCCTGCCGCTGCACCCCGAGTACCGCACGCTGCCGATGGTCTGGTACGTGCCGCCGCTCTCGCCCATCAGCGCCGCGGCCAACGCGGGGCACGTGGGCGCCAACGGCCTGATCCCGGACGTGGGCCAGCTGCGCATTCCCGTGCAGTACCTCGCCAACCTGCTCACGGCCGGCGACACCGCGCCGGTGGTGCGCGCGCTCGAACGCATGCTCGCCATGCGCGCCTTCCAGCGCGCCAAGCACGTGGAGCAGCGCACCGACCTCGACGTGCTCGCGCAGGTGGGCCTCACGCTGGAGGAGGTAGAGGACATGTACCAGACCATGGCCATCGCCAACTACGAGGACCGCTTCGTCATTCCCACCACGCACCGCGAGTATGCGGAGAACGCCTTCAACGTGCGCGGCGGCTGCGGCTTCAGCTTCGGCAACGGCTGCTCCGACGGCGTGAGCGACGTGAGCCTGTTCGGTGCCGAAAAGAAGCGCACCATCCCCATCCGCGCGGAGGTCTGACATGGGCGCCACCACCGAACTTCGCTCCGCCCAGGCGGCCATCGCCGGCCGCCATCCCGGCAGTGCCACGCTGCGCGTGCTGGGCGCGCTGCTCGACTACCCCGGCGCCGGCCTGCGTGCGCACTTGGCGGAACTGCCTGCGTTGCTCGAAGCCGACGCCGCGCTGGCCGGACCGCGCCGCGCGCAGATCTCCGGCCTGCTGGAGTTGCTCGGCGCGGGCGATCCGCTCGATGCCGAGACGGCCTACGTGGAACTGTTCGACCGCGGGCGCGCGACCTCGCTGCACCTCTTCGAGCATGTGCACGGCGACTCGCGCGATCGCGGCCCCGCCATGATCGACCTGGGCGAGACCTACGCGCGCGCCGGCCTGCTGCTGCGCGAGGACGAACTGCCCGACTACCTGCCGGCGGTGCTGGAGTTCGTCTCCACCCAGCCGCCGCGCGAGGCGCGGGCCTTCCTCGGCGAGATCGCGCACCTGCTGGCCTCCATCCACGGCGCACTGGTGCAGCGCGGCAGCGCGCAGGCGGCGCCCTATGCGCAGGCCTACGCGGCCGTGTTCGCCGCGCTGCTGGAGCTTGCGGGCCAGTCGGTGCCCGAGGTGCCCGCAGTGCCTGCGAGGGCGGCACCCGAGCCCGGCATCGACGAGAGCTGGACCGAGCCCGCGGCCTTCGACGGCTGCGCGAACCTCGGCCAGGCCCGCACTGGCCGGCCCTCCCAGCCCCAGCCCATCCACATCGTCCGCGCCGGAGGCCCTGGCGCATCCCGAGGAGCGAACCCATGACCGCCGCCCTGCACGATTTCCTGTTCCAGGTGTACCCGTATGTCTGCTTCACCGTGTTCGTGGTGGGCAGCCTGATCCGCTTCGACCAGAACCAGTATTCCTGGAAGAGCGATTCCTCGCAGATGCTGCGCGCCGGCCTGCTGCGCTGGGGCAGCAACCTGTTCCACTTCGGCGTGCTGTTCCTGTTCTTCGGGCACATGGTGGGCCTGCTCACGCCGCACAGCGTGTACGGCCTCTTCATGAGCGCGTCGGCCAAGCAGATGATGGCCGTGTCTGCCGGCGGCGTGGCGGGCGCGATGTGCTTCGCCGGCCTCAGCATGCTGCTGTGGCGGCGGCTGTTCGACCCGCGCATCCGCCACACCAGCCATGCGACCGACATCGCGGTGCTCGTGGTGCTGTGGGTGCAACTGGTGGTGGGACTCGTCACGCTGCCGTATTCGATGCAGCACACCGACGGCAGCGTGATGCTGATCCTGGCCGACTGGGCGCAGCGCATCGTCACGCTGCGGCCGGTGGATGCCACCGCGCTCGCGGTGCTGCCGTGGCCCTACCTGTTCCACATCGTGTTCGGCATGACGATCTTCCTGCTCTTCCCGTTCAGCCGGCTGGTGCACGTGTGGAGCGGCTTCGGCACCGTCGCCTACCTGCTGCGCGCGCCGCAGGTGGTGCGCTCGCGCCGCATGAACGTGCCGCGCGGCCACGACCTGCCGGGCCAGCCCAGCGCCGTGCCGTCGCCCGACGTGGCCCGCGCCATCGACAACCCGCGCGCCACGCGCTAGCGGCTTTTAGCACCGGAGCACGCCATGTCCTGCACCTGCCAAGACTCTCCTGCCTCCACCGGCTGCTGCGGCTCCGGTTCGGGCACCACCACGGATGCCGCCATTGGCACCGCTCCCGGCTTCGATGCGGACCTTCTCGGGCACGGCCCCGGCTCGCCCGCGCCGGCCGTCCCGGGGCCGGTCGCTTCGGTGAACGGCGTCGCACTGCACCGCGCCGACGATGCGCCCGATGCCGACACGCTGCGCCAGCGCGCCTGCACCGAGCTGCTGCGCCAGGCCGCCCAGCGCGCCGGCCTGCTGGCCACGGACGATGCCCCCGCCGACGACGGCACCACCTCCGAAGCTGCGACCCAGGCCATCGAGGCGCTGCTGGAGCAGGCCTTCGCCGTGCCCGATCCGTCGGAGGAGGCCTGCCGCCGCCACTACGAGGCCCACGCCGCGCGCTACCGCGACGGCGAGCGCGTGCACCTGCGGCACATCCTCTATGCCGTGACGCCGGGCGTGGACGTGCAGCGCCTGCGCGAACGCGCCGAGGCCGAGCTGCTGCAATTGCGCTGCGCGAACGACGATGGAGAATCCTTCGCGCGTGCCGCACGGCAATGGTCCAACTGCCCCACGGGCGCGGAGGGCGGCGACCTGGGCTGGCTGGCGCGCGGCGACTGCGCGCCCGAGTTCGCGCGCGAGGTGTTCGGCGCCAGCGAAGTCGGTGTGCTGCCGCGCCTGGTGCACAGCCGCTTCGGCCTGCACGTGGTGGAAGTGGTGGCGCGCGACGCGGGCCGCCAGCGCGGCTACGGCGAGGTGCGCGAGGCCGTCGCGCTCGCGCTGCGCCAGCAGTCCTGGATGAATGCGCTGCGGCAGTACCTGCAGGTGCTCGCGGGCGAGGCCGCGCTGCAGGGCGTGGACCTGGACGGCGCCGGTACGCCGCTCGTGCAGTAGCGCCCGCCAGCGCTTCCGGTACCTGGAGGCGCAGGGCCCTGTGCGCCCTGCGTGCCCTGCATTGAGCACGGCGGGCAAGTCCTTTGCGCCGACGTTGACATAGCCCAGTGCGGCGAGCCGGCGCAGGAGTAGAAAGACGGCTTGGCCGTGTTCAGGAAACGGGAACCCATGCAACGCGATCCGATCGACTCCCTCGCGCCCGATGCGGCGCCCCGCCTGCCCGAGCAGCCCATCAGCCTCGACGTGCTGCGCGAAAAATACCTCAAGCCCGGAGAGGCCGATGCCGAGACGCTCTACCGGCGCGTGGCCCGCGCCCTGGCCTCGGTCGAGGCACCCGAGGTGCGCGAGGCGATCGAGGCGCGCTTTCTCGCCAACCTGCGGGCCGGCGCGATCGGGGCAGGGCGCATCATGAGCGCGGCGGGCACCGACATCCAGGCCACGCTCATCAACTGCTTCGTGCAGCCCGTGGGCGACTGCATCCAGGGCATGGACGAGGGCGGCTACCCCGGAATCTACGAAGCGCTGCGCGAAGCTGCCGAGACCATGCGGCGCGGCGGCGGCGTGGGCTACGACTTCTCGCGCATCCGCCCGCGCGGCGCCGAGGTGAAGGGCACGGCCTCGATGGCCTCGGGGCCCTGCAGCTACATCAACGTGTTCGACCAATCCTGCGCCACCGTGGAGAGCGCGGGCGCACGCCGCGGCGCGCAGATGGGCGTGCTGCGCATCGACCACCCGGACGTGCTGGACTTCATCACCGCCAAGCGCACGCCGGGCCGCTGGAACAACTTCAATGTCTCCGTCGGCGTGCCGGATGCCTTCGTGCAGGCCGTGCTGGACGATGCGCCGTGGGAACTGGTGCACCCCGCGCGCCCCGGCGCCGCATTGCGCGAAGAGGGCGCCCGCCAGCGCGCCGATGGCCAATGGGTCTACCGCACGCTGCCCGCGCGCGAGCTGTGGGACACGATCATGCGCTCGGCCTACGACTTCGCCGAGCCGGGCATCCTGTTCCTCGACCGCGTCAACACCGACAACAACCTGGCCTACTGCGAAAGCATCGCGGCCACGAATCCCTGCGTGACGGCAGACACATGGGTGATGACGGATGCCGGCCCCGCGCAGGTGGCCGACCTCGTCGGCAGACCCTTCAATGCCATCGTGGACGGGCGCGCCTTCCCCACGCTGAGCGCCGGCTTCTTCGCCACCGGCCACAAGCCCGTGCTGCGGCTGCGCACCCGCCAGGGCCACGCGCTGCGGCTGACGGAAGACCACCCGGTGCGGCGCGTGGCGAAGCAGACCCGCCATGTGCGCGAGGTGGAGTGGATCGCCGCGGGCGCGCTGCAGCCCGGCGACGACATCGTGCTGAACGACCACCGCGCCCTGCCGGGCTGGAAGGGCGAGGGCACCGAGGCCGAAGGCTACCTGCTGGGCCTGCTGATCGGCGATGGCACCTTGAAGGCCGACAAGGCGGTGATCTCCGTCTGGATTGCGGAAGCGAAGGAAGACGAGCGCCTTGTCGCCAATGGTGCGCCCGTCCCCTCCGCTGGCGCGCACGGCATCGTGAGGGCTGCCGCAGCGACGCTTGCGCACCGGGCGGATTTCCGCGGCTTTCAGCGCACGGTGGCGCGCAGTGGCGGGGCCTGCGCGGAGCGGCGCATGGCCAGCGGCGCCGTGCGTGCGCTGGCGCTGCGCATGGGCATGCGCCCCGGCGCGAAAACCATCACTCCCGCCATGGAGCGCGCGTCGTCCGCCTTCTCCATGGGCCTGCTGCGCGGCCTCTTCGATACCGATGGTTCTGTGCAGGGCCGCCAGGACAAGGGCGTGAGCGTGCGGCTCGCCCAAAGCGACCTGGAGTTGCTGCAGACCGTGCAGCGCATGCTGCTGCGCCTGGGCATCGCCTCCACGCTGTACCCGGACCGGCGCACGGCCGGGTTGCGCCTGCTGCCCGACGGGCGCGGCGGCCGGCAGCCCTGCGCCACACGGGCGCAGCACGAGCTCGTCGTGAGCGGCGACAACCTGCGCGTCTTCGCCGAGCGCATCGGCTTCGAAGATGCGGACAAGGCCGGGCGGCTGGTGACGGCGCTCTCCGGTTACCGGCGTGCGCTGAACCGTGAGCCGTTCACCGCCACCGTGCAGGACGTGCTGCCGGACGGACACGAAGACGTCTACGACGTCACCGTGGCCGACTGCCATGCCTTCGACGCCAACGGCCTCTGCGTGCACAACTGCGGCGAGCAGCCGCTGCCTTCCTACGGCTGCTGCGACCTCGGCCCCATCATCCTGCCGCGCTTCGTCCGCCATCCGTTCGGCTTCGCCGGCGAGCCGGCCTTCGATTTCGATGCGTTCGCGGCCAGCGTCGCCACGCAGGTGCGCGCGCTCGACAACGTGCTGGACGTCACCTTCTGGCCGCTGCCGCAGCAGCGGGCCGAGTCCGCGGCCAAGCGGCGCATCGGCGTGGGCTTCACGGGCCTGGGCAACACCCTCGCCATGCTGCGCCTGCGCTACGACACCGACGCGGGCCGCGCCATGGCCACGCGCATCGCCGAGTGCATGCGCGACGCCGCCTATGCCGCCTCGGTGGAGCTGGCGAAGGAAAAAGGCGTGTTTCCGAAGTTCGACGCCGCGGGCTACCTCGCGCCCGGCACCTTCGCGAGCCGGCTGCCTGCCGCGCTGCAGGAGGCCATCCGCACCCACGGCATCCGCAACAGCCACCTGCTCTCGATCGCGCCCACCGGCACCGTGAGCCTCGCCTTCGCCGACAACGCCTCCAACGGCATCGAGCCGCCGTTCTCGTGGACGTACACGCGCCGCAAGCGCGAGGCCGACGGCAGCACGAGCGAATACGCGGTGGAAGACCACGCCTGGCGACTCTACCGCGCGCTGGGCGGCGACGTGAACGCGCTGCCCGACTACTTCGTGAGCGCGCTGCAGATGCCTGCCGCCGGACACATCGCGATGATGGAGGCCGTGCAGCCCTTCATCGACACGGCCATCTCCAAGACCGTGAACGTGCCGGTCGACTACCCCTACGAGGATTTCAAGAACCTTTACCTGCACGCCTGGCGCGCGCGGCTCAAGGGGCTGGCCACCTACCGGCCCAACGCCATCCTGGGCGCCGTGCTGGAGGCGCCGGCTGCCGCGCCGGAGGCCGGCGCCGCCGCAGCCACGACCGCATCCGCTGCGCACGACGCATCGGAGTCTGCGGAGGGGCCGGCGTCTGTCATGCCTCCCGCCACGCCCGCGGACCCGATGCGCGCCGTGATCGAAAGCCGCCCCAAGGGCGCGCTCTCCGCCGTCGCCGAGAAGGTCGAGTACTGGACGCAGGACGGCCGCAAGACGCTCTACCTGATCGTCTCGTTCCTGCCCGTGCCGGACGGGCACGGCGGCACGGTGGACCGCGCGATCGAGTTCTTCATGCCCGTGGGGCAGAGCGGCGAATCGCAGCAGTGGATCACCTCCAGCATGCGCCTGCTCTCGCTCGCCGCGCGCGGCGGCTTCCTGGAGCGCGCGCTCAGCGACATGCGCAAGGTCGCTTGGGACCGAGGGCCCGTGCGCCTGGGCACCCACACGCGTGCCGACGGCGCCCGCGTGCCGCTCTGGCACGACTCCGAAGTGGCCGCCATCGCCTACGCGGTGCAGAACATCCTGGCCCAGCGCGCGGCCGAGCCCGTGGGCCCGATGCGCCAGCAGGAACTGCCGCTGGATGCGCCGGCCGCTGCACCGGGCCTGCCGCCCGCGATGGCGGGGCGCAAATGCCCGGAATGCGGCGCGCATGCGGTGATCCGCAAGGACGGGTGCGATTACTGCACGCAGTGCGGGCACCTGGGCAGCTGCGGATAAAGAGCGCTCTTCAGACCGGCGTCGGCACCACCCGCCCCGCCTCCAGGTGCACCACCGACTGCGCCAGCGCCTCGACGTCGCTCGGATCGTGCGTGACCAGCAGCGTGGGCACCTGCACGCGCTCCAGCAGTTCCGCGAGTTGGATGCGCAGGCGCGTGCGCAGTTGCGTGTCGAGCGCGGAGAGCGGCTCGTCCAGCAGCAGCAGGCCGGGCTGCGGCGCCAGCGCCCGTGCGAGCGCCACGCGCTGCCGCTGGCCGCCCGAGAGGTGGCGCGGCCAAGCGCCGCGCAGCGTCTCCAGCCCGAACTGCCGCACGAGTGATTCGATGCGCTCGCGCGAAGCCGCGTCCGGCCGCTGTCCGAGCCGGCACAGCCCGAAGGCGAGGTTCTGCTCCACCGTCATGTGCGGGAACAGCGCATAGTCCTGGAACACCATGCCGACGCTGCGCTCGCGCGCGGGCAGGTGGATGCCGCGGGCGGTGTCCAGCAGCGTGCGGCCCGCCACGCGCACGTGGCCGTGCACGCCCGGCGCCAGCCCGGCGATCGCCATCAGCACCGTGGATTTGCCCGAGCCGGACGCGCCGACCAGGGCGGTACGCTGCGTCGCCGAGCGCAGGCATGCGTCGAGCGCGAAGCTGCGCCCCGGAGACTCCAGCGTCGTCCGCACGTGCAGATCGAGGACGGCGCCGTCCATCGCCCTCAGTGCCTCGCCCGCAGCAGGCGGCTCGACGCCACCAGCACCGCCACGCACACCCCCGAGATCACCAGCGTGAGCCACAGCGCCTGCGCGTCGTTGCCGGCCTGCACCGCGTCGTAGATCGCGATGGAGAGCGTCTGCGTCTTGCCGGGCAGGTTGCCGGCGATCATCAGCGTGGCGCCGAACTCGCCCATGGCGCGCGCGAACGCCAGCATCAGCCCGGCGGCGATCCCGCGCACCGCCAGCGGCAGCGAGATGCGCGCGAACACCTCGAACTCGCCCGCGCCCAGCGTGCGCGCGGCATGCAGCAGCCGCCCGTCCACTTCCTCGAAGGCCGCGCGCGCCGCCTTGTAGATGAGCGGCAGCGACACCAGCGATGCCGCGACCACCGCGCCCTGCCAGGTGAACATGAGGTTGATGCCGAACCAGCGGTCGAGGTACTGGCCGATCGCGCCGTTGCGTCCGATCAGCACGATCAGGTAGTAGCCCAGCACCGTCGGCGGCAGCACCATGGGCAGCATCAGCAGGGCGTCCGCCGTGTCCTTGCCCGCGAAGTCGCGCCGCGCCATCCACCAGCCCAGGGCGATGCCCACCGCCCCCGCCACGAGCGTGGCGAGCAGGGCGATCTGCAGCGTTAGCCAGAGGGGGGCGAGCACGGGGAGTAACGAGACGGAGGCGTGACCGGTCAGGGCTGCGAGAAGCCGAAGCCGCCGAGGATCTTCTGTCCCGCCTCGCCGCGCACGAAGGCGATGAAATCCCGGCCCAGCGCGGCGTTCCTGCTCGCCGCGATCTGCGCGATCGGGTAGCTCACCGGGGTGGCCGTCGGCACCGTGAAGGCGATGCGCGTCTTGCCCTGGTCGATCAGCGCATCGGTGCGGTAGACGAAACCGGCATCCACCTCGGCGCGCGCGACGTAGTTCAGCACCTGCCGCACGCTCTCGCCGTAGATCCATTTCGGCTCCAGCGCCGCGGCCAGCCCGGCGTCCTGCACGGCGGCCATCGTGTAGCGGCCGACCGGCACCGAAGCCGGCGTGCCGGTGGCGATGCGCCGCAGGCCGGGCCCGGACAGGTCCGCCAGCTTCTGCGGCACCACCGTGGCAGACGCGGGAACGATCAGCACCAACGTGTTGCGCGCGAAATCGGCCCGCGTGCCTTCCGCCAGCAGCCGGTCCTTCGCGGCGCGGTCCATCGTCTCCTGGTCGGCCGAGGCGAACACGTCCACCGGCGCGCCCTGCCGGATCTGCGCCAGCAGCGGGCCGGAGGCCGCGAAATTGAACGTCATCTTCGCGCCGGGATGCGCCTTCTCGAACGCCTTGCCGATCGCCTGGAACGCATTCGTCAGGCTGGCGGCCGCGGAGACGATCACCTCCTGGGCCTGTACCGCTGCGGGAGCGAACACGAGCGCGGCCAGTGCCGCCGACAGCAGCGGGGAGGAGAGCGCGGAACCCACTGCGGAGCGGGCCGTCTTGCCGGAGCGGAAGGAAAAGGCATGCATGGGCGGGTCTTTCGAATCGCTATTCAAAAAATGAATAGCGAAATCATAGCAAGCCGACGCCGACCGGTGATGTGTGCGGGATCACGAGGAGAGCCCGCAGTGCAGTGTGGTGCGGTACTGTGAGCGGCGGGCAAGGCTGCGCGCGCCTCAGCAGATCACTCCGCCGCGTGGCAGACCGCCTCGATGTTGTGCCCGTCCGGATCGCGCACGAACGCACCGTAGTAGTTCGGGTGGTAGTGGGGCCGCAGGCCGGGCGGGCCGTTGTCGGTGCCGCCCGCCGCCAGGGCCGCGGCATGGAACGCGTCGACCGCCGCACGGCTCGGCGCGCGGAAAGCCACGTGGACGGCCGGCCGCTGAGGCCCGCCGCCGCCGATCCAGAAATCGGTCTTGGGCGGCTCGCCGAAGCCCGCCATGTCGGTGCTGCCCGTCAGCGCCGCGCTCACTTCCATGAGCAGTTGGTAGCCGAGCGGCGCGAGCGCCTGGGTGTAGAACGCCTTGCTTTGAGCGAAGTCGGTGACGGCGACGCCGGTATGGTCGATCATGTCGGGAGCCCTCCTTGTCCTGACGGTTTCTGGTGGCGAAAGTGTAGGTGCCGGGGTGCTCGGCAGTAGTGCCTCCCATCGTGACCCCGCCGCCGGTTTTTTCTGCCGATGCCAGCCCGCAACGGGTTTATTCCGATGATCCGCTCGTCCGTTCCTTTCCCGCCCCGGCCCTCCCGCGCAGTGGCGCGCGCAGGCACCGATGTCGATTCCGGTGCCAGCGCCCATGAGGTTCCCGGCCTGCGTAGCCCCGCGGCCGGCTTCGATCAGCCGTTCGAGATGCTGCATGCCTGCCACGAGCGCGTGCAGCGCACGCTGGGGTTGCTGGCGCGCCTGCGCGACCACCTGCGCCACCAGGGCGCCGACGCCCAGGCCCGCGAGGCCGCGCGCGACGTGCTGCGCTATTTCGACATCGCTGCGCCGCTGCACCACGAGGATGAGGAGTTGCATGTCTTCCCGCCGCTGCTCGCGCACGGGTCGGCCGCCGTGGTGGAACTCGTGCAGGCGCTGCAGGCCGAGCATGCCGCCATGGCGCGGCACTGGGCCGAGGCGCGCGTGCCGCTGGCGGCGTTGGCGGAAGGGGCCGCGGGCGCGGTACCCTGGTCGCCGGAGCAGGAGAAGGTGCTGGACGATTTCGCCGGGCTGTATGCGGAGCACATCGTGCGCGAGGAGTCGGTGGCTTATCCGGCGGCGCAGGTGTTGTTGGGCGAGAGCGAATGGGCGCCGATGGGGCTGGAGATGGCGCGACGCAGGGGTGGCGAATGAGCGCTAGGGCGCAACGGCGCTCCCTACAGAGTGTGCGAAGCTGCTTCAGCTAGCGAGGGCATGTCGCTGAGATGCGCCAAAAAAGAAAACGCACCCGAAGGTGCGTACCAGTGCGCGTGCAAAGCGGCATGCAGAAGATCAGTGCATCACCACCGGATTCTGCGCCAGCCCCACATACCCGTCGAGCGTGTCGTCCACCTCTTCCTGCGTCGGGGTGTCGCGCTGCCAGGCGATGATCTGCTGCTGGAACATCTCGGCCCACGAGCCGTCGAGATAAACCTCCTTGCCGGAGCGCTTGTCGACGATCTCGAAGCCGTGGCGCACCAACTGGTGCACGGGCGGCACGCCCGCGGGGGCTTCGGCTTCGCCGGTGTCCGGCTGCATGTGGACCACCACGAAGGAGTCGGAGTCGTAGAGCATGTGCATGGTGTTCCCCTGTCGGTCAATCGATCGAATCGGATCGTTTCATTGGGTCAGATGACCACCCGGACCGCGAAGTTCAAGACCCCCGGGGCCCGGTGCATGCATCCGGCGTGCCGGTCCGGCGGTGGCCGGGCGGAACGCCTGCTGGCTTCGGATGCGTGGCCCCAGTATTTCACGAAAAACCCGACCGTGCGGGGTGTGGGGCGAAGTCAGGTGCCCGTCCCACGAAGCTGTGGGCGAAACCGCACACGGGCCCGGCATCGCCGCCGCCTTTCGGCGCACATGCCCCTGTCAGTGAGCAGTCGCTTGCACCGCGCGGATCAGGGATTGCCCTTGTCCGAGAGCTGCAGGTCCGCGTAGTCGCCGTTGCCCTGGGTGATGCGGATGCGCGCCGGCAGAAAACCGAGCGACGGGGCCAGCCACAGTTCGGCCTTCTGGTCCGCGTCGCGCGCATCGCGGCGGGGCAGCCGCTGCAGCTTGAGCGCGGGCGTGGGGCCGATGGGCAGGTCCAGCATCTCGGTGCCTTCGATCGAGAAGGCCCAGCGGTCGGCGTTGCGCGCGCCCACGGTGGTCAGGGTGATGCGGGTGCCGTCCGGATAGCGCTCGGGTGCGGCCGCCAGCAGCGCGCCGAGCTGGATGAACACGCTGAGGCGGTCCTGCGCCCCCGCGGCGATGGCGGCGGGCGCGTTGCCGCCACTGAACGTGGCGCGCCCCGCCGCGAAATCGAAACTCGCCGTCTGCGCCTTGCGGGCCTGATCGACGAAGCGCTGCGGCTGCAGTCCCGCGGGCGTGACGAGGCCGGTGCTGCTCTGCGAGCGCGACCCGAGCAGGAAGGCCTTGATCTCCTGGCGGGCCTCGTAGTGGTCGCCGTCGCGCCGCCAGGCCAGCGTGGCGTTGGCGCGGTAGTTGAACTTTTTCGCCTCTCCGCTCACCTCGAACGTGAGGCGCACGGACGGCGGCAACTGCACGGGCGGCGGATGGGCGCTCGCATCGGTGGCGGGGCCGTTGGGCGGGCGGATCTCCACCCCGGCGTTGCGCAGATCGTCCGGGGCGCTGGCGGATGCGGCGGGCGGGGTGGCAACGGCAACGGCGGCGGCGGTGGACGATGCGGCGCTGGCGGGGCCGGATGCCGGCGGTGCCGCAGCGGCGGCCACGGCCCCGACAGAGGGCGGGGGGCGCGCGCCGTACGCGGTTGCGGGCGGGGCATTGCCGTCGTCGGCCGGGGCGCTCTCCGCAGGCGATGCCTGTGCGGGCATGGCGGCATCGGCCGGGGGCTCCGCGGCGTCGGCGGATGGAAGGGAAGGGGGCGCGTCCGGTGGCGGTGCGCTGCCGTCGGCCGGTTCGGGTGCCGGTGCGGCCGGCTTGCGGGCAGGTGCGGGCCGAGGCCGCGTCGGGGCCGCACGCTTCGGCGCGGGCGCAGGCCCGGCGGCCGGAGGGGGCACTGCAGGCGCCGCGGCGTCTGGAGCCGGCGAGGGCGAGGGCGAGGGCGAAGGCGAGGGCTCCAGCATGCGCGTATGGAACGCCATGCGCTCGTCCCGCGGCGCATCGGGCCCCCCCGTCCAGCGCGGCAGGCCGAACAGCACCAGGGCATGCAGCGCGGCCACCAGCACGGTGAGCGCCGCCAGGGCGCGGCGGGGCATCAGCGGCGGCTCCTCCGGCCCGGGGCCCGGAGGGCGGTGCGTGGGAACGCCCGCCGGGCGCACCAGCCGCGGGCGGTCGGCACCCGGCTCATGCCTGCCCGTAGCCCAGATCGGCCGAGAGCTTGTTCGCCATGGCGCGCAGCGGCGCGTCGATGGCGCCGCCCCATTCCGGATCGAAGGTGGCGACCGAGCCCAGCGTGGTGATGCCCAGCGCCAGGTGCCCGTCCGCGTCGAACACCGGCGCGCAGAAGGCGACGATGCCCGGCAGCAGCGTGTCCACCACGCGCGCCGAGCCGCGCTGGCGCACTTCCTCCAGCATCGGCTGCAGCGCCTCGGGCGTGGCGGGAATGTCCTTGCGGCCGCGCCGGGCGGCTTCGGCCAGCTCCTCGGCGACGAGGCCGGCCGTCACGTCCGGCGCCAGATGGGCCGTGAAACAGCGCCCCGTGGCGGAGGACAGCAGCGGCATCACGTCGCCCAGCCGCAGGTTGGCCGTGACGGACTGGTGCGATTCCTCCCAGTGGACGATGGTCGGGCCCCGGTTGCCCCAGACGGCCAGCGCCAGCGTCTGCTGGAGGTCTTCCATGAGCGCCGGCAGCCGCTCGCGGGCGAGCCGCACAGGGTCCAGCCGGGCGAGCGACGCCAGGCCGAGCTTCAGGGCCGCCGGGCCGAGGTCGTAGCGGGCGGTGCGCGGGTCCTGCGCGACCAGGCCCATGCGCTGGAAGCTCACCAGATAGCGGTGCGCCTTGGCCGCGCTCATGCCGGCGGCGGCGGCCAGGTCCTTGAGCATCAGCGGGCCCCGGCTGCGCGTGAGGCCTTCGAGCAGCGAGAAGCCGACCTCGACCGATTGGATGCCCGCCCGTTCCTTGTCCATCTGCAATAGAATTCCTGGAGTTTTGTTTAGTTAAATCAATTTAACCATTCGTAATTCGTGCCAGGCCCCGGGCCGGCGCGACCGGACACACCAGGAGACGCAGCCCCCATGAAACTCGCCACCTACAAGGACGGTTCCCGCGACGGCCAGCTGGTCGTCGTTTCCCGCGACCTGGGCACGGCCCATTATGCGACCGGCATCGCGAGCCGCCTGCAGCAGGTGCTCGACGACTGGGGCTTCCTCGCCCCGCAGCTGCAGGACCTCTACGAGCAGCTCAACGCCGGCCGCGCGCCGCATGCCTTCCCCTTCGAGCCCGAGCGCTGCATGGCCCCGCTGCCTCGCGCCTACCAGTGGGCGGACGGCTCGGCATACATCAACCACGTGGAGCTGGTGCGCAAGGCCCGCAATGCCGAGGTGCCCGAGAGCTTCTACACCGACCCGCTCATGTACCAGGGCGGCAGCGACGACTTCCTGGGCCCCTGCGACGACGTGGTGGTGCCCAGCGAGGCCATGGGCATCGATTTCGAGGCCGAGATCGCGGTGGTGACCGGCGACGTGAAGATGGGTGCCACGCCCGAGCAGGCGCTCGACGGCATCCGGCTGGTGATGCTGGCCAACGACGTGTCCCTGCGCAACCTGATACCGGCCGAACTGGCCAAGGGCTTCGGCTTCTTCCAGTCCAAGCCCGCCACCGCCTTCAGCCCCGTGGCCGTCACGCTGGACGAACTGGGCGACGCCTGGGAAGGCGGCCGCCTGCACCTCACGCTGCAGTCCACCTGGAACGGCCGCAAGGTCGGCATGTGCGATGCCGGCCCGGAGATGACCTTCCATTTCGGGCAGCTGATCGCCCACATCTGCAAGACCCGCAACGTGCGCGCCGGCTCCATCGTGGGCAGCGGCACGGTCAGCAATCGTGGCGTGGAGCAGGGCGGCCGCATGGAGTGGCCCAGGGGCTACAGCTGCATCGCCGAGAAGCGCTGCATCGAGACCATCCAGGACGGCAAGCCCTCCACCGAGTTCATGCAATTCGGCGACACCATCCGCATCGAGATGAAGAACAAGGCCGGCCAGAGCCTGTTCGGCGCGATCGACCAGGCGATCGCCAGCCCCGCCGCCTGACGCCATGACCCTGCCCGCCGCCTTGCGCCGGCTGGCCACCGCCGGGCTGTTCTGCCTGGCGTGGCCGGCCATGGTCCCGGCGCAGCCCACTCCGGCACCCGTGCCTGCCGCCGTGCCGGCGTCCGCACCCGCTTCCGCGCCGGCCTCCGCCGCCCGCCCCGCCGCTTCCGTGCCCGCACCGGCCCATGCCGTCCGGCGGGCCGACTGCCCCCCGCTGCCCAGGCCCCTCGATCCCGCCGGCATTCCCCAGGCGCTGCAAAAGGCCCGCGACCGCGGGCTGCTGTGGCGCGTGGAAAAAGACGGACGCACGAGCTGGCTCTACGGCACGGTGCATGCCGCCCGGCGCGGCTGGATGCTGCCCGGCCCCACGGTGATGGCCGCCGTCCGCGCCAGCGACCGCGTGGCGCTGGAGATGGACCTGCTGGACCCCACGGTGATGCAAAAGCTGCAGGCCGCCCTGCGCAAGCCGGCGGACGCCCCGCCGCTGCCGCCCGACCTGGAGCGCCGCCTGGCCGCGCAGCGCGATGCCGCCTGCGCCGATCCCTCCATGCTGGAGATGCGGCCCGAGCTGCAGGTGTCGTCGCTGGTGGTGATGTCCGCGCGGCGCGAAGGCTTCGATCCGGCCTATGGCATCGATTTCGTGCTGGCCGGGCTGGCCCGCGGGCTGCACAAGCCCGTGCTGTCGCTGGAGTCGGTCGATCTGCAGGTGCGGGTGCTGGCGTCCGACGACCCGAAGGAGACCGCCGCCGCCGTCGCCTCCGGGCTCGACCAGCTGGAGAACCATTCCGCGCGCGACACCCTCACCACGCTCGCCACGGCCTGGTCCGGCGGCCGTGCCAACCTGCTGGAAACCTACGGCCAGTGGTGCGGCTGCCAGCGCACCCCCGAAGAGCGCCAGTCTTTCGAGCAGCTGGTGGCGGACCGCAATCCGGGCATGGCGCGCGCCATCGTGGCCGAGCACCGCGCGGGCCACAGCGTGTTCGCGGCCGTGGGCGCGCTGCACATGGTGGGCCCCCAGGGCCTGCCGACCCTGCTGGCCCGCGAGGGCTTCCGGGTCGAGCGCGTGGAATGGCCTGCCCGGCCCTGATTTTTACGACGACAACAGGAGACAACCATGCACCGCAGAACCCTGCTGGGGAGCGCCGCCGCCGCGGCCGCCCTGGCCGTCCAGCCCTGGGCGCGTGCCCAGAACGACTACCCGGCCCAGCCCATCCGCTGGGTCGTGCCCTATCCGCCCGGCGGCGGCACCGACGTGCTCGCGCGCACCGTGGCCGAGGCACTGCGCACCCCGCTGGGCCAGCAGATCGTGGTGGACAACCGCCCCGGTGCCTCCACCAACATCGGCGCGCAGATCGTCGCCACTGCCAGGCCGGACGGCTACACGCTGATGTCGGCCGACAATGCCCTGCTGGCCTACAACGAGCACCTGTTCAGCAAGCTGCCGTTCAGCCCGGAAAAAGACTTCACCTACATCGGCGGCCTCTCGCGCTTCCCGCTCGCGCTGGTGGTGCACCCGGGCTTCGAGGCGCGCACCTTCCAGGAATTCCTGGCCTATGCGCGTGCCAACCCCGGCAAGCTCAACTACGCATCGCCCGGCAACGGATCGCCCCACCACCTGGCGATGGAGATGTTCAAGAACCGCACCAAGACCTTCCTCACCCACATCCCCTACCGCGGCGCGGCGCCAGCGCTGCAGGACGTGATGGGCGGCCAGGTGCCGTGCATGTTCCTGGACCTCGCTGCCGGCCTGCCGGTGATCCAGTCGGGCAAGGTGCGCGCGCTCGCCATCGGCTCGGGCCGCCGCGCCGCGCGCCTGCCCCAGGTGCCCACGCTGGCCGAAGTGGGCGTGCCCGATGCCGAGGTCTATGCCTTCCAGGGCGTGCTCGGCCCCGCGGGCCTGCCCCCTGCCGTCGTCGCCCGCCTGAACGGCGAGATCAACAAGGCCCTGGCCACGCCCCCCGTCGTCCAGCGCATGCAGGATTTCGGGATGGAGGCGCTGCCCGGCACCCCCGAGCAGTTCCGCGCGATGGCACGCGCCGAGGCGAAACGCTGGGGGCCGATCATCCAGGCGGCCGGCGTGAAGCTGGACTGAGCGGCTGCGCAGCCGCGCTGTAGGCCGGCGCCGCGAACACGGCGCCATGGGCGCGCGGGCAGGAGGGATTGCGCTACGGTGGAACGTTGGATTTCCCCACTCGACGAAAGCGACATCCCATGGCCCGCATCCTGATGGTTCTCACGTCCCACGACCGCCTCGGCGACACCGGCAAGAAGACCGGCTTCTGGCTCGAGGAATTCGCCGCGCCCTACTACGTGTTCAAGGACGCGGGCGCGGAGATCACCCTCGCATCCCCCCAGGGTGGCCAGCCGCCGCTGGATCCCAAGAGCGACGACGAGAGCGCCCAGACCGATGCCACGCGCCGTTTCAAGGCCGATGCCGAGGCGCAGCAGCAACTGGCCACCACCATGCCGCTCGCCAGCGTGCGCGCCGGGGATTTCGACGCCGTCTTCTACCCCGGCGGCCACGGCCCGCTGTGGGATCTGGCCGAAGACGCGCAATCCATCGCGCTGATCGAGAAGACCTTCGCCGCGAAGAAGCCGCTGGCCCTGGTCTGCCACGCACCCGGCGTGCTGCGCCATGCCAAGGCCCCGGGCGGCGAGCCGCTGGTGAAGGGACGCAAGGTGACGGGCTTCACCAACAGCGAGGAAGAGGGCGTGCAGCTCACGCAGGTGGTGCCGTTCCTGGTGGAGGACATGCTCAAGGCCAACGGCGGCGAGTACGCCAAGGGCGCTGACTGGGCGCCGTTCGTGCTGACCGACGGGACGCTGGTGACGGGGCAGAATCCGGCGTCGTCGGAGCCGGCGGCGAAGGCGCTGCTGAACTTGTTGGAGTGAGACTATTGGGCCTGGCTACTGGCTTTTGCTCTAGCTAGTAGTACGAGCGCCAGCTCTTTGAGGCCTTAGCTGATGGCTAAAGGTTTACGGTGGACGTGAAGGATCCTGTCGTGCCCTCGGGCCGCGTCTTTCCCCTGGGCCGGCACAAACCTCACCCGTAGAATGGCTGGATGGAAGAACATGTACTGGTTGCACAAGTGGCGCAGAAGCGAACAACGAGAGCTAAGCCAACTGCTGAGGTGTTCCATGGAGATGCCTTCGACCTCTTTGACACACTTTTAAAAAATTCAGTTGATCTTGTGATCACCTCACCTCCATATTGGGGTCATCGCGACTATGGTCTGCCGCACAACTGGAACTTCTTTAATGACATTCCGACTGTCAAAGAGTTTGGCTCCCAGAGTCCTGGCTATGACTGGTATCGCCAGAATGGTGGGCTACTCGGACTTGAGCCTTATCCAGAATGGTTTGTGCAGCATTTGGCAGAGATTTTTGATAAAACAAAAGATATTTTGAAATCTACGGGAAGTTTGTGGATAAATATCGGCGATACGTATTTTGCGCGATGGGCAAGCATTCGTGACAATGGTAGACAGGGTCTCGGTTCGGACAAACGACACCGACGCAAGACGCCGATGGGTGGCATCCGTTCAGAGAAAAACCTGCTGCTTATCCCTGCCAGGTTCGCCATAGCTATGCAGGAACGCGGTTGGATCCTCCGTAATGACGTCATTTGGCACAAACCTAATGCAGTACCACGACCAGAGGAGGATCGACTAAAGAATGCACACGAGCACTTCTTCCATTTTGTGAAGAAGCCTTCGGTCGGTCGAGCCAGTTATTACTACAACATTAAACATGCAGAGCCAAGAGCTGGAGATGTAGTAACTGTGCCTGTTGCTCCGGGTGAGTCAGGGCACAGTGCAACGTTTCCTCGTGATCTTATTGAGCCACGAATTCTGACTTCATGTCCTCCGGGAGGTTTAGTTTTGGATCCATTCTCGGGGACAGGTCGTACGTTGGAGGTGGCACTAGAGCATGGGAGGAATGCTCTGGGCTTTGATGCTCAGTCAAAATTCGTTCAACTGCAAAAGGCCAAATTAAATGGCAATCTCAAATAGCCGCGGAAACTACGTCAGTGAGTGGTTTGGGCAACGCATTTATCCTGAGGTAAGACTTGTTCACGCCGCTGTGTCTGGGGAAAATGAGAATAAATGCCCGTTTCTTACAAGTGTTCTTCATAGTCCGACTAATTGTGTCAAGAACGAGAACAGCAAGGGTGTCTGCACCATCAGCAGCTCGAGCAACGGTCCGCGGCAAGACTGGTTGGTATGCCCATATCGGGTAATCAATTCCTCTATCGTTACGCGTGGCTGTCAACTGATTTTTGGATTGGCTGAACCCGTCGAGCCAATTCCGGTTTCTATTCTAAATAAAAGTGAAGAGCTTGTTAGGTTTATTGAGAATATCAATTCTCAAGGTGCTGGCTATGTATTCTTTCAGGATAAACTAGGCGGCGAGATATCTGTGATTGGTACGCATAGATCTCCGGAAATTTCGTTCGACGTAACTGTTGTTGAGATTAAGCCCGATGGCGAAGGCGGCTTCATGGTGTCTCGTTATGGCATCTTAGAGCTGCAAACGATGGACTATCACGGTACCTACAAGCATGCAGTATCAAACCTTCGCGATGCCTTACGGCTTCATGAGGAAACTTTCTCTGAAGCCCTACGAGCCAATCTCTGCCGTTGGTCTGGCAAGGATGTAGAAGGTCCTAACATAGCAAACGTCTTCAAGCGAACTTTTTATCAGATGCTACTTAAATTTCGTTTGGCTGGAGAGGGTTCTGCAGCTGCAGGGACTGTACTCGCTATTCCAAAGTCGGTTTGGGACTCATGGCAGCCATTTCTCGGTGCCCCTGAATTAGAGGACGAGACCGAAGGAATTAAACGTTTGCGAGTGGCTCCTGACACATCATCCGAAAAGCCGTTGAATGCATATGTCTGTGTTTTTGATCTCGACGCAACGAGCGAGGCTGCTGTGTCGCCCGTGGAACTTAAGCACTTCATCAGAATTTCGCCCGAGCGCTTGACGCGCCACGCGTTCACTGAAGTTCCTGAGCACATCCTTCACGCAATGCAGACAGAGGAATCTGTTCTTGCAACTATCAAGCAGCGGCTTGGCAAGTGGTGGCCTGCATTTCAAGTTCGCGGAGCAAAACGTTCTCGCCGTCGCGCGTAGAAATCAACTGCCTAACGCGCTGCGAAGGCAGTCTTCTGTGATAGGGTTTTTCCAAATCGAAGGCTTATTTCTGCAGATAAATTTCTAAATTATCTGAATTAGTAAATGATTATTCTTTCTGGATTGCCGAGTTGCACATATTTCATTGCATCCGTTAAGCCGATGTGGGACTTAACCAAGGCGCGGATGTCGTCACCTGTTCGAAGAGACTCTTTGGCTAGCTCCTCTATCCACGTGTCGTACCAGTCAGCACTCCATGAATTGATGGCTGTATTGGATGCCATTTGAATGCGAGATAAGGCGGCAGCAGACATTTTTAATCCTGCTCGGGCGTTCAATGCTCGAGTTGCCTCAACAACATGGCTCATTCTCAACATTCCAGAGACAACGTGGCGCCATGTCAGGACAGGGAAATGCTCTACAGCTAGAGGTAAAAACTGGTCAATTCTTAAAAACATACGGGCCATAAAGATCGCCGCATGTTTGGCGTTGACAGGTAACATTGTGCCCAATACTGCACGCGCACCAAGCGCAAAGGCGGACGTAGCTACTGAACCGTGGCTGCCATCAATGGGCTGAGTATCGCAAGCACTAAACATAACCACTGGCGGTAGTTCACATTCACGCTTAAGAGACCAAGTGTCGAGCATTTTTCCGCCAACTACCAAGCGACCAATGCCCAATTGTGTGTCATAATTACCGTGGCCGTCAAAAATCATTATTGCAGCTTTATGGCTATTGACTGCTGCAATAAACTGATCTGATGTGTTGACGTCAACGAGCCTATATTTCAATTTCTTGAAACCATTAGGGCCTTCAGCTACGTTTACCGCTCTCTGTAAAATGTTTCGAATCGGATCAGATATTTCAAATGATCGAATAATTAATATATCGTAAAACGCTTCTTGACGAATGTGTATGGGCGGCAAATGGCTCAGTTGCCAGAACATGTTGCCTGGCAACGGCGAGATGCGCGAGATATCGAAACGCAAACCAAGAGGCATGTCATTGGATGGCATCAACTCAAGAGGCAAATCTGTGACAAGCTTTAATCCCTCAATAGAGCCCGCCTCTTTAGCGTCTATTCGCGTGAGAAGATCGGGGTGAATAGACGCTCGCATTTTTTGGCCCATTAAGCGCATCATGCGTGCTTCCTTCCAAGCATGCCGCATTCCAGCCTTTCGAACGCAGCGCGCTAGCTCTGCCGCCTCGGTTCGAATGCTATTTAGTTTGGGCTCTAGCCTCAGCACTGGGCATAGCGTCGCGCTTGAGAGCATGCTAAGAGCCGCAGTAAACGCGCGCAGGTCGAATGTTAGCTGTTTAGTGACCATTTGGTCTGTAAATGAGAACTTTGGATGACCTTTGTCGTCATTTGGAATCTCGAAGTAGTAAGTGCTAGACCGTAGGACGAGTTTTAGTGCATTTTTGAAATCTCGGCGCGTTTCTGTTGGAGCTTTCTGTACAATATCTTTCCAATTGCGATAAAGTCCAGCATATGAACTGGATATCGCAACTATTGCACGGTTGTCTTCCAAGTTAATGTCGTAGTCTCTTAGCAGTCGGGTGCGTTCGGTTGAAACTGCGTCCACAGATTTGCAAATGCGTTCAACGTATTTTTCAACTGACGATTTTCTTGGTATCTCAAGTGGCTGTTGAATGACCTTGGAGGATAAAAATTTGTATCCGAACGCACCGAGTGCAATTTCGTTCGGGGCGGTGACGTTGTGTTTGGCTAAATGCAGCGGATGCTTCCGCAATTTGCGCTGAGGACCGGAGCTTAAGATACGTCGATAATTGCTGACGAATTCGGTGTTGCCGGGAATTTTATCGAGTGCGTCAATGACTTTTCGTATAAATGTATAAATTTCTTCAAGGGTAAATAGCTCTCTGGATTTCCTGTTGGGGGCTGAAATGCTGGAAATATGAAGTGTCGGGAGGGCTCTTCTTTGCAGAATTTGGTCGACGTTTGTAGCCACCTCTGCATTGGTGGTAATGCAAACCACAAACGGCGAATTTATAATTTGCAGGGCTGCCTCAAAGTGGTTGATTTCTATCGGCAGTAAATGTGGCCAAGTGATGCCGGTAAGGCGGTTTATGAGTACCTCTTCCATTTCGGAGTGCGCTTCTCGAATGTCCGCCGGAAGTTTGCAGGCTTGCTGTATTGGGCGCGCCGTTGCTAGTATTCCAGGTGTGTACCATCCGAAAAAACTTGCCTCGTCAAGCTTCTGTGCGCTATGGGGGAAGAAGTAAATAATTTTGCACCGTTCCCGTGCAATCATCGCTAAAGCGATCGATTCCCGACGGCTCAGCTGCCCGTCTGTCGTCTGTTCTTTTTTCAATTGCTATTCCTCCGAGTAGGCCACCCACCGAATGGTTTTTCAACCTAATCCCGCATCTCAGCACAGAGGATACCAGGCAACAACCACTGTCGAGCGTTGCCGGCGACACATCGATCTCATCAAGTTAGTCTAGCTCGCTAATCCAATCACAAGATTTCGTTGAAGTACGCTCCTAGAATTACGGTCCCCCCCACTTGCAGGCGAGCAGTACGCGCTCAAGGCGCATACTAGCGCCCTAGTGTCCTGTCCCGCTGATACGTGAGCAAAGTCGATGCAGCTTTTCGATGATCGAATCGGCCGTAGCGGTCCACTTGAACGGCTGGCAATTCGTGTTGTAGGCGGCGACGAAGTGATCGATGCGCTGCACGAGTTGCTTGACGCTGGTGAACGAACCGCGGCGGATCGCCTTGTCGGTGATCAGCGAGAAGAAGCGCTCAACCTGATTGAGCCAGGAGCTGTAGGTCGGAATGAAGTGCATGTGCCATCGCGGCCTGCTGGCCAGCCACGCCTTGATCTTCGGGTGGCTGTGCGTGGCGTAGTTGTCGGCAATGCAATGAACGTCCAGCTCTGCCGGCACGGCCTTGTCGATCTCGCGCAGGAAGGGCAAGAACTCCTGGTGCCGATGGCGTGGCTTGCACGCTGCCAGTACCGCGCCGTTGAGCACATTCAGCGCCGCGAACAACGTCGTCGTGCCGTGGCGCTTGTAGTCGTGGGTGACGCCCTCGACATAGCCGAACCCCATGGGCAGCATCGGCTGCGTTCGCTCCAGCGCTTGGCATTGGCTCTTTTCGTCCACGCAAATGACCAGCGCGTTGTCCGGCGGGCTCAGGTACAGGCCGACAACGTCGCGCAGCTTCTCCATGAAGAACGGATCGTTGGACAGCTTGAAGCTCTCGCTGCGGTGCGGCTGCAGCCCGAAGAGCTGGAAGTAGCGCTGCACGCTGGTCTTGGAGATGCCCGTCTCGGCGGCCACCGTGCGCACACTCCAGTGCGTCGAGCCGTTGGCCGGCTTGGTATGCAGCGTGGTCTTGATCAAGTGCGCCACGCGTTCGTCGTCGATCGTGCGCGCAGGCCCAGGGCGAACACCGTCATACAGCCCCGCAATGCGCCGCTCAATGAAGCGCGTTCGCCACTTCCCGACCGTCTGCTTGGTCATCTTCAGCCGCGCGGCGATCGCGTTGTTGGGCTCGCCGTCGGCACTTGCCAGCACCAGGCGCGCTCGACTGCACAACGCCGCCGGCAACGAACGACTACGCGCGAAGGACTGAAGCTGCAAACGCTCCTCCTCCGACAGCACCAACTCGGCCTTCGGTCTGCCTGTCCTCATACCGGTATCTCCATTCCAAAGATACCGCTAAGACACGCACGATTAATGCCAGTTAGCCACGGGACAGGACACTAGAGGGCGATTTCGCCAGCATGCCGGTTTCGCCTCACCTCACCCATACAGCAACCTTGCCGGCCACGTCACCAGCACCGGAAACGCCACCATCAGGAACATCATCGCGAACTCGGCCAGCATGAACGGCCAGACGCCGCGGATCACGTCGTCCATGCGGATGCGCGCCACGCCGGCCACGACATTGAGCACCGTGCCCACCGGCGGCGTGACGAGGCCGATGGAGTTGTTGATGATGAACAGCACGCCGAAATAGATCGGGTCGATGCCCGCGGCCTTGACCACGGGCATGAGCACGGGCGTCAGGATCAGGATGGTGGGCGTCATGTCCATGGCGGTGCCGACGACGATCACCAGCAGCATGATCATCACCATCAGCAGCATGGGGCTGCCGATGAAGGGCTCCAGCAGGGTGACGACCTTGCCTGGCAGGTCGGCCACGGTGATGAGCCAGGCCGAAACCAGGGCCGCGGCCACGAGGAACATCACCACGCCGGTGGTGCGCGCGGCGGTGACGAACACGCCGTAGATCTGCGAGGGCTTGAGTTCGCGGTAGATGACCACGGCGACGAAGAGCGAATACACCGCCGCGACCACGGCCGCCTCGGTGGGCGTGAAGACGCCGAAGCGCAGGCCCACCAGGATGATGAGCGGCAGCATCAGCGCCCAGCCGGCCTGGCGGAATGCGAGCCAGACTTCCTTGCGCGAGCGGCGCGGCGGCGGCACGATGTGTTCCCTGCGCACCAGCCACCACCACGTGGCCCAGAGGGACCCGGCGATGAGGATGCCGGGGAAGATGCCGGCCAGGAAGAGCTTGCTGATCGACAGGTTGGCGGCCACGCCGAAGATCACGAAGCCGATGGAGGGGGGGATGATGGGGCCGATCACGCCGGCCGCGGCGATGAGGCCGCCGGAGCGTGCCTTGTCGTGGCCGGCGGCCACCATCATGGGGATCAGCAGGGCCGAGAGCGCCGCCGCATCGGCCACCGCCGAGCCCGAGAGCGCCGAGAGCACGCAGGCCGCGACGATGGCGACATAGCCCAGCCCACCGCGCACGTGGCCGACGAGGGTGAGCGCCAGATCGACGATGCGTTTGGAGAGGCCGCCGGTGTTCATGATTTCGCCGGCCAGCATGAAGAAGGGCACGGCCAGCAGCGGGAAGCTGTCGGCACCGTTGATCAGGTTCTGCGCGAGGATCTGTGCGTCGAACATGTCGAGGTGCCACATGAGCGCCACGCCGCACAGCAGCAGCGAGAACGCGATCGGGATGCCGATCGCCATGGCGCCCAGCAGCGAGAGGAGGAAGACGGCGATGGTCATGTGCGGGCTCCTCAGCCGTTGTCTTTCTTGTTCGACGGGCCGGAGGCAGGGGATCCGGCCTGGGCGGCGGCCAGGCGGTCTTCCTCGGCCAGGCGTGCCTGCAGGGCGTCGAATTCCGCCGTCTCTTCCGAGTCCTTGACCATCACCAGCGCGTCGCCGCGCAGTTGGCCGCTCAGCACGCGCCAGAGGTCGTAGAGCAGGAAGACCGCGGCGGACACGGCGAAGACCACGCCCACGAAGTAGAAGTACCCCATGGACCAGCCGGTGGTGGGCGCGGTGACGTCCATGTTCAGTTGGGCCTGCGTCCAGCTGCCCGAGAAAACCAGCCAGCAGACGCCGAGCATCAGCACCTGGCCGGTGACCACGCAGGCCTTCTTGCCCGCGTCGGGCAGGCGGCTCACGAGCATGTCCACGCCCAGGTGGCCGTGGTCCTTCATGGCGACCACGGCGCCCAGGAAGGTGAGCCAGACGAAGAGCCAGCGAGACACCTCTTCCGACACGGTGATGCCGGTGTTGAAGGCGTAGCGCAGCACGACGTTGCCGAACACCATCACCACCATCACCGCCAGGGCGCCGGCCATGAGGAAGTCCAGCATCCGGCAATAGCGATCCATCCAACGCTTCATGGTCTTGTCTCCTGATCGACGGTCGTCGATGGCGTGTCAGAGGCTGCGGCCGTCCAGCAGGCCGCGTGCGGCCAGGTGGTTGATGAAGGCGCGCAGGCCGAACTGCCAGGGCGGCGCGGTCTCGCTGTGGGTGACCCGGTTGCACAGGGCGCCCAGCCGGGCGCTGCGGATGGTGACCTCGTCGCCCAGCTTGTGGGTGAAGCCGGCGCCGGGTTCGCCCCGGTCTTCGATGGGCGCGAAGAGCGTGCCCAGGAACAGCATGAAGCCGTCCGGGTACTGGTGCGCGGCCAGGGTCTGCGCGACGATGTCCGCCGGGTCGCGGCTGATGCTGGCCATGGTGTTGATGCCGCGCAACGCGTAACCGTCGGTGCCGCGCACCTCCAGGTGCACGGTTTCGCGGCGCACGTCGTCCATGCCGAAGCTGGCGTCGAACAGCCGGATGAACGGGCCGATGGCGCAGGAGGCGTTGTTGTCCTTGGCCTTGCCGAGCAGCAGGGCGCTGCGGCCTTCGATGTCGCGCAGGTTGACGTCGTTGCCCAGCGTGGCACCCACGATGTCGCCGCGGCCGTTCACGGCCAGCACCACCTCCGGCTCGGGGTTGTTCCAGGCCGAATCGGCGCGGATGCCGATCTCCTGGCCGGTGCCGATGGAGGCCAGCACGGGCGCCTTGGTGAAGACCTCGGCGTCGGGGCCGATGCCGACTTCCAGGTACTGGGACCACAGGCCCTGCTGCTGCAGCAGGGCTTTCAGCGCCATCGCCTTGTCGGAGCCGGGGCGGATGTCCGCGAGGTTCCCGCCGATCAGGGCCTGCACCTTGCCGCGCAGCTCCTGCGCGCGCGATGCGTCGCCGCTCGCCTGTTCCTCGATCACGCGCTCGACCATGCTGGCGGCGAAGGTCACGCCGGCGGCCTTGACCACCTGCAGGTCGCAGGGCGCGAGCAGGAAGGGAAGGACGGCGTCGCGGGTGCCGAGCCGGCTGTTGCGCAGCAGTTCATCCACCGCGCACAGGCGCTCTCCGGCAGCCTGGCGCGCGGTCTCGGCGGGCCGGTCGGCATCGAGCAGGGTGCTCATGGTGGGGAAGGCGCGGCTGATGTCGAACACGCCTTCGGGGCGCAGCGCCACCACCGCCGGGCCGCCCTGCGGGCCGGGCGTCCAGGCCCGGGCCACCAGCGTGCCGGCCAGGCCGTCTTCGGGCAGCAGGCCCGTGCGTTCGTCGTTCATGGTTCTCGTCCTCGGGAGGTGGGGCGCAGCGGCCCCGGGCGTCAGTGGTTGTGGCGGGGCGTCTGCTCGGCGATGCGGCGGAATTCCAGGGCGAAATCCAGCGTGGCGCCATCGGCCAGCTGGCCCGTCTTCTCGCGGTACAGCGCCTCCCAGGGCGAGCGGCTGGCGGGCACGGGGGGCGGCGGCAGTTCGCTGCGGCGGCGGGCGATCTCCTCGGGCGGCACCAGCGCGTCGCAGCGGCCCTGCTTCAGGTCGATCAGGATCAGGTCGCCGGTCTGCAGCCAGGCGAGGCCGCCGCCCGCCGCACTCTCGGGCGAGGCGTTGAGGATGGAGGGGCTGTCGGCGGTGCCCGACTGGCGGCCGTCGCCCAGCGTGGGCAGGGCCCGGATGCCACGCTGGATCAGCGCATCGGGCGGCTGCATGTTGACCACCTCGGCCGAGCCGGGCCAGCCCAGCGGGCCGGCGCCGCGCATCACCAGGATGCAGTCCTCGTCGATGCCGAGCGCGGGGTCGTTGATGCGTGCGTGGTAGTCCTCGGCGCCGTCGAAGACGATGGCCCGGGCCGTGAACACGTCTTCGTGGCCCGGCCGGCAGAGGTAGCGCGCGCGGAAGGCCTCGGAGATCACCGAGGTTTTCATGATGCCGAAGTCGAACAGGTTGCCCGAGAGCACCAGGAAGCCGGCCTTGTCCATCAGCGGATCGGCGAAGGGGCGGATGACCTCGCGGTCCGTCGCTTCGCGGCCCTGCAGGTTCTCGGCGATGCTGCGGCCGGTGACGCTGGCGCAGCCGCCGTGTAGCCGGCGGGCCTGCAGCAGCTCCCACATCACCGCGGGCACGCCGCCGGCGCGGAAGAAGCGCTCGCCCAGGTACTTGCCGGCGGGCTGCATGTTGACCAGCAGCGGCAGGTCGTAGGCGTGGTCGGTCCAGTCGCGCGGATGCAGCTCGACGCCGGCATGGCGCGCCATCGCCTGGATGTGGACCTGCGCGTTGCTGGAGCCGCCCGCGCAGCTGACCACCGCCAGCGCGTTGAGGAAGCTCTCGCGGGTGAGCACGCGCGAGGGGCGCAGGTCTTCGTGCGCCATCTCGACGATGCGCCGGCCGGTGGCATAGGCCATCTGGCCGCGCTCGCGGTAGGGTGCGGGGATGGCGGCGCAGCCGGGCAGCGACAGGCCCAGCGCCTCGGCCACCGCGTTCATGGTGGAGGCCGTGCCCATGGTGTTGCAGTGGCCGGCAGAGGGTGCGCTGTCGCAGGCGCGCTGCAGGAATTCTTCCTCGTCGATCTCGCCGGCGGCCAGCATGCGGCGGCTGCGCCAGATCACGGTGCCCGAGCCGACCAATTCGTTGTCGTGCCAGCCGTCGAGCATGGGCCCGCCCGAGAGCACGATGGCGGGGATATCGACGGTGGAGGCGGCCATGATGCCGGCCGGCGTGGTCTTGTCGCAGCCGGTGGTCAGCACCACCGCGTCGATCGGGTAGCCGTAGAGGATCTCGACCAGGCCCAGGTAGGCGAGGTTGCGGTCCAGCGCGGCCGACGGCCGTCGGCAGTTCTCGAAGATCGGGTGGACGGGGAATTCGAGCGGGATGCCGCCCGCGTCGCGGATGCCGTCGCGCACCCGGCGGGCGAGTTCGAGGTGGATGCGGTTGCAGGGCGAAAGATCGCTGCCGGTCTGGGCGATGCCGATGATCGGCCGGCCCGAGCGCAGCTCCTCGGGCGTGAGCCCGTAGTTCATGAAGCGCTCGAGGTAGAGCGCGGTCATGTCGGAGCGGGCCGGGTCGGCGAACCAGTCGCGCGAGCGGAAGCGGCGGCCTTCGGGTGGGGTCATGTCGTGCTCGGTTATTTGCGGCGGGCCTTGTCCAGCTCGGCCATCATTTCGCGGGTGGTGTCCTCGCCGAATTCCTTGCTGTACTTGGCGACCACCGGCTGCAGCTTGTCGCGCAGCTTGGCCTGCTCGGCGGGCGGCAGTTCGGTCACCTGCATGCCGAGCTTCTTCAGCTCGCCCAGCGCCTTGGCCTCCAGCGCGCGGATCGCCTTGCGCTCGAACGCGGTGGCCTCCTTCGCGGCCTCCTGCACGATCTTCTGCTCTTCGGCCGACAGGCCGTCCCAGGCCTTCTTGGACATGAGGAACACCCAGGTGCTGTAGATGTGGCGCGACAGCACGAGGTGCTTCTGCACTTCGTAGAACTTGCTGGTGAGGATGGTCGCGGTCGGGTTCTCCTGGCCGTCCACCGCTTTCTGCTCCATCGCCGAATAGAGTTCGGTGAAGGGCATGGGCGTGGCGTTGGCGCCGAGCGCGTTGAAGCTGTCGATGAACAATTGGTTCTGGATCACCCGCAGCTTCAGCCCGGCGAAGTCTTCGGCCTTCTGGATCGGGCGGCGCGAGTTGGTGGTCTGGCGGAAGCCGTTCTCCCAGTAGCCCAGGCCGACGAGGCCTTTCTCGGGCAGCTTGGCCAGCAGCTTCTGGCCGAAGGCGCTGTCCAGCACCGCGTCGGCTTCCTCGCCGGTGTTGAACGTGAGCGGCAGGTTCAGCACGCCGAAGTCCTTCACCACCGACACCAGGGTGGAGCTGTCGGGCACCGTCATCTCCAGGGTTCCGCCGCGCAGCGCGGAGATCATGGTCACGTCGTTGCCCAGCGTGCCGTTGGCGAACAGCTTGGCGCGCATCTTGCCGCCGCTCTTGGCCGCCAGCACCTCGCCGAAGTGCCGCGAAGCCTGGGCCTGCGGATGGTCGTCGGTGATGCCGGTGCCGATCTTGAGGGTGTGCTCGCGCACCTGCGCCAGGGCCGGGCCGGCCAGCGCGGCGGCCAGGGCCGTGGCCAGCGCGAACGTCTTGAATGCGGTGTGGAATGGCATGGTGTCTTGTCTCCTGCGGATGTTCTGGGGTGTCGCGGGGGTGCAGACTAGGGGGCGGCGCCCGTGGCGTCCAATCAGTGTTTTTCCACGGGACATTCCTTCCAGTTATCGGCCATCCCAAAATGCAGGGCAAACCCTTATCCATCGCCACCGCCTGCAGCCGCCTGCGCTCCCGGCACCTGCAGTTCCTCGACATCCTGGGACGCACCCGCAACCTGCGGCTCACGGCCGAGCAGATGCACGTGACGCAGCCGGCCGCGACCAAGATCCTGCTGGACCTGGAGGAGATCTTCGATGCGCGCCTGTTCGAGCGCCTGCCGCGCGAGATGCGGCCCACCGAGCTGGGCCTGTTCGCGCTGGGCTATGCCGCCTCGGCGCTGGCGGGCCAGGCGAAGTTCGTGGACGAGTTCAACGCGCTCAAGCAGGGCGGCCACGGGCAGTTGTCCATCGGGGCGATTTCCGGCTCGGCCGCGCGGCTGCTGACCACGGCGATCGCCGAGATGCAGCGGCGCCGGCCGCTGCTGGTGCTGAAGGTGCGCGAGCAGAGCAGCGACCAGCTCATCGCCTGGCTGGGCGAGCGCAGGATCGACCTGATGATCGGCCGCTTCACCGACGAGGCGCAGCAGGCGGACTTCCAGTACGAGCGCCTGTCCGGCGAGACGCTGCAGGTGGTGGGCGGGCCGCACCACCCGCTGCGCGGCATCCAGGGGCTGGAGGTGGGCCGCCTCGCGCACTGGCCCTGGCTGCTCTACCCGGAATCGACGGCGCTGCGCAAGGTGTCCGACGACATCTTCCGGGCCATCGGCATGACGCCGACATCGGGTGTGATGGAGACGCAGTCCTTCCTGTTCGCGCTGGAATCGCTGCGCATCACCGACATGCTCTCGCTGCAGCCGAGCGCGCTGGCCGACCGGTACATCGCCAAGGGCCTGCTCGCCCCCATCCACGTGGACGTGCCCCGGGCGATGCCCGACTACGGCATGCTGGTGCGCCAGGGCGAGACCCCGACACCGGCGGCGCAGGCGTTCATGGAGGTGCTGCGGGATGTGGCGGGTGGGACGGTGGTGGCGCCGCGGCGGTAGGCTTCAGCGGGTTCCTGGTCAATACGGCAGGATCCCCGGCAACAACTGCCGGTCCAGCCGCTGCCGCCACCACTTGAGCGCCTCGCCCATGTGGTCCGGCCGCCAGGCCAGGAAGAAGGGCTCGTCCGGGCGTGGCGATTCCACTTCCAGTTCCACCAGGATGCCGGTCTCCAGTTCCGTGCGCACGCAGGCGCGGGGCACGAAACCATGGCCCAGGCCGGCAGCCTGCGCGGCGATCTTGGCGTGCATGTGCGGCACGATGATGCGGCGCTGGCCCGACAGCAGGCCGATGGTGCGGTCGTTCGACGACCGCGCGCCGTCGCCCACCACCACGGCCGTGTGCTCCAGCAGGTCGCCGCGCGTGAGCGGGCGCTGGAGCCGGGCCAGCGGGTGCGTGGCCGTCACGCAGAACACGAACTGCAGCGTGCCCACCGGCACGGCCTTGTAGCCGCCGCCGGCCGGGCCCTCGCCGGCGGCCACCACGATGTCGGCGCGGCCCTCGCGCAGGGCCTCCCAGGTGCCGGTCATCACGTCGCAGCCGATGCGCAGCCGCGTGCCGCAGTTCAGGTCTTCGAAGGCGCAGATGTCCTGGTTGAAGGCATGCGTGGGGATCAGTGAATCGTGCACCAGCCGCACCTCGGATTCGAAGCCCGTGGCGATCTGCCGCATGCGCGATTCCAGCTGCCGGGCACCGGCGAGCAGCCAGCGGCCCTCCTTGATCATTTCCTGCCCCGCGGGGGTGAGCGTCACGCGCGGGCCGTTGCGGGTGAACAGGGCGAAGCCCAGCTGCTCTTCCAGCCGGGTGATGGCGTACGAGATGGTGGACGGCACCTTGTGCAGCCGTTCGGAGGCCCCGGCGAACGAGCCGTGCCGGGCGATGGCGTCCACCAGTTCGATGGCTTCCAGGGAGAGTTTCAGCATGGTCGGGATGGCTTGAGCTGGATCATCGAAATTATCGATGATGGAAGGCCAAACCTTTCAACCTGATGTGCATCAAGGCGCCGGATACTTTCTTCACCGCAGCACTGAAAGCCCAGGGAAAAACCCGGGCAATGCCCTCCGGGGTGCAGTGTGAATTCCATCGAATGAAGAAAGGACCGAAACCATGATCGACATCCGCAAAGCCCAACACCGCGGCACCGCCAACCATGGCTGGCTGCAATCCCGCCACACGTTCTCGTTCGGCCACTACCGCGACATGAACCAGCAGGGTTTCTCCGACCTGCTGGTCATCAACGACGACCGGGTGACGCCCTCCAACGGCTTCGGCACGCATGGCCACCGCGACATGGAAATCTTCTCCTATGTGCTGGAAGGCGCGCTGGAGCACAAGGATTCGATGGGCACCGGCTCGGTCATCCGCCCCGGCGACGTGCAGATGATGAGCGCGGGCACCGGCGTGCAGCACAGCGAGTTCAACCACTCGGCCGAAGAGCCGGTGCACTTCCTGCAGATCTGGATCGTGCCGGACAAGGTCGGTGTCCAGCCGCGCTACCAGCAGGTGCACTTCACCGAGGCGGACAAGCGTGGCCAGCTGCGCCAGATCATCTCGCCGGAGGGCACGGACGGATCGCTGGCCGTGCACCAGGATGCCCGCGTCTATGCCGGCCTGTTCAACGGGGACGAGTCTGCCGACCTGGCCGTGGGCGCCCACCGCAACGTCTATGTGCATGTGGCCCGCGGCAGCGTCGAGGTGAACGGCGAGCGGCTGGACGAAGGCGACGGCGCCCGCATCCGCAACGCCGGCGATCTGCACTTCGCCAAGGGCCAGGACGCCGAGGTGCTGGTGTTCGACCTGCGCCCCAACGAGCTGCCCACCATGCCCCACTGAACGGGCCGGGCAGGTGCTTCCGTTCTTTCGTCCAGTCCGTCATCCACACACGTTCCAGGAGATTCCCATGCAAAACGCCAACGCGTCCGCCGCCCGTCCCGTCGCCGTCGCCGTCGCCCGTCCCGGCGCCCGCCTGCTCAACCCGCAGGACCACACGCTGATCATGATCGACTTCCAGTCGCAGATGGCCTTCGCCACGCACTCGATCGATCCGGTGCAGCTGCGCTCCAATGCCGCGCTGGTCGCGTCGGCCGCCGCCGGCTTCGGCGCCTCGACCATCCTGACCACGGTGGCGGAGAAGAGCTTCTCCGGCCCGATGTTCGACGAGGTGACCGCGCCGTTCCCCGGCCAGGCCCTGCTGGACCGCACGTCCATGAACACCTGGGAAGACGAGGCCGTGATCCGCCGCGTGAACGAGATCGGCAAGCCGCGCATCGTGCTGGCCGGCCTGTGGACCAGCGTGTGCATCGTGGGCCCGGCGCTGTCGGCGCTGGACCAGGGCTTCGAGGTGTTCGTGATCGCCGATGCCTGCGGCGACATCTCGGTGGAGGCCCACAACCGCGCCATGGAGCGCATGGTGCAGGCCGGCGCGCAGCCCATCACCGCGCTGCAGTACCTGCTGGAGATGCAGCGCGACTGGGCGCGCGGCGAAACGTACGACATGACGACGGGCATCGCGAAGAAGTTCGGCGGCGGCTACGGCCTGGGGATCACCTACGCCAAGACCATGTTCAACGCCCACGAAGGCTGAAGAAAAGGCGCTCTGCCATCGTCAAACCCTTGGAAGGCCTGCACACCATGACCGCATCCGCCACCACCCCCGACCTGATCCTGCGCAACGGCCGCTTCACCACGCTGGACCGCGCCAATCCCGCGGCGAGCGCCGTCGCCATCGCGCAGGGGCGCTTCACCCGGGTGGGGGGCGACCGCGAGGTGATGGCGCTGGCCGGGCCGCAGACACGGGTGATCGACCTGGGCGGACGCAGCGTGCTGCCGGGGCTGATCGACAACCACCTGCACATCATCCGCGGAGGGCTGAACTTCAACATGGAGTTGCGCTGGGACGGGGTGAAGAGCCTGGCCGATGCGATGGCGATGCTCCAGCGCCAGGTGGACGTGACGCCCGCGCCGCAGTGGGTGCGGGTGGTGGGCGGCTTCACCGAGCACCAGTTCGTGGAAAAGCGCCTGCCCACGCTGGCGGAGCTGAACGCGGTGGCACCGGACACGCCGGTGTTCATCCTGCACCTGTACGACCGCGCGCTGCTCAACGGCGCCGCGCTGCGGGCCGTGGGCTACGGCCGCGACACGCCCGCGCCGCCCGGCGGCGAGATCGTGCGCGACAGCGCGGGCAACCCCACGGGCCTGCTGCTGGCCAGGCCGAATGCGGCCATCCTGTACGCCACGCTGGCCAAGGGCCCGAAGCTGCCGCACGAATACCAAGTGAACTCCACGCGCCATTTCATGCGCGAGCTCAACCGCCTGGGCGTGACCGGCGCGATCGACGCGGGCGGCGGCATGCAGAACTACCCCGACGACTACCAGGTGATCCAGGAGCTTGCCGACGCCGGCCAGCTCACGATCCGCCTGGCCTACAACCTGTTCACGCAGAAGCCCAAGGAAGAGAAGGCCGATTTCCTGCACTGGACGGCCACCTCGCAGTACAAGCAGGGCACGGATTACTTCCGCCACAACGGCGCGGGCGAGATGCTGGTGTTCTCCGCCGCGGATTTCGAGGATTTCCGGCAGCCGCGCCCCGAACTGGCACCGGAGATGGAAGGCGAGCTGGAGGAGGTGGTGCGCATCCTGGCGCAGAACCGCTGGCCCTGGCGCATGCATGCCACCTACGACGAGACCATCGACCGCGCGCTCGATGTGTTCGAGAAGGTCAACCAGGACACGCCGCTGGCCGGCCTGAACTGGTTTTTCGACCACGCCGAGACCATCTCGGAAAAGTCCATCGACCGCATCGCGGCCCTGGGCGGCGGCGTGGCCGTGCAGCACCGCATGGCCTACCAGGGCGAGTATTTCGTGGAGCGCTACGGCGCGGCCGCGGCCGAGGCCACGCCGCCGGTCAAGCGCATGCTGGAGAAGGGCGTGAAAGTCTCCGCCGGCACCGATGCCACCCGCGTCGCGAGCTACAACCCCTGGGTGTCGCTGTCGTGGCTGGTGACCGGCAAGACGGTGGGCGGCCTGCAGATCACGCCGCAGCGCAACTGCCTGACCCGCGACCAGGCGCTGCGCATGTGGACCGAGAACGTCACCTGGTTCAGCAATGAGGTCGGCAAGAAGGGCCGCATCGAGGCGGGCCAGCTGGCGGACCTGGTCGTTCCCGACCGCGACTTCTTCGCCTGCGCCGAATCCGAGATCGCCGACACCACGGCCCTGCTCACCGTGGTGGGCGGCAAGGTGGTCTATGGCGCTGGTGATTTCGCCCGCTTCGACGAAGGCGCGCCGCCGCCGGCCATGCCCGACTGGTCGCCGGTGCGCACCTTCCGCGGCTACGGCGCATGGGGCGTGCAGGAGGGCGCGCCGCTGCAGGCGGTGATGCGCAACGCGGCGGCGAGCTGCGGCTGCGCCAGCAACTGCCACCTGCACGGCCACGCGCATGCCACGGCCTGGAGCAGCAAGCTGCCCGTGTCCGACCTGAAGGGCTTCTGGGGCGCGCTGGGCTGCGCCTGCTGGGCGGTGTGACCATGGGCCGCACTGACCACGCCGCCGCCAAGGCACCGGGCAGCTTCGCGCCGCTCGCCATTCCCGTCTTCGCAGTGCTGTGGGCCGCCACGGTGCTGGGCAATATCGGCAGCTTCATGCGCGACGTGGCCAGCGCCTGGATGGTGACGGAGCTGTCCTCCAGCCCCGCGGCGGTGGCGCTGATCCAGACGGCGGCCACGCTGCCCGTCTTCCTGCTGGCGATTCCCGCGGGCGTGCTGTCGGACATCCTGGACCGCCGCCGCTTCCTGATCGGCGTGCAGGTGCTGCTGGGCGCCGTCAGCGGCACGCTGCTGGTGCTGGCCCACGCGCAGGCGCTGACGGTGGAATGGCTGGTGGCGCTCACCTTCGTGGGCGGCATCGGAGCCGCGCTGATGGGCCCGACCTGGCAGTCCATCGTGCCCGAACTGGTGCCGCGCAGCGAGCTCAAGAGCGCCGTGGCGCTGAATTCGCTGGGCATCAACATCGCCCGCGCCATCGGCCCGGCCGCCGGCGGCCTGCTGCTGGCGAGCTTCGGCGCTGCGGCGGCCTATGGCCTCGACGTGCTGAGCTATGTGTTCGTGATCGCCGCGCTGCTGTGGTGGAAGCGCCCGCAGGCCGAGGCCTCGGCGCTGAACGAGCAATTCTTCGGCGCCTTCCGGGCCGGCGTGCGCTATGCCCGCGCCAGCCGCGAGCTGCACGTGGTGCTGCTGCGCGCGGCGGTGTTCTTCCTGTTCGCCAGTTCCGTCTGGGCGCTGCTGCCGCTGGTGGCGCGGCGCATGCTGGGCGGCTCGGCCGGCTTCTACGGCGTGATGCTGGGCGCGGTGGGGGCGGGCGCCATCCTGGGCGCGGTGCTGCTGCCGCGGCTGCGCAGGCGCCTGGACACCGACGGGCTGGTGCTGCTGGCCTCGGCCGTCACGGCGGTGGTGATGGGCGTGCTGGCGCTGGCGCCGCCGCAGTGGGCCGCCGTGGCGCTGATGCTGGTGCTGGGCCTGGGCTGGATCATTGCGCTGACCACGCTCAACGGCGTGGCCCAGGCGGTGCTGCCCAACTGGGTGCGGGGCCGCGGGCTGGCCATCTACCTGATGGTGTTCAACGGCGCCATGGCGCTGGGCAGCCTGGGCTGGGGCCTGGTGGCCGGCCAGCTGGGCCTGCCGGCCACGCTGCTGGCCGGGGCGGGCGGCCTGGTGGCCGTGTCGCTGGTCTTCCACCGCGTCAAGCTGCCCACGGGCGACGCCGATCTGCAGCCGTCCAACCACTGGCCCGAGCCGCTGCTGGCCGAACCCGTGGCGCACGACCGCGGCCCGGTGATGGTGCAGGTCGAATACCGGGTGCGGCGGCACGACCTGCCCGCCTTCCTGCAGGCCATGCAGCACGTGGCCCGCGAGCGCCGCCGCGATGGAGCCTATGCCTGGGGCGTGGCCGAGCACACGGGGGAGCCGGGACGGGTGATCGAATGGTTCCTGGTCGAGTCCTGGGCGGAGCATCTGCGGCAGCACCGGCGCGTCTCGCGTGCCGATGCCGACCAGCAGGCCGAGGCACGGCGCTTCCACATCGGACCGGACGCCCCGGTGGTGCACCACTTCCTGGCCCTGGATCCGCGCGATCCCGCAGCCTCCGTGCCGAGGGACCCGGCCCCGGGCGGCCACGGTCACGGTCACGGCCACGGCCATGCCGGCAGCGGCGGGGCGGACTGACCCGTCTTGGGCAGGGGCTGGACCTTTTCTTGCTTGGGGTGGCCCGGCCGTCCGGAGGGGCTGCGGATGTGTCGCCATTTGGTAACGACATAATCCGCCCCCCGAAAACTGGGCTTGCCGGGGCGGCGCTTCACGAATGCTTCACCCGGACGCCGGTTGAAACATGCAGAATCTGCCGCCTCCGTCACATTTCTCTCATTTTTCGTGAACAGCCCCGCCGATAGATTGCTGCTCGCCCTGTCCGGGCGCCCGATGGTGCTGGGCAGGGAAGGGGCCAGGCCGCTCCAGTTCAAGTACCGCAAGAGCGCCGCCCTGCTGGGCTATCTGGTCGGGCAGGCCCGGCGCGAGGTGCGGCGGGAACTGCTGGCGCAATGGCTGTGGCCCGATCTCGACATGCAGGCCGGGCGCGCCAACCTGCGGGTGGTGCTGGCCGACCTGCAGGCCCAGTGGCGGCAGCTGGCGCTGCCCGGGACGATCCGCGTGGAGCGCGACTGGATCATGTACCAGCCCGCTGCGGGGCTGTGTGCCGACCTGGAGATCCGCACGTCGCCGCACCTGCTCGACGCCATCGAGGGAGAGCTGCCCGCGGACTGGATCTTCGCCCTGCAGTCCGAGCCCGCCGACTGGCTGGCGGGGGCCGACGAGGGCGCGTCGGAGGAGTTCCGCGAGTGGCTCGGCGTACAGCGCCAGCGGATGGAGGCGGTCCGCAGCGACCGGGAGGTGCCCGCCCCGGCGGCGGCGGCGCTGCCCGCCGTGCCGGCCGGCAGCGGGGCCGAGGGATGCGCCGATGTGGCCGCGATCACGCTGCTGCGCGTGCAACTGGCGGACGTGGATGCCAGCGACCGCCATCCCAGCACGCCCGAAATGGACGCCCTGGTCGATGCCCTGAAGGCGGAGGTGCAGCGCTTCGACGGCGTGGTGCTGGCGACCGACGATGCCGGCTGCACGCTGGGCTTCGGCGTGGACAGCCGCCACACCGGGCAGCGCTGGCAGGCGCTGCGCTGCGCGGCCGCATTGGCGGCCATGATGCCCCCCGGCCGCGCTTTGAGCGCGGGCGCCACCCATGGCTGGGTGCTGCTGGATCGCGCGCCGCAGTGGCACGCCGTGGGCTGGCGCATGCGACTGGCCGAGCGGCTGGCCCAGCGGGCCGAGCCGGGCGAAATCGTCTGCGACGAGAGCATGGCCGACATGGCGCCCAGCTTCGGGTGCCGGCCCCTGGGCACCCAGCGCTTTCGCGGCATGGGCCGTGAATTCACGCTTTTCGGCTGCCGGCTGGACCAGCGGGAAGCGCGGCTGCCACCCGGGGGTGATTTCGCCGGCAGCAGCTTTTTCGGGCGGCAGGCGCTCGTCGCCTCGCTGCTGCAGACCCTCCGGGCCCCTGCAGGCGCCGGTCCGCTGGCGGTCTGCCTGAGCGGCGAGCCGGGCGTCGGCAAGACGCGCACCGCGTGGGAGTGCGCCCGGTGCTGGCTGGAGCAGGGCGGCGTGGTGTGGATGGCGGCCCTGCCGGAAGGCGCCGGCACGCCGTGGCGCGCCCTGCACGACCTGCTGGCCGGCATGCTCGCGGGCCGTGACGATGCGGGCGGCGTGGATCTTCCGCCACCGGCACGGCAGGCGCTGATGGCCTTCCTGGAAACGCGCAACGTGGGCCGGCGGCAGCGCGCCGACCTGGCCGACGGGCTGGGCCGGCTGCTGCTGGGCCATGGCGAGGGGCCGGCGCTGGTGGTGGTGGACGACGCGCAATGGCTCGATCACGCCACGGCCGAATTTTTGCTGCCGCTGGCGCAGCAGCAGCCGCAACTGCGCTGGCTGCTGAACCGCCGTGCGGATACGCCCCAGCCGCTGCCCATCCCGGGCCTGCAGGAGATCGCGCTCGCCCCCCTGGACGACGACGCCGCGCGCGAGGTGCTGCGCAGCCTGCCGGACGGCCCGGGCCTCACGCCCGACGCCCTGCGCGGCCGCATCGCCAGCGCGCGCGGACTGCCGCTGTACCTGCTGGCAGGGTCGATCCACCCGGACGGTGCCAGCCATTTCAACGAGTTCTGCCACGCCCTGCTCAACCGGCTGGGCCCGCTGCGCGAGGGCATGGAGGTGGCGGCCGTGCTGGGCATGCTGTTCTCGCGCGACGACCTGGCGCACCTGTGCGGCGAGGCCCCGGCGGCCGACGCCTTGGAAGGCGGCATCCGCGCGGGGCTTGTCGTTGCGCGGGGGCTGGGCCATGCGGCCTTCTTCCATGCGCGGCTGCGCGAATACGTGCTGTCGGCCATGCGGCCCGAACAGTTGCAGCGCCATGCCCGCCGTGCGGCCGGCCGCGCGGCGCAGCAGGGCCAGCATGCCCGCGCGGCAGGGCTGCTGGAGCAGGCCGGCGACCCCGCGGCCGCTGCCGAAGCCTGGTACCGCGCGGCGCGGCAGGCCGTGGCCGAGGACGACATGGCCGCCGCCTGCGACAGCTGCGCCCGCCTGGCGGCACTGGGGTACTTTCCCGGGCCGGCCGGCATCGAGGCGCGCATACTGCACGGGCGCTGCCTGATCGCGCGCCACGGCTACGGCTCGGACCAGGCGCATGCGGTGGTGCAGGAGCTCGGCCGCATTCCGCTGCCCCCCTCGCTCGATCCGGAGCTGATGTTCGACATGCAGATGCTGGCCTATCTCGGGTCCAGCTCGCAGGGCTATGTCCATGGGCTGGACCATGCGCACCGGCTGCAGGCGATGGCCCGCAGCCCCGCGCAGCATTTCGCCGCCGCCTGGGCGATGGGCAACACGCTGTTCTGGCTGGGGCGCTTCGAGGAGGCGCGCGGCTGGTTCGAGGCCAACCGGCGCATGGGCCGGGCGCTGGAGCTGCGCGAGCGCATGGCGCACCTCATGTCCGACCTGGCCGTGTTCTCGGGCGCCCAGTTGGCCTGGCTGCTGTGGTTCGTCGGCGAGGACGCCCTGTCGCGCGAGACCATCGAGCAGGCCCGGGCGGAGGCGCTGCAGTCGGCCACGCGGCAGGACCTGTGCATCGTCCAGTGCTTCCATGCCCTGGTGGCCTGGTGCCGCCGGGACCCGCCGGCCATGCTGGCGACGGCCGAGGTCGCCTGGACGGTGGCCGAGCTCGAGGGCCTGCAATTCTGGTACGGGCTGGCCGGCATGCTGATCGTGCTGGCGCGGGCCCACGCCGGTCTGCCGGTGGATCTCGCGGCGGTGACCTCCGGTACGACGGCCCTGCAGGTCGGCTACCGGGCCGCAGCCACCACGGAGGCCTGGTTCGGCATCTCCGTGCTCTGCGCGACCGGCAACCCGTCCGGCGCGCTGGCCCTGGCCGAGCAGGCGCTGGCCGCCGCGCACCTGAGCGAACACCAGTATTGCTGCATGGACATCTGGCGGCTCAAGGCCCAGGCCCTGTCGGAGCTGGGCCGGCCGGAAGAGGCCGTGGCAGCGGGCCGGCAGGCGGCGGCGCTGGCCCGGCAGGCAGGAGCGCACGGGTGGCTCGCGCAATGGGGCGGCACGCTGCCCTCACCAAGCCGGCCCTGACCCGTACTTGTCGCCTGGCGATGCAAGGCCAGGCAATTGCAAGGGATTACGGCAAAACGCGGCTGTGGCCTACAAATAACACTTTGAAACCGTTCTAACGGTCTGCTAACGGTGCCCTCCTAGCATGCGACCCGTCCCGGCTTTTCGGGATGCCGATCCATCCCGACCAGAGGGTACGCATGTCTGCACACCATATTTCCCGCCGCGCCGGCCGTGCCGCCCGTGCGGGCCTTCCCCATCGCCTCCAGCAGGGTTTCACCCTGGTGGAAATGGCCATCGTCCTGGCCGTCATCGGCCTGATCATCGGCGCCATCGCCATCGGCAAGGACGTCCAGCGCAACGCCGAATACACCAAGATCAAGAACAAGTTCATCGACCAGTGGGAGCAGGCTTACAACGCCTACTACCAGCGCACGGGCGTGGTGCCGGGCGATTCGCAGACCGCGCCGCGGCTGATGGTCAATGGGGCCAATTACGCCGGTGCCGCGGGCGTGCTGTCCGGTGGCGACATGACCGGAGCCACGGAACCGGGCGCCATCTGCCACGGCGCGGCCGGTCCCAACATGGTGCGCGGCATGCAGGGCGCCGGTGCTGCCGCAGGTGCCGCGAATGCCTTCGACCTGCGCCTGCTGATGAACCAGGCCGGCGTGCGCATGCCGCCCGGCCGGGCAGAAGGGTCCGAAGACCGCTACGTGTATCTCGACACGAACGGCAACCCGCAGGAAATCCAGGTCTGCTTCCAGTGGAACAAGCCCGGCAGTCCCGAGAACTCGGGCAACGTGATGGTGATCACCGGCCTCACGCCCGACCTGGCCCGCATGCTGGACCAGATGATCGACGGCAAGCCGGACGCCCAGGAGGGGCGCTTCCGCCAGCAGGGCATCGCCAACGGCACGGCCAACACCGCCGGCGTGGAATGGGGCGCCAACAACACCTACCAGGATGGTGCGACGGGTGCGGCGGCGACCACCGCCGGCCGTACGCAGGACGAAGACCAGGTGATCCGCATGGTCGCCATCTACAAGATGAACCAGTGATGCGCGCCATCGCCCGAGGAACCGCCATGCGCCCCTACCGCTCCCCGCTCGCCCGCCGCATCCAGCGCGGCTTCACGCTGGTCGAAATGGCCATCGTGCTGGCCGTCATCGGCCTGATCATCGGTGCCATCGCCATCGCCAAGGATGTGCAGCGCAACGCCGAATACCAGAAGATCGCCAACAAGTTCGCCTACCAGTGGAAGGCGGCCTACGACCAGTACTACCAGCGCAACGGCGGGGTGATAGGCGACTGCCAGCAGGCGCCGACCTACATGGTCAACGGCTCGGAAACCTCCTTCGGCGGTGCGGCCGCCGTGTGCAACCGCGCGGGCGGCGCCGCCAAGGCCGGTATTCCCGAGAACTTCACCAATACCGGCCTGAAGGTCTGCAACGGCCAGGGCTATGCCAAGGACCAGGTGGGCGCGGGCGATGCCGGCCTCGCCACGCAGAACCTGCGCGACCTGTTCAGCCGCATCGGCGTGCGCATGCCTCCCGGCCGCGGCGAGGGGCAGGAAGACCGCTACCTGTACCAGGACAGCAACGGCAATGCGGTCGAGCTGCAGGTCTGCTTCCAATGGAATCCGCCGGGTACCACCAGCGGCGCCGGCAACGTGATGGTGCTGCGCGGGCTCACGCCCGACCTGGCCCGCTTCCTGGACCAGGTGATCGACGGCAAGCCGGATTCGCGCGAAGGCCGCTTCCGCATCCAGGGCCGCACGGCGCACGCCGCTGCGGGCGACGCCAACGCGCCGGGCACGGCCTGGGAGGCCAACAACACGATCGCCAGCAGCATCCAGGCCACCGATACCGCCACGGGCCCGGCCAACGCCGGCGCCGCCACCACGACGGGTCGCCAGTACGACGAAGACCGCGTGGTGCTGTTGACGGCCCACTGGATCATGGAAGAGTGACCGTGCCGTCGTCCAAGCGCGCGGCCCGCCTGGCCGCCCTGGCATGCGCCACGGTGCTGCTGGCCGTGGGCGTCTGGGTGGCCCGCGACGGGCTCCAGCAGCTGGCCTTCGAGCGCCGCGAGGCCGCGACGGCGGCCGCGCGCGTGGGCGCGCTGCGCAACGCCATGCCGGAGGTGCTCAAGCGCGAGGAGGATGTCCGCCTGGCCGGCCAGGCCCGGCAGGCTGCCAGCCAGCTGGGATTCGACCCGGCGGGCTGGGCGGAGCGGCGCATCAACCGCAGCGCCACGCCGGTCTCGCGGACCGAAGCCGCCGAACTGCTGCGCCAGATGGGCGCGGGCGGCGGCGAGCGCTTCTTCGCGGCCGATAGCTTCGAGCTGGCGGTGCTGTCGCGCGACGCCGGCCTTTTCACCCCGCCTGCCGCGGACGACAAGGGCTTCGTGCTCGCGGTCAACGGCACGCTGTATTTCCCACTGGCGCCCAAGCCATGAGCACCGACAACATTCTCCTGGTGACCCGCGACGGCTGGCGGCAGCTGTCCGGCGGCGCGATGTCCGACGTGGCGCCCTGGCCGGTACTCGACGCGCCCGCCATCGTGGTGACGGACTTCGAGGAAGCCCCGATGGGCAGCTACCGCTTCGACGGCGGCAAGCCGGCCTATGCCGCGGCCCTGATCGAGAAGCGCGCCCGCGCGGAGGGACTGACCGACGGCGCGGCGCACGTGGTCGTGCACCGCGTGGTGTCGGTGCGCGGCGGGCTGCAGACCTTCCATACGGTGGTGCCGCTGGAGTTCTGGCAGCGCATGCTGCAGTGGTCCGCGCAGCAGCACGACCATTGCATCGTGCTGCCGCTGGGCGCGCTGCTGGCGGCCGGCGTGGGGCCGGGCCGTGCGCGCATGCTCCGGTCCGGGCGCACGCTGCATTTCTTCGGCGAATCGAAGGCCGGGCTGCACTACCAGAGTACGAATGCGATGGGGCGGGGCGCGGACGACCTGCAGGCTGCCGTGCGCGTGCTCTCGGGCCAGACCCGGGCCGGCATCGCCAACGGGATCACGCACCCGGTGGAGTGGGGCAGCCTGTGGGCAGCCACGGCCGGTGAAGACGCGCAGACGGCGCAGCAGTGGACCGCGCTGTCGGACATCCCGGCCGAGCCGCTGCCGGCCGCCGCGACAGGCGTGGGCGCCTCGGTGCTGCCGGCGCTGGTCGGCCGCGCCGGCGCGCGCGCCGCGATCAATCCGCCGGTGGCGCGCATGGCCTGGTGGAGCGAACGGCTCGTCGCGGGCGTGGCCACGCTGACCGGCGTGCTGGCCGTGGGCCTCGCGGGCCTGGGCATGGTGGTGCAGGGCGAGGCGCAGGCCACGCGGGCGAACGCGGCCGAGACCCGCCGCGAAGCCGCCACGCTGGAGGCGCGCATCGCCGCGGTCAACAAGGCGGAGGCCCCTCAGGATTTCACGCCAATCGCGGACATGGCCCGCAAGCTGGGCGACGGCGCGCGCTACGACCCCGTGGCCATGCTGGCGCTGCTGCGCGACTCGGCGGCCCCGGGCACCCGCATCCTGCGCGTGCGCTTCGACAACGGCAGCAGCGGGAGCGCGGCACCGGGCTTCCAGGTCGATGGCGTGGCGGATTCCGGCGGCGTGGGGGCCATCGGCCGCCTGCTGACCAGCCTGCGCGCCGCCGGCTGGACCGCGCAGCCCGTGAATGCGCTGGACGCTGCACCGGGCGCGTTCTCGTACCGCCTCACCGCGGCCCCCGGGCCGCGCGGCTGAAGAAGAAACGGCAATACCCGATGAAATATGCAGCGCTCCTGCTCAACGCCCTGGCGTTGATGCTTCTGGGCTGGGGGCTTTTCGCCCTGTACGGCCTGCTGACGCCGCGCGCGCCGGTGGCCCGCGTCCCGATGGTGGAGCTCGGCTCCCCGCCGCCCCGGGCGGCGACGGACCGCAGGCAGGTGGCCGCCACGCTGGACGCCATCGCGCAGATCAACCAGCGCATGCACACGCTGGCACCGGTCTCGGACCGGCCGCTGGTGGCGGTGCCCGCGCTGGGAACCCCTGGCGCGGAAGGCCCCACGATGCCGCAACGTTCCGTCACGATGCTGATGCGGCAGGGCGACGGCTATGTGGCCATGGTCGATGACCGGCTGGTGCGCCAGGGCGACCGCCTCGACGGCGGCGGCCGGGTGCTGAAGATCGACCGCAGCCAGGTGGTGGTGCGCGAGGCCAGCGGCCGCCAGACGCTGACGATTCCCGTGGACCGGCTGCGCGTGGGCACGCTGCGCTCGGCCGCCGCACCCGACACCACGGCGGCACGCCGCCAGTTCAATGCGCCGGCCCGCGCGGGAGAGGCGCCATGAACCGCGGCGTCGTCGCCGGCCTGGCCGCGGGCGTGGCGCTGCTCGCGGTCGCCGCCGTGCTGCTGGTGCGCAACGACCCCGCTGCCGTGCAGGCACCGCAGGCCGCCGCGCCCGCGACCGCCGCGCCCCCGGCGCAGCCTGGCGCCGGAGCCGCACCGGCGGCCGTGCCGCCCGGTGCCTCCGTGCCTTCCACGGCGGCCGATGCCGCCGGCCGTGCGCCGGCCGATCCGTCCGCGGCGCCGTGGCTGGGCTCCGCCGGCGCACGGGCTTCCGCGCCCGGCGGCGCGCCGTCCGTCGCGGCCGGCCGCGCGGGGGCGCCGTCGCTGGACGACATCCAGAAGCGGCTCCAGGCGATGCTGGCCCAACCGCAGCCGGACGTGCGCGAAGTCGATGCGGTGCTGGCCGACCTGCAGCGGAACCAGGGCAGCACCGTGGTATCCGGCGTCGACCTGCAGGCGGTGCGCGACAACCTCGCGCGCAGCGAACGCATCCGGCAAATAGCGGTGGAGATGCAGGCCCTGGCGGCGAAGCCGGGGCCGGACGTGCCCGCGCAGCTGCAGTCCCGCATGGCGGAGATCCAGCGCCTGCAGGCCGGCATGACCGGCAATGTGGCGGCACCCACGGGAGCGGGCCGGTGAGCCGGTTGTCCGGCCGTGGGCGTGCGGCGCGGCAGCGCGGCTTCTCGCTGGTCGAACTGGCCATCGTCCTGCTCGCCATGGGCGTGCTGGGATGGGCCGTGGCCGGCAGCTACGGCAATGCGGCCACCGTGCGCGACCGCGACCGTGCCGTGCAGACGGCCGAGACACTGCGCGAGGCGCTGCGCGCGTTTGCGCTGCGCAACGGCCGGCTGCCATGCCCGGATTCCGCGGGCACGGGCTGGGAGGGCGACGCCTCTGGCGCCTGCGCCAGCGGCGTGGAGGCCGGCTGGCTGCCCTACCGTTCCCTCGGCCTGGACGTGCCGCAGGCCGCGCTGCGTGCGGCCTATGGCGTCTATCGCAACCAGGCCGCTACCGGGGGCGATGCGGACCTGGCCGTGGCCACCGAGCGCACGGGCGACGCGCCCGGCACGCCCGGCTACCGCAATGCCCGCGACCTGGTCGCGGGGCTGGTGATCGCCGGCCGTCAGACCGTGGCGACCTCCCATGCCCGGCTGACCGGGGACGACGCCGGCGAAGGCGCCGTCGATTGCCGCGACAACGCCCGCTCGCATCCGGCCTTCTTCATCGTCGTGCCGCTCGAAGACCGCGACAACGACGGCAACCGCTTCGATGTGCCCCATGCCGCCGGAATCCCTTGCGCCTACAGCCCCGGCACCGCGCTGCGCAGCGACCGCGACGACGTGGTCGCCGCCGAATCCCTGGCGGCGCTGGCCGGCTGGATCGGTGCGCGCGCCCCTTAGAAAAGATATGGAACCCGACATGCCCTCCCTGCCGCACCACTTCCATCCCCGATGCGCGCTGCTGGCGCTCGCCGCCGCCGCGATGCTGGCAGGCTGCGCCAGCGCGCCCGCGCCGCGCAGCCTGCAGAGCCTGCGTCCCGCCGACCTGGAAACGCCGGACAAGCTGCGCGAGCAGATGGTGGCCGAGTCGCAGAAGCTGCTGGCCCACCAGCTGGCGCTGAACCAGCAGCTGCGCCAGGCAGCGCCCGCGCCGGAGATCGCGCCCGTGGCGCCGAAGTTCGACCCGCTGGAGGGCAAGGTCATCACGGTCGCCATGTCGCGCGCCACGATCAGCCAGATCCTGGCGGCCTTCGCCGACAGCGCGCGGATCAACCTGATCGTGGACCCTGCGGTGGTGCGCGCGGGCCAGCTCTCCGACATGTACCTGCGCGAAGTCTCCCTGCGCGAGGCGTTCACCGAGGTGCTGCGCTCCTACAACGTCGCGGGCGAGATCCAGGGCAACACGCTGCGCGTGACGCTCAACGAGGAGAAGTTCTTCAACCTGGACTTCCTCAACAGCAGCACCACGCTGGACCTGTCGTCCGGCGGCAACGTGTTCGGCAATTCGACGGGCGGTGCCGGCGGGGGCGCTTCCAATGCGCTGCGCGGCAACCTGGCGATCACCGGCAGCGGCGGCGTGAAGGCCGATCCCTACCAGGAAGTCGAGAACAACCTCCGGGTCATCCTCGGGGAGGACATGCGCCGCCCCACGGCCCAGCCGTCCGCGCAGGCCCCGATTCCCGCCGCGCAGCCCGGCGCCGCACCGGCCATGGCCCCCTTCAGTGCCGACCTGGCCGAGGGAGCGGGCACGGACGCGGGCTTCAGCGTCAACCGGCTGACCGGCACGCTCTACGTGAAGGCGCGCCCCGCCAAGATGCGCGCGGTGGAGAAGATGCTGGCCAAGGTACAGGGCATGCTGCGCCAGCAGGTCTATATCGAGGCGCAGCTGATCGACGTGCAGCTCTCCGACAGCTACGAATTCGGCGTGGACTGGAGCATCCTGCGCGGCCGCCTCGCCTCGGGCTTCGGCACCTCGCCGATCTCCCTGTCGGGTGTCCAGGGATCGCTGCCCAATACCGGGCCGGCCCTGGCCCGCACGGTGACGCTGCCGGCGGCGCTGATCGGCAGCCTGACCGGCCCCGCGCTGGGCGTGGGCTACCAGGGGAGCACCTCGAGCGTGGTGCTCAACGCCCTGCGGTCCTTCGGCAACCTCAAGGTGCTCTCCAACCCCAACGTGCAGGTGCGCAACGGCACGCCCGCCATGCTGTCGGTGGGCAACAGCATCCGCTACGTGTCGCGCTCTTCCTCGACCCAGGTCGTGCCCGGCGGCGGCGCCAGCACCACGACATCGGACGTGCAGACCGACTCCGTCTTCTCGGGCGTGATGGTGGGCGTGCTGCCCTACATGCGCGAAGACGGCCGCATCGAGTTGCTGGTCAACCCGATGCAGAGCGAGGTGGACCCGGCCAGCCTGGCGCTGGTGCAGGTCAACTCCGACAACCGCGTGACGCTGCCGGTGGTGAGCTACAAGGGCCTGACGACCACCCTCAACGTGGGCGACGGCGACGTGGTGGTGGTGGGTGGCCTGATCGACCAGCGCACCACCGACCGCGACCGCGGCGCGCCCGGCCTGTCCGACGTGCCCGTGCTGGGCAAGCTGGTCGGCAACCAGTCCGACACCCATGCCAGCCGGGAACTGGTGATCGTGATGCGGGTGCGCAAGCTATGAGCCTCATCCACCAGGCACTGCGGGACATGGACCCGCCCCTCGCGGCCGACGCGGCCGCGCTGGCACCCCGTTCCGCGCCGGCCCCCGCGCGCGGACGCCGGGGCCCGCTGCTGGCGCTGGTGGGGGCCCTGGCCGTCGCGGTCGCGGGGCTGGCGGGCTGGCATGCGCTGCGCACGGGCCGGCCGCTGGCGTCTGCTGCGGCGCCCGCTGCCACGCCGCCGGCCGTCATCGCGTCCGCCGTGGCGGCCTCGATGCCGCCGGCTCCGGCCGCATCGGCCGCGCCGGTGCAGGCGCCCCTGCCAGCCGTTTCCCCGGCACCCGCCGTGTCGGATGCGAACGCCGCGCCTGTGCCCGTGCCGACGGCCGTTGCTGCGCCCGTTGCCACGACCGTCCCGGCCGCACCTGAGCCCGTGGCCCAGGCCGACGCCGCGCCGGTCCGGAGGCCCGCGCCCGCCCGTGTTTCCGTCCAGCCGCCTGCCGAAAGGCCGCGCGGCGGCAGCCGTGCCGCTGTGCCTCCGGCCCGCCCATCGCAGGGCCATCCTGCGGCCGCACGGGTCGCCGTTTCGCCCGCTGCACCCGCCTCCGCCCCGGCCGCCATGCCGGTCGAGCAGCGGTTCAATGCGTTCCTGCAGGCCATGCGGGCGGGTGATCTGCCGGGCGCGGGCCAGCACCTCGCGGCGCTGCGGCGCGAACTCTCTCCCGGCAGCGTGTCGCTGCTGCGCGCCGAGGGCTGGTACGCCCTGGCGGGTGGCGACGCGGGTGCCGCCGCGCGCATCTACCAGGACATCCTGGACCGGCTGCCCGGCGACGAGGAGGCCAGCATCAACCTCGCCAGCATCGAGGCGCGGCGCGACCGCGCGGAGTCCGCGCGCAAGATCCTGGCCGATGCCGTGCGCCTGCATCCCGAATCGGAGAGCCTGAAGGCCGCCCTGGCGCGCTTCCAGGCGAAGCCCTGATGTCGCTCGCCGCACTCCACGCGCGGCTGGGGCTGGCCCGCAATCCCTTCCCGCCCACGCCCGACGCCAGCGCGTACTTCTTCACCACGGCGCTGGAGGAGCAGTTCGCCGAGGTGATGCACTGCATCCAGGCGCGCAAGGGCTTCGTGCTGCTGACGGGCGAGGTCGGGCTGGGCAAGACCACCTTCGTGCGGCGCCTGCTCGACACCCTGCCCGAGGGCGAGGTGCGCTCGGCGCTGGTATTCAACACCTTCCTGCAGCGTGAGTCGCTGCTGTCGGCCATCCTGCGCGACTTCGGGCTGGAGCCCTCGGGCGACATGGACGAGGCGCTCACGCGGCTCAACCGCTTCCTGCTGGACGAGCACCGCGCGGGCCGGACCTGCCTGCTGGTGATCGACGACGCGCAGAACCTGCAGCCCGCCTCGCTGGAGCTGGTGCGGCTGCTGTGCAACCTGGAGACCGGCCAGGAAAAGCTGCTGCAGATCGTGCTCTCGGGCCAGCCCGAACTGGAGGCGATGCTCGACGGGCAGGACCTGCGCCAGCTCAAGAGCCGCATCGTCAAGCATGCGCGCCTGCGCGGCCTGGAGGCCGGCCAGGTGCTGCGCTATTTCGAGATGCGCGTCTCGGCCGCCGGGGCCGCCGGCCGCATCGCACTGCAGCCCCGGGCCGCGCGGCAGCTGCACCGCGCCACGGGGGGCAACCTGCGCCGCATCCACCTGGTGCTGGACCGCTGCATGTACGGCTTGGCCGCGCAGGGCGGCGGGGCCATCGACGGCCGGTTGCTGCGCGCGGCCCTGGACGACCTGGACGGCAGCGGACCGCCGGCGCACCGCCGTCCCGGCTGGCATGCGCTGCTGGCCCTCGGCGGCCTGGGGATGGCCGCCATCGGTGTCGGGGCAGCCTATGTGTGGCCGGTGGCGCCTGCGCCCACGGCACCGGCTGCGGCGGTGGCGCGCGCGTCCGCCGTGGGCGCCGTGCAGACCGCGGCAGAGCAATCGCCGGCATCGCCGGCTCCGGATGTGGGCGCACAGCCCGCGGCCGCGGCCACCATGGACGAGCCCTCCGTGCCCCCGGTGGCGGCGGCTTCGGCGTCGGCGATGGTGGCTGCTGCATCGGCCCCCGCGTCCGCGCCCCTGCCGGCCGCGTCTGCCGTGTCTTCCATGTCTTCCGCCGTGCAGGCTGCCACCGAGGCCGGCTCGGGCCAGGACGAGCAGCGCTGCCTGTCGCGCATCGCGGCGGAGTCGCAGGGCCGGCCCATGGTCCGCCGCGTGCTTCCCGCCGCGGCGGCCGCCCGCCTGCAGCCGTCCGAAGGGCTGTGCCTGTTCGACCGCGACGGGCAGCACTGGGCTTTCTGGCGCGACACGCTGGACCGGTCCGCCTACGTTCCCACGCCCCAGGCGACGCCTGCCAGCACCGCGCTGCAGAAGGCGCTGGTGCGCCAGGGCGTCTTCGACGCAGCCCGGGTGGACGGCTTCTACGGTCCGCAGACCGTGGCGGCGCTCGCCGCCTTCCAGGGACGGATGGGCCTGCCGGCCACCGCCGTTCCCGACGAATTGACCTACATGCTCCTGGAGAAGATGAATGCAGCCCCCGCTTCCGGCGCCCGCGTTGAGTGAAGGCCTGCTGTCCCCCGACAGCGGCACGGCGCTGCTGATCGGCGAGCAGCTGATCGCCGACGGCGTGGTGACGCCGGTGGTGATCGAGTACGCACTGCACAAGCAGAAGATCGAAGGCGTTCCCCTGGGCCGGCTGCTGATGGAGCTGGGCTTCGCCAGCGGCAAGGAGATCGCGCGCTACCTGTCGCGCCAGCGGGGCATCCCGTTCGTGAACATCGCCGACCTGCCCGCGCCGGACCCCGACGTGGCCGCGGCCTTCAACCGCAACGTGTGCCTGACCCACGCCTTCCTGCCGCTGCGCCGCGACGGGAATGTGGTGGAGGTGGTGCTGGGCGATGCCGTTCCCGGTGCCGTCGCCGACGTGGTGGACCGCCGCACGGGCATGGGGGTGCGCTTCCTGCAGGGCGAGTTCGACAAGGTGGCGCGCGCCACCCAGCAGCACTACTACTTCGCCGAGAACCCGGCGGACAAGCTGATCGCCAGCGAGGTGCGCCGGCTCGCCGCCGACGTGGACCGCGCCTACAGCCCGGCCCGGCTGCTCGACTACGTGCTGCACCTGGGCGTGCGCGAGCGCGCCACCGACATCCACATCGCCCCCACGGCGCACAGCAGCACCGTGCTGATGCGCATCGACGGCGTGATGCGCCCGATGTTCGCGCTCTCGCGCGCGCTCGACCGGCTGGTGAGCTTCGTCAAGCTGCAGGCGGAGATGGACGCCAGCGAGCAGCGCCTGCCGCAGGACGGCAGCTTCACCGCCACCGTGCTCGAAGCCGCCTACACGGTGCGCGTGTCCACGCTCATTTCGGAGCAGGGCGAACGCATGGTCATGCGCCTGCTGCCCGAGCGCGGCGACCTCGACAAGCTCGAGGACCTGGGTTTCCTGCCCGAGGACGTGCAGCGCATGGCCCGCGTGTTCGCGCGCCCGCACGGCCTGATCCTGATCACCGGCCCGACCGGCTCGGGCAAGAGCACCACGCTGCATGCCGCGCTGCGCATGCAGCCGGTGGTGGAGCGCAACGTGGTCACCGTGGAAGACCCGGTGGAATACCGCGTGCCCGTGGCCTGCCAGACCGAGGTCAACCGGCGCGCCGGCTACGACTTCTCCACCGCGATGCGGCACTTCCTGCGGCACGATCCGGACATCATCCTGGTGGGCGAAATCCGCGACGGCGAAACCGCGCGCGCCGCGCTGGATGCCTCGTCCACCGGCCACCTGGTGCTGTCCACGCTGCACGTGGGCGGCATCTTCGGCGTGGTGCCCCGGCTGAAGCTGCTGGGCGTGGATGCCGACACCATCGCCGAGAACCTGGTGGCCGTCATCAACCAGCGGCTGGTGCGCCGCATCTGCCCGGACTGCCGCACCGAGCGCGACGCGACCGAGGAGGAACAGCGCTGGCTGGGCCAGCCCACGGCGCGGCTCTTCCACGGCGCGGGCTGCCGGCACTGCCGCGGCACGGGCTTCCTGGGCCGGCTGCCGGTGTATGAAATGCTGATCGTGCAGCGCGAGCTGGCCGATGCGATCGCTGCCGACGCGCCGCGCGGCGTGCTGCGCGAAATCGCCGAGCGCGGCGGCCTGCGGCCCATCCTGGATCTTTCGCGCCACCGCGTGCTGGCCGGCGAGACCACGGTCGAAGAGATCGAGCGCGCCGTCGGCGGCCATTGAGGTGGATGCCCCATGAGCCAGATGCGCCTCTACTACTACCGCGTGCTGCTGCCGCACGGCGCCCTCAAGCAGGGCCTGCTGCAGCTCATGGTGGAGCGGGACCACTCCGCGCGGCTGCGGATCGAGCAGGAGACCGAAGGTACCGTGCTCACGCTGCGGCGCCTGCCCGGCTGGATGCTCGATGCCGGCAGCGTGCTGCGCCGCGTGGGCGGGCGGAGCCTGCGCATGGAAGACCTGGCCGGCCTGCTGCGGGATCTGAGCCTGATGCTGGCGGCCGGCGTGCCCGCCATCGAGGCGCTGCGCACCCTGGTGGAGGAGGGCGGCCAGACCGGCCAGCACGCGGCCGGGCGCGTCGCCAGGCGGCTCGCCGACGACCTGATGAGCGGCATACCGATGGCCGCGGCGTTCGAGCGCCAGCCCGACGTGTTTCCCGAAACCGTGCGCAACCTCGTGGCCATCGGCGACCAGTCCGGCACGCTCGACCGCATGCTGGCCGAAGCCGCGGAGCACGTGGAGCGGATGGTGTCGATCCGGCGCGACATCCGCACGGCGATGATCTACCCGATCTTCGTGTTCGCGACGATCTTCGCGGTCGCCGCGTTCTGGGTCTATTACGTCGTGCCCAACATGGCGCGGCTTTTCCGCCAGCTCAACGCCAAGCTGCCCCCGATCACCGAGGGGCTGGTGCGATTTTCCGATGCGCTGGCGGAGCACGCCCTGGTGGCCGTGCTGCTGGTGGTGGTGCTGGCGGCCGCGACCGCCTATGTCTTCGTGCGCGTGCCGCGCGCGAAGGTGGTGCTGCACGAGGTGCTGCACCGGCTGCCCATCACCCGGGTGCTGATGACCGCGTCCGGCATGGCCCACCTGACCGAGCACCTGGCCATCCTCGTGCGGGCCGGGCTGGAGTTCGTGTCCTGCCTCGACATCCTGGAGCGCTCCACGCGTGACCGGTACTACCGCCACCGGCTGCGCCGCGTGCGCGAGGCCGTGGCCCGGGGGGAGCGCATTTCCCTGGCCATGCGCCGCGTGGGCGGCTTCCCGGCCATGGCCGTGCGGATGATCGCCGTGGGCGAGGAGTCCGGCAGCCTGGACCAGCAACTCACCCACCTGGCGGTGGAGTACCGCAAGCGGCTGGACACGCTGATCAAGTCGCTGTCGGAAATCATCAAGCCCGCCATCATCCTGGTGGCCGGCGGACTGTTCCTGTTCCTCATCGTGGCGCTGCTGCTGCCGGTCTATGACCTGGTCCAGCAATCGGTGCAGCAATCGCTGGGAGCCCGCTGATGGACCATGCCCGCCGACCCCATCGCCATCCCGGCGCCGCGCCGGGCCGCCGCCAGCGCGGCCTGGGCCTGCTGGAGGCCATGCTGCTGCTCCTGGTGGTGGCGGGCGCGCTCGTGGCCGGCGCCATCGCGATCAAGTCCCGGCAGGCCTCGATCGCCGCCGAGGATGAAATGGCGGCGCTGGCGCAGGCCGACCGCTTCCTGGCCAGCTTCGTGGCGGCGTACAACCGCCTGCCGTGTCCGGCGACGGGCGACACCGGCCTGGAGGACTGCGCCTCCGGCGCACAGAAGGGCAGGCTGCCCTACCGCACGCTGGGGCTGGAAGGTTCGATGGCCGCGGCCGGCATCGGCCAGCTGGGCTACGAGGTGCAGCGCAGCGCGGTCGATCTGGCCCAGGCCGCGAGCGGCAACAACGACTTCGAGCCCATCGCCTTCGGCGGTGACACCTACAACGCCCGCCGCGCGCTGGGCAACCCGGGCACGACCGCCGACTTCTGCCAGACCCTGGCCAAGGGGGCCGCGGCCTCCGTGCAGCCTGCGCAGGCCCGCGTGGGGCCGGCTTCCGGCGGCTATCCCGTGGCCTATGCGCTGGCCCACCCGGGCCGCAAGGACGCCGATGGCGACGGCCAGCTCTTCGACGGCCTCAATGCCGGCACGACCGCCGCGATGGAACTGCCCAACGCCGGCTCCGTCCTGGGCAGCTACGACGACCGGGTGGTCGCGCGCACTTACGCCGGCCTGGGCCGCATGCTCGACTGCGACCGCCTGACAGCCTCGCTGGACGTGATGTCCCTGGCCACCGAGGTCGTGGAGGAGGTGGACTCCCAGCGGTCCAACGGCCTGGCGGTGGCGGCGGTCATCACCTCCGTCAACGGTGTGAAGGCTATTGTCAGCGGCATCAAGATCGCCGTCTCCGCGGGCACCATGGCGACAGCCTCGGGCTACATGGCCACGGCCAGCAGCCTGCTGGCCACCGCGATCGCGACCTGCGTGTTCCTCGTCGGATGTGCGGAGATCCCCCACGCTGCGGCATCGGTCGCCGCGGCTGGCGTGGCGATCGCGGCATCGGCCGTGGCGATCGGGCTCAATGCCGCCGCGCTCGCCTCCTCGCTGGTGGCCTTCGGCATCGGCGTGGCCGCGACGGTCCAGGCCGGCCAGGCCCAGACCGTGACCATGGACATCTCCGCCTCGGTCACCGCCGCGAAGGGGACCTGGGACAAGGCCACGGCCACGCGCGTGAAGGCGCTGGCGGACCTGGGCACGGCGCAGTCGCAACTGGCCACCGCCGCCAGCGAGCGCGACGCGGCCAATTCGGCGCTCTACACCGAGGCCCACAACGTCATCACCGAGGCGAACAACAAGGGCTCTCCCAACAAGGGCACCACCAGCATCACCGCCTTCGACGCCGATCTGGCCGCCGTCAAGGACAAGGCCGATGCGTGGATCCTGGCACTGCAGAACTACAACAACGCAGCGGATGCCCTCAAGCAGGCGGAACAGACCTCGGCCGGCTCCAATACGACCACCACGCAGAACGACGCGGCCATCGCCGCGCTGCAGGCGCAGATCGACGCGGAGACCGACCCGGCCAAGAAGGCGGAACTGCAGAAGGCCCTGGATACCCTGCGCGCGCAGGGCAGCACCAGCAACAACGCCGCCCAGATCCAGCGCCTGCGCCAGCAGATGGACGGGCTGAGCACCGAGATCGCCAACCTGGACGCGCAGATCGCCGCCGAGACCGATCCGGACGCACGGGCCGCCCTGCAGCAGCGCCGCGCCACGCTCCAGGCGCAGAAGGACGACCTCGGCACCCAGCTCGCGAGCCTCTCGCTCACGGTGGCGTCGGCCCAGGCCAACAAGGACGCGGCGCTGGCCGCGCTCTCCGCGGCCAGGACCGCGCTCGACTCCGCGCGGGACAGTGCCGCCGACAAGTTCAAGGCACTGCCCTACGTGGTGCGGGAATGCACCACGCAGATCGTGGACAAGAAGGAAGTCCAGACCTGCAAGGACGTGAACTACACCTTCAATGGTCGCCAGCGCGTGCTCGACAAGCTCAATGCGCTCTACGACACCAGCAACGGCAAATACTTTATCTGGTGGACCCGCAACGAGAACGTCAAGTCCGCGCAGCAGGTCTATGACCGCAGCGTGAGCCAGGAGGCCAGCGCCAAATCCCAATACGAACAACTGGCCGGCATGGCCACCGGCGGCTCCAGCGGCGAGGCGATGCCCAACGCGATCTGGAAGGGCGCTGAGACCATCCTGAAGCAGGTGGATCTGCGCGGAGGTATCCGATGACACGCAATGCATGGCGCCGGAGCGCGGGTTTCTCCGTCGTGGAACTGGCCGTCGCCCTGGCGGTGGTCGGAGTGGCGGGACTGGCGGCCTGGCAATTGCTGCCGGCCAGCCGCGGCGTGGCGCAAGGCGATCCGGCGCAGCTGCGCCTGCGCCAGGCCCAGGATGCCGTGGAAGGCTTCGCCCTGCGCAGCCACCGCCTGCCCTGCCCGTCGCCCGTCGGCGGCAGCGGCAGCGAGGTCTGCGGCGCGGATGCTCTGGGCGAGTTGCCGTGGCGCACCCTGGGCCTGCCGCGCGCCGACGTGCCGCTGCGCTACGGGGTGTACCGCACGCCCGCGGCCGACCTGGCCACCGCCGTGGCGAAGTTCAGCCCGAACCTGCCGCCCCTGCCCGTGGTGGCCGGCTACAACGCGGCGCAAATCAACGGCCTGGACTTCTGCCAGGCCCTGCGTGTGGCCACGGCCGCGCCCACCGGCCTGCAGGCCGGCGGCGTGCCGGTCGCTTACGCGGTGGCCGATGCGGGGGCCGACCGGGTTTTCAACCTGCCCTATAGCGGGACCTTCCCGTTGCCGGGAGCGGCCTCCACGCCGGAATTCGACGACCGCATCGCCGTCACCGGGCTGGGCGAGCTGTCCGCGCGGCTGTCGTGCGTGACCCGCCTGGGCGAGGCCCAGGCCGCGGCCCGCTCGGCCTACGCGGCGTTCGATATCTACCGCGATGCGGACATGTTCGACCGCTTCCGCGGGTTCGCCTACCAGGTGCGCATTACCGATCGCAAGTTCGCCGAGGCCAACCTGGGGCTGGCCTCCCTGGACATGCTGATCGCCATCGGCACGACAGCCAGTGCCGTATCGCTGGCGGCGAACAGCGTCGGCATCGGCGCCGGCACCGTCATCGGTGCGGTGGGGGCCATCGGTGCCGCGTCGGCCGCGCTGGTGGTGGCCAGCGTCCAGCTCGCATCGGCCGTCACGGCGGAGGCCAAGGCCGGCAAGCAGGCTGCGGATTCGACGGTGGTGAAGGAGCGCATGCGGCTCGCGCGCGACGCCGCCGTCGCTGCCGCCGCCCAGCAGGACACCAAGGGATTGTTGCCATGAGGAAGACCCATCGTCCCGGAGGCCGCCGCCAGGCGGGCTTCTCCCTGGTGGAGCTGGGCGTGGCGCTGGTGCTGCTGGGCCTGCTGGCGCTGGCCTTCGTGGCCTACTGGCGCATGTCGGCGCAGGAAAAGACGAGCGTGGCCGACCGCGACCTGCTGGCGGTGACCGAGCGCGCCGTGGTCGGCTTCGCGCATGCCCGCTTCCGCCTCCCATGCCCGGCCAGCGACTCCGCCGGCAACGAGGACTGCACCGGCGGCCGCCAGGTCGGCTTCCTGCCCTGGCGCACCCTGGGCGTTCCCGATGCGCGCGCGGGCACGCTGATGTACGGCGCCTACCGCGCGCCCGACACCGGCCAGCCCTGGCGCGACATGGACCTGGCCCAGGCCCAGGACCGCCTGCGCCCCTCGTTCACCGTGGGCCTGCCGCCCGTGCTGCCCGCCACGCCGCTCGCGCTCAACCCGGCCAACGTGAACCTGCTGGACTTCTGCTATGCCCTGACCCTGGCCTCCAGCGCGTCCGCGAACGCATCGGCCCTGGGCGTGGTCGATGCCAATGCAGGCGCCGCGCGCCGCGCGGTCGCCTTCACGGTCGCTGCGCCCGGGCTGCTGGACGCCGACGGCGACGGCAACCCCTTCGATGGCCGCCAGGCCAGCGCGTCGAATGCCTCTCCCACCTTCGACGCCGCCAACCGCCCGGTCTCCGGCGATTACGACGACCGGGTGCTGGCCGTGCCCTTCAACGCGTTGTTCGCGCAGATGCAGTGCGGCCAGGCGCTGTCTGCGGTCAGCCATTCCCATGTCAACGCGGCGACGGCCGCCGCCTCCATGCAGCAGGCGATGGTCGATTACCAGCGCCAACTGGAGATCGCCGCGCTGCTCGCGGGTGCCGGCGTGGCCTCCGCCACGGCCGGGGTGCTCAGCGCGTCGGCGGGACTGTCCTCCGCCGTGGCGGACTCGGCCAACGCGGTGGCATTCACCATCCTTACCTATGGCTCGGCCGCAGGCGTGATGGCGCCGGCCGTCGCCTCCGTGGTCGCCAACACCGCCGCCGTCGTGGCCTCGGCCGCCACGCTGGCCAAGTCCGTGCTCGCCAAGCAGGAGGCCGACCGCCGCGTCACCGAGGTGGCGCCCCTGGTCACCGACAGCGCCGCGCAGGCCACCGCCATCGACGCGGACGCCCGCACCGCCGACAACCTGGGTTTCTGACACATGCGCCTTCTTCCCATCCACCGCCCGGCCCCCCGCCGCCGTGCTGCCGCGCAACGCGGCTTCAGCATGCTGGAGCTGTCCATCGCGCTGGTCGTCATCGGCCTGATCATCGGCGCCGTGGCCGTGGGCCGCGACCTGCAGCGCAACGCCAGCTACCAGCGCATCTCTTCCAGCTTCGTGCAGGGATGGCTGATGGCCTACGACGCCTACGTCGCGGGCACCGGCATCGTGCCCGGCGATTCGGCCACGGCCCCCACCGGCCTGGTCAACGGCAACACGAACGAGCTGTGCGGCAACGACCTGCTCAACGTGTTCCTGGCCGCCGGCATCCGCCTGCCGCAGGGCCGCGCCGAAGGGCAGGCCAGCCGCTACGCCTACCTGGACTCCAACGGCAACCCGCAGGAGGTGGAGGTGTGCTTCCAGAACGTGGCCTGGGCCGAGCCCGGGACGACGGTCGGCACCTATGTCTCGCGGCCGCGCAACGTGATGGTGCTCAAGCGCATGACCCCGGCGCTCGCCTCCCTGCTGGACGCGCAGATCGACGGCAGCGCGGACGCGCGCTTCGGCCGCATGCGGGAGAACTCCCAGGCCGCCCTGGTGGCCGTGACCACCGGCGTGCCCTGGAGCGTGGACGAGCGCATGGCCTTCGGCAGCACCACGGCCACCACGCTCGACGAAAGCCAGGTGGCGGTGGTGACGGGCTGGGTGGTGATGAACCGCTGAAGGCGGCTCAGGGGGCAGTCAAAGTCTCCACCTCCACCGCGCAGTCGTAGAACGTCGGCGCAGCCCCCAGGTCCGTCAGGGCCTGGCCGGTGACCTCGTTCACGTTCGTGCCCTGCAGGCCGAACTTGCGCCACCAGATGCCCAGGCCGTGGACCACGCCCGCTCGCGCGCGGCCGTTGAGCGCCACGCGGCAGGCGTAGCTGCCGCGGTCGTTGAACACGCGCACCGTGGCACCGTCCCCGATGCCGCGTGCGGCGGCGTCGTCGGGGTGCATCTCCAGCAACGGCTCGCCCTCGATCTGCCGCAGGCTCTTCACGTTCACGAAGGTGGAATTCAGGAAGTTGCGCGCCGGCGGCGAGATCATCGCCAGCGGGTAGCGGCCGCCGGGCTGGGCAGGCTCGTGGTTGGGCAGGTAGTCCGGCAGCGGGTCCAGCCCCTGCGCGGCCAGCCGCTCGCTGTGGAACTCGCAGCGGCCCGAGGGCGTGGGGAAGCCGCCTTCCGCGAACGGCGCATCGGGAATGGCCAGCGTGGCGAAGCCCGTGTCCAGCAGCTGCTGGAAGTCCACGTGGCCGCCATAGGCCTGCCGGCAGAGGTCCTCGTCGCTGTCGGCGAAGCAGGGCTCCGTGAAACCCATGCGCGCGGCCAGTTCGCGAAACACCTGGGTGTTGGGCCTGGACTGGCCGATCGGTGCCACGGCCGGGCGGTTCAGCAGCACGTCGGTGTGGCCATAGGCCACGTGCACGTCCCAGTGCTCCAGCTGCGTGGTGGCGGGCAGCACGTAGTCCGCGTAATCGGCCGTGTCGGTCTGGAAATGCTCCAGCACCACGGTGAACAGGTCGTCCCGCGCGAAGCCGCGCACGACCTTCGTCGAATCCGGCGCGACGGCCACGGGGTTGCTGTTGTAGACCACCAGCGCCTCGATGCGCGGGCCGAACCCGGCGGACGCATCGCGCAACAGGTCGTCGCCGATGGTGGACATGTTCACCGTGCGCGGCATCCGGCCGCCGGGCAGCAGGTCCGGCCGGTGCAGCGCCTGCCGCTGCACCGGGAACTGGCCTGAACTCGACAGCAGCAGCCCGCCCGCCCGGTGCCGCCACGCGCCCACGAGCGCGGGCAGGCAGGCCACGGCGCGCGTGGCATTGCCGCCGCCGCGTGCGCGCTGCATGCCGTAGTTGAGGCGGATGGCCGCCGGCCGCGCGGTGCCGTAGTCGCGCGCCAGTTGCCGGATCTGTTCCACCGGCAGCCCGCACACCGCCGCCGCGCGCTCGGGCGGCCAGGCCAGCGCACGCTCGCGCAGGCCCTCCCAGCCCACCGTGTGGCGCGCGATGTAGTCATGGTCCAGCCAGTCGTTCGCGATCAGCTCGTGCATCAGCGCGAGCGCCAGCGCGGCGTCGGTGCCGGGCAGCAGCTGCAGGTGCTCGTGGCACTTGTCGGCCGTCTCGGTCCTGCGCGGGTCGATGCACACCAGCCGGGCGCCCGCGCGCTTGGCCTGCTGCGCATAGCGCCAGAAGTGCAGGTTGCTGCCGATGGAGTTGCTGCCCCAGATGAGGATCAGCTGCGACTCGGCGAAATGCTCCACCTTCATGCCCACCTTGCCGCCCAGCGTCTGGTTCAGGCCTTCGCCGCCGGCCGCGGCGCAGATGGTGCGCCCCAGCAGCGAGGCGCCCAGGCGGTGGAAGAACCGCCGGTCCATGCTCTCGCCCTGCACCAGCCCCATCGTGCCGGCATAGCTGTAGGGCAGGATGGCCTGCGGGTCGCGCGCGGCGATGGCGGACAGGCGCGCGGCGATATCCGCCAGTGCCTCGTCCCAGCCCACGGGCTCGAACTGCCCGCTGCCCTTGGGGCCGACGCGGCGCAGCGGCGTCAGGATGCGGTCGGGGTGGTTCGTGCGATCGGCGTAGCGCGACACCTTGGCGCAGAGCACGCCGTCGGTGTGGCCATGGGCCGGATTGCCCTGCACCCGCACGGCCACGCCGTTCTCCACGGTGGTGACCAGGGCGCAGGTATCGGGGCAGTCGTGGGGGCAGGCGCCGCGCACCTGCAGGGGCGCGCCGGACGGCGCGGGAATGTGCGAAATGGTTTCCATCGTGGGCAACGTGCGGGGCGGGGCGATACACTGCGCGCGCAAGCGGACTGGGCAGGCGCTGCGCGGTCTTTCCAGGGTTTCAACAACATCGGGGCCGGATCTGCCGCAAGCCGGCTGTCGCGCCCCGAGGGGGGATTTCACCATGAAGCAGGCAGTTCTGGGGCGCAGGCGGTTTTCCATCGGCCTGGGCATGGCCGCGGTCGCCGGGTTCGGCCCGGCGCGCGCGCAGTCCGAGGGGCCCATCGTGCTCGGCCAGTCGGCGCCGTTCTCCGGGCCGTCCGCCCAGCTGGGCGTGCAGTTCCACGCGGGCGCGAAGCTGTATTTCGACGCGCTCAACGCCCAGGGCGGCATCGGCCGGAGGCCGGTGGAGCTGCGCACCCTGGACGACGGCTACGAGCCCGACCGGTGCGCGGCCAACACCCGCAAGTTCATCGAGCAGGACGTGCTGGCCCTCTTCGGCTACGTGGGCACGCCCACCAGCCTCGCGGCGCTGCCGCTGTTCAACCAGGCCAGGGTGCCCTTCTTCGGGCCCTTCACCGGGGCGGAGGCGCTGCGCCAGCCGTTCAACCGCCTGATCTTCCACGTCCGGGCGTCCTACAACGACGAGACGGCCGTGATCGTGCGGCAGCTCACCCACCTGGGGCTGCGCAGGATCGCGGTGTTCCACCAGGACGACGCCTACGGCAAGGCCGGGCTGGACGGCGTCACCCTGGCCCTGGCGCAGGACCAGCTCAAGCCGCACGCCACGGCGACCGTGCCCCGCAATTCGGTGGACGTGGCCCCGGCCGTCGCGAAGCTCGTGGCCGCCCGCCCGGAGTCCATCGTGATGGTCACCACCTACGCGGCGAGCGCCGCCTTCGTGCGCGCGGCGCGCAAGGCGGGCTATGGCGGCACCTTCTACAACCTCTCCTTCGTGGGCACGCAGGCCCTGGCCGACGCGCTGGGCCGGGACGGCGCCGGCGTGGTCGTCTCGCAGGTGATGCCCTCGCCCTACCAGACGACGCGGCAGATCGCCCGGGAGTTCCAGGACGCGATCAGGAAGGGCGGCGGGAAGGTGCAGGCCAACTATTCGAGCATGGAAGGCTTCGTGGCCGCCCGGGTGCTCGCCGAAGGCCTGCGCCAGGGCGGTGGCAAGCCCACGCGCGAGTCCCTCGTCGCCGGCCTGGAAGCCATCGGCACCGCGACGGTCTCGGGCTATCCGATCAGCCTCAGCAGCAGCAGCCACGCGGGCTCGCGCTTCGTCGAGATGTCGATGCTGACCGGAGACGGCCGGGTGATGGTCTGAGGCCTTCTCAGAGGCCCTCGAATTCCCGCGTCTGCGCCAGCCCGTGCATGAACGCCTCGCAGCGGGCGAGCTGCTCCAGGCTCACGTACTCGTCGGGCTGGTGGGCCTGGCGGATGCTGCCCGGGCCGCAGACCACGGTGGAGATGCCGGCGTTCTTGAAAAGGCCGGCCTCGGTGCCGAAGGCGACCAGCGTGGTGCCGGCCTCGCCCGCGAGGCGCTGCGCCAGGCGCGTGACGGGGTCCTGCGCGCTGCCCAGGAAGCTCGGGATCTCGCAGATGGTGTCGAAGGTGATGCCCGTCTGCGGCGCCACGGCCTGCATCGCGGGCTCCAGCGAGCGCGCATAGGCCACGACCTCGGCCTGCATGCGCGCCGCGTCGGCCGTGGGCAGGTCGCGGAATTCGTAGCGGAACTCCGCGTCGCGCGGCACCACGTTGTCGGCGATGCCGCCATGGAACTGGCCCACGCTGGCGGTGGAGAAGGGCACGTCGAAGCCGTCGAAGCGCGGCTCCTCGCGCTCGAAGCCCTCGGCCATGTCGCGCACGCGGCCGACCACGCGCGCGGCCATCTCGATCGCGTTCACCGAATGCGGCGTGAGCGAGGAGTGCGCCTCCTTGCCGCGCACGCAGCAGCGGTAGCGGTACACCCCCTTGTGCGCGATGGCCGGCACCATGTCGGTGGGTTCGCCCACGATGCAGGCGAGCGGCCGCACGCCGGCATCGCGCAGGTCGGCGATGAGCTCGCGGGCGCCGAAGCAGCCCACTTCCTCGTCGTAGCTGAAGGCGTAGTGGATGGCGAAGGGCGCGTCGCTTTCCAGGAACTGGCGCGCCTGCGACAGCGCGATGGCGATGAAGGCCTTCATGTCGGCGCTGCCCCGGCCGTAGAGCCGGCCGCCTTGCACGGTGGCCGAGAGCGGGTCCACGCTCCAGTCCTGGCCGTCCCAGGGCACGGTGTCGGTGTGGCCCGAGAGGATGATGCCCGCGGGCTTGCCCTCGCCCAGGGTGGCGAATAGATTGGCCTTGGTCTTGCTTGCGTCGTAGGTCAGCCGGCACTTCACGCCGAGGCGATCCAGTTCCGTACGGATGAAATCGATGAGCTCCAGGTTGGAGCGGTGGCTCACGGTGTTCATGCGCACCAGGGCCTGGGCGAGCGAGAGGGCGTGTTCGGACAGCATCGTGGGGTGTGGAATAACCCTGTCTGGTGCGCGTGCGGAGGCAGGGCTAGACTCTCCGGACCAAGGAAGCATCCATTATGAAACTCATCGACTCCATCGTCACCGAGGCGGCCGCCATCGCCGCCGTGCGCAGGGACATCCACGCGCATCCCGAGCTGTGCTTCGAAGAAGTGCGCACGGCCGACATCGTGGCCGCCAGGCTCGCCGAGTGGGGCATCCCGGTCCACCGCGGCCTGGGCAAGACAGGCGTGGTGGGCATCGTGCACGGCCGCGACGGCGGTGCCTCGGGCCGTGCGGTGGGCCTGCGGGCCGACATGGACGCGCTGCCCATCACCGAATTCAACACCTTCTCGCACGCCAGCACCCACCCCGGCAAGATGCACGCCTGCGGCCACGACGGCCACACGGCCATGCTGCTCGGCGCGGCCCAGCATTTCGCTAAGCACCGTGACTTCGACGGCACCGTCTATCTGATCTTCCAGCCGGCGGAAGAGGGCGGCGGCGGCGCGCGCGTGATGATCGAAGACGGGCTCTTCACCCAGTTTCCGATGGAGGCCGTGTTCGGCATGCACAACTGGCCCGGCATGCGCGCCGGCCAGTTCGCGGTCAGCCCCGGCCCGGTCATGGCCTCGTCCAACGAGTTCAGGATCGTCATCCGCGGCAAGGGCAGCCACGCCGCCATGCCGCACATGGGCATCGACCCCGTGCCCGTGGCCTGCCAGATGGTGCAGGCCTTCCAGAACATCATCAGCCGCAACAAGAAACCGGTCGATGCCGGCGTGATCTCGGTCACCATGATCCACACCGGCGAGGCCACCAACGTGGTGCCCGACAGCTGCGAGCTGCAGGGCACGGTGCGCACCTTCACGCTGGAAGTGCTGGACATGATCGAGCAACGCATGAAGCAGGTGGCCGAGCACACCTGCGCCGCCCACGACGCCACGTGCGAGTTCGAGTTCCACCGCAACTATCCGCCCACGGTGAATTCGCCGGCCGAGGCCGCGTTCGCGCGCCGCGTGATGGAGGGCATCGTGGGCGCGGAGCACGTCTCCCCGCAGGAGCCCACCATGGGCGCGGAGGATTTCGCGTTCATGCTGCAGGCCAGGCCCGGCGCCTACTGCTTCATCGGCAACGGCGAAGGCTCGCACCGCGAGATGGGCCATGGTGGCGGCCCCTGCACGCTGCACAACCCGAGCTACGACTTCAACGACGACCTGCTGCCGCTGGGTGCCACCTACTGGGTCGAGCTGGCGCAGCAGTGGCTGGCGGCGCCGCGTCCCGCCGCCTGACGCCGCGCGCGCCGCGGCCTGCATGCCGGGCCGTGGCGCTTTTTTTCGGGCCCACCTCCCTTGCCGGCCCGGCCCCTGCTGTTGGGGCTGCTGCGGGCAGGCCCGCGCTCCGGGCTTCTGCCACCTCCCCCGTCCGACGTATTTCCCCAGGAATCTCCCAGGATGATTGCCCCCGCGCACGCGTTTTCCTCCACCTATGCGCAGGCCCGCGCGCAGTTCCTCGATGCGGCGGCCGCGGCCGGCCTCGCGGTGGAGTCGCATCCGCACCCGCTGCCGGGCCGCGAAGGCGAGGCGCTGGCGATGGACGTGGTGCGCGACGGCCCTGCCGATGCGCACCGCCTGCTCATCCTGAGCAGCGCCTGCCACGGCGTGGAAGGCCATTGCGGCAGCGGGGTGCAGGTGTTCGCGCTGCACGACGCGGCGTGGCGCGCGCGGGCCCGCGATGCGGGGCTGGCGGTGCTCTACATCCACGGGCTGAACCCGCACGGCTTCTCGCACATGCGCCGCGCCACGCACGAGAACGTGGACCTGAACCGCAATTTCCTGGATTTCAGCCGGCCCCTGCCGGTCAACGAGGCCTACCGCGATGTCGCGCCGCTGCTGCTGCCGGCCCGGTGGCCTCCGTCGCCGGAGAACGAGCGCGCCGTGGCCGCGTTCATCGCCGAGCGCGGGGAAGCGGCGTGGCAGGCCGCGATCACCAGGGGGCAGCACGAGTTTCCGCAGGGGCTGTTCTTCGGCGGCACCGCACCCACCTGGAGCAACCTCACCCTGCGGCACGTGCTGCGCGCGCACGGCGCCGCGGCGCGGCACATCGCCTGGATCGACCTGCACACGGGCCTCGGGCCGAGCGGCCATGGCGAGCGCATCTACGCAGGCCGCAACGATGCCGCCGCCATCGCGCGTGCGCGGGCCTGGTGGGGCGGGGATGGCGCGACGCCGGTCACGTCGATCTACGACGGCTCGGCGAGCTCCGCCTTCCTCACCGGGCTCATGTGGAACAGCGTGTACGAAGAGTGCCCGCAGGCCGAGATGACCGGCATCGCGCTCGAATACGGCACCGTTCCCCTCCTGGAGGTGCTGCAGGCCCTGCGCGCCGACCACTGGCTGCACCTGCATCCCGAGGCATCCGCCGGCCAGGCGGAGGCGATCCGGCAGCAGCTACTGGCCACGTTCTATGGCGACACGCCCGCGTGGAAGGCGCGCATTGTCGAGCAGGCGCGCGAGGCGCTGTGGCAGGCCGCGGACGGCCTGCAGCGATTTTCGTGACGCGCCTGCCGCCACGGCGTGCATGCCCCCTGGTTTTTTTGCGAATTCCTGCAAACAATGTCCATACACCAACCACATCGGCAGTGACCGGGGCGGGAGAGGGCGCTCCGGAACACCACACGGCCGTTCACCGTGACGGGAGGAGCATCCATGGCAGGGCAGGCAAGGGGCGGCTGGACAATGGCGCGACGTCTGGCGGCGATCAACGCGCTCATCTTCGTGCTGCTGGCGATAGTGGCCGTATCGATCTGGACCATGATGGAGCGGCTCAGCAGCGATGCCGAGATCGTCCGCGCCTACAACGTCCCCCAGCTCCAGCGTATCGCAGAGCTGGAACTGAACGTCACGCGGGCCTCGCTGCAGCTGCGGCACGCCATCCTCTCGCGCACGCCCGAAGAACTCAACGCCACCCTGGCGGACATCGCGGCAAAACGCACCCTGCTGCAGAAGACGCTGAAGGAGTTCGGGGAGAACATGATCTCCGACGACGGCCGCCAGGCATACGCGCCCTTGCCCGCGCTCATGGATGAGTTCTGGGCCACCGGTACCGACAACATCCAGCTCATCCAGGCCGGCCGCAAGGAGGAAGCGTTCGCCATGCTCGTGGACCGCACCATTCCCGCGCGCAACCGCCTGCTGGAGCCGCTCGGGAAGGAAAAACAGCGCCAGGGCGAACGCCTGTCCGCGCGCATCAACGACGTGCAGGAACTGGCCAGGACCGACCGCAACCTCGCCACGATCGCGGTGCTGATCGTGGTGGCCTGCCTCGCCGGGCTGAGCTGGTACCTGCGATCCGTGGTGCGCCAGCTGGGCGCGGACCCGCCCGACCTCAAGCGCGTGGCATTGGCCGTTGCGGGGGGCGACCTGGCCGTGGACGTGCCGGTGCGCGCGCGGGACGTCGACAGCGTGATGGCCGGCCTGGCCTCGATGCGCGACCGGCTCGCGGCCGTGGTGACCACGGTGCGGTCGAGTTCGGAGAACGTGTCCTCCGCCAGCCGCGAGATCGCGGCGGGCAACCACGACCTGTCCGCCCGCACCGAGCGGCAGGCCTCGGCGCTGGAGCAGACCGCCGCGTCCATGGAAGAACTCGGCTCTACGGTGCGCCGCAACTCCGACAGCGCGCGCCGCGCCAACGAACTGGCCCAGGCAGCCTCCAGCGTGGCGGCCGATGGCGGCACCGTCGTCGCGCAGGTGGTGGACACCATGAAGGAGATCCAGGACAGCAGCCGGCAGATCGGCGACATCATCGGCGTGATCGACGGCATCGCCTTCCAGACCAACATCCTCGCGCTGAACGCGGCGGTGGAGGCCGCGCGCGCCGGGGAGCAGGGCCGGGGATTCGCCGTGGTGGCGGCCGAGGTACGCACCCTCGCGCAGCGCAGCGCCACGGCGGCCAGGGAGATCAAGGCGCTCATCACCGGCAGCGTCGAGCGCGTGGGCCGCGGCAGCGAGTTGGTGGACCGGGCGGGGGCCACCATGACGGAGGTGGTCGCCTCGATCCGCCGCGCCACCGACCTGATGGGCGAGATCAGTGCCTCCAGCGCCGAGCAGAGCCAGGGCGTGGACCAGATCGCCGAAGCCATCACCCATGTGGACCACGCCACGCAGCAGAACGCCGCCCTGGTGGAGCAGATGGCCGCGGCGGCCAGCAGCCTGAGCAGCCAGGCGGCCGAGCTGGTGCGTGCCGTGGAGGTGTTCCATCTGAAGGGCAGGCCCGCTGCCGCGCTTCCCCCGCCCGCCGCGCCGACCGCGGGTCTGTGAGGCCGGCCGCCCACTGATTGATGCCCGGGCGCCTCGGCCCGGACCTAGCGGCTCTTCAGTTCCACGGACTGCCGGCGCATCAGCAACTCCCGCGCCGGCACGCCGAATTCGTTGCGAAAAGCGTGGCTGAAGTGTGAGAAATCCGAAAACCCGAAATCCAGCGCCGCCTGCGAGACGCTGCGCACATGCCCCCGTTCGATGGCCGTGCGGCAGGCCTGCAGGCGCTCCTGCCGGATGACCTGCATCAGCGTCTTGTGGTGGCGCGCGAAGGCGCGCGTGACGGTGCGCGTGGATACATGATGGGCTCGCGCGATGCTGTCCAGGCCGAGTTCCTGGTCGGTGAGGTGGCGGCGGATGTGGTTCATGACCCGGGCGTAGAGGTCGCGCTCGGCCTGCACGACGCTGAGATCCTGCAATTCGAGGCTGAGCACGAGCAGGTCCAGCAGCGTCTGCGAGAACCTGCCGGAGACCGCCGCGTCCTCCAGGCAGGCAGGCGCCGCAGCGGCCTGCCGCAGCATCTCGCGCAGCGGGATGACACCGGGGCGCTGCTCGTCGAGCACGGTGGCGGTCATGTGCTCGACGCCGGGCAGCCGCGCGCTGAGCAAGTGGCGGGGAATGCGCACCAGGTGGTTGCTGCCGCCCAGGCTGAAGCGAAAGGCCTGCGAGGCGTCGTAGAGAAACAGGCGGTCGCGATCCAGCACGGCCTGCCGGTCGCCCTGTTCGAGCCGGCCATGGCCGTCGTGGCTGAAGCCCAGCCACAGGTCGTCGTCGGGGCCCGTGCGCAGGTGCGAGGGGGTGCGCTCCCAGTAGTGCAGCGGGGCGGAGATCGAGCAGATGTCGAGCGTCCCCACAGGATGGACATCGAGCCGGCCATCGAAATCACTGTCTGCCAGCGGCTGGCTGGCGGCCGGAATGCAATGGCGGCACACCACTTCCTTCCAATACTCGAAGCGGTGCGAGGGGGCAACTGCCGTGGTGGCGTATTGATGGTTCATGGCATGCACCTCGTTGCGGCGTGCGGAAGCCGTGGCGTACGGGAGCCTTTTTCAAGCAAGCGACATGCCCGAGGGCCGTCGTTGCGGGTGCGGGACATCCCGCCTGCGAAACCCACGGGAGCGGAGTATGCCGGTGCCTGCGCCGGCGCACCAACCCGGTGTGTTCATCCGGTGGAGCGCACCACCGTGGGCACGCGCCGCGGCCGGCACGGTCGGGACGGCCACCGCGTGCAGGTGTCCGTGCCGGACATGCGGATGTCCTTCTGAACCAAGTATTGCAAGACGGGCTTGCGAACAATGGATTCCGCAGCGGCACGGTACCGCACGGCCCTCCCCGGGGCCGCCGCCCGGGGCCGCCAGCGCAAGGGCCGCAGCCGTCATGCGGCCCCGCAAGAGCCACCGCCAACCCCTGATATGGAGAACCCATGACTGCCCCACAAACCGCCACGCAGGAAAAGCCCTCTCTCTACGAGCGCCTCGGAGGTTACGACGCGATCCACAAGTTCGCCGGCGAGATCCTGAGGGTGTGCATGAAACACCCCGCCATCGGCCACATCTGGAGCCACATGTCGGAGTCGACGTTCCAGAAAGAGCACATCAACTTCGTCGACTTCCTGTGCCAGCACTGGGGAGGCAATACGGTGTACCGCGGCCGCGACATGGTGACCGCGCACCGCGGCATGGGCCTGACCGAGGTGCACTGGCAGGCCGTCATCGAGTGCATCGACGAGTGCTACGAGAACTTCGGCGTGCCGCAGGACATCCGCGAGGAAGTCAGCGCCTTCATCGTCAAGTTCAAGCCGGCCGTCATCGGCAGCCCCTCGTACCGCGACGTGGTGCTCGCCCACCCCGAGATGGACGTGTCCAAGGGCATGAAGAGCGTGGGCGTCCACTGGCCGGCCCGAGGCGGTGCGGCCAGCGCTGCCGCGCAGAACTGAACCGCCTGCGCAGCCCCCATCCCCCAGCCCACAGCACCGCGCCATGGCCATTGAACGCCCTACCTCCGAACAGCTCCAGGCCCTCGCCGGCCGGCTGCACATGCACCTGACGCCGCAGCAGGCCACCGAGTACCTCGCGCTGATGCAGCCGAGTTTCGACGCCTACGACCTCATCGACGGCCTGCCCGACGAGATCCCCGCCGTGCGCTATCCGCGCCAGGGCGGCCACCGCCCGAGCGGCGACGAGAACCCCCTCAACGCCTGGGCCTGCAAGGCCGAGGTGCGCGGCGCGGCCGAAGGCCCGCTGGCCGGCCGCACGGTCGTGCTCAAGGACAACATCGCGTTGGCCGGCGTGCCGATGGTGAACGGCTCCTCGACCCTCGAAGGCTTCGTGCCGACCTGCGACGCCACCGTGGCCACCCGGCTGCTGGACGCCGGCGCCACCATCCTCGGCAAGGCCACCTGCGAGCACTTCTGCCTGTCCGGCGGCAGCCACACCTCCGACCCCGCACCCGTGCACAACCCGCATCGGCATGGCTATTCGTCGGGCGGCTCGTCGTCCGGCAGTGCCGCGCTGGTGGCTTCTGGCGCGGCCGACCTCGCCATCGGCGGCGACCAGGGCGGCTCGATCCGCATTCCCTCGGCCTTCTGCGGCACCTACGGCATGAAGCCGACCCACGGCCTGGTGCCCTATACCGGCGTCATGCCGATCGAGGCCACCGTGGACCATATCGGCCCGATCACCGCCAACGTGCGCGACAACGCCTTGATGCTGAGCGTCATCGCCGGCAGCGATGGCCTCGACCCGCGCCAGTACGCGCCGCCGGCCGAGGACTACACACGCGCCCTGGGGCGCGGCGCCGGGGGGCTTCGCATCGGCATCCTCGCCGAGGGCTTCGGGCTCGCCAACCAGGACCCGCGCGTGGCCGGCAAGGTGCGCGAGGCCGCCGCGCGGCTGGAAGGGCTCGGGGCTGCCGTCGGCGAGGTCTCGGTGCCCGAGCACGGACTGGCCGGGGCGCTTTGGCAGCCCATCGGCTGTGAAGGCCTCACCGCGCAGATGATGCACGGCAACGGCATGGGCTTCGGCTGGAAAGGCCTCTACGACGTCGGCCTGCTGGACCGGCATGCCGGCTGGCGCGATGGCGCCGATGCCCTCTCGGCCACGCTCAAGCTGTGCATGTTCGTCGGCCAGTACGGCCTGGAGCGCTACCACGGGCGCTACTACGCCAAGGCGCAGAACATCGCCCGCCGTGCACGCGCAGGCTACGACCGGGCGCTCGCCGACTACGACCTGCTGCTGATGCCCACCGTGCCGATCGTCGCGCAGAAGCTGCCCGAGCCCGGAGCGCCGCTGGCCGAATACGTGGGCCGCGCCTTCGAGATGATCGGCAACACGGCCCCGCTCGACATCACCGGACACCCGGCCATGTCCATCCCCTGCGGCACGGTGGACGGCCTGCCCGTGGGGCTGATGCTGGTCGGCCGCCACTACGCCGAAAGCACGATCTACCAGGCCGCCGCCGCCTTCGAGGCGGGCACCGACTGGCGGCAGCTCTGACGCGCCGCCCCGGCCCCATCGTCCCCGCCATGCGCGTCCCCTTCTCGTTTGCAACACAAGGAGTCTCCCCATGAATGCTTCCGTCGCTACCGCTCCCGTCCAGACCTCCACGCCCGGCGAACGGGCCTGGGCACTGTTCAAGGTTCTCAAGGACAAGAACCTCATTCCGGACGGCTACATCGAAGGCCTGACCGACCTGCTGGCGAACAAGTTCGACCCGGCCAACGGCGCCCGGGTCGTGGCCAAGGCCTGGACCGATCCGGCCTACCGCGCGCTGCTGCTCCGCGACGGTACCGCCGCCTGCGGGCAGTTCGGCTACACCGGCCCGCAGGGCGAATACATCGTCGCGCTGGAGGACACGCCCACGGTGAAGAACGTCATCGTGTGCAGCCTGTGCTCGTGCACCAACTGGCCGGTGCTGGGCCTGCCGCCCGAGTGGTACAAGGGCTTCGAATTCCGTGCCCGCCTGGTCCGCGAAGGCCGCACGGTGCTGCGCGAACTCGGCACCGAGCTGCCCGAGGATATGACCGTCAAGGTCTGGGACACCTCCGCAGAAACCCGCTACCTCGTGCTGCCGATGCGGCCCGCCGGCACCGAGGGCTGGAGCGAGGAACGGCTCCAGTCGCTCGTCACCAAGGACGTGCTCATCGGCGTGGCGCTGCCGCGCGTGGGCTGAGCCGCCGCACTCCCTTTCTCCCCCCACCTTCTTCCCCTTTTTTCGGAGATTCGATCATGGACGGTTTTCACGATCTCGGCGGTGTCCAGGGCTTCGGCCGGATTCCCCACGCCATCAACACCCTGAGCTACAAGCCCGTGTTCAAGCAGGACTGGGAGCACCTGGCCTACACCCTGATGTTCCTCGGCGCCGACCACATGAAGCTCTACAGCGTCGACGAAGTGCGCCACGCGGTCGAGCGCATCGAGTTCCGCCAGCAGGCGGGCACCCAGTACTACGAGCGCTACGTGATCGCCACGGCCTCGCTGATGGTCGAGCTGGGCGTGCTCACGCAGGCGGAACTCGACGCGGCGCTGGGCTCGCACTTCAAGCTCGCCGCGCCGGCCCGCTCCGGGGGCCGGGCGGCCATCGCCGGCCGCGCGCCTTTCGAGGTCGGCGACCGCGTGGTGGTGCGCGACGAATACGTGGCCGGCCATATCCGTGCGCCCGGCTACGTGCGCGGCAAGCAGGGCGTGGTCCTGCACCGCACGACCGAGAAGTGGCCCTTCCCCGACGCCATCGGCCATGGCGACAAAAGCGCCGCGATCCAGCCGACCTACCACGTGCAGTTCAGCAACCGCGACGTCTGGGGCGATGCCTGCGACGAAGGCTTCGTCGTGGTCGACCTGTTCGAAGGCTACCTCGACAAGGTCGCCCAGGCGCCGGTGGCCGGCCAGTCCGCGGCCCGCCCGGTCGAAGAAAGCGTCGCAGCATGACGATGGCGGCGCCCCCGTCGCCGCCCGGGGCGCCGCCCCGGATCCCGGTGACCGTGCTCTCCGGCTTCCTCGGCGCGGGCAAGACCACGCTGCTCAACCACATCCTGCGCAACCGCGCCGGCCTGCGGGTCGCCGTCATCGTCAACGACATGAGCGAGGTCAACATCGATGCCGAGGACGTGCGGCGCAGCGTGGAGCTGCACCGCGGCAGCGACGAACTGGTCGAGATGAGCAACGGCTGCATCTGCTGCACGCTGCGTGCCGACCTGCTGGAGCAGGTCAGCGCGCTGGCCCGCTCGCAGCGCTTCGACTACCTGCTGATCGAATCCACGGGCATCTCCGAGCCGATGCCGGTGGCCGAGACCTTCGCCTTCCTCGACAGCGCCGGCTTCAGCCTGAGCGAGCTGGCGCGGCTGGACACGCTGGTGACGGTGGTCGACGGCGAGACCTTCGAGCAGCAGCTGGCCTCGCATACGCCGGTCGAGGCGCAGGGCAGCGACGGCACGCCGCCGCGCAGGCTCTCCGACCTGCTGATCGAGCAGGTCGAGTACGCCAACGTGATCCTGGTCAGCCGGCTGGATGTCATCGGCGAGGCACGCTTCGCCGAACTCGAGGCGCTGCTGGCGCGGCTCAATCCGTCGGCGCGGATCCTGCCGATGGTGCAAGGCCGCGTCGACCTCGCCCAGGTGCTGGACACCCGCCTCTTCGACCTGCCGAGCCTGGTGCGCTCGCCGGGCTGGATGCAGCGCATGGCCGCCGACGACGAGCGCACGCCCGAGTCCGACACCTACGGCATCGCATCCTGGGTCTACCGCGCGCGCACGCCGTTCCACCCCGGGCGCCTGCTGGCCTGGCTGCGGCAGCCCTGGAGCAACGGCCGGCTGCTGCGCAGCAAAGGCTACCTCTGGACGGCCAACCACTACCAGGACATCGGCATGCTGGTGCAGACCGGCGGCCGCTTCCAGTGGGGCCGCGCAGGCCGGTGGTGGCGCTTCATCGCCCAGCCCGACTGGCCGCAGGACGCATACCGCCGCCAGGGCATCCTCGAAAAATGGGACGAGCACGTCGGCGACTGCCGCCAGGAGATCGTGTTCATCGGGCAGGGGATCGACTGGGACCGGCTGCGCGAAGAACTCGATGCCTGCCTGCTCGCCCTCGGCGAAATCGAGGCCGGGCCCGATCACTGGACCGCGCTGGCGGGCGGGCGCGACTTCGACGCCGCCGCCACGGCGCCGCACACCTGGGCCGCAGGCTCCAAGACCGCAACGCAAGAACAGGAACCATCCCCATGCTGACCCTCTCAGACCACTTCCCGGCGCTTCGCCGCTGCACCCGCGAAGCCGCCCTGGCCGCCGCCGTCTGGCTGCTGGCAGGCTACGCCTACGCCGTGGACCTCGACTCCCAGGACCTCATCCCCGCGCCCGCCGGCACGAATGCCGTCCTCGGCTACCTCACGTACACCGACCGCGACAGCTTCTGGTCCAGCGGCGGCAGCGCGCTGCGCGAGGGCACGGGGCTGAAATCCACCGTGGGCATCTTCCGCTACGTCCGCTACATGGACTTGGGCGGCTTCGCGTTCGCGCCCCAGGTGCTGCTGCCCTACGGCCGCCTGTACGATGGCTCGCTGGGCGGTGCGCCGCTGGAATCGGCGAGCGGCGCGGGCGACCCCATCTTCGCGGCACCCGTCTGGCTCGTGAACCAGCCCGGCACCACCTTCGCCGTCGTCCCCTACCTGTTCGTGCCCGCAGGCAGCTACCGCGCCGGTCGCACGCTCAATCTCGGCGAAAACCGCTGGAAGGCCAACCTCCAGGTCGGCGGCACGCACCAGCTCGGCGCGGGCTTCGGCAGCCAGCTGTCCGCCGATGTGATGTGGTACGGCACGAACGACGAAGCCGGCGCCGGCTCCAGCCGGCTGCGCCAGCAGAACAGCTACCAGGTGCAGGCCTGGCTGACCTACACGCCGCCGTCCGACGCCTCGTGGACCTTCTCGACCGGCTATTCCGGCCTGCGAGGCGGCAGGCAGCGCCTCGATGGCCTCGACACCGGCCAGGCCACCCGGGCTGATCAGCTCCGGCTGGAGGTCTCGAAGTTCATCACCCCCACGCTGCAGATCCAGGGGCTGGTGCAGCGCGACATCAAGGTCCGGGCCGGCTTCAAGGAGGATGTACGCGCCACGCTGCGCGTGCTCAAGGTGTTCTGAGAGCGGCTGGCGCCACCCTTCCGGCGTCCTTGCCGCGTCTTGTCTGCACGGGGCAGCGTCGCCACGCCCAGACAGGCGGCAATCAGAAGACCGTGAGCGGGATGGTCCTAAGATAGGCAGGCACGGCAGAGCGCCGCGCCCGGGTCTGCCGGCCCGGCCATCCCCATCCCTCCCGGAGACACGCTTTCCCATGTCCGACCTGAACGCCGCCTTCGAAGCCGCCGTGGCCCACTCCAAGAACCTCAGCGAGCGCCCCGACAACCCGACGCTGCTCAAGATCTACGCGCTCTACAAGCAGGCCACCGCGGGCGACAACGCGGAGGCCCGCCCCGGCTTCTCCGACGTCGTGGGCCGCGCCAAGTGGGACGCCTGGACCAGGCTCAAGGGCACGGCCGGCGACGCCGCGAAACAGCAGTACATCGATCTGATCGAGTCCCTGAGCTGAGACCGGCGCCGCGCCCCCGCCGGGCGCCGCTTCAATCCGCGGCCGGCGCGGGCGCGGCGTTCCCGGGCGCCGGCAGCGCGGCGCGCAGTTCCCGCAGCCGCCCGTCCGGCGGCTGCGCGGCCAGCCGGCGCACGGCCTGGTAGAACCGCGGCCAGTCGCCTCCCTCCCGCCGGAACAGCGCCTCGAAGGCGGGCACGAGGTCGTCATAGGCCGCCTGCGCCCCGAAGGCCGCGTTGTTGGCTTCGGTCACCCAGCGGTCGTAGCCCGCGACCTGCGCGGGCTGCGCGCCCTGCGCCAGCCAGCCGGCACGCAACCCGGCGTACCGGGCGCGAAACTGCTCCATCGCCTCGCGCTTGTGTTCCTGCAGCCCGGGCTGACCCGCTTCCCGTGCGTACAGGTCCGCCAGCCGCTCGCGCGTATCGCGGGCCAGGGCGCGGAACGCGGCGCGCCGTTCCTCACCCAGCGCGTATTCGGCTCGGGCCTGCGGCGTGGCCCGCTCGGCGAGCCAGCGGGCCACGCCGAGCCGCTCCACCGCCGTGGCGAAGGATTCGTTGAACATCGTGTCACCGTTGGCATACACCACCTGGTGGGCCAGTTCGTGGAACAGCAGCCGCACGAAATCCCCCTCGGGCCAGCCGATGAAGGTATTGAGCAGCGGATCCCCGCCCAGCCAGTTGGTGTAGCCCAGCGTGGAATAGGCGGGTACGCCGTACACGGCGGTCTCCAGCCCGTCGGCGGCGAGGCGCGCGGCTTCCGCCCGTGCGTCGCCTTCCGCGAAGTAGCCCCGGTAGCCGATGCAGCCCGTGATGGGAAAGCACCAGGTGTGCAGCGTGAGCGAATCGGGCGGCGCGGCCACCACGTTCCAGACGGCGGCGCGGCGGCCCAGGTCGGCATAGCGGCGGTAGCTGGCGTTGTCGGGCAGGTGCAGTTCGGTGACCGCGAACGCCCGCGCCTGTCGCGCGAGCTCCAGCCGGGCCCGCAGCGGCGCGGCAGTGTCCGGCCGCGCGATCCAGTCGTCCACCGGCTCCGCGGCCCGCATGATCTGCAGGTGGCCGCGCACCGATTGCCAGTAGTAGCCGAGCGTGTCGCCGGTATGGGCGCAGCCCGCGAGCAGGGCGCCTGCGAGGCCGGCGGCCGCGAGGCGCGCAGTGCGGACAGGGGATGGAGTCTGGGAAGTCATGGGGCAGGGAGACGGGCGCGAAACGACCCGCAGGAGCACGGTGGAGTGTACGGAGCGGCGGCCGGTTCCCGGCCGCGGCCTCCCTAGAATGGCGCCATGCCCCACGATCCCATTGCGCCCGCCGCTCCCGCATTGCCCGAAGGGCTGTTCGCGGATGGCCCGGCCGAACCCGCGCGCTGCTTCTGGTGCCGCGCCACGCCGCTCTACCGCCACTACCACGACCATGAATGGGGCTTTCCGGTGAGCGACGACCGGCGCCTGTTCGAAAAGCTCTGCCTGGAAGGCTTCCAGGCGGGCCTGAGCTGGATCACCATCCTCAACAAGCGCGAAGCCTTCCGCGCGGGTTTCGCGAACTTCGATGCCGAGCGCATGGCGGATTTCGATGAGGCCGACGTGGCGCGCCTGCTGGCCGACCCCGGCATCGTGCGCCACCGCGGCAAGATCGAGTCGGCCATCCGCAATGCGCGCCGCGTGCTGGAGCTGCGGCGCGAATTCGGCAGCCTGGCGCACTACTTGTGGCGCTTCGCGCCGGCCGCCGCCGAGGGGCGCCCGGAGCGGCTCACGCTGGCGGCCGCGAAGTCGCTCACCACCGCGCCGGCCGCCGTGGCCCTGTCGAAGGACCTGAAGAAGCGTGGCTTCGGCTTCGTCGGGCCGACCACGATGTACGCCTTCATGCAGGCCATGGGCCTGGTCAACGACCATATCGAGGGCTGCGCCACGCGCGAGGCGGCCCAGGCCGCGCGCGCCGCGTTCCAGGTGCCCGGGCCCGCGCGCTGAGCGGTCCCACGCAAAAAAGCCCTCGCGCAGGAGGGCTTCGGGGCGCAGGGGCGGCCGCACGGGGCGCCGCCGCTGGAAAAAGGGGGCTCAGCCGCCCTTCTTGGAGCGCTTTCCGGGGTTCTTCTTGCTGCGCGTGGCGACGCCGCGCTCCAGGCTCACGCGCTGGCCGCGGCCGCCCGTGGGCAGGGACATGCCGGGCAGCGGCTTCGGTTGGGGGGTGCGCTTGCGGTCGGCTTCGGTAACGATCTTGTTGCCCATGGTGTGAGACTCCTGCTGGAACGTGCTGTGAAAACCCTCTATTAAGCCATAGACGCGCCGCGGAGCCTCCTGGCGGCCGGGTTTGTAAGACAGTTGCCATTGACGCTGCCCGGCGCCCGCCCAACAATCCCCCCATGAATCCCCTGCTGCGCGCCCTGGAAGAGCGGCTGGCCGCCTCGCCGGTCGGGCTCGCGCTGGAGCTGCCAGGGGGCGAGCGGCTGGGCGTGCGCGACGCGCGCGTGGTGCTGCGCTTCCGCGACGCGATGGCGCTCGCCGCCCTCGCGCGGGGCAAGGTGGGCGACGTGGGCGCGGCCATCGTGGAGGGCCGCGTGGCCATGGAAGGGCGCGTGCGCGACCTCATGGCGGCGGCCGGTGCCCTGCTGCGGGGCGATCCGGCGCACGGATCGTCCCATTGGGGTGCCGCCCTGGCGCACCGCATCCGCTCCTACCGCCTGCACACGCTGGGCCGGGACGCGCGGCAGATCCAGTTCCATTACGACCTCTCCGACCGCTTCTACGCGCTGTGGCTCGATCCGCGCCGCGTGTATTCCTGCGCCTACTACCGCGACGCGGGCATGCCGCTCGCCCGGGCGCAGGAGGCCAAGCTGGACCACATCTGCCGCAAGCTGCGCCTCGCGCCCGGCGACCGCTTCCTGGACATCGGCGCGGGCTGGGGCGGGCTGCTGCTCTGGGCCGCGGAGCACTACGGCGTGGAAGGCACCGGCATCACGCTTTCGCGAAACCAGCATGCGCACGTGACGCGGCTCATCGAGGAGAAGGGCCTGTCCGGCCGGATGCGCATGCTGCTGTGCGACTACCGCGACCTGCGGCGCACCGAGCAGCGGCCGTTCGACAGGATCGCCTCCGTGGGCATGTTCGAGCACGTGGGGCGCGCGCGCCTGCCGGAGTATTTCGCCTGCGTGCACGGCCTGCTGCGTCCCGGCGGGCTGCTGCTCAACCACGGCATCACCGCGGGCGGCGTGGACAACGACCAGCTCGGCGCCGGCATGGGCGACTTCATCGAGAAATACATCTTTCCCGGCGGCGAACTGGTGCACGTGGGCGCCGTGCTGCACGACATGGCCGGTGCCGGCCTCGAGATGGTCGATACCGAGAACCTGCGTCCCCATTACGCCCGTACGCTCTGGGCCTGGTCGGACGCGCTGGAGGAGCACCTCCCCGAGGCCGAGGCCATCCTGTCGGAAGAGGCCGGGGCCGATCGCGGGGCCAAGGCACTGCGCGCCTACCGCCTGTACCTGGCCGGCAGCGCCATGGGATTCGAGCGCGGATGGATGGCGCTGCACCAGATGCTCGCCATCCGGCCCGACGGACGCACCGATTCCGGCCCCATGCCGGGCGCGCAGTCCGACTACCCTTTCCAGCGCGGCTACATGTACGAGGGGCTGCCGCGCGCCTGCTGACCCGGCCCCGCCTTCTGATCTGCCTACTTCCTGATCCATGCTCTACAAATTCAAGTCCCGGGCCACGGCCGACATCATCATGCTGCAGGCCCACGGCCGCCAGATCCTGCAGGCGATCGGCAAGTCCCCCGACGATGCGCACGGCATCATCACGGCCGAGCAGATCCCCGCGGCCATCCAGTCGCTGGAGGCCGCGGTGGCCGCGGACGAGGCCCGCCGCGCCGAGAGCGGCGAGGCGCAGGACGGTGCGGCCGCCGAAGGCCGCGAGGAGCGGGGCGACCCGGCCGAGGCGGTGCGCCTGCGCCAGCGCGCAGCCCCCTTCATCGACATGCTGCGCCGCAGCGCCGCCGAGGGCCGCGAAGTCACCTGGTAGCGTCGCGGCTCAGTCCACCTTGGCGCCCGAGGCCTGCACCACGCGGGCCCACTTGGCGTGCTCGGCCTGGATGTGCCGCGCGAACTCGGCCGGCGTGTTGCCGCCGGGAATGGCGCCCTGCGCCAGCATGCGCTCCTTCACCGCGGGCGAAGCCAGTGCCTTGGCGGTCTCCTGCTGGATGCGGTTGACGATGTCGGCCGGTGTGCCCGCCGGGGCCAGCAGGCCGAACCACGAGCTGGCCTCGTAGCCCTTGAGCGCCGGGCCGCCGGCCTCTTCCACGGTGGGTACGTCCGGCAGCGCCGGCGAGCGGGTCGCGCTGGTCACCGCCAGCGCCTTGAGCTTGCCCGCCTTGATCTGCGCCATGGAGGAGGGCAGGTTGTCGAACATCACGTCCATGTTGCCGCCCACCATGTCCAGCAGGGCCGGGCCCGAGCCGCGGTAGGGCATGTGCAGCATGTAGGTGCCGGTCATGCTCTTGAACAGCTCGCCCGCGAGGTGGATGGAGGTGCCGTTGCCGCTGGAGGCCATGTTGAGCTGGCCGGGGTGGGCCTTGGCGTAGCGGATGAAGTCCTGCACGCTCGAGATGCCCTGCGCGCGCGCCTTCTCTGCGTTGACCTCCATCACGTTCGGCACCGCGGCCACCAGCGTGATCGGCACGAAGTCCTTGATGGGGTCGTAGGGCAGCCTGCCGTAGAGCGCGCGGTTGATGCCGTGCGTGCCCACGGTGCCCATGAGCAGGGTGTAGCCGTCGGCCGGCGACTTGGCGACGATCTCCGCGCCGATGTTGCCGCCCGCGCCCGCGCGGTTGTCCACCACGAACTGCTGCCCGAAGGCGCGGCTGAGTTCGGGCGCGACGGCCCGCGCGAGGATGTCGGTGGTGCCGCCCGGGGCGAAGGGCACGACGATGCGCACGGGTTTGGAAGGCCACGTGTCGGCGTGCGCGGGCGCGTTCCAGGCGGCGAGCGCGGCGCCCGCGATCAGCGCGCAGCCCAGGGCGATGGCGCGGCGGCGCGCGGAGGCGTGCTGCACGGCGGAGACGGCGGCAGAGCGCGAGCAGCGGGAGGATGATGCAGTGTCTTGCAGGGGCATGAGGCAAGGACCTTTCGTTGGCCATGGGATCGGGGGCTGGCCGCGCGCGGTGGCGCGCGGAGCCGTCCGTCCGTTGTAGGCGGGCCCTTGCCGGGGCGGCAGATGGATAACCCTGAAGCCGTGTGGAATGCACAGCGGCGAGGAGCTCGGCGGCACTCTTTGAGAAAATCCGGAATCGCCGGCGTTCGCATCCCTGGAAATTCCCGGAGCCACCCTGCGTCCCGAGAACGCCCATGCCCGCTTCCCCTCCCCCCGATACCGACCCGCGCAGCCCGTTCCCCTCCACGGGAGGCGAGTGCGGCAGACTGCTGCGCGCCATCGACTGGAGCCGCCACGCGCTCGGTGATCCGCGGGACTGGCCGCCCGAACTCAAGACGGCGGTGCGCACCACGCTCAGTTCCCGCTTCCCCATGATGGTCCACTGGGGCGACCGTCTGCACACCTTCTACAACGATGCCTATGCCGTGAGCCTGGGCCACAAGCACCCGGGGCATCTGGGGGAGCCGGCCTTCGACTGGTGGTCCGAGATGTGGGGCCAGCTGGAGCCGTTCTTCTCGAAGGTGCTGGCCGGGGAGAGCTTCTACACCGAGGACGCGCGCTACACGCCCGACCGCGACGGTGCGGCGCGCGAGGCCTATTTCACGCACTGCCACAGCCCGATCTGGGATGACGAGGGGCGCGTGCGGGGCATCTTCCTCGTGGTGACCGAGACCACCCGCATGGTGCTCGCCGAGCAGGGCCGCATCCGCGAGGAGCGCCGCAACCGCCAGATCCTCGACAGCGCGCGCGACTACGCCATCATCAGCTTCTCGCTCGATGGCCTGGTCACCAGCTGGAACGAGGGCGCCTGCGCGGTGCTCGGCTGGACCGAGGCGGAAATGCTCGGCCAGCCCCCGGACCGGTTCTTCACGCCCGAGGACAACGCGCAGGACGCCCCGCGCGCGGAAATGCGCCTGGCGCTTGCCCGGGGCCATGCCAGCGACGAGCGCTGGCACCTGCGCAAGGACGGCCGGCGCTTCTGGGCCAGCGGCGAGATGACGCCGCTGAAGGACGAGGCGGGCCGGGTGCAGGGGTTCGTCAAGATCCTGCGGGACCGCACGGAGCACGAGCGCCTGAACAGCGAGCGTGACAATGCCGTGCGGGAACTCGGCCTGCTCAACGACAACCTGAAGGCCCGGGTGGCGGAACAGGCGGCCGACCGTGACCGGATCTGGCACCTGTCGACCGACCTGATGGACGTCTGCGACGTCAACGGCCGGCTGCTGGCGGTCAACGACGCCTGGGGGGCGACGCTCGGCTGGACCGAGGAGGTGCTGCTGCGGACCCACTTCCTCGACCTGGTGCATCCGGACGACCGCGAGCCGACCATCGCCGAGCTGCGCCGGCTCGAAGACGGCCGCACGACCATGCGCTTCGAGAACCGGGTCCGCTGCCGCGACGGCAGCTACCGCGTCATCTCCTGGGTGGCCCAGCCGTTCGAGCAGCGCTTCTATGCCACGGGGCGCGACGTCACCGAGCAGCGCAGGGTCGAGGACCAGCTCCGGCAGAGCCAGAAGATGGAAGCCATCGGCCAGCTCACCGGTGGCATCGCGCACGATTTCAACAACCTGCTGGCCACCATCATGTCCAGCCTGCAGCTGCTGCAGCGCAAGCTCGCCGCGGTCCCCGAGGCGAAGGGGACCGAGCGCTACATCGCGATGGCCGGCACGGCCGCCCAGCGCGCGGCATCCCTGGTCCACCGCCTGCTGGCGTTCTCGCGCAAGCAGACGCTCGACCTGCAGCACGTGGATGCCAACGCGCTCGTGCTGGGCGTGGAGGAGATGCTGCGGCGCACGCTGGGCGAGAACATCCTGCTCGTGCTGTCGCTGGCACCCGGGCTCGGCATGGTCCGCAGCGACCGCAACCAGCTCGAGAACGCCTTGCTCAATCTCTGCATCAACGCGCGCGACGCGATGGAGCAGGGCGGCCGCCTCACCATCCAGACTTCCACCGTCGTGCTGGACCGCCTCTACCTCAACCAGCATCCACACCTGAAGCCGGGCAGCTATGCCAGGCTGACCGTGACCGACAGCGGCACCGGGATGCCCCCGGAAGTGGCCGCGAAGGCGTTCGAGCCATTCTTCACGACCAAGCCCATCGGGCAGGGCACGGGGCTGGGCCTGTCGATGATCTACGGGTTCGCCCGCCAGACCGGCGGCCACGTGGCGATCGACTCCCGGGTGGGCGAGGGCACGGCCGTGAGCCTTTACCTGCCCACCGTGGCGGATGGCGCCTCACCCGTGCCCGCCGCGCCGACGGCCACTGCCGACCTGCCGTGCGGCCGCGGCGAAACCCTCCTGTTCGTCGAGGACGAGCCGGGCCTGCGGGCCATATTGGGAGAAGTGCTGGCAGACCTGGAGTACGTGGCGCACGAGGCCGTCGATGCGCCCTCGGCGCTGGAGGTGATGGAGGCGCTCGATGGCCTGGACCTGCTGATCACGGACGTGGGCCTGCCGGGCATGAGCGGCAGGCAACTGGCCGATGTGGCCCGCCAGCTCCGCCCCGGCCTGAAGGTGCTGTTCATCACCGGCTACGCCAACCAGGCGAACGTCCGGAGCGAGTTCCTCGGGCCGGGCATGGACATGATGGCCAAGCCGTTCACGATCGAGGCGCTGGCCTGCAAGGTCCGGCAGATGCTGGATTGACCAGAAAGAAAAACGCCCTGCGGCGCGGGGGCGCTGCAGGGCGTCGCCGTGGCGGGGCATCGCCCCGCCGCACTGGGAGCGGCGTCAGTCCGCGTAGGTGCCGGCGGCCTTGATGATCGGGCCCCACTTGTTGATCTCGGCCTGCACGAACTTCTTGTGCTCGGCCGGCTCGATGCGCTGGTCGGAGGCCACCACGGCGCCCAGGCCTTCCTGCTTCTTGATGAAGTCCGGGTCCTTCAGGGCCGCCTTCAGGGCTTCGTTCAGCTTGGCGACCACTTCGGCGGGCGTGCCCTTGGGCGCGTAGAGGCCGTGCCAGATGGTGACCTGGAAGTCCTTCACGCCAGATTCCGCCAGCGTGGGCAGGTCCTTGAGCGACGGCGTGGTCAGGCGCTTGTCCGTGGTGACCGCATAGGCCTTGACCTTCTTGGCCTCGATCTGCGATGTGGTGTTGGTCGTCTGGTCGCACAGCAGGTCGATCTGGCCGCCGATCAGGTCGGTGATGGCGGGGGCCGTGCCCTTGTAGGCGACGGTGGTCATCTCGACCTTGAGGGCGTTCTGGTAGAGCAGGCCGCACAGGTGCGAGGCGGCGCCCAGGCCGGCGTGGCCCAGGTTGATCTTGCCCTTGTTCTGGCCGATCCAGGTGGAGAGCTCCTGGTAGTTGTTGGCCGGCAGCGAGGGGCGGCCTATGAGCGTCATGGGCACGTCGTTCACGATGCCCAGGTACTCGAAGTCGGTGGGCACGTTGAAAGGCAGCTTGCGGTAGAGCGCCGGCATCGTGGCCATGGCGATATGGTTGAGCAGCAGGGTGTAGCCGTCGGGTGCCGCGCGTGCCACCTTGGCGGTGCCGATGCTGCTGCCGGCGCCGGCGGCGTTGTCGATCACCACGCTCACCCCGCCCAGCGGCTTGCGCATGGCCTCGGCCAGGTCGCGCGCCACGCGGTCGGTGGGACCGCCGGCCGCGAAGGGCACGACGATGGTCACCGTCTTGTCCTTGGAGGGGAAGGCTTGCTGTGCCTGGACGCCGAATGCGGCGGCTGCGGCAGCGGCCAGCAGGGCGGTCTTGAACAGTGATTTCATGGTGCTCCTTACGTGAAGAGGCGCCATGATAGTCATGGGCTTTCGGTGCTACATCAAGGTAATCACTGAGGCCCGGAGATGCAGGGTTTTAAGTTTTTTTGCGCTGGATCCATTGACGTGCAAGGATATGTTGCTATGGAAATGTGAGTGTAAGCTCCATGCAATCCATCTGTGGCAGGCGCCGGCAGGCGTCGTCCGGGGTCACCGGTAGCTGCGCGCATCCTCGATCACGCGGCCGTCGTTGGGCAGGCTGCCCGGCGGCAGCATCTCCACCTCGGCGCGCAGCTTGGTGACCTCGCGCACCGCAGCCGCCAGCTGGTCGGCCAGCCCGCCGGCGGTCTCCGACGTCTCCACGCGCAGCACCAGGGTGTCGCTGGCCATCTCACCGCCCACGACGAGGCGCGCGCGCGCCACCTGCGGGAAGCGCCGCGCCACCTCGGCCACCTGGCCGGGGTGCACGAACATGCCGCGCACCTTGGTGGTCTGGTCGGCCCGGCCCATCCAGCCGCGGATGCGGCGGTTCGTGCGGCCGGTGGGGCAGGGGCCGGGCAGCACGGCCGACAGGTCGCCCGTGCCGAAGCGCACCAGGGGGTAGTCGGGGTTGAGCGTGGTCACCACCACCTCGCCCACCTCGCCGTCGGGCACGGGGTCTCCGGTGCCGGGCCGCACGATCTCCACGATCACGTCCTCGCCCAGCACCAGACCCTCGCGGGCGCGGGTCTCGTAGGCGATCAGGCCCAGGTCCGCCGTGGCATAGCACTGGTAGGCCGCGACGCCGCGCTCGGCGAACCAGTCGCGCAGCGAGGGCGGCAGCGCCTCGCCCGACACCAGCGCCTTGCCCAGGTGCGGCAGCGCCGTGCCCGTCTCCGCCGCCTTCTCCAGCAGGATGCGCAGGAAGCTCGGCGTGCCGATGTAACCCGCGGGGCGCAGCTCGGCCATGGCCTGCACCTGCTGCTCCGTCTGCCCCGTGCCGCCCGCGAACACCGTGCAGCCGAGGGCCTGCGCCCCGCCTTCCATCATGGCGCCCGCGGGAACGAAGTGGTAGCTGAAGCAGTTGTGCACCAGCTCGCCCGGCCGGAACCCCGCGGCATGGATCGCGCGCGCCATGCGCCAGTAGTCCGCCCGCCGGCCTTCCGGTTCGTAGAGCGTGCCCGGGCTCGCGAACACGCGCGGCATCGCCGGGCCGAACGCCAGCGCGCTGAAACCCCCGAACGGGTTCGCGGCGCGGCCCGCCTGCTGCCGTTCCAGCAACTCGTGCTTGCGCGTCACCGGCAGGGCGGCCAGCGCGTCCCGGCTGGTCACGGCCCGCGCATCCACCCCCGCCAGGATCTCGCCGAAAGCCGCCGTGGCCGACCGCGCATGCGCCACCTGCGCCGGCAGCGCCGCCATCAGCGCAGCCTCGCGCTCCTCGGGCGCGCGGGTTTCGAGGGCGTCGTAGGAATCCATCATGCTCATGCCTTCATCCATGCGGTTGTGCATCCATCGTCATAAGAAACAGCGGCATCGTCAGCGTGGGCATCCGAACTGCAAATCCCGCGTACGGCCCTGCCCCCCCGCAGCGCCACCCATCAAAAGGCCGCGGAGCAGGCCAAGCCAGCAGACGCCGTGGAACCGGCTTCGCCGGGCCACCAGCGTCGTCCCCCTTCCCGCCGTGCGCAGCACGGCGAGAGAAGGGGGAAGGCGCGCAGCGCCACAGGGGGTAGTTCATCAGGCAAGCCAGCGCTTGCGCCGCTTGTAGCTCTTCGCATCCTTGAAACTCTTGCGCTCCCCCCCGCCCATGCCCAGGTAGAACTCCTTCACGTCCTCGTTGTTGGCCAGGTCGGCGGCCGCGCCGTCCATCACCACGCGGCCGCTTTCGAGGATGTAGCCGTAGTCCGCGTACTTCAGCGCCATGTGCGTGTTCTGCTCGGCCAGCAGGAAGGTGACCTTCTCGCGGGTGTTGAGGTCGCGCACGATGTGGAAGACCTCGTCGACGATCTGCGGCGCCAGGCCCATGGAGGGCTCGTCGAGCAGCACCATGCGCGGGTTGGCCATGAGCGCGCGGCCGATGGCGCACATCTGCTGCTCGCCGCCCGAGGTGTAGGCCGCCTGGCTGGTGCGCCGCGTCTTCAGGCGCGGGAAGTAGGCATACACCTTCTCCAGGTTGGCCGCGATCTCCCCGCGGTCGCGCCGCGTATAGGCGCCCGTGAGCAGGTTCTCCTCGATCGTGAGGTGGGCAAAACAGTGGCGGCCCTCCATCACCTGCACCACGCCGCGGTCCACCAGCGCAGCGGGCGACAGCCGCTCGATGCGCTCGCCGCGCAGTTCGATGCTGCCCTTCGTGACCTCCCCGCGCTCGCCCGCCAGCAGGTTGGAGACCGCGCGCAGCGTGGTCGTCTTGCCCGCCCCATTGCCGCCCAGCAGGGCCACGATGGCGCCCTCGGGCACGGAAAGCGACACGCCCTTGAGCACGAGGATCACATGGTGGTAGATCACCTCGATGCCGTTGACGACGAGCAGGGGAGCGGCGTTGGAGGTTGGAGGAGGGTCGGTGGTCATGGTCGTCCCTGACATTGAATGAGGAGGTACTCAGCGGGCGGCATCGGGCGCGCAGGTAAAAAGCTGGGCGCGGCCCCAGGCCAGCGGACGCCGCGCAAGGGCCGCCCCGCCGCGCTGGCGTCGTCCCCCTTCCCGGACCGCGCAGCGGACCGAGAGAAGGGGGAAGCGGCGCAGCCGCTCAGGGGGATGTCATCCGCAGCTTCTCGGCTTGATGTTCTTGTCCTTCGCATACTTCGCCGCGTACTCCTTCACCAGCGGATCGATGTGCGTCTTGTCGGCCTGGTACCAGTCCGAAGCGAGGTTCCACTTGCCGCCGTCCCACTGCACGATGCGCGCCCAGTCGGTGCCCATGTGGTTCTGGCAGGAGGTCTTCACCGGGCGCATGATTTCGCCGAAGCCCAGGGCCTTGAGCTTGTCGGCCGTGAGGTCCAGGTTCTCGAAGCCCCAGCGCACCTGCTCGGGCGTGAGCACCTTGCCCTTGCCGTACTTCTCCTGCGCGGCGCGGATCGCCTCCACCTGCAGCATGGAGATCATCATCCCGCGCGTATGCGCCAGCGTGCCCACGCCCGTGGGAGCCCCCGTACCCTGGCCCTTGTCATAGACGAACTTCTTCAGGTCGTCGTGCACCTTGTCCTTCGCGGCGCTGTTGTGGATGGTGATGGCGTTGTAGCCCTTGGCGCCCGCGCCGATGTCCTTCACGTCGTGGTCGGAGCCGGCCCACCAGATGCCGTAGATCTTCTCGCGCGGGTAGCCGCTGGCCTGCGCCTCGCGGATCCCGGCGGGCGTCATCACGCCGGCCGACCAGAAGAGCACGTAGTCGGGCCGCTGCTGGCGGATCTGCAGCCAGGTGGATTTCTGCTCCACGCCGGGCGGCGTGACGGGGAAGGTGCTGAGCGTGAAGCCGTCGGCCTCGGCGCGCTTTTGCAGCAGCGGGATCGGCTCCTTGCCGTAGGGGCTGTCGTGGTAGACCAGCGCGATCTTCTTGCCCTTGAGGCTGCCCTTCTCCTTCTTGGCGATGTCCTGCAGCATCACGTCGGCGGCGGTCCAGTAGGTGCCCAGCAGCGGGAAGTTCCACTCGAACACCGTGCCGTCGGCCGACTGCGAGAGGCCGTAGCCCGGGGTCTCCACCGGGATCTTGTCCACGAAGGCCTTGTCGGTCACGGCGAAGGTGATGCCGGTGGACTGCGTGTCGAAGCCGGAGGCGCCGCTGCCCTTGCCCTTGAGGCGCTCGTAGCATTCCACGCCCTTGGCCGCGTCGTAGGCGGTCTCGCATTCCTCGAACGAGAGCTTGACGCCGTTCACGCCGCCGTCGCGCGCGTTCACGAGCTTCAGGTAGTCCTGCTTGCCGTCCGCCCAGGGAATGCCGAGCGGCGCGAACTGCCCGGTGCGGTAGACGAGCAGCGGCACGAACTGCTCGCCTGCGGCCTGCGCCTGCGCCAGTGGCGCGGCGCTCCATACCGAGAGGCCGGCCGCGAGGGCGGCGGCGATCGATGCGATCTTCCTGGGTTGCATGGCTTGTCTCCTTGGGATGTGGGCACTCGGGTGGTGCATTGGCGGAACGGAAGAGAACCGAAACGGGCTGTGTTCAGTGCGGGAACGGCCAGATGCGCAGCTTCTGCCGCGCCGTGGACCACAGCCGCGCGAGGCCGTGCGGCTCCACGATGAGGAAGAACACGATCAGCGCGCCGAAGATCATGTGCTCCAGGTGCGTGGCCGTGCCGGTGGACAGCGGCAGCCCCAGCCAGTGGGGCACGTAGTTCAGAAGCAGCGGCAGCAGCACGATGAAGGCCGCGCCGAAGAAGCTGCCCGCGATGGAGCCCAGCCCGCCGATGATGACCATGAACAGCAGCTGGAACGAGCGGTCGATGCCGAAGGCGGCCGGCTCCCACGAGCCCAGGTGCACGAAGCCCCAGAGGCCGCCGGCCACGCCCACGATGAAGCTGCTCACCGCGAACGCGCTGAGCTTGGCGTACACCGGGCGGATGCCGATCACGGCGGCGGCCACGTCCATGTCGCGCATGGCCATCCACTCGCGGCCCACGGCACCGCGCACGAGGTTCTTGGCCAGCAGCGCGAACACCGCCACGAACCCCAGGCACAGCAGGTACTTCTGCACCGGCGTCTCGATGCCGAAGCCCAGGACCTGCAGGTGGCCCACGCTCACCGAGCCCGACGACGAATCGTTGGTGACCCACTTCACGCGGTTGGTGAACCAGTCGGTGAAGAACTGCGCGGCGAGCGTCGCCACCGCCAGGTAGAGCCCGCGGATGCGCAGGCTCGGGATGCCGAACAGCACGCCGAATACCGTGGCGCAAAGCCCGCCACCCAGCAGCGCGAGCAGCAGCGGCATGCCCTCGATGCGCACCTGCAGGTTGTAGGCCGCATAGGCACCGACGGCCATGAAAGCGCCCGTGCCCAGCGAGATCTGCCCGCAGTAGCCTACGAGGATGTTGAGCCCGATCGCCGCGAGCGACAGGATCAGGAACGGCACCGCGACGGCGCGGAAGAAATAGTCGCTGCCCGCCAGCGGCACGCCGACGAAGGCCACCACGAGCAGCGCGAGCAGGGCCCAGCGGTCCTGCGCGATGGGGAACAGCGCCAGGTCGGCCTGGTAGCTGGTCTTGAACTGGCCGTTCTCACGGTAGAACATGGTGCTTGTCTCCTTCTACCGGTTACACGCGATCGATGATCTTGTCCCCGAACAACCCTTGTGGCCGGATCAGCAGGAAGGCCAGCGCCAGCACGTAGGCGAACCAGTTCTCGATGCCGCCGCCCAGGAAGGGGCCGAGGTAGATCTCGGAGAGCTTCTCGCCCACGCCGATCATCAGGCCGCCCACGATGGCGCCGGGCACCGAGGTGAGCCCGCCGAGGATCACCACCGGGAAGGCCTTGAGCGCCACGAGCGAGATGGAGAACTGCACGCCCAGCTTGCTGCCCCAGATGATCCCGGCCACGAGCGCCACGATGCCGCCCACCGACCACACGATCACCCAGATGCGCGAGAGCGGGATGCCGATGGACTGGGCGGCCTGGTGGTCGTCCGCCACGGCGCGCAGCGCGCGGCCGGTGCGCGTCTTCTGGAAGAAGAGCGAGAGCAGCGCGACGAGCGCGGCGGCCACCACGGCGGCGTAGAGGTCTTCCTTGGAGAGCAGCAGGCCGCCCTCGAAGACGTTCTCCAGCACGATCATCGGGTCCTTGGGCATGCCCACGTCGATCTTGTAGGTGCTGCTGCCGAAGATGAGCTGCCCCGCGCCGTCGAGGAAATAAGTGATGCCCAGCGTGGCCATCAGCAGCGCGATCGGCTCCTGGTTCACGAGATGGCGCAGCGCCAGGCGCTCCACCAGCCAGGCCACGCCCACCATGCACGCCACCGCCGCGCAGAAGGCCAGGAGGTTGGCCAGCAGCAGGCTGTCGAAGCCCAGCCAGCGCGGCAGCCATTCGGCGAAGCGCGCCATGGCGAGCGCCGCGAACAGCACCATCGCGCCCTGCGCGAAATTGAACACGCCCGAGGCCTTGAAGATCAGCACGAACCCCAGCGCCACCAGCGCATAGAGCATGCCGGCCATCAGGCCGCCGAACACCGTCTCGAGAAAGAAACCCATGGCGTATGCCTCCGATGTCCTGCGTGTCTAGTGGCCTGCGCCGAGGTAGGCGCGGATGACGTCTTCGTTCTCGCGCACCGATTGCGGCGTGCCGTCGCCGATCTTCTTGCCGTAGTCCAGCACCACGACGCGGTCGGAGATGTCCATCACCACGCCCATGTCGTGCTCGATGAGCACGATGGTGGTGCCGAACTCGTCGTTCACGTCGAGGATGAAGCGGCACATGTCCTGCTTCTCCTCCACGTTCATGCCGGCCATGGGCTCGTCGAGCAGCAGCACCTGCGGCTCCATGGCCAGGGCCCGGCCCAGGTCCACGCGCTTCTGCAGTCCGTAGGGCAGCTGGCCCACGGGCGCCTTGCGCCAGGCCTGGATCTCCAGGAAGTCGATGATGCGTTCCACCACTTCGCGGTGGCGGATCTCCTCGGCCACCGCCGGCCCCAGGCGCAGCGCCTGCATCAGCAGGTTGCTGCGGATCTTCAGGTTGCGGCCGGACATGATGTTGTCCAGCACGCTCATGCCCTTGAAGAGCGCCAGGTTCTGGAACGTGCGCGCCACTCCCATCTCGGCCACCTGGCGCGAATTCATGTGGGCGAAGGTCTTGCCCCGGAAGGTGATGGAGCCTTCCTGCGGCGCATAGACGCCGTTGATGCAGTTGAGCATCGAGCTCTTGCCGGCGCCGTTCGGGCCGATGATGGAGCGGATCTCGTGCTCGCGCACGTCGAACGAGATGTCGGTGAGCGCCTTCACCCCGCCGAAGCGCAGGCTGATGTTGCGCACGTCGAGGATCACGTCGCCGGTCTTCTTGTGGGGAGTGGTCATGGCGTTGTACGTTGCGCTGCGGGGCGGGGTCAGGCGGCCTGCCGCACGGGCGGGAAGGTCTTCGCATCCTCGATGCGCAGCGTGGCGCTCACGCGGCCCGTGCGCCCGTCCTCGAACTTCACCTGCGTCTCGATGAACTGCTCGGTGCGGCCCGCGTAGAGCGCATCGACCAGCACGCCGTACTTGTCGGCGATGAAGCCGCGGCGGACCTTGTTGGTGCGCGTGAGCTCGCCGTCGTCGGCGTCCAGCTCCTTGTGCAGCACGAGGAAGCGGGCGACCTGGCTGCCCGCGAGCAGGCCGTCGGCCGCGAGGTCGGCGTTCACCTTCTCCACGCAGTCGCGGACCAGCGCCAGCACCTCGGGCTTGGCGGCGAGGTCGGTGTAGCCCGCGTACGGCAGGTTCTGCCGCTCCGCCCAGTTGCCCACCGCCTCGAAATCGATGTTGATCAGCGCGCAGACCTTGTCGCGGCCGTTGCCGAGCGCCACGGCCTCCTTGATGTGCGGGAAGAACTTGAGCTTGTTCTCCACGTACTTGGGCGCGAACATCGCGCCGTCGTGCGCGCCGCCCGCGAGGCGCCCCACGTCCTTCACGCGGTCGATGATCTTGAGCTGACCGCTCGCGTCCAGGAAGCCCGCGTCGCTCGTGCGGTACCAGCCGTCCGGCGTGAGCACTTCGGCCGTCGCCTCGGGGTTCTTGTAGTAGCCGCGCAGCAGGCCCGCGGACTTCACGAGGATCTCGCCGTTGCCGTCCACCTTGATCTCCACGCCGCGGATCGGCACGCCCACCGTGTCGGCATGCACCGCGTCGTCGGGCTGCAGGCATACGAACACCGCCGTCTCGGTGGAGCCGTAGAGCTGCTTGAGGTTGATGCCGATCGAGCGGTAGAACGTGAACAGGTCCGGCCCGATCGCCTCGCCGGCCGTGTAGGCCACGCGCACCCGCGAGAAACCCAGCGTGTTGCGCAGCGGGCCGTAGACCAGCAGGTCGCCCGCCGCGTAGCGCAGCCGGTCCCACCAGCCCACCGCCTGGCCGCTCTGCAGCGCCGGGCCCACGCGGCGCGCATGCGCCATGCAGGTGCGGAACAGCCAGCGCTTGAAGGTACCCGCGTCTTCCATGCGGATCGTCACGCTCGTGAGCAGGCCTTCGAAGATGCGCGGCGGCGCGAAGTAGTAGGTGGGCCCGATCTCCTTGAGGTCGATCGACACCGTGGCCGCCGACTCCGGGCAGTTCACCACGTAGCCGCAGGCCAGCCACTGCGCATAGCTGAAGATGTTCTGTCCGATCCAGGCCGGCGGCAGGTAGGCCAGTACGTCCTCGGCGGCGGTGAGGCGGTCGAACTCGGCGCCGGCCGTGGCGCGGTCCAGCAGCGTGGCGTGCGTGTGCACCACGCCCTTGGGGTTGCCCGTGGTGCCGGAGGTGAAAAACATCGCGGCCACGTCATCGGGCTGCACGGCCTGGGCGCGCGCGGCGAACCAGCCCGGCGCGGCATCGGCGATGCGCGCGCCGTCTTCCAGCAGCGCATCGATCGATTGCAGGCCCGGCTCGGCATAGTTGCGCAGGCCGCGCGGATCGTCATAGAAAATGCCGGCGATGGCCGGGCACTGCGCGCGGATCTCCAGCAGCTTGTCCACCTGCTCCTGGTCTTCCACCACGCAGAAGCGCACCTCGGCGTTGTTCAGCGGATAGACGCACTCGGCCGCCACGGCGTCCTGGTAGAGCGGCACGGGGATGGCGCCCAGCGACTGCGCGGCGAGCATCGTGGCGTAGAGCCGCGGCCGGTTCGCGCCGATCACCACCAGGTGCTCGCCGCGCGCCAGGCCTGCGGCGTCCAGGCCCGCGGCCAGCCGCTCCACCAGCTGCGCGAGGCGCGCCCAGGTGGTGGTCTGCCAGATGCCGTATTCCTTCTCGCGCAGCGCGGCAGCCTGGGGGCGCTCGGCCGCGTGGCGCAGCAGCAGTCGGGGAAAGGTATCGCTCATGCCGGGTTCCTGCCGAAGGGTGGAGGAAGCGGGAGGGGGCGGAGCCTGTCGGCAGGCACGCCATCCGCGGGAATGCAACGGATGGTAGGAACCGCTTTGACGCCATCCTGTCTTGCCGACGACAATTTCGGGGAAACTCCTGACGGGTGTAACCCTGCGTGCTGCCGCGCCGCCCCCGGCGCGGAGCCGGTCATGCCCGGGCGGTATCCTCGCTCCCCATGTACGCCCCGTTCTTCGGCCTCGAACACGCGCCGTTTTCCATCGCCCCCGACCCGCGCTACCTGTTCATGAGCGACCGCCACCGCGAGGCGCTTGCCCACCTGCTCTATGGCCTGGAGGCCGGCGGCGGCTTCGTGCTGCTCACCGGCGAGATCGGTACCGGCAAGACCACCGTGTGCCGCTGCTTCCTGGAGCAGATCCCGGCGCACTGCAACGTGGCCTACGTGTTCAACCCCAAGCTCACCGTGGGCGAGCTGCTGCGCTCCATCTGCGACGAGTTCGGCGTGGCCCACGCGCCCGCCGTGCCCGGCGCGGAAACCGTGAAGGACTGCCTGGACCCGCTCAACGCCTTCCTGCTGCGCGAGCATGCCGCGGGCCGCAACAACGTGCTCATCATCGACGAGGCCCAGAGCCTCGCGCCCGAGGTGCTGGAGCAGTTGCGCCTGCTCACCAACCTGGAGACCAGCGAGCGCAAGCTGCTGCAGATCGTGCTCATCGGCCAGCCCGAACTGCGCGCCATGGTGGCCGACCCGGCCCTGGAGCAGCTGGCGCAACGCGTGATCGCGCGCTACCACCTCGATGCGCTCACGCCCGAGGAAACCCGCCAGTACATCGCGCACCGCATGGCGGTGGCGGGCCTGAAAGGGCCACTGCCGTTCACCGCGCGTGCGCTGGGGCGAATCCACCAGCGCGCGCGGGGCATCCCGCGGCGCATCAACCTGCTGTGCGACCGCGCGCTGCTGGGCGCCTATGCCGGCGGGTTGCACGCGGTGGACGATGCCATCGTGGAGCGGGCGGCGGCGGAGGTGTTCGGCCCCGGCGCGGCAGGCCCGGCACCCACGGCCCGCCGGCCGCGCTGGGCCGCCGCGGGCGCCGGAGCGCTGGCAGGCGCCGCGGCCATCGCCGCCGCGGGCTGGGGCCTGGGATGGGGACCTGCCTCCCACCCGTCCTCTGGATCATCGGCACTACCGCACGCCCCCGGGGCCGTGGCGGCGACGGGGGCTCCGGCGTCGGTGCCGGCCATGGCCGCATCGGCCGCCAGCGCGGCGGCGGCACCGCAGCCCGTGCATTCGGCCCTGCAGGATTTCCTGGCCGCGCAGCCGTCCGGCGAGGACGCCGCCTGGCGCTCGCTGGCGGCCGCATGGGGCGTGAAGGGCGGGCTGGAAGGCGGCGACGCCTGCGACGCCCTGCAGCGCCAGGGCCTGCGCTGCTACCGCCAGCGGCGCGCCAGCCTGGCCCTGGTGCGCCAGCTGGACCGGCCCGGCTGGCTGACCCTCTATCCCTCCGCGGATGCGCCGGTTTCCGTGCTGCTGGCGGGCTTCGATCCCGTGCGGCAGACGGCGCTGCTGGAAGGGGCCGGCGGCCGGCGCCTGGCCGTGACCGCGGCGGACCTCGCGCAGGCCTGGCGCGGCGAATTCGCGACCCTGTGGCGCGCCCCTGCGGAGTGGCCCGCGGGCGGGCGGATGGAAGCCGGCCCTCCCCAGGCCCAGGCCTGGCTGGATACCCAGCTCGCGCGTGCCGGCGCGGGCGCTCCCCCGGCGGCCGGACAGGCGGCGGCCACCGCCGCCACGGCCGGGCAGCGGCGCGCCCGCATCTACCGCTTCCAGGTGGCCCAGGGCCTGGTGCCCGACGGCGTGGCCGGCCCGCTCACGCTCATGCTGCTCAACCGCGCCGCGGGCGTGGACGAACCCCGCCTGAAGACTTCCTGATCCGGAACCCTTTCCCGTATGTCCTACATCCTCGATGCCCTGCGGCGCGCCGAAGCCGAGCGTGGCCGCGGCGCCGTTCCCGGCCTGCACACGCCCGGCCCGTCCACGGGGCCCACGCCCGTTCCGCCCGGCGGCGCACGCCGCGCGCCGGTCGCCCTGGCCGCCGCCCTGCTGTTCGCCGCCGGCGCTGCCGCCCTGGCGTGGTGGGCCGCGTCCTCGCGGGCGGTACCCGCCGGTCCGGCTGCCAGCACCGGCGCGGCGGCATCCGTGGCACAGGCGGAACGTGCAGCGCCGGTGCCGGCGCCTGCGCCACCTGCCATTCCCGCCCAGCCATCCACCATGCCTGCGACACCTGCACCTGCACCGCATCGTGCTCCCCCGCCTGCACCCCGGGTCACCGCGCCGGCTCCGGCTCCGGCTCCGGCGCGGCTGGCTTCTGCCCCGGCACCGGTCGCCTCCGCGCGGCACGAGGCGGCCCCTGCTGCCCGCGCTGCGGCCCCCGCGGCAGTGGCGCTGCGGGATCTGCCGGACAGCGTGCGTGCCCAGTTCCCCGCGCTGCAGGTCAGCGGAGTCACGTACTCGTCCAATCCCCTCTACCGCATGGCCATCGTCAACGGGCAGGTGCTGCACGAAGGCGACACGGCCTCGCAGGGCGTGGTGCTTGAGGTGATCGAGCCCGAGCGGGTGGTGTGGAAGTTCCGTGACCACCGGATCGCGCAGCCGGCGAGATAGCGTGCGCTACAGGGGCATCGGGGATTGGTTCCCTGTTTATTGTTAATTTGTGTAATCCATTGTGTGGAATTTCACCGACCCCTCCTAAACTCCGCCCCCAAGTTCAACAGCCCGACAGGGCGAGGTGGGGGGTAGCGGCCGGTCCATAGGGGGCCTGGGCTGCGCGCACCCGCGAATCAAGGGGGGCGCGTATGCGTCAAGGCATGGGGGGAGGGCGCGCGCGTCCTGTTCGGGCGTGGGTGATTCTGGCGACGCGCCTGGCATTGGCGCTGGCCGCGCTGGTTTTGCTGAGCGCCCGCGCGGGCAGCCCGGAGGTGTCGCGCGGCCTGGCATGGCTGCAGGCACAGGTCGGGGCGGACGGCGCGCTCGCGGGCGATGCACGCGGCGCCCATCCGCTGCAGGCGCTTTCCGAAACCGTCCGCACCCTGGCCGTGCTGTCCGGCCCGTCTGCCGTCGCACCCACGCTGACTGCACGACTGGCGGCAGAGGCGGGAGACGACACCGAATGGATGGCGCGGGCTGCCCTGGCATTGCGCACTGCGGGCCGACAGTCCGATTCCCTGGAGGCTTCGCTGCGCGCGCGCCAGGCGGCCGATGGCGGCTTCCCGGCATCGGCCGGGCCTTCCGAACCCTCCACGCTCCTCGATACGCTCTGGGCCCATGACGCGCTGGCGCTGGCCGACGGCGGTACCTTCGCGGGCGCGGCGCGCGCCCGGGCATGGCTGCGTGCCGTACAGCAGGCCGACGGCGGCATGGCGGGCGAATCCGCCGGGGCGCGCGTGCAGGCTACGGCCCTGGCCGTCCAGGCATTCACGCCCGGCGCCGCGGCGGATGCCGCACAGCAGGCGGCAGTGCTGCCCATGGTGGCATGGCTGACGGACCGGCAGCAGGCCGACGGCAGCTGGCACGGCAGCGTCTATCTCACCGCGATGGGCCTGCACGCGCTCACGCTGCAGGGGGCGGATTCCGCAGCGCGCGGTGCCGCCCGGCAATGGCTCGTGGCCGCGCAGGCTGCGGACGGCAGCTGGTCGGGTGATGCCTTCCTGACGGCCGTCGCATTGCGCGCCCTGGCGGCGGCCCCCCCCGCCACGCCCGTGGCCGCGGCCCTGGCCGGCCGGGTGGTGGATGCCGCCAGCGGCCAGCCCCTGGCGGGTGCCACGGTGGAACTCTCGGGTGCCGCGGCGCAGGCCGCCACCTCCGGCACGCAAGGGGCCTTCCGGTTCTCCGGGCTCGCCGCGGGCCGGTATGAACTGCGCGTGGCGCTGGCCGGCTACGCGGCGCTGGTGCGGCCGGCGGAACTGGCCACCGGGCAGCAACTGGACCTGGGCCTGCTGGCCCTGGCGGGAACATCCACCACGGGGACGGTCCGCGGACAGGTGCTCGATGCGTCGGGCGCGCCCGTCGGTGATGCGCTCGTGGCGCTGGACGGCGGCGCAGGCGCACGCACCGACACGCAGGGCCGCTACCGCATCGACGGCGTGGCGCCGGGCACCGTCCGCCTCACGGCCTCGCACGACGGCTTCCGCGCCGTGCAGGCCAGCGGCACCCTCGCTGCGGGGCAGACGCTGGTGTTCTCGCCCACGCTCACGGCGTCGTCCGAGCCGGCTCCCCAGCCCACGGCGGCGCGTTTCAAGGGCCGCGCCGTGGATGCGCAGGGCCAGGGCCTCGGCGGCGTGTCGGTGGCCATTGGCGCCGCCACCACGGGCGCCACCGGTGCCACGGGATCGTTCGACCTGCAGGCACCCGCCGGCAATTACCGCGTGGCTTTCTCCCGCAGCGGCTACCGCTCCGCATCCGCCGACGTGCTGGCCGCGTCCGGCTCCGTGGTGGATTTCGGCGATGTCGTGCTGCAGACCGTGCGCACCAGCACCGAGGTCGCGGGCCGCGTCACCGATGCCGACACCGGCTCTGCCATCGCCAATGCGGAGGTGTCGGGCGGCGGCGCCAGCGCGCGCAGCGCGGCCGACGGAAGCTATGCGCTGTCCGGCATCACCGCCACCCGGTTCGACCTGCGCGTCGCCGCCGCGGGCTACCTCACCCAGTCCTGGCGCCTGGAGGCCGCCGAGCCCGCGCAGGTGCGCAAGGACTTCGCGATGGCGCCGGCCGGCACGGGTGCCGTCCGGATCACCGCGCCGGCCGCCTCCATGGGCCAGGCCGGGGCGAACGCATCCGTCGCGGTCACGGCGTCCGTGGAGCACACCGGCGGCGATCCGCGCGACCTGGTCGCCCAACTCGCGGTGCTCGATGCCCAGGGCGCATCCATCGGCCTCGCGCCGGCCCTTGCGCCGTCGGGCAGCGAGCCGCTGGGCGCCTTCACGCTGTCGCAGGGCGAGGCGCGGCCGCTGCGCTTCGCCTGGAACACGGGGCAGTTCGCGCCCGGTGCCTACAGCCTGCTGGTGCGGGTCGTCCAGGCCGGCTCCGCGAGCCGCGAGAACCCGGCGGGCCAGGTGCTCGCCACCCGCAGCCTCCCGCTGGAAATCCGGGGCGAGGCGCTGTTCGACGGCGCCGTGGCGGCCCATCCGCCGGTCGTGCGCGCACAGGCCGCCACGCCGGTCGATCTGCACGCCGTGATCCGCAGCACGGGCAACCTCGCGCTGCCCGCCCAGACCTACCGCCTGGCCGTCGTGGACGAGGCGCAGGGCGATACCCTCGCCACGTTCGAGGCCGGCGCAGGCGCGCTGGCGCCGAGCGCGCCCGCCACGCTGTCGTTCGGCCGCTGGGTACCCACGCGCCCCGGCAGCTTCGCGCTGCGCCTGACCGCTGCCACGGGCGATGCCCAGGGCGTGGCGCTGGGCCGCCTCTACGCGGGCGACACGGCGACCGGCGCCTACACGGTGGACCGGCCCGTGGTGCCCACGGGGACGCAGACCGTGCGCGCCACGGTGCGCATCACGGGCGAGGATGCGGCCACCGGCGGAACCACGAACCCGATGTCCGCGGCCATCAAGTCGGCGATCCAGAAGAGCGTCACCTACGGCGACGTGCAGGCCGCTGCCTGGACGGCCGGCAACCAGTGCCAGGGCTGCCACGTGCAGACGCAGGCCCTCGTGGGCGGCGAGCTGTCCCGCGGCCTGACCGACCACGATCCGAAGCTGCGCAACGCCATCTACAACGCCGTGGCCCTCTACCGCCAGCCCGATGGCGCGCTGCGCGACGACGCCTTCGGCTATTCCAAGGCCGAGACGCTGCTGAACCTCTGGGCGCTCAACGCCTGGCATAAAAAGGACGAGATCACGCCCACGCTGGCGAGCGCGGCCTCCTACACCCAGCGGGTGCAGGACGGCGACGGCGGCTGGAGCACCGACTACACGGGCGGCTGGTGGACGGCGCGGGCCTCGCAGACCGCCTTCAACGTCAAGAACCTCGCGGCGGTGGCGGACCAGCTGGGGCAGCGCAAGCCCTGGGTGCAGCATGTGGCCGAGGTCTTCAGCGAAGGCGGCCCGCTGGCCAATGCGTACTACCTCTTCGCAGACGCGGACATGCTCCTCGCCAGCGACTACAGCCGCCACACGGTCACCCGGATCCATCCGGACGGAAGCATGACTCCCTATGCGTCCGGCATCTACCGTGCCGCGGGCATGGCGAAGGCGGCCGACGGCACGCTGTTCGTGGCCGGGCCCACAGGCATCCACCGGGTGCCTGCGGGCGGCGGAGAGCCCACCGTCTTCAGCAACGTGGGCGATGCGGCGATGGGGCTGTTCATGGCGCCGTCCGGCGACCTGTACGCCGCGCACTACAGCCAGAACGCGATTTACCGCATTTCCCCGTCGGGCACCGCCGAACTCTTCTGGTCAGGGGCCCCGTTGGCAGGGCCTACCGGTGTGACTCTGGACGCCGAAGGCCGCCTCGTCGTCGTCAACTACAACGCCCGCAAGATCGTGCGCTTCCGCCTGGACGACAAGTCCTACGACACGCCCGTCTCGCTGCTCTACGGCAATCCCCGCTCGGTGGTGAAGGAAGGCTCCGGCTGGCTGGTGGGCACGAACAACGGCGCCTACCGCTTCAACGCCGACTGGCAGGGCCAGCGCCTGAGCTTCGCTCCGGCCGAGGGCGTGGCAGTGATGCCCGATGGCGCCATCTTCACCTCCGACGGCGGCCAGCGCGTCTACAAGCTGGCCGCGCAGGCACCCGACGTGGATGCGCTCGTCGCCGGCTACGACGCATCGGCGCAGCGCGGTGCGCAGTGGCTGCTCAACGACGCCAACATCAACCCGTCGAGCAACCTCGAGCTCGCGCACCAGCTGATCGGCCTGGGCAGCGCCCAGCGCCGCTTCGCCGGCACGCCGCTGGCGCAGACCCTGCACGACCGCATGGCGGCCGTGGGCGCGGCGCTGAAGGCGCACCAGCGCGCGGACGGCGGCTGGGGCTGGTACGACTACCACGGCAGCGATTCGATGGTCACGGCCCAGGTGGGCTATGCGCTCGACTACCTGAACCCGAGCCCGCAGGATCCCTACATCCTCAATGCGGTGCAGTTCCTGCTGGCGCGCCAGCAGGCCGACGGCTCGTGGATGAGCGAGAACGGCCTCTTCACCACGCGCTACGGCGCCACCTCGTGGGTGGAAGTCTGGCTGCCCGTGGCGCTGGAACGGGTGGGCGGCATCGACACCGACCTGCGCCTGCGCTTCGCGCCCGACGTGCACCTGGCCAACCCGTCGCTCGCGCCCACGCAGTCCGCGGCGCAACCCGACGGGTCCACGGACTACCTCTGGAAGCTGGTCGGCGTGACCACCAAGGCCCGCCAGATCGAGTTCGACCTGACATTGGACGGCCTGCGGCCCGGCGAAACCCGGCCCGCGTCCACCGACGCCGTGCTCACCTTCCGCAACAGCTTCCTGGGCGACAGCGTGGATGCTCCCGTTGATGTGCCTGCCGTGAAGGCCTCGGCCTATCTGGGCATCGGCGTGTCCACCGACCGGGCCACCTATCCAGCGCGCACGCCGGTGGCCATCACCGCCCGGGTGAGCAACTCCGGCGCGGGTGCCGCGTCCGGCCACGTGGGCCTGGCCATCGCCACGCCTGCGGGCGGCACGGTGGCGGACCTGGGTCGCGTGCCCTTCAGCGCGCTTTCTGCCGGTGGCACCATCGACTTGCCGGCCTCCTGGAACACTTCCGACACGCAGGTCGGCAGCTACCGCGTGGTGGCGCGCCTGGCCGATGCGGCGGGCCTGCCGGTCGAGGAGGCCGTGGCGGATTTCCGCATCGTCGCGGCCGCGGACGGCGGCACCGGCCTCACGGCCCGCGTGCAGACCGACCGGCGCAGCTACGAGCCCACGGACACGGTCCGCATTGCCAACCGTCTGCAGAACCTCGCGGCCAACCAGGCCTGGAACGACCTGAAAACCACCACCACCGTCACCGGCCCGGACGGCGCCGAGCGCTGGTCCGCGCAGGCGGCCGTGTCCACGCTGCCGGCCCAGGGCCTGCATGACTTCGGCCATGTGCTGCCGCCTTCCGGCCTGCCCGCGGGCGACTACGCCGTGCGCCTGGTGGCCCGCAGCGCCGAGGGCGAGACCGTGGCGAGCGCCACCACCGCCTTCACCGTGCGCAGCACGGCCGATACCGGGGCCGGCGTGCGCGGCACGCTGCAGGCGCAGCCCGCCGTTGCCGCCATCGGCGAGCCCGTGCAGCTGTCGCTCGCGCTGGACAACGCCGGCAACGCCGACGTGCGCAACGCCACGGTGCGCGTGCGCCTCCTGGACGCCGGCAGCGACCGCGTCGTCGCCACCTTCACGCGTCCGGGCGTGGACCTGGCACGAGGCACGCCGCTGACCCTGTCCTGGCCCTGGACGGCCGATGGCACGCCGGGCACCATCTTGCCCGCGGCTGCATCCATCGAGGTCGCCGCCGGCCAGGAAGCCACCCTGTCCACCACCACGATCCAGCTGCGCCAGGCGGCCCCGGCGGCGACCGTCACCGCGGCCATCGGCGACGGCAGCGATGCGCGCATGCTGGTCCTGGTCGCCTGCAGTGCGGCGGACGACGGACAGCCGCCATCCGCGGCCTGCGACGAGGCCAAGGCCCAGGCGCTGCGGGACGACCTGGCTGCCCGTGGCCTGACCTCGAAGGTGGTGACCACGCGCGCCGAGTTCGAAACCGAAATGCGCTGCGGCCGCTACAACGTGTACTGGATCAGCGGCGGCGCGCAGAAGCTCGGCGACGTGGCCGTGCGCGAACTGCGCGAAGCCGCCCGCCGCGGCGCCGGCCTGCTGGTCGATGGCGCCACGGCGGACCGCGACGCGGTGCTGCTCGAGGCCATCGGCGTGCAGTCGCAGGGCACGTCCGGCCTGCAGGGCGCGGTCGCCACGCTCACCGGGCCGGTCTATCCGCAGGGCGGCGGGCTGCCCACGCAGGGCCGGCCGCAGCGCATGGCCGTGCAGGGCGCCACCGTCCAGGCCACGCTCACGGGCGGCGGTGTGGCGGTGGCCGGCCGTGCCATCGGCCGCGGCCGGGGCCTCGCCATGGCCTTCAGCCTGTCCACGCTGCTGGCGCGCCCCGGCGCAGGCACGGATGCATTCCTGGGCGCGTTCGTCAGCGACACGCTGCAGTACCTTACCGTGCCCGCCGTGAACACCCGCGTGCCCGGCAGCCTGCAGAGCCTGTCCACCGTGCTGCGCAACCCCGGCACCCAAGCCCTGCAGGTGACGGTGCGGGCGCGGTTGCCGCAGGGCGCGCAGGCCCTGGACGCCATTCCCGACGCCACCGGCAGCGTGGCGGGCGCTTCGGTCGTCGAATGGAGCGTGCCGCTCGCGGCCGGTGCTTCGACGCAGCTGATCCTGCACGCCACGGCCAACGCGCCAGGCCGCTACGACGTGCCGTGGGAGATCTCCGCGGTCGTGGCGGGCGCGTCCGGTGGGGCGCCCGCGGTGCAGACGCTCGCGCAGTCCTTCGAGATCCGCGACGCCATGAACCTGGCGCGCGACGCGCAGGCCGCGGCCGATGCGTTCGCGGCAGCGGGCGGCGGCAGCGCGGCGTCTTCCGCCCGCGATGCGGTCGCGTCCGCCGTGCAGTCCATGGGCCAGGGCCTGCCCGCGCAGAGCCTCGCCCCCTGGACCGCCGCCGCCGACGCCCTGCGCGGCGTGGCCGGCACGGGGGGCGACGCCGCGCGCGCCGCCATCGCCGAGGCACTGCAGTCCGCCCAGCGGCAACTGTGTGGCCAGTGGGCCTGCATCACCGGCGACCTGGATTTCCAGGTCCGCGGCCAGGCCGCCCGCGAGGTGCCCCTGCAGGACACCATCGTCGGCAGCCGCACGGTGTTCAACCGCTGCCCGCCGCAGATCAAGGACATCCCCGTCACCTCGCAGTGGGTGCTGCGGCGCACCGGCGCCACCGTGCAGCACCTGTGGGACAACCTCACGATCCCCGGCTACCAGAACAACCGCCGCGACAACGGCTGGCAGGCCCAGGGCCAGAACGGCGACGTGGTGGACGCCACCCTCACCGCCGAATGGCAGGGCCAGGTGCTGCACCTCGACCGCGACAGCTTCCGCATCGTCGTGCTTCCGCCCGTGCTGGCCGGAAGCGTCAGCGCCAGCCCGGCGCGGGCCCGCGCGGGGCAGAACGTGACCCTGTCGCGCACGGTGCGCAACAGCGGGGCCATGGGCAAGGATATTCCCGTGCAACTGCGCGTGGTCAACCTGACCCGGGGCACCGCCTCCGTTGCCTGGAGCCAGTCGATGACGCTGAATCCCGGCGAGACGAACAGCGGCAACGCCAACTGGCAGGTCCAGGGCGCGGCGGGCGACACGCTGCGCATCGAACTGGTCGCCACCGTGAACGGCACCGTGCAGGTGCTGGGCACGGCCGGCTTCGCCATCGAGCCCTGACCGGAGGCGGACGCACAGCATGCCAACGACACCGCACTGCATCTCAAAGAAATCGAGGGAGAACCCATCCATGCCATCGTCGAACACCCGCCATGCGTGGCGCCCGGTTCTGCGGCCCGTCGGCGGCTTTGTCATCGCGGCCCAGCTCGCGCTGGCGCTGCAGCCGCTGAGTGCGCTGGCGCAGGACGGCAGCGGCAACGCCGCCGCGTCCAGCCCGCTCGCCCAGTCGCAGCTGCGGCGCGCGGCGCAGTGGCAGCAGCGCGTGGAGACCGCGCGCGTCGCGCAGGCCCAGGCCGCCCAGCCGGCCGGCGCGCAGGCCAGCGAGCGCACCAGCCGCAACCTGGTGCGCGTGCATGACCTGGTGCGCAAGCTCGCGGGGCGTGCCGCAGCGCCGGACGTGGCGGGCCGCAAGAGCGCGGCCACCGCCATGCCATCCACCGCGCGGGCAGCCACCGCCGCGCCTGACGATGCCGACCGCGCGCAGATGGCCCAGCTGCTCGACGCCATCGATTCCGACACCGATGCCGTGCTGGCCGACTTCGAGGCCCAGGGCGCGGAACTGCGCGGGCGTGCCGTGGGCGCGGAAATCCTGGCCCGGCACGACGCGGCCCACACGGCCGTCCGCCTGCGCGCGGAAGAACTGCGCGGCCTGATCCGCCAATGGCGCCAGGCACCCGGCGATGCCGCCGTGCAGGCCCTGGCCGCCTATTTCGAGCGCTATCCCGCCGCCAAGCCCCAGGTGCCCACGGGCGCGGGACCGCTGCCCTGGAGCACACCGAAACCCACGGAACGCCTGCCTGCGGAAACCCGCGCCGCCTGGTACCGCCACACATACGCCGCCGAGGGTGTGCAGCTGGCCCAGGCCGGCTCCGGCCCGGGTGGACTGCATTTCGACATGCCGCCCGAGCCCGGCGAGGCACCGGTGGCCGACGACCTGGCGGCCACGCCCGAAGTCACCCTCACCGCCGCGATCCGCGCCAAGGCCGAGGAGCTGGGCCGCAACCCGGTGGACATCCAGAACTGGGTGCGCAACACCATCGAATGGGTGCCCACCTGGGGAGCCATCCAGAACGCCCAGGACACGCTGGACAAGCGGCGCGGCAACGCCATCGACATCGCCGGCCTGCAGATTGCCCTGCTGCGCGCGGCCGGCATTCCGGCCCGCTACCAGTTCGGCACCGTGCAGGTCCCCATCGCCCAGGCGATGAACTGGGTCGGCAACGCGCAGAACGCACAGGCCGCGCAGCAACTGATGGCGCAGGGCGGCATCGCCACGCGCCTGCTGGTGAGCGACGGCCAGCCCGTGGCCCTGCGCATGGAACACGCCTGGGTGCAGGCCTACGTGAACTGGGCACCCGCGCGCGGCTCGGTCAACGGCAGCGCCACGCAGCACCCGAACCCGCAGGGCCCGCTCAATGCCTGGGTGCCGCTGGATGCGAGCTTCAAGCAATACGACTATGCCGCCGGCATGGACCTGCAGGCCGCCGTGCCGCTCGATGCCCAGGCCCTGCTCGCCGCGGCGCAGAGCGGCGCCACCGTGAACGCGCAGGAAGGCTGGGTGCAGAACCTCAACCAGGCGGCCATCCAGGCCCGGATGGAGGATTACCAGGCGCGCCTGAAGGCCTACATCGACGGCCGCAAGCCCGATGCCACCGTGGGCGATGTCATCGGCCGCAAGATCGTGGCCCAAAGGGTGTCCAGCGTGCTCGTGGGTGTCACGCCCCTGGCGCGCGTCCAGGCCGCGCAGCAGGCCACTGCCGTGCCCGAGGCCCTGCGCCACCGCTTCCGCTACACCCTGTCGGACGCCTGGGGCAACGAACTGCTCATCTACACCCAGGCCACGAGCGAACTCGTGGGCCGCCGCTTCACCCTGGGCTACGAGCCGGCCGACACCGCGAGCGCGGACCTGATCGCCAGCTACCTGCCCAAGCCGCATGCGGACGGCAGCCCGATCCAGCCCAGCGAGCTGCCCACCAGCCTGCCGGGCTACCTGATCCGGCTCAAGCCGCGCCTGATGCTGGACGGCCAGGTGGTGGCGCAGGGCACGCAGGCCGTGACGATGGGGTCCGAACTGGTGGGCCAGGGCGGCTTCTCCGTGCTCGGCGATGCATCGCAACAATGGGACCTGAATTCGGACGCGAGCCATGTGGCGGGCCAGGCCACGGCCATCGGCATCAGCGCCGGAGGCATCAGCGCGCGGCAACTGGATGCCTTGAAGGACCGGCTGGAACAGGCCAAGGGCCTGCTGCAGGCCGGCAGCGTGGAAGGCCTGACGGGCGAGCGCCTGAGCGGCGACCTGCTCACCGCCGTGATCTGGAGCTGGTTCGCGGCCACGGAAAGCCACAGCCGGCTGAGCCAAAACGCCGCCGGCATGGTGGAGAACCCGGGGCTGAGCTACGGGCTGTTCCACGCGGTGGCGCAACCCGTGTACAGCTGGGGCGTGGTGCGGCGGGTGGAGTTCCCCGGCGTGAACATCGACATCGGGCACATGCGCAACCTGGCCTGGTCGCGGAGCAACGACAAGGCCCAATGGGTGGCGTACAACCGGATGCGGGGCCAGTACATGAGTGCGCTGGAGCACGCGGTGCCGGAGCGTTTCTTCAACGATCCGGCGAAATGCAACCTGGCAGGCAGCGCCAATCCGGTGGCCGGGCTGCCGGACTGCCCCCAGGGCATCAGCGCAGTGAAAGCGCTGGGGCTGGCTGCGCAGCAGGGCCAGAAGATCTACACGATCACGCCGCAGGTCTATGCGAACCAGCCCAACATCGTGAACACGGCGCTGGTGGCGCACAGCCCAAGCACGCGGGCAAAAGTGCAGGCGGCGCTGGACGAGGGCAAGGAGGTGACCATCCACGAGGCGCCGATTGCGCAGAGCGGGTGGGTGGGGGCGGGATTTACGGTGATCGAGGAGGGGACAGGGGCGGGGGCTTACACAATTGAAGGGGGCAGTAATGGAGGAGGCTTGTACGAGTTTATCGTTGGCGCAGGCATAGGCGCACTTTTGATTGCCTCCGGTCTTATTGTCGGCCAGGCGTTCAGTGCATTGATGCTTTCTACTTTTGGGCTAGGTCCTTTAATTTTGTTCTTGCTGTCAGTCGTATTGCTTGCTTTAGTTGTCTTAGTCGCATATACGTATTTGATGGAAGTGGGATCCCCCTGCTTTATTACTGGGCTTACGGTTTTTGCATCGATCCCTGCTATTAGATTGCCGAGTTATATGACTTGGGCTTTCTCGGCTTTTGGCTTTGCTGTGAGCGGAGATGCTGCTCTGTCGTGTGTCCGTTCTTGAATCGAGTAAACGCAATTTCATACTGGATGAATCATGAGCAATGTTGAAATAATTTGGTGGGCTGCATGTTTTATTGGTATTTTATTTTTGATATTTTATGATTTGCTTTGTTTGATTTTGCTGGTCTTTGCTTCAGGCTTGTTATTGGTTAAGTTTATTTTGTTTGAGGATAATTTTTTAAATTATATGATCAGGCTTGTTGTTGTTATTGTTTTTGGAGCGTTGGCAATCCGATCGAAGGTAGGTGGGGCGCCAGTGTTGTCTTCGTGTTTGTTTTTGTCATCGATGTGGATTTACGGATCAAGCCCAGATATTTTGATTTTCGGGGGCGTTTTGTTTGCTTTTGTAATGCCTATGATTTTCATGAAATTGCATGATTCTGGCGGGCCTGCGAATGTCTTTTTTTTAGGAATAAAAAAGGTAGATGAAGCCGCAAGCAGATTTTTTGTGCCTTCGTTTTGGATCGCTGCGATCTTCCCATTTGTAATGATTCTTCTAAATCGAAGAGGTATTTTTTGATGGGCGTGTATTTTTAAAATATATATGATGAACTGTTATTTTCGATTTGTAAGTAATATTTGGTGGGCCGTGGAGAAAGAATCAGGATGATGGCCCAACTCAGAGTTAAGGCCTGTGCCTCGGTGCCGTAGCAGGCTTCAGTGACTGGCAAGATGCAACTCGGCAGAGAGCGCCAGCCCGCCGGACTGCCCGCAAGGCAGCGCGGTGGGCGCTGGGGTTGGACGCTCAGCAGGGCCAGAAGATATACACGATTACGCCGCAGGTCTATGCTGCTCAACTCAGCATGGTGAACACGCTGATGGCGCACAGCCCGGTGCACTGAGACAAAATTTAGGCGGCGTTGAACGAGGGCAGGCAGGTGCCTATCCACGAGACGCCGATTGCGCAGAGCGGGTGGGCCGGGGCGGGGTTTGCGGTGCTTGACGAGGGGACGGGGGCGGGAGCCTACACGATCGAGGGCGGTAGTAACGGCGGATGGTTCTCTTGAGTGGGAGAGGCTGGTGGGGCCTTGCTCATTATTATTGGGCTGGCCTCGCTGTTGGCCAAGGTGGGCCTCATTGCTGCAATGACATTGTTCCTTGGCTGATGCTCCCAGTAGCCGCAATAACCTTGATTTCTATATATTTGGCCGGCGATGGATGGGATCCTAAGGGATGTGGAGGAATAGACTATTGTGATAGCCTTGACGCTATACAGATATTTTCTGCCTTAGCTGCAATGGCTGCTTTGCTTGGCGCAGGCTCTGTTGTAGGACTGGTGTTGGGGCTATATGTTTTCTATCAGATTACAAACGGCAAGTTTTTTATTAATAAAATGCTTTGATTTATGTATATCGAGATATTTTTCCTTGCGATATTTGTTGCTGTGTTATTTTGTCTTGAGAAAATTGTTGGGAAAAATTTCCATGCAGATTTCCGAGATGACGGCATAAGAATAACAAGAAAATTTGTTGTTCAAGATATTAAAGTCAATAAGATAAAGAAAATCAAGAAAAAAAGCTGCGCTGTGATATTTTGTGGTGACTTTGATGTATACGTGAGAGGGGTGAAGAAAAATATCGGTGTGATTGAAATCATGGAGAATAACGAATTTGATTTCGAAAAATTAAAAAAATATCTGATTTCTAAAGATTTTCGAGGTGAGGTAGTGACCTGATTTTTCATTTTTTCAGTGGGCTTTAGTTGGACGCGTGTCAAGTGGCGAGCCTACGCAACTGGATGCCTTGAAGGACCGGCTGGAACAGGCCAAGGGGGCTGCTGCAGGCCGGCAGCGTGGAAGGCTTGACGGGCGAGCGCATGAGCGGCGACCTGCTCACCGCCGTGATCTGGAACTGGTTCGCGGCCACAGAAAGCCACAGCCGGCTGAGCCAGCGCGCCGCCGGCAGTGCAACCTGGCAGGGAGCGCCAACCCGGTGGCCGGGTTGCCGGACTGCCCCCAGGGCATCAGCGCGGTGAAGGCGCTGGGGCTGGCGGCGCAGCAGGGCCAGAAGATCTACACGATCACGCCGCAGGTCTATGCGAGCCAGCCCAATATCGTGAACACGGCGCTGGTAGCGCACAGCCCGAGCACCCGGGCAAAAGTGCAGGCAGCGCTGGACGAGGGCAAGGAGGTGACCATCCACGAGGCGCCGATTGCGCAGAGCGGGTGGGGGATTAGGGTTTACGGTGGCTGAGGGGGACGCAAGGGGCATGGCGAGTGGCTTTGTACATGGTTTTTCTACCGCCGTGGTTATGTTAGAAACTGGTGTGAAAATCCTATCGGAATATTGAAAATCTGTACTAAAATGGATATTAAAAATATTGAAGGAATGGCCCTGTATGTTTCTGAAGCGCGCGAGATTGAGCACATGCTCATACCTCAAATAGCAATAGTTGGCGTTGAATCGGCATTGCTGAAGCTTGCTGAGTTGTTGAAAGAGATGAAAGTTGAGGGAAATGAAGTGGTTCGATTGAAAACCAGCTTCGATGAGCATGAAGGGGAGATGGTTTTGAGGGTGTATGGGAAATCTTGTTCTGATTCGAATGAATTTCAGTTGCCGGAAAACTTTGCGTGGATTTGTCCGTTAAGAGGGGTTGAAATTGACTATTGCGAGAGGCCCGCGTTTGGCCTTGACCTCAGATCTGATAACGAGCAGCGGGTTCTGTTTTCAATGAGTGAGATTGCTGCCAACTTAATTGGCAAATTGCTCGATTTTTTTGTGTCTGAAAAGGGGGTGGATAGATTTCCCCTGGAACATGATGGTTATATGCCGTCTATCTCTCCTTTGAGTTACGAGCTTATTTTTCTCAAAGCTGGCTCGATGCCTGGTAGGAATATGCTTGCACGGCGATTAAATGCTGGGTTTGCTTGTTGAGTAGTTGGTCTTGCGACTGAGGTGGAATAATTTCAACTGATAAACATTATTTTCAATGATGAAATATTTAGCTCCATCCATAAGCCTCTTTCTTCTTGGATTCGCATCTTTGGGCTTGAATGAGAAAAGACGTAGAAAAGCGGCAACCAAAAAGGATTATTTGTTATATTTTTTATCGTTATTGTTGTTTGTTGTGGTGGTGTTTAATGAAGATGTACGGGAGTTTGGTGCGAAAATAAGGTAAGGACCTGGGTTGGAAAGTTATGTGTCCAAATGGTTGGTTGGTAACCTCGCTTAAATCAATGGATTGCCGGTATATGGGGGCTATTATGAAGGTGGTTTTCGCTTCGATTTTTTGCTTGTCATTGTCTGCAAACTATTTTGCATGGGAATGTTTGGCTCAGCCCTGGGATTTCTTTGTAATGGTAATTTGTGTGGTGGTTGCTTGGTCGGCTTTTGGAAAACTGGTTAAACCATCTAGAGATGTAAAAATGAATAATGGTGGCGGGCCGCACTGATTAATTGAGAACAGCAGCAGGGAGGACGTCGTTTCTTTTTCCTGCACGGAAGGTTGTTATGGTGGAAGGGGGTGATTTTTGTTGAATACCAAGTGTCATGGTGGCGATTTGCTGATATGAGTTTGGTGCATTGAATATGAATGAGTATTTTGGTTCAACGCTCTATCAATGGACAAAAATATACCCTCTGGTTAGTATTTTGCTGTTCTTCCTTGAATTCAGTGTTGGGCTGAGAGGCGGTTCGCATGGCTGGATGGCTTTTTTGGTTTTGATATTGATTTCGACTGTGTGTCTTCTGCTGGATGGGTTTTTCTACGGTGCTTTACAGGTGCTGGCATTGATTTTTGGAAGCTGCTATTACTACCGCCTTGGTAGAAAAAAGTCTGCATTGGGGTAAATATGATTCTGGCCTACGTGTTCCCCTGCGGTGGTGCAGCCAGTGTGAGGAGCCTTCATGGGATTTGCATTGGTTACGTTGAAATCGGGAGGTGAAATCATGCATGCGTCTGACAAGAATGCTGGTAAGTACGGACTGTTTGTTCTGTTGCTTACGGTGATGGTGGGTATTTGGGGCGGGGATTTGTATTCTTTCAGGGGCCTGATTTTTCTGTGCTGTGCATTTGGAGGATTGCTGATTTTTTTGGATACCTATAAAAGAGTGCCTAAATAATCAGCAGCTTGCAGTGAACGCAATCTCCGACCGAGCCGGAACCGCGCCGGCATGGGGGAAAGCCGAGGGCTGGGCCAGGGCTGCACTGTTGTCCTTCAGGGAATCGGCGCGATGAAGGCGCTGGGCTGGGGCTGGCAGCCCAGCAGGGCCAGGGCATTTACACGATCACGCTGTAGGTCCGTGCAATCAACTCGGCATAGTGAACTCTTTACTTGTGCGCACACGGATATTTCTTCTTGAAATTAAATTGATATACATTGAATCTATGAAGAAATTTTTGACTTATCTGCTGCCGCTCGTGATTATTGCAGCAGGGGCGAGTATTTCATATTTCATTGGTGGTTTTTTTTGCTTTTGGAAAAATTGACATATACGCCGTAATTGCAGTGGTGGTTTTATTTTGCTTTTTGGAGATAAATATAATAAAGAATTTTCCAGAAGAAATGCTTGTATATATGAGGTTGGACGGAAAGATGTTTCCTTTCTTTTCTGTGGGATCGGGAGGTGGTTTGATATTGTTGTGAAATTGATATCGATACTGATCATCTGCCTGGCAGTTTAGAACTTAGACAGGTCGGCTGTGCTGGCCGGGCAGTATTCCGCAGTGGCGCAGCCCATGTACATCAGGGGCGTGGCGCTGGGGGCGGAGTTCCCTGAGTGGGCATCGATATCGAGTTCATAGGGGTGTGGTTTTTTTGCGATGGAGACTGAATATATCTGCGGCATATTTTGAGTGTGAATGAGGTATTGCCGTTCTTTGGCGTATTTTTTTGTCATAAATGAATTTTATGTCTCTTGTCATCGCTGAGTTAATTTTGGCTTTTTTTCTTTTGATTGCTGGTGAGGTTTTTTACTACCTGATAGAAGGCGATTTGCGTCTGGCTGTTGTGAAAATTTTGCTTCGCATCCTGCTTACTTTTGGTGCTCCGCTGATCGTTGGTTATATTGTCTTCGGTGCTGCGGTGTCCATGGCGGTGCTGATGTTTTCCTATCTTGCTGTGGTTTTTGTTTGCGGCATTTATTTGAGGCCGATAATAATTGAAAGGCAACATCAAATTCTTCTGGATCTGCCATATTTTGATATGGAAAATCGCCCTTTCTTGAGTGCTGGATCGCTTTTTGTTGCTTACTGGATGATGGCAGCTCTTTGTATCAAGGAAATCATTGAATAATTTTCGATATGCCGTCTTGATTGCTCGAGAAGGATGCGCTTGGCATGGCGCGAATGGAGTTGTGGACGCTCAGCGACGGATCTTCCAGGGTTAAAAGGGCTTGGGCGGTCTGATGCGTGAAGCACTCACGCGAATATTCTTGGTGACAGGAGTTGGTGCATGCAGGATCTTCTTTGGGTTTTCTATCTGGCAAGCCTCGGTGCCTTGGCTGGGGTACTGCTCGTTGGGCTGAAACGGGTAAGGTTTGAGTTCGCGATTGTTTTTTTTGATCATCACTCTGTTTGCCGGACTGTGTTTGAAGGCCGCCATCGGTGCGATGGACGCCTGGTGGAAGCTAGGTGCTGTGGCCGCGGTGTCATGCCTCTGCTTCGTGGCTGCCTGCCGAAGCTGGAGCGAGGAGGCCACGGCGGTGGGCGGTCAGTCGATACGGTCTCAAGCACTGTTCGCGCTGATGCTGCTGGGCTTCAGCACAGGCTATGCATTCCATAGTTACGTATTGATGATGGGCTTCCTGGCGGGGCGCGATGAGCAGTTGGCGATGTTGCCCTTATGGCTGTCCGGTACGCTGGCGATGGGTCTCGTGGGAATGGGGCTGCTGCTTCAGCTGTCGAAAAAATCGCCGCGTCGGGCGAAATCTGAAGGACGCTAGTGCCATGAATGCATTGCTGCGCTACCAGGAGTTGTTCACCCTCGCGCTGGAGGGTGTTGGGCTGCCTCTCGGTGGTTCGAGCCTGAAACGGGTGTTGCATGACCAAGCCCAGCGCTAGCCCGAACGAAGCCATTGCCGCCGCTCGTGCCGAGCTCGTGGAGGCCGACAGTATGGCCATACTCGCGTTCGGCCATGTTTCACAGCGGCTGTTCGCCATCCACCACTTCTACCCTTTCGCACAAGGGCTCAGCGCGCTGCCGTCCGATGAGAACCTGGAATGGGCCCGGGCCATCGCGGCGCTTCCGGCTGACGGGCTGGAGGCGTGGGTCCGGCAACAAGGCGGATGCCGTCTTCTCGCATCCGATGCAGAGCATCTTGCAGATCCAGAGGGGCACCCCGGCGGGCCGGGGCACGATGCTCCGCGCACCTGCATCGCGGAATTCCAGGCCACCATGGAGCCGGAGCTTCTGGACGGCTCCATGCCAGGCGGGCTCGATGCATGGATCGAACGGGCCTGCGAGGGTCGTTTTGTTCCCGGAGCGGAGGCCGTGGCGTTGGCGCGGTATATCGCCCGGAACTTCGACCGTTATGGCGGGGAAGTGCAATCGAGCGTGCTTTTCTTTCTCGGCAAGATCGCACCGTCCGTGGCTTGCGAGGTGGCGCTCGACGGCTTGGGGCGCGTGCATGCGCGCGCCTGCTCCTGCTTCGAGGAACTCCAACGCCTGGTCGATCTGATGTTGCGCCACGGGGAAGCGACTGGCCGCGAGGCGCCGGTGGATGTCGATGGGTACTTCCGGGCGGCCTACCTGCTATTGCATCCGCCCCGGCGGCCGGCGCCATGAACTTGCTGCGGTTCCTGCTGCAGGCAGGAGGCGAAGGCTTCAGGGCCACGGAGTTTTCCTCTGCCGCGGTAAGCGCCGGTATTCCCATGGGGGTTGTGGCCCACGTCCGGAAGCCGCCGGGTGGGCTGGCCATGGATTCCGGTTTGCCGGGCACTGGCGGCGATGCCTTCCTGCTGTGGCGATCCGCCAAAGTGGACTATGCGATATCCAGGCAGCAGTACCGGGCGCAGCAGGTGTTCGGCGCGCCGGAATTCCTGCAGTCCTGGAAGAGGGAGGAAGAGGCCCTCCTGGACCACCTGGGCTGGATGGCGGACCGGCTGCCGCGCGTGTCCGATTACTGCGACGGCGCGTCCTTCCTGCTGCTGAAGCTGATCTACGGCGAGGAAGAAGGGGGCGGTGCCGGCACCACGGGGTGGTTGTATTCGGCCGCGCTCATGCAGATGCTGGCCCGCATGGGTGCGGGGATGGAGGCGGACCAGGAACTGGTGGACGTCCATTTCGCCCGCGTGGAACCGGGGGCGTCCCCTTGCTCCTCCTCTCGGCGATAATCCCCCCGTGAAGCGCGCCAGACCGCCGCTGGTGCAAGTGCCGAAAGGCCGCACTGGAGGAACGTCCGGACTGCACAGGACGGCGTAGCAGCTAACGGCTGTCCACCGCGAGGTGAGGATCAGAGCAACAGAGACGAGTCCGGAAGGAGTGCCGCAAGGCAGACCAGCCGGGGTGAAACGGGCAATCTCTACGCGCAGCAATACCAAGTAGGCCAGCGTTGACGTGGTTCCGCGGAGCTGGCGGGTAGGTAGCATCGAGCCGGGTGGGCGACCCCCGGCCCAGAGTAATGGCGGTCACATGCGGGCAACCGCATGCACAGAATCCGGCTTATCGGCGCGCTTCACACTTTTGTTTTTCCATGCGCCTGCGTCCTGCAGGCGCCGCCGCATGCCTGGTGGCACCCGCATCCTTCATCGCATTGCATTGCATTCAAGGCCGTGCGCAGTGCGGCGCATGGCCGGCGCGCAGTTCCGCGGCGCGCTGTTCCGTGCCCGGGTGGGTGGCGAGCAGGCCCATCCATGCGCTGTCGCCGCCGCCTTCCTTGCGCGGAGGCGTCTCGCGCGCAGCCGGGCTGCTGCCCGGGGCTTCGGGAGGCTTCGCGGCCGTGCCGGCTTCGCCGCCCTGGTTCGCGGCTCCATCCGCATCGTCTCTTTCCTCGCGGCCATCCTTTGTGCCGTCGCCTGCGGGCGCCTTGCCGCGGCGTGGCGCCTCCCGCTGCTCCTGCGCGATGGCCAGCAGCAGGTCGGCCATGGGCGCGGTGGGCAGGCGTGCATGGCCCATGAGCGCGAGGGCGTAGCAGTCGGCCTCGCGCTCGTGGGCGCGGCTGTAGGCCAGGCCGGTGACGAGGGCGCCGCCGGTGGACAGCAGGCTGGAGACATCCCCCAGCGCCAGGCCCAGTCCGATGTTGAGCACGCCCTGCTCGACCACGGTGCGCGTGGTGTGGCGGTACACGACGTGGCCGATCTCGTGCGCGAGCACGCCGGCCAGGGCATCGTCGCCCAGGCCCCGGCGGGACGCGGTTTCCGCGAGGCCGTCGGTGACGACCACGGTGCCGCCCGGCAGGGCGAAGGCGTTGGCGCCCATGCCGCGCCGGAACTCCAGGCGCAGCGCGGGCGCGTAGCCCGCATAGCGCTGCGGCGCCGACGGCATGCCCTGCACGAGCGTGTCGAAGCGGGCGCGCAGCTGCTGCTGGCGCCCGGGCGCGAGGCGCGAGGGGCGCAGCAGGTCGCCGTCCATGCGCTCCAGTGTTTCCCGCGCGAGGGAGGTTTCCCATCCCAGGGGCACGGCCCGGGTCAGCTGGGTGGCCAGCCAGGGTGTGCCGTAGCGGTAGAAGAGCGCCAGCACCAGCACGGAGGCGAGCAGCACGGCCGCCAGCACGCCCCAGCGGGTCTGCATGCGCTGGGCGATGCCGGCGCGGTGGCCGGCCGCCTGCAGCGCGGCGTGCCAGCGCGCGATGCCATCGCCCGCGATTTCCAGGCTGCCGCGCTCGCCCAGGTCCACCGCCAGCCGAGGGGGAGGGCGGCGCGGGTTCCAGGCCTCGGGCCAGTCCACCGCATCGTGCGCGAAGTGCTCGGGGTCCCCGCCCTCGGCGCCCACGGGGTGCAGCGTGAGTTCGGGGCCGCGCGGGCCGGGGGCGATGGCCGCGAGCACGGCGCGGCCCTGGCTGCTGCGCCCGTCGAACCAGCGCGCGGGCACGGGCTGCGGGACCGTGCGGGGCGGGGAGTCCGGTGGCGGTGGCGACGCCGCGGTGGAGGTCATGGCGGACGGGAGCCGTTCAGCCGATCAGGTCCAGCCCTGCGGCATCCGCCAGGGCGTCGCCCACGCCGTTCTGCTGTTGGCGCTGGAGTTGCCCCGCCAGCTGGTCCACACCGCCCTTGACGTGCAGGGTCACGGACTCGAGCTTCATGCGGTATTCATTCACGCGGGCGAACGGGCGGTAGAAGCCCAGCGTGAGCAGGGTGAGCAGCAGGTTCCTGATGCGCAGGCCGACGAAGCGGCGCGCGCGCAGGTGGCATTTGAAGCGGGCCATGTGGCTCACGCCGATCTGGTTCCAGGTGATCTGGAACATGCGTGCCTCGCGGTAGGCGCGCGCCGGTGCCGAGACCAGCAGCGCCATGAAGCCGAAGAAGACGATGCCCACGATGAAAAGCAGGGCCAGCCAGGGCCCCATCCCCCGGGTCTTGCCGGACACCAGCGCCAGCGATCCGCCGAAGGCGACGCCCACGATGGCGCCCATGACCGCCACGGTGATCAGGAACACGCCCAGGGTGGCGAGCCACACCTTCACGAAGTCCGAGTACACGGGCTTCCAGCGGCCGGGCTCGGTGCCCAGGCGCGAATGGAGCACCAGCATGCTGCGGTAGTTGTATTCGAGGCGGATGGCGCACAGCACGGTGAGCACGAACGTCAGCGCGAGCAGCCCCCACATGGTCGCGCTGACCTGCGGGATCCGGCGGCCGGAGGCGCCGGCCACGGGTTCCGGCGCCAGCGCCTGCAGCCCGTAGAACGCGGCCAGCCACAGGGCGGCGATGGCGAACACGGGCCAGCTCGCCGCATAGACCTGCCGCCAGCCGGCGGTGAACTGCAGCCGCAGCCCGCGCCAGCGCGTGTTGCCGAGGCGAAAGCGCATGGCGCTGCCCCAGATGAGCGGGGCGAGAGCCGCGCCCGCGAGGATGAAGAGGCCCACCGCGGTGTCCTGCCCGGTGCGCACGGCGATCTGGTAGGCGGCGGTGAGCACCAGCAGCACGATGAAGCCGAAGACCATGCGGCGCTGCTGCGCGGTGAATTCAAGCGGGCTGCCGGCCACGAGCGTGTGGCCGTAGAAGTACTGCGCGGTGCGGCGGCGCGCCCAGGGGGTGTAGAGGCCCAGCGTCAGGATGCCCAGCAGCACGTTGACGATCCAGACGCGGAAATACTCGCCGCCGCTGCCGGAGAACTCCAGCGGATGCGGCTCGATGCCGTGCGACGTGAACGACGATGCCATGCGTGCCACGTGGGGCTCGACGCGCTGATCCATGGATGTGCCTCCCTCGAAGAGCCCGGCAGTTTATCGCGGCGGCACGGGGATCAGAAGCGCTCCCAGGGCAGCAGGTAGCGCCACTGGCCTTCGGGCACCCTGGCGAGCGAGACGCGGCCGATGCGCAGCCGCTTGAGCGCCGTCACCTGCAGTCCCACGGCCTCGCACATCGCGGGGATCTGCCCTGGGCGGATGCCCTTGAGCGCGAAGCGCAGCCGCGTTTCGCTCTGCCAGCTCACCTTGGCGGGCGGCAGGGGTCGGCCGTTGAATTCCAGGCCCCGGCAGAGGCGCTCGAGGCCGCCCTCGGCGATGCGGCCCTCCACGGTGGCGATGCATTCCTGCTCGAGCAGCTCGATGTCTTCGGCCAGGCGGCGCGCCATGCGGCGGTCCTGCGTATAGACCACGAGCCCGCTGGCGGCGTCGGCCAGCGGCGTGAAGCACTCCTGCTGCCGGAAATGCCGCTGCAGCACCCGCACGGGCGGGCTGTCGCCCACGTACCGGTTGCCGGGCTCCAGCAGCGTGCCGGCATCGGGTGCCCCGCTGCTGCGCGCCTGGCGCGGATCGCCGGCGGGGCCCTGGCCGATGCCGGCCTCCCAGCCGGCGGGCTTGTGCAGCAGGAGGGTGACGGGCGGCGCTTCCTCGGCCTTGGCGTTCTGCGCGACCACGACATCCTGGTCCGGGCGGACACGGGCGCCTGGCGCCTCGGTCATCCGGCCGTCCACCTGCACCCAGCCGCCTTCGATGAGCCACTCGGCCTCGCGGCGGGAACAGCCGCGCATCTCGGCGACGCGCTTGGACAGGCGGATGTGGCCGGCGTCTCCGGCACCGGTGCCATCGGGGGAAAGATCATGCATGGCCGGCCTCCAGCGCGCGCAGGCGCTCCACATGGGCGAGCAGGGAGCGCTGCGCCACGGGCCACAGCCGCTCGGGCACGTCGGCATAGGCGTGGCGCACCCAGTCGTCCATGCTGCCTTCCGGCAGGGCCTGCATGGCCGCGAGCACTTTGGCCTCGCGCGCGAGCCGGTGTGCCTTCAGCCGGGCGATCGCCCCGCGCGCACCGGCGATCGCATGGCCGTGTGCCGGCAGGATGAATTCCACGCCGTGGCGTTCGCACAGCGCGTCGAGACGGTCGAGCGAGGCGAGGTAGTCGTCCATGTTGCCGTCCGGCGGGTCGATCACGGTGGTGCTGCCATTGAGGATGTGGTCTCCGCTGAACAGCAGGCCGTCCTCGCGCAGCAGCAGGCACAGGTGGTTCGCGGCATGGCCGGGGGTGTGGACCACTTCGAGCGTGTGGGTGACGTCGCCTTCCAGCTGCCGGCCGCTCAAGGTGAGCCGTTCGCCATCGGCCAGTGCCCGGTCGGGCGTGAACCGGCTGGCCGCGCGCGCCGTGGGGGCGGAAGGCAGGCCCAGCACGGGCGGGCGCGGGCGCCCGGCCGCGGCCACGCGTGCGGCCAGCGGGGCGGCGCCCGGCGCGTGGTCGGCATGGGAGTGCGTGCACACGATGGCGCGGATGTCTCCACCCGCCGCATGCCAGAGCCGTTCGAGATGGGCCTCGTCGGCCGGGCCGGGGTCGATGGCGATGTAGCCGGTGGACGGATCGCCCACCAGGTAGCTGTTGGTGCCGGGCCCCGTCATGGCGCCGGGATTGGCCGCGGTGAGCCGCTGCAGGTTGCGCAGCAGGGGCACGGGCCGCTCGGGCTGCCAGTCGAGCGGATGCACGATCTGCCCGTCGGGGCAGACCAGGGCCAGTTCGCCGTACGGGGCCTCGTGCTCCATGTAGCGCGCCTCGCGGCCCGCGAGCAGGCCGGCGCGCGGGCAGCTGGTCCACAGCGGCTGCTCGTGGGCCACGGCGGCGAGCACCGCGTCGGCGCTGGCGAATTCCGCCAGGCGCTCCAGCGTGCGGATGGTCGGGAAGATCATGAAGAACTGGCCGGCCGCATGCCGCTCCAGTGCATCCCGCGGGCGCACCCAGACGGGCTCGAACTGCTCGGTCTCGTCGGCCACCGGCTCCTGCCCCTGCGGCATGCGCGCGACCAGGAAGGGCACGTCGAAGCGCTTGGGCAGGTCGCGGTCGGCCGTCCAGTGCGCGAGCAGGAAGACCGCGTCGGCCGCCAGGCGCAGGCCGCGCGCGGTGCATTGCGGCACGAAGGCTGCGCTGCGGTCGAGCGCGGCGATGTCTTCTGCGGTGGCGAAGCGTCCGTCCGGGCGCCGCGCGAGCAGCACGCCCAGCTCTTCGAAGCTTTCGCGGATGGCGGCGATGGCCTGGGTGACGCGGTCCGGCGTCTGCGCGGGGCGCCGGTCGGCCTGCGCATGGGTGATGGCTTCGGCGTCCTGCGGGTCGATGGCGCCGCCGGGGAAGACGTAGGCCCCCGGCGCGAAGCTGGCCTGTGGCGAGCGCCGCGTCATGAGCACTTCGAGGCTGCCGCCGGGCGCGTCGCGCAGCAGCAGCACGGTGGCGGCCGCGCGCGTGGCGGCGGGCTCGCGGTGGGGATGGAGTTGTTGGGAAGGGCGGGGCATCCGGGGATTATCGGCAGCGCACCCCTGCCTGCCGGCAGAGGGGCTTCCCGCCCGTGCGGTGGCCGGCCCCGGTTCAGGCCGCGGTCGCCGTCGGCGCCGACTGCCGGTGCCCCGCCGCGGTCTTGTAGCTGCGCACCCAGTCGGCCAGCAGCGCGGGATCGAGCACGTCGCCGATGCGCTCGAAACCATCGGGCGCGCGCTCTTCCACCATGTCGAGGATGGCGTCCAGGCCCTCCGCGCGGTTGAGCTCCACGATGCGCGCGGTCATGGGCCGGCGGCCTTCCTCGTAGGCGTCGAGTGCGGCGGGCAGGTCGTGCGGACGGGCGGCCAGCGCCTCGGCGATGGCGCGCGCGTCCAGCAGCGCCTGGGTCGCGCCGTTGGAGCCGATCGGGTACATGGGGTGGGCCGCGTCGCCCAGCAGCGTCACGCCGCGGCCCTGGCGCCAGCGCGGCAGCGGGTCGCGGTCCACCATGGGCCACTCGAGGATCTGCGTGGCCTGCGCGATCAGGCCCGGCACGTCCACGAAGCCGAAGCGCCAGGTGCCGAAGGTGGGCAGCAGGTCGTCCACCGAGCCCGGGCGGCTCCAGTCCTCGCGGCCCGGGGCCACGAGGCCGCCGCCGAAGCCGTCCTCGCGCAGCCGGCGGTCGGCCACCCAGTTGACCAGCTGCAGCCCGTCCGCGCGCGGCGGCGCTATGGGATAGACGACGAATTTCGCGCGGCGGTGGCCGGCCTGCACCATGGTGCGGCCGTCCATGAACGGTCGGGCCCAGGTGGTGCCGCGCCACATCATCATGCCGTTCCAGCGGGGCGCACCTTCATGGGGATGGAACTGGCGCCGCAGCGCCGAATGGATGCCGTCCGCCCCGATGAGCAGGTCGCAGCGCAGCGTGGCGGTGCCGCCGTCGGCGAGCTCGGCCTGCGCCAGCACGCTGCCGCCGGCTTCCTCGGTGCAGCCGGTGATGCGGGTGCCGGCGCGCACGCGTTCCTCGCCCAGGCGCTGCAGGCAGGTGTTCCACAGCAGCATCTGCAGCTCGCCCCGGTGCACGCTGTACTGCGGATGGCTGTAGCCGGCCTCGGTGCCGCGCAGGTCTTCGTAGATCGGCTGGCCGTGCCGGTTGGCGAACACCAGGGCGCGCGTGCGCACGCCCATGGCGTCGAGCGCGGGCAGCAGGCCCAGGCCGTCCAGCACCTCCACCGCGTGCGGCAGCAGGTTGATGCCCACGCCCAGCGGCTGGGGCCGCGCCGCGGCCTCGCAGACGGTGACGCGGTGCCCCTGGGCGGAGAGGGCGAGCGCGGCGGCGAGGCCGCCGATGCCGCCGCCGGCGATCACGATGTCCAGCGGACGCGGCGTGGACTGGAAGGAAGCGGGGGAGGGCGAGGTCATGCTGTGCGTTCTCCGGGTTAATGCCGCTTGACGCGGATCAATGCGTTTCACTATTGTTGCGCCATGCAACAAAAAGAGCGCTCCGCAAAAACCCGCAGTCCCGGCGCACGCCCCCCTGCGGCCGCCCGGGCATCCGATGCGCCCGAGGGCCCGCTGCAGCCGCTGCCCGGGCTGCGCTACGGCGTGCTCGACCAGCTCATGGGCTATGCGCTGCGCCGGGCGCAGAACGCGCTGTACCTCGATTTCCTGCGCGCGGTGGGCGATGACGTGAGCCCGCAGCGGTTCGCCGCCCTGGTGCTGGTGGTGGGCAATCCGGGGCTGCGCCAGGGCCTGCTGGCCGAGGCGATGGGGCTGCACCGCAGCGGCGGCATGCGCCTGGTGGACTGGCTGCACGCCCAGGGCTGGGTGCAGCGCGAGGCCGATCCGCAGGACCGGCGCTCCTGGCTGCTCCATCCCACCCCGCAGGGCCGTGCGGCGCTGGAGGCGCTGTCGGCCCGGGTGCGCGCGCACGATGCCGCGCTGGTCGCATCCCTGGGCCCCGGCGGCGACACCCTGCACCCGCTGCTGGACCGGCTGGCCCGCACGGCGCCCGGCCCCGGGTGAAGATACGCCCCCGCCGGTACGGGCGACGCAGTCCGGCATGATTCGAACACTTCCAGGAGACAAGCACCATGACCCATTCCACCCCGCGGGGCGCCTCCCGCCCTCTTCCGCCGCAGGGCATCCGCCGGCGCGATGCCGGCCTGGCCCTGGCCGCGCTCTGCTTCGGCTCCGCCGGGCCTGCAGCGGCGCAGCAAAGCGTGCAGCGCATCCTGGTGGGATTTCCCGCGGGGGGCTCGGTCGATGTGGTGGCGCGGCGCCTGGCCGAGAGCTGGCGCGCACGCAACGGCACGACCACGCTGGTCGAATCCCGCGCCGGCGCGGGCGGGCGCATCGCGCTCACGGCGCTGAAGGACGCGCCGCCCGACGGGCTCACCGTGGTGCTCAGCCCCTCGTCCATGCTCACGATCTATCCGCACGTGTACAAGCGGCTGCAGTACAAGCCCGCCACGGATTTCATCGCCGTGGCGCCGGTGGCGCTATCCACCTGCGGCTTCATGGTGGGGCCGAAGGTGCCCGATTCGGTGAAGACGCTCAAGCAGTTCGCCGAATGGGCCAAGGGCCGGCCCGAGCCCGAGGGCTATGCCTCTCCCGCCGCGGGCGCCATGCCGCACTTCCTTGGCAACCAGTTCGCGCGGGCCGCCGGCATCTCGCTCACGCACGTGCCCTACCGCGGCGCGGCACCCGGCCTGCAGGACCTCATGGGCGGGCAGGTGGCCTCGGGCTGCTTCAGCGTGGGCGACTGCCTGCCGCACCTGCCCACGGGCCGCGTGCGCGTGCTCGCGGTGAGCGACAGGCAGCGGTCGCGCTTCCTGCCCGACGTGCCCACCTTCGCCGAGCAGGGTTTCGCGGGCATCCAGGGCGTGGAGAGCTACGGGCTCTACCTGCCCGCCCGCGCGCCCGCGGCGGTGGCCGAGCGCTGGGCCGAAGCCGCCCGCGCGGCCGTGGGCGATCCGGCGGTCGTGGAGGCGCTGGCCAAGCTCGGCTTCGAGCCCGCGTCGGGAACGCCCGAGGAATACGCCCGCCAGCTGGCCCAGGAGCGCGATCGCTGGGCGCCGGTGGTCGCCGCCTCGGGTTTCTCGTCGGAGGAGTAGCGGCGAAGGGCCCGCGGCGGGCACGGAATCCGGGGAAAATCACGAACCTTTCCTCGCGATGGACCCCATGCCGACTCTTGCCGCCGAGGGCGCGAGCCCGTCGCCCGTGTCCCTGCCACAGGCCCTGCGCTTCTGGCTGAAGCTCGGCTTCATCGGTTTCGGTGGCCCGGCCGGGCAGATCGCGCTCATGCACGACGAACTGGTGGACCGGCGCCGCTGGATCTCCGAAAAGCGCTTCCTGCATGCGCTGAACTACTGCATGCTGCTGCCCGGGCCCGAGGCGCAGCAGCTCGCCACCTACCTCGGCTGGCTGCTGCACCGGACGTGGGGCGGCATCCTGGCAGGCGTACTCTTCGTGCTGCCCTCGCTGTTCATCCTGGTGGCCCTGGCCTGGCTGTACATGGCGCACGGCGATGCGCCGGCGGTGGCGGGCGTCTTCCACGGCATCAAGCCGGCGGTGACGGCCATCGTGGCGCAGGCCGCCCTGCGGATCGGGGGGCGGTCGCTGCGCAGCGGCTGGCTGTGGTGCATCGCCATCGCGGCGTTCATCGCGCTCTTCGCCTTCGATGCGCCGTTCCCCGCCATCGTGGCGGCCGCTGCGGCGGCGGGCTACATCGGCGGCAGGCTGCGTCCGGCGGCGTTCGGCGCCGCGGTGGCCACCGCCGCTCCGCCGGGGACGCCCCGGATACAGGGCCGCGCCCTCATCGACGACGACACACCGGTGCCCGCCCATGCGCGCTTTTCCTGGCGGCGCGCGTGCGCGGTGCTGGCGGCCGGCACGGCCCTCTGGCTGCTGGCCATGGGCGGGCTGTGGGCGGCGTTCGGCCGCGATGCCGTCCTGGTGCACATGGCCTGGTTCTTCACCAAGGCGGCGCTCATGACCTTCGGGGGCGCGTACGCGGTGCTGCCCTATGTGTACCAGGGCGCGGTGGAGCACTTCCAGTGGATCACCCCGGCCCAGATGATGGACGGCCTGGCGCTCGGAGAAACCACGCCGGGGCCGCTCATCATGGTGGTGTCGTTCGTCGCCTTCGTGGGTGGCTGGGCCCGCGCGCTCTTCGGTCCGGACGCGCTGCCGCTCGCCGGCGCGGCGGCGGCGGCCGTGGTGACGTTTTTCACCTTCCTGCCGTCCTTCGTCTTCATCCTGCTGGGCGGCCCGTTCATCGAGTCCACGCGCGGCAACCTCCGGCTCGCGGCGCCGCTGGCGGGCATCGCGGCGGCCGTGGTCGGGGTGATCGCGAACCTGGCGGTGTTCTTCGCCCTGCACGTGTTCTGGCCGCAGGGCCTGCACGCGGGCCCCGATGTACGCATGCTGCTCATCGGGGCGGTGTCGGCCGTGGCGCTGGTGCGCTGGCGCGTGGGCGTCATCCCGGTGATCCTCGCCGCGGGGCTCGCCGGGCTCGCGATGGGGTTGTGAGCCACGGGCAGGGCCCCGGCACGAGAGACCGTCAGGCCGGGGTCCTCGCGGGAATCTCCAGCCCGCGCGCCACCGCCGGCCGGGCCACGAAGGCATCCAGCACGCGGCGCACGTGGGTGAACCGGTCGAAATCCACCAGTTCGCCTGCCTCGTAGAAGCCCACGAGGTTGCGCACCCACGGGAACACCGCGATATCGGCGATGGTGTAGTCCTCGCCCACCAGCCAGGGGCGGCCGTCGGCCAGCTGCCGGTCCAGCACGTCCAGCAGGCGGCAGCTCTCGGCCACGTAGCGGTCGCGCGGGCGCTTGTCCTCGTAGTCCTTGCCGGCGAACTTGTGGAAGAAGCCGAGCTGGCCGAACATCGGGCCGACGCCGCCCATCTGCCACATCAGCCACTGCAGCGCGGCATAGCGCTGCGCGCCCGCGGGGGCCAGGAAGCGGCCCGTCTTGTCGGCCAGATAGATCAGGATCGCGCCGGACTCGAACAGCGCCAGGGGCTGGCCGCCCGGTCCGTTGGGGTCCAGGATGGCCGGGATCTTGTTGTTCGGATTGAGCGAGAGGAATTCCGGCGAGGTCTGGTCGTCCTGGTCGAAGCGCACGAGGTGCGGCTCGTAGGGCAGGCCGGTCTCCTCCAGCATGATGGATGCCTTCACGCCGTTGGGCGTGGGCAGCGAATACAGCTGCAGGCGGTCGGGATGGCGGGCGGGCCATTTGCGGGTGATCGGGAAGGCGGCGAGCACGTCGTCGGTCATCGGAACTCCTCGGGGGGGCGTCAGGGACGGGAGGCGCCATCATCGCGCGCCCGGCCGGCCCCTGCAGGCGAGGGGCCATGCCGCGCCTGCCGGGCAACGATAATCCTGCGGATGCAGATCCGCTTCACCAAAATGCAGGGTGCCGGCAACGATTTCGTCGTGCTCGACGAAACGCAGGGGCGCCTGGGCCTCACGCCCGCGCAGTACCGCTACCTCGCCGACCGCCACTTCGGGGTCGGCGCCGACCAGATCCTCACCGTGCGCCCGTCGCCGGCCGAAGGCATCGATTTCGAATACGTCATCCACAACGCCGACGGCGGCGAGGTCGAGCAGTGCGGCAACGGCGCGCGCTGCTTCGCCCGCTACGTGCGCGACAAGGGCCTCACCGACCGGGACACCATCCGCGTGCAGACCCTGGCCGGCGTGATCGCCCCGCGCCTGACACCGGACGGCCGCGTCACCGTGGACATGGGCCGCCCGCGCTTCGCACCCCCCGAAGTGCCTTTCGACGCCTCCGGCCTCGCCCCCGCGGCCCGCGGGGCGGGGCAGACGTGGCCCCTGTCGCTCGGCGCTGGTGCCGATGCGCAGGTGGTGGATGTGGCGGTGGTCTCAATGGGCAACCCGCATGCCGTCCAGCTGGTCGCGGACGTGGACACGGCGCCGGTGGCGCGCACCGGCCCGCTCATCGAGGGCCACGCGCGCTTTCCGCAGCGCGTGAACGCGGGCTACCTGCAGATCGAGGACCGCGCCCGCGTGCGCCTGCGCGTGTACGAACGCGGCGCTGGCGAAACCCTGGCCTGCGGCACGGGCGCCTGCGCGGCCGTGGCCGCCGGCATCCGCCTGGGCCTGCTGGACACGCGCGTCGATGTCCGCACGCGCGGCGGCCTGCTCACCATCGCCTGGAGCGGCGACCCCTCCGAGTCCGTCTTCATGACCGGCCCGGCGACCACCGTCTTCGAAGGCCAGATCGACATTCCCGACGCACCATGACCCATCCGCATACCCCCTCCCAGGCCGTGCCTCCCATCACGGAAGAAGACATCGCCGAATTCCTCGCCAATACCCCGGGCTTCTTCGAGCGCCATGCCGAACTGCTGACCGGCGTGGTCCTCACCAGCCCCCACGGGCAGCGCGCCGTCAGCCTGCAGGAGCGCCAGGCCGAGATGCTGCGCGAGAAGATCAAGGGCCTGGAGCAGCGCATCATGGAAATGGTGCGCCACAGCCACGAGAACACCGCCATCGCGCAGAAGATCCACCAATGGACGCGCGAGCTGGCGCAGGCCGGCGATCCGGCGCTGCTGCCGGGCGTGGTGGAGCAGGGCATCCGCCGGCTGTTCGACGTGCCGCAGGCCGCGCTGCGCCTCTGGGACGTGGCCGGCCCGTACGCGGGCGCCGCCTTCGCGCAGGGCGCGAGTGCCGATGCGCGCTCGTTCGCCACCTCGCTCACGCAGCCGTTCTGCGGCCCCAACCTCGGCTTCGAGCCCGTGGGCTGGCTGCCCGAGCCGGCCTCGGTGCAGTCGATCGCCCTGCTGCCGCTGCGCCAGGGCGCGCTCGATGGGGAAGCGCCGGCTTACGGCCTGCTGGTGCTGGGCTCGCCCGATCCGCAGCGCTTCGGCGCCGACATGGGCACCGACTTCCTCGTGCGCATGGCCGAACTGGCCAGCTCGGCGCTCTCGCGCCTGCGCTGATCCGGCCATGGCGGACGGCCTGCAGCCGGTGGCGCCCACCGATCCCGACGTGCTGCGCTACCTGGAGCACGTGCGCGTGGAAAAGCGCCTGGCGCAGCGCACCGTCACGCTCTACACGCTCGACCTGGCCAGGCTGGCCGCCAGCGCGCGCGATGCGGGCGTGCCGCTGCTGCAACTGCAGACCGCGCACATCCGCCGCTTCGTCGCGCAGATGCATGCGGGCGGGCGCAGCGGGCGGGGCATCGCCCTGATCCTGTCGGGCTGGCGTGGCTTCTTCACCTGGGCGGCGCGGCAAGGCCTCGTGCCCCACAACCCGGTGCAGGGCATTCGTGCCCCGCGCGCGCCCAAGCCGCTGCCCAAGGCGCTGGGCGTGGACGACGCGGTGCGGCTGGCGGAGTTCGAGGGCTCGGCGGGCAGCGACCCGTGGCTGGAGGCCCGCGATGCGGCGATGGTCGAACTGCTCTACGGCTGCGGCCTGCGCGTGGGGGAACTGGCCGGCCTGGACGCCGTGCCGGGGCCGGACACGCAGCGCCAGGGCCGGGGCTGGATCGACCTGGAAGCCGCCGAGGCGCACGTCTTCGGCAAAGGCTCGAAGCGGCGCAGCGTGCCGGTCGGATCGGCCGCGCTGGCGGCCCTGCGCGCCTGGCTGGAGGTGCGGCTGCAGCCCTTCGGCGCGGCGTCCGGCCGGGCGGATCCCGCGCTCTTCCTGGGCCGGCGCGGCGCACGGCTCACGGGGCAGTCCATCTGGTCGCGCCTGCGGCAGCGCAGCCAGCTCGCCGGGCTCTCCACCCCCGTGCATCCGCACATGCTGCGGCACTCCTTCGCCAGCCACCTGCTGCAGTCCAGCGGCGACCTGCGGGCGGTGCAGGAACTGCTGGGCCACGCCAACATCACCACCACCCAGGTCTATACGCGCCTGGATTTCCAGCACCTCGCCAAGGTGTACGACGCCGCGCATCCGCGGGCGCGCCGCAAGCCCGGCGGCTGACCGCTGACAACGGGCTGCCCCTCCAGGGTGGCAGGGGTTTTCCGTGCTGCAGAATGTCGGCCCATGTCCTGTCCCCCTGCCACGCTGTTGTCTTCCCCCTACGATCCGCGCCGCCGGCGCCTGCTCGCCCAGGCGGCCGGGCTGTCTTCCCTGCTGGCGGCCCCGCTGCTGCTGGAAGGCTGCGGTGGAGGGGCCAGCGCCGACACAGGCGTTGGTGGGCCGGAGCGGGCCTTCACCCGTGCCCGGCCCTTGCGGGCCAGCTGGGTTTCCACGGTCCTGAACCTGGACTGGCCCTCCGCGGAGTCCGCCCGGATCGCCGACGATGCGCAGCGCGTCGCCGTGCAGCAGGCGGAACTGCTGCGCATCCTCGACGAGGCGGTAGCCACCGGCCTCAATGCGGTGATCTTCCAGGCCAAGCCGTGCGCGGATGCTCTCTACGATTCCGACCTCCTGCCCTGGTCACCCTACCTGACTGGCACGCTGGGCCGGCATCCCGGATTCGACCCCCTGGCCTTCGCCGTGGAGCAGGCGCATGCGAGAGGGCTGGAACTGCATGCCTGGCTCAATCCCTACCGCGTATCGATGGACGTGGGCCCGGACACCGTGCAGATGCTGTCCGGCCTGCCCGCCGACGGCCCGCCCAGCATCTACCGCGCCCGGCCCGGCTGGATCCGCACGGCCGCCCGGCGCTTCGTGCTGGACCCGGGGCTGCCCGAGGTGCGCGCCTGGCTGGGCAGCGTGGTGGCCGAGATCACATCGCGCTACGCCGTCGATGCCATCCATTTCGACGACTATTTCTATTACGAAACCGCCGATTCGCGCCTGGACGACGCACAGACCTTCGCCACCTACGGCCAGGGCTTCGCGGACAAGGGCGACTGGCGCCGCCACAGCACCCGGCAACTGGTGCAGGGGCTGTCGGAGCAACTGCGCGCCACCAGCCCCGGCGTGCGCTTCGGGGTCAGCCCCGCGGGCGTCTGGCGCAACCGGGCCGACGATCCGCGTGGCTCGGACACGCAGGCCGGGGCACCCAGCTACGACGCGGCCTTCGCCGATACGCGCCAGTGGGTGCTCGATGGCCTGGTGGACGACATCGTGCCCCAGGTCTATTGGCCCTTCGCGCGGCAGGCGGTGGGCTACGGCACCATCGCGCGCTGGTGGGCGGACGTGGCGCTGGCCTCTCCCGGCGTACAGGTCCACATCGGCATGGCGCTCTACAAGGCGGGGCGGCCCACGGCGCAGGAGCCGGACTGGGGCGTGGAGGGCGGCGTGCCGGAATTCCGCCGCCAGATCGACCTCAACGAATCCACGCCCGGCATCCACGGCAGCGTGCTGTTCCGCCACGCCTTCCTGCGGGACCCTGCGGCCGCGGCCGTCGCGGCCTGGCTGCGGCAGCGGTGGGTCCCCGCGCCCTGAGGCCGGTTCCCCGGAGGCTCACCCGTGGCGCAGCAGCGCGCGGGGGGCAGAGGCCTCGGGCAGTGCCGCTCCTGCCAGGGCGAAGCTTTCGGCGGGCAGCCGGAAGCTGGCCACGGTGCCGACCAGTTCCCGGGCGCGCTGGCTCAAGGCCGCGGCAGCGGCGGCCATCTCCTCGACCAGGGCCGCGTTGTGCTGGGTGGAGCGGTCCATGTCGTTCACCGCGTCGTTGATCTGGTCCACGCCCTGGCTCTGCTCCTGGCTGGCGGCGGTGATTTCGCCCACCAGCTGCGACAGCCCCTGGATCGACTGCACCACGCTCGACATGGTCTGGCCGGCGCGGCCCACCAGCGCGGTACCCGCGGCCACGCGGTCCATGCTGGCGCCGACCAGGCCCTTGATCTCGCCGGCCGCCTGGCCCGCGCGCTGGGCGAGGCGGCGCACCTCTCCCGCGACCACCGCGAAGCCCCGGCCCTGTTCGCCTGCGCGGGCGGCCTCCACCGCGGCGTTGAGCGCGAGCAGGTTGGTCTGGAAGGCGATGCTGTCGATGATGCCGGTGATGTCCGCGATGCGCCGGCTGCTGTCCTGGATCTGCTGCATGGTGTCCACCACCTCGGTCACCACCGCGCCACCCTGGGCGGCCACGCGGGACGCGGCCTGCGCCACGCGGTCGGCCTCCAGCGCATTGCCCGCGTTCTGCCGCACGGTGCCGTTCAATTGCTCCATGGAGGCTGCCGTCTGCTGCAGCGCGCCCGCCTGGCCTTCGGTGCGTGCCGAGAGGTCGCTGTTGCCCTGGGCGATCTGCAGCGCGGCGGAGGACACGCTTTCGGCGCTCTCGTGGATGGCCGCCACCATGGCGGCAAGCTGGTCGCGCATGCTCCGCAGCTGGGCCATCAGGCTCGTCGTATCGCCCTGGCGCGCGGGAATCTCGATGGTGAGGTCGCCCTGCGCCACGCTGCGTGCCACGGCCGCGGCCGAGCCGGGTTCCGCGCCGAGCTCCCGCAGGATGCCGCGCACCACCAGGGTTCCGAAGCCGATGGCGAACACCATGCCCGCCAGCACCGCAGCGATGACGCCCGCGCGGGTGTCGTCATAGCGGGTCTCGGCCGCCTCGTAGGTGCTGCGCGCGGTGTCCAGCTGCACCTGCGTGAGGGCCGCGAGCACTGCCTGCAGCGGGTCGAGCGCCGGATACATCTCCCGGGCGGCGAATGCCGTCAGGCCGGGGATGTCCCGGGCGCGCAGCAATTCCTCCAGGGCCTGCACGGCGGCGTCCGCACGCGCCTGCAGCGGCCCGAACTCCTCCAGCAGCCGATGTTCCTCGGCATGCAGGCCGGTCGCCAGGTACGCGGCCCACTGCTCCCGCACCTCCTTGCGCGCCGCATCGACCGACTGCAGGCCCTGCTGCGGCGTCAGCGCGCCGTCGCGCACCTTGTGGGCGGTGTCCACGATGTTCACCGCATAGGCGTCGGCCACCCGTTTGATCTGCTGCAGCGGCACGACCCGGTCGTGGTAGACGGAAACCAGGCCGGCATTGGAGTGGGCCATGCCCAGCAGCCCGGCGGCGCCGACACCGGCAGCCAGCAGGCAAAGGGCGGCCAGGAGCCAGCCGAGACGGGTCGAGACCTTGAGCCGGGGTAGGTAGTGCATGGAAATTCCCTCTGTAGTGGATGGTGGATCTGTTCTTGCGCGGGCCGCACGGGGCTGCTGCAGGCACGGATCCTAGGAAAGCCCGGCGCCGGCTTTCTCAACAATCCTCAAATCTTCTTTTCCCCGGAATTTCCTGCGCATGAAAGCCACGCTTTTGAACGCTTTCCGTGTAGGGAGCGGCGGTTCGGGGCCTGAGTCCGGGGAGAATGCGCATCTCACGAAACCCACGGGAAGCGCCTCGATGCGCAGGTTTGCATGACTGAATCTAGGAAGGCCGGAATGTTTCCCTCAGGCCTGCGCTGGTGGCTGGGCGCCGGCGTGGCGCTCGTGCTGTTGTCCGGGTTCGCCGTGGCAGGCGGCCATTGGGCCGGGACGAGGTTGACGGACTTGCCGGCCCCGGTGGCGGGGCCGGGGCGCGCATTCGGCCATGTGGACTCGCTGCAGCGCGCCCCTGACGGGTCGCTGCGCATCCAGGGGTGGGCGATCAGCCCGGACGGCATCCAGAACCTGGAGGCCCGTGTGAATGGCCATCCCGTGGAGATTCCCTCCGGCCTGCTCCGCCTGGATGTCTTCCGGGCCCATCCCGGGAAGCGCGGCGCCATGGAGGCCGGTTTCGACGGCAAGCTGCCCATCGGCGACATCGACCGGCAAACCGACCTGGAAGTCGTGGTCGTCGATCGGAAGGGGGGGAACACGACGTTGATGCGCCAGACGTTCTTCCCGCAGTCCTACAAGACCCGCTGGGGGGATTTCCGGCCCGGGCGGAGCGTGGATCCCGATGACGTGTTCTTTTTTCCCATCGCCACGAGCCACGTGGACGGAGGAGGCGCCGACGGTATCCGGGACACCTTCGCTCCCTATGAGAGCCATACCGTCAAGGCCGGGATCCGTGTCCAGATCCTCTACATGCGCACCACCACCGGTGCCCAGGGGGACTATGCGTTCGATCCGGATTTCGTCCCGGACAAGAAATGCGGCCGGCGCCTCATCGCGGAAGACAGCCTGCACGGCGTGATGCGATACGCCGTCGAGAAGAAAATGCCCGTGCTGTTCACGCTCAACGGGGGGATCTGGGCCGACGCCCCGTGCGATGCCCCCCAGTGGGACATCAACGATGTGCTGGAGCAGGACGAGACGCTTTGCCAGTGGAACGACAGGAACGGGGTAATGCCCGACTCGGCGATCGAGGGGCAGCCCGGATCGTTCGAGTCCCCGGAGCTGGGGCGTGCCCTGAGCCTGAACGTGTTCGCAGAGCGGGCCCGTTTCTACAAGAAGCGCAACCTGCAGCAGGCCGCCGCGCTGATCCAGCGCTTTGCCATCGAGCACCCTGACCTGTTCATCGGCATCAGCCTGGACCCGGACGTGTACATCAACCCCTTCTTCGAGGGGCGGCAGTGGTACGACTACAACCCGCAGACGCTGCGCCAGTTCCGCGACTGGCTGCGTGGCAGCGGACCCTACGCGAACGAAGGCGGGCCCGGCGTGCCGGACCTGCGTTCCTACCGGCGGCCGCAGTCGCTGACCCTGGCGGATATCGACAGGATGAGGGGCAGGCACCACGCCAGCTGGGAGGAGGTCGATCCTCCGCGCCGGTTCCCCAAGGCACCGCATCCGTTCTGGCAGGAGCCCTGGACCCAGGCATGGGAGCAATTCCGCCGCCATCTCGTGAAGCTGCATTACGACGAGCTGTCGCAGTGGGTTGCGCAGACCGGCGTGCCCGCCAGCCGCATCTATTCCGCGCAAGGCTTCATGCCCCCGGGCTTGATGGAACCCTTTGCCGTGCGCCTGGACAGCCCGGCCAAAAGCTACGATTCCGGGGGCATCTCGATCGAGGGCTCGGCGCCGGTGCAGGGGCGACTGGGCGCGATCATCTATGGCGACAGCGCCACCAATTCGATCCCGATGGAAGGCAAGACATCGCTGTTCGGTGAATTCCGCCGCTACAGCCCGGAATGGGCCGTGGTGGAGTACAACACGGCCGACCTGACCGCCCCCCGGCGCATGCCGAACTACGACCGGGCCTACCGTTCGCTGAGGGAGATTTCCAACTATGGGGCACGCCTCGTCTCTCCCATGGCCTGGAACGGCAGCCCGGGCGAAGCGGCGAATACGCAAGGCTATGTCAGCTACACGTCGTTGCGCCGCACGCCGCTCGAAGAGGCCATCCAGCATTTCATGATGTCGCGGTATGACCTGCCCCGCGGTGCACGCCTCTGGACCTTCGGATCGGGACGGCACCACGACACGGATGGGTGGCAGGCCGGCGCAGGAACACCGGTGGCCGCCACCCCGGACGGGCTGCGCCTGGTCCTGGACGGCGAAGGCCGTGCCGGCGCCGTATCGCCCGCCGAACTGGCCATGCGCCCCGGCGCGTTCGACGCACTGGTCGTGCAGGCCGACGGCGGCGGCGAAGACCTGAGTCTGGCGGTGGATGTGCAGACCGCGGGCGGCGCCTGGCAGCCGCTCGTGGCCGACACCCCCGTTCGGCAGTGGGAGCGCCGGAGCGTGGGATGGCGCATCCCGCTGCCGGCAGCCTCCGCGCCGGACGCCGGAACTTTCGACCGGCTGCGCCTGGTCTGGCGAGGCCGGCCCGGCGCCGCCGTGGATATCGGCCTCGTGGCGCTCTACCCGGCGCCGCGCGCGGCCGCCGTGGAGCCTGCCGCCCGCTGAGCCGCCGCGGCGCCGGTCCGGGCGCCTTGCGGCTGCCGGACGGACAATACGGCCCATGAAAACCATCCGCCTGCGCCCTGGCAAGGAGCGCTCCCTCCTGCGCCGCCATCCCTGGATCTTCGAATCGGCCATCGCCAAGGGCGGTGGCGACAGCGGGGAAACCGTGCGGGTGGAGTCTGCGGACGGCCGCTTCCTGGCCTGGGCTGCCTTCAGCCCCGCATCGCGCATCCGCGCCCGCGCATGGAGCTTCGACGAGGCGCAGCGCATCGACCCCGCGTTCTTCGCCGCGGCCGTGGACCGCGCGGTCCGGGCGCGGGAGCGCTTCGCCATCGAGAGCGACGGCGTGCGCCTGGTGCACGGGGAGTCCGACGGCCTGCCCGGCCTGATCGTGGACCGGTACGGGGACACCCTGGTGGCGCAGTTCACCAGCGCCGGCACCGAGCGCTGGAAAGCCGTCATCGCCGATGCCCTGCTGAAAGCCACCGGCCTGCAGAAGCTCTACGAACGCTCCGACGCCAGCGTGCGCCAGCTGGAGGGCCTGGAGCCCGCCACGGGCTGGCTGCGCGGCGAAGGCCCCACGGAACTCTCCATCCGCGAACATGGCTGGCGCCTCACCCTGGACATCGCCGAAGGCCACAAGACCGGCTTCTACCTCGACCAGCGCGACAGCCGTTACCGCTTCTCCGAGGCCGTGCGCCGGCTCGGCGCGCGCCAGGTGCTCAATTGCTACTGCTACACCGGCGGCTTCACTATCGCGGCGCTCGCGGGCGGAGCCTCGCAGGTGACCTCCATCGATTCGTCGGGACCGGCGCTGGAGCGTGCGCGCTCGCATGCGGCCCTCAACGGCTTCGAGGCCGCCCGCACGGAATTCCTCGATGCCGACGTGAATGCCTCCCTGCGGCGCTTCCTGCAGGAGGGCCGCCGCTTCGACGCCATCGTGCTCGATCCGCCGAAGTTCGCACCCACGGCCGCGCATGCCGAGCGCGCCGCCCGGGCCTACAAGGACATCAACCGCCTGGGCCTGCAGTTGTTGAACCCGGGGGGCCTGCTCTACACCTTCTCCTGCTCCGGCGGCATCAGCGCCGACCTGTTCCACAAGATCGTGGCGTCGGCCGGTGCCGATGCAGGGGTGGACGGCTACATCCTGGAGCGGCTGGGCGGCGCCCCCGACCACCCCATGACCCTGGAATTCCCCGAGGGGGAATACCTCAAGGGGCTGGCGGTGATGCGCAAGGGAGCGTGACCGGCGCCTGCGGCTCGCCGTCGGCGCCGGCCATCTCGACGCGGCCGCGGCCACCACGCTTGGCGGCATAGCAGGCAGCATCCGCGTCGGCCATGAGGATTTCCAGGGGCTCCGGCGTGCTCCCGAACAGCCGCACGCCGACGCTCGCGCCGATCCGGAACACGTGTGGCGCCGCACGGAAAGGCTCGCTGCGCAGTGCCTCCACGATCTGCAGGCCGATGCTCCGGGCGCCATGCCGGCTGCAGTGCCGCAGGAGGACCACGAACTCGTCGCCGCCCAGGCGCACGAGCACGTCGTCCCCGCGCACGCACCGGCGCAGCCGGCCCGCCACCTGGCAGAGAACCTGGTCGCCGGCCGCATGGCCGGCTTCGTCGTTCACGGCCTTGAAACCGTCCAGGTCGATGAACAGCAGCGCATGCGATCCAGGCTGGGCCGAGAGTTCCTGGACCTGCGCTCCCAAACTGCGGCGGTTCGGCAGTCCGGTCAGCACGTCGTGGCGCGTTTCCATGCGCAACTGCTCGGCCAGCACCCGCAACTGCTCCTCGCTCTCGCGCGCACGCAGTTCGGCCGCGCGCAGCTCGCTTTCGTTGCGCTTGACTTCGGAGATGTCCGTATGCAGGGCGTAGCTCTGTCCGCCGGCGCTGCGGTTCATGGTCACGCGCATCCAGCGGCCGCCCGGCAGCGGCACTTCGAACGGGGCGCCCGCGAAGAAGGCGGCATCGTGCAGGGCCGCGGCCAGGTCCTGTGCGCGCCGCAGCCGTTCCTGGACATCGGGCGACGCATCCCAGAGCTGCCTGACGATCTGCACATAGGTACGCTGCGCCAGGGCTTCCCTGGAGGGCAGTCCGTGCATCATCACGAACAGGTCGTTGGCGTACAGGATGCGGCCCTCGTCGTCCAGCACGGCCGCGGCCTCGCCCAGGTCCTCCAGCATCTGCCGGGTGCCGGACGCCGGAAGCGCCGTCTGGCACTCCGGGGCCGGGGCTTCGCAGGTTTCGTCCACATGCGCCACGTGCTGCCAGACGCGTATGCGGTGCCCTCCCTGCACCGGCACCGCGGCCACGCGCAGCCAGCGCCCGAGGTGCTGGAAGACATAGGGCCGCGTCTGCAGGCGGTTGCGCATCAGGCCGTCGGCGATGAAGCGGTCGATATGGGGCAGGTCTTCGGGCGGCAGGCGCCCCTGGTAGAAGCGCCGCAGGTTGTCGGCGTAGGGCTCGCCGGCATGGACATGGCCTTCGTGCTCCGGGAAGAACCGGAGAAACGAGGCATTCCACAGGACGGTACGCTCCTCGGCATCGAACACGCACATGGCGATGCCCAGCGAATCCAGGAGCGTGGCGGTCAGGTCGAAATCCATGGCCTGGAAGGGAGCGGAAACAGCTCGTAGAAGGGCTTCGGGGTGCGGAATCTGGAAATCAATGTAGCGCATTTCCCGATCCGCCAAACGGGGAAAAGGCGGGCTTTGGCGCGCGAAATCCGGGGGTGTTGACAGCCTCGCTAAACTTTTGGGAAGGCGTGCCGCGCCGGCACCCTCCATCTTCCGAAAGCGTTTGCCGACCATGTCCCTCATTCCGACCACCATCCTCACGGGCTTCCTGGGCTCGGGCAAGACCACCCTCCTCAAGCGCGTGCTGACCGAATCGCACGGCCAGAAGATCGCCGTCATCGAGAACGAATTCGGCGAGGAGAACATCGACAACGACATCCTGGTGACCGACGCCAAGGAGCAGATCGTGCAGATGAGCAACGGCTGCATCTGCTGCACGATCCGCGAGGACCTGCGCGAGACGCTGCAGGTGCTGGCCGCCAAGCGGCGCAAGGGGCTGCTGGATTTCGAGCGCGTGGTGATCGAGACCACCGGCCTGGCCGACCCCGGCCCCGTGGCGCAGACCTTCTTCATGGACGAAGAGATCGCCGAGACCTACCTCATCGACTCCATCATCACGCTGGTGGACGCCAAGCACGCCGCCCAGCAGCTGAACGACCGCCAGGAGGCGCGCCGCCAGGTGGGCTTCGCGGACCAGATCTTCCTGTCCAAGACCGATCTCGTTTCCAGCGAAGAGACCGACGCGCTGGTCCACCGCCTCAAGCACATGAACCCGCGCGCCCCGATCAAGGCGGTGCATTTCGGCGAAGTGCCGGTCTCCGAGGTGCTGGACCTGCGCGGCTTCAACCTGAACGCCAAGCTCGACATCGACCCCGATTTCCTGAAGGAAGAGGACGACCATGGACACGGGCATGACCACGCGCACGACCACCACGACCATGACCACGAGCATGGCGAGCACTGCAGCCATCCCTCGCACCAGCACGCAGGCCACGGCCACCACCATCACCATGACGACGATGTGAAAAGCTTCGTCTACCGCGCCGACCGGCCCTTCGACCCGGCCAAGCTGGAGGATTTCCTGGGCGCCATCGTCAACATCTACGGCCCCCGCATGCTGCGCTACAAGGGCGTGCTGCACATGAAGGGCACCGAGCGCAAGGTCATCTTCCAGGGCGTGCACCAGCTCATGGGCAGCGACCTGGGACCGCAGTGGGCCGAGGGGGAGAAGCGCCAGAGCAAGATGGTGTTCATCGGCATCGAACTGCCCCAGGACATCTTCCAGCAGGGCCTGGAGCAGTGCCTGGCGTAAGCCGTGCCCTGGCGGCCGGTTTGTAGGATAACCACTACTTCGCGGGGGGCGGCCGCGCAGGCGTGAAATCGGCCGATACAATCGCGCCCCGGCAAAAACGGGAGGACACCGCCGCCGCATCGACCGCTTTTCCGGGAGGGCGGGCGGCAGGGGCGGGACCGGGTTTGCCGCGCCGCCGTTCCATTCCGGTGGAAACCGCCGGACGTAGGAGGCGGCCTCCTTCCCGTTTGGAGCAATTGACCGTACCATCCACGGCACCGTCGCCGGCCACCCCGCCGGCGCAGCCAGCCTAATACACATCATGCCTACGACCCTGCAAGCGCAATCGCCCGTCGCGGCCGCCAAGAAAGACCCGAAGCTGGCCAACAACTGGAAGACCAAGCCGGCCGAGGAGCTCTCCGACGCCGAGGTGCTTTCCATGCCCGACAGCGAATACATGAACGAGAAGCAGCTGGCGTTCTTCCGGCACAAGCTCGTGCAGCTCAAGCAGGACATGCACAACAACGCAGGCGAGACCACCGAGCACCTGCGCGAGGACACCGTGGTGGTGCCCGACCCGGCCGACCGCGCCACCATCGAGGAAGAGCACGCCCTGGAGCTGCGCACCCGTGACCGCGAGCGCAAGCTGCTCAAGAAGATCGAGCAGTCCATCGCGCGCATCGATGCGGGCGACTACGGCTACTGCGACGAGACCGGCGAGCCCATCGGCGTCGGCCGCCTCCTGGCGCGTCCCACCGCCACCCTGTCCCTGGAGGCCCAGCAGCGCCGGGAGCTCAAGCAGAAGATGTTCGGGGATTGACGGCACCGCGTCCGCCACGCCCGCCCGCGACCGGCCCGTCCCGCCGTTTTCCGCACCAGTCCGCCCGACCCCCGTGCCGAGGCGCGTGCCCTCCAGCCACGACGATCCATGAGCAAGGAAGATTCCTCCCGCGGCCTGCTGTCCAAGGTGGTGCGCTTCGTGCGCAATCCCACCGTCAACTGGAATGAGCTCGACTCCATCGACGAGGAGCGCGAAAGCCAGTACAGCAAGCAGATGCTCAAGGAGATGATCGAGCGCAAGCGCCGCAACGACTTCGTGCGGCGCCGCGAATTCGATCAGCTGCGCAAGCTGCGCCAGCGCGAGGCCCTCCACGGCCAGCGCTCGGACGACCAGACCGCCCGGCCCTCGTTCTTCCATACCAGCATGACCTCGCCGGACGACCGGGCCGTCACGCTCAAGAAGATCGACGAGATCGAGGCGCAGATGTCCCAGCAGTGGTGGAAGAGCAAGCAGCCTGCGGCCACTGGTTCGCCGGCCGGCATGGCGCCCACCGAACCTGCGCCGTTCGGCGCCTCCGATTCCACCATCGCGGCGCATGCCCGTGCCTTCGCGCCCACCGCCCCGGCCAGCCTGCCGGCGGGGTTGTCGGAGCCCGGCGTGCAGCCGCTGTTCTCCGGCGAAAGCCTGCCGCCCGCCACGGACTTCATGGCCCCCACGGTGCCCCAGGCCTTTCCCGGCGAGCGCTCCGCCGAAGGCTCGCGTCCGCTGGCGCCCCCGCTGCTCACCGAGCGGGCCGATCCGCCGCCGCGCCGCGTGCCCGCCCATGTGGTGCCCGAGCCGCCCCCCTTCGTGCACGAGCCCGACCTGGAAGAGGCCGCGATCCGCTTCGCGAACGGCGATTACGCCGGCGCGGAAGCGGGCCTGCTGGAAGCACTCGCGCAGCACGAGGGCGATGAAGACATGGCGCGGCAGGCAGAGTTCTGGATGGCGCTCTTCGACTTCTACCGCGCCACGGGCGACCACGCCCGCTTCGAATCGCTGGCCATCGATTTCGCCGCACGGTTCGGCCGCTCCGCGCCGCTGTGGTTCTCCATGCCCGAACTCCTGGGGCTGCAGCCTCCGACCGCCGCGGCCGCGGCCGCGACCGAATCCGCCGGCGGGGCCCAGCGCGAATTCCTCTGGAACGCACCTTCGGTGCTCACGGCGCAGTCGGTGGCCGCCCTGCAGGCCTCCGTGGCCCGTGCGTCCGCTCCGCCCTGGACCTTCTCCTGGTCGCGCCTGATGACCATCGAGGACGGGGCCGTTCCGGGCCTGGCGCAGCAGTTCGGGCAGTGGGCGGACCGTACCGAGGCCATCGTCTTCAAGGGCGTGGACGCCCTGGCGAGCCTGCTGGAGGCCCGCACGCCGTCCGGCGACCGGAGCGTTCCGCCGGACTGGTGGCGCCTGCGCATGGCGGCATTGCGGCTGATGGGCCGGCCCGACGAGTTCGAGCTGGTCGCGCTGGACTACTGCGTCACCTACGAGGTCTCCCCGCCGTCCTGGCTGCCCTCGAACTGCAGCTATTCCGATGACGGGGGCGGCGAGGGCGCCCATCCTGCGGCGGCCTCGGTGCCCTTCGATGCGGATGCCTTCTCCTCGGGCTTCGGCGAACCGGCCTCCCAGCCCGGCGGGCTGGAGCCCTCCATCCCGGCTGCCGTGCTGTCCGGGCACATCGAGGGCGATGCGACGGCCATTCTCGAACCCATGGAGGCGCACCTGCACGCCGGCGTGCCCTTCGCCATCGGCTGCGACCGGCTGGCGCGGGTGGATTTCGCCGCCGCCGGATCCGTGCTGAACTGGACCGCCGCCCAGCAGGCGCTGGGCAACGTGGTGCATTTCACCCAGGTCCCGCGGCTGGTGGCGGTGTTCTTCAACGTCATCGGCATCCACGAGCACGCGCGCATCGTCCCGCGGCAGAACTGAGCCTGTCACCCGGGCCGGCGTGCGGGCCGGCCGGCGGCTGTTGCAATCCGGGCGTCCATCCCCAATTCCGGACGCTATGGAACAGTTTCACGGCACCACCATCCTCAGCGTCCGCCGCCAGGCCGCGGACGGCACCATCCAGGTCGCCATCGGCGGCGACGGGCAGGTCACGCTCGGCAACATCGTCGTCAAGGGGTCGGCGCGCAAGGTGCGCAAGCTGCACCACGGCAAGGTGCTCGCGGGCTTCGCGGGCGCCACGGCCGACGCCTTCACCCTCTTCGAGCGCTTCGAGGCCAAGCTGGAAAAGCACCAGGGCCACCTGACGCGCGCCGCCATCGAACTCACCAAGGACTGGCGCACCGACCGCGTGCTGCGCCGCCTGGAGGCGATGCTGGCCGTGGCGGATGCCAGCGCCTCGCTCATCATCACCGGCAACGGCGACGTGCTGGAGCCGGAGCAGGGCATCGTGGCCATCGGCTCCGGCGGCGCCTACGCGCATTCGGCCGCCAAGGCGCTGCTGAACCACACCGAGCTGTCCGCCGAGGAGATCGTGCGCAAGTCGCTCGCCATCGCGGGCGAACTGTGCATCTACACGAACATGCACCACACCGTCGAAACGCTCTGACGCCCGCGTCGTCCTTCCGCCGAAAGCGGCGGGCCTGCCCGCGGGCCGCCCGCCGTGTCCCCTCCCTGCCGGTTCCCGGCCCGTTCCGTCCCGAGTGAACACCAATGTCGTCCATGACCCCCCAGGAAATCGTCTCCGAGCTCGACCGCCACATCGTCGGCCAGTCGGGCGCCAAGCGCGCCGTCGCCATCGCGCTGCGCAACCGCTGGCGCCGCCAGCAGGTCGATCCGGCGCTGCGCCAGGAGATCACCCCCAAGAACATCCTCATGATCGGCCCCACCGGCGTGGGCAAGACGGAAATCGCCCGCCGCCTCGCCCGGCTGGCGGACGCCCCGTTCATCAAGGTGGAGGCCACCAAGTTCACCGAGGTGGGCTATGTCGGCAAGGACGTGGACTCCATCGTGCGCGACCTCGTCGAGGTGGCCGTCAAGCAGACCCGCGAGGCCGACGTGAAGAAGGTGCGTGCCCGGGCCGAGGACGCCGCCGAAGACCGCATCCTCGATGTGCTCATCCCCACGGCGCGCACGGGCGAGCAGCCCGCTGACAGCACTGCGCGGCAGGTGTTCCGCAAGAAGCTGCGCGAGGGCCAGCTGGACGACAAGGAGATCGAGATCGACCTGGCCGATGCCAGGCCGCAGCTCGAGATCATGGGCCCGCAGGGCATGGAGGAAATGGCCGAGCAGCTGCGCGGCATGTTCAGCCAGATGGGCCAGGAGCGCCGCAAGACGCGCAAGCTGCGCATCGCCGAGGCGCTGAAGCTGCTTACCGACGAAGAGGCGGGCAAGCTGGTCAATGAAGAGGAAGTCAAGACGCGCGCCCTGCAGAACGCCGAGCAGAACGGCATCGTGTTCATCGACGAGATCGACAAGGTCGCCACGCGCCAGGAGGCGGGCGGCTCCGACGTCTCCCGCCAGGGCGTGCAGCGCGACCTGCTGCCGCTGGTGGAGGGCACCACGGTGAGCACCAAGTACGGCATGGTGAAGACCGACCATATCCTCTTCATCGCCTCCGGCGCCTTCCACCTGGCCAAGCCGAGCGACCTGATTCCCGAACTGCAGGGGCGCTTTCCCATCCGCGTCGAACTGGAGTCGCTCTCCGTGGGCGATTTCGAGGCCATCCTCACGCAGACCCATGCCTCCCTGGTGAAGCAGTACCAGGCGCTGCTGGCCACCGAAGGGGTCACGCTGGAGTTCGTCCCCGAGGGCATCACCCGGCTGGCCCGGATCGCCTTCGAGGTGAACGAGCGCACCGAGAACATCGGCGCGCGCCGGCTGTCCACGGTCATGGAGCGGCTCCTGGACGAGGAGAGCTTCGACGCCGCGAAGCTCTCCGGCCAGACCGTGCGCGTCGATGCCGACTACGTGGACGGACGCCTCGCGAGCCTCAGCCAGAACGAGGATCTTTCGCGCTACATCCTGTAAGAAACGATCTTTTCCTACAGACTTGCGGATTTTTCCGCGGGTTTTTCCTGAAGTCGCATCGCCGCCCGGACGCCAGCCGCCGGGCGGCGATTTCTTTTGGGCGCCGGCACGGGGCGGACGGCCGGCCAGGGCACCGGATGCCTGTGCGCGTTCCACGTTGGCGCCAGACCCTAAGGTATCACTTCCACAGCATTTGCTAAGTGCTTATCCAGGAAGGGAATTCACCCCCGATATACGTTCGCAATCAGCGCTAAGTCGTTGATTTCATTGCAAAACTTTGTTGCACCCGATCGTGCGATCGGGCCTTTTCCTGCTACAGTGCAAAAAAGTGCAATTAAGTGGTGAAAAGTGCCCTCCAACCCCGTTCTTCGCGGGAAGTGGCGGCGACAACCTGTCGGGGTCTAACGGTGTTTCAAGGGGCGTCATCGCTGAGTCTGGATGCGAAGGGTAGGCTTTCCGTGCCCACCCGGCATCGTGACGTCCTGAGCGCGACGGCCGGCGGACAGCTCACCATCACCAAGCACCCGCACGGCTGCCTGATGGTCTTCCCCCGCCCCGAATGGGAAAAATTCCGCGAGCGCATCGCCGAACTGCCGATGTCCGCCCAATGGTGGAAGCGCATCTTCCTGGGCAACGCCCAGGACGTGGAGATGGACGGCACGGGCCGCGTGCTCGTGGCACCCGAGCTGCGGCAGGCCGCCGGCATCACCAAGGACACCATGCTGCTGGGCATGGGCCACCACTTCGAGCTCTGGGACAAGGCCACCTACGAGGCGCAGGAAGCCCAGGCCATGCAGGGCGAGATGCCCGAAGCCTTCAAGGACTTTTCTTTCTGAAGGCCATGGCGGACACCACGACACTGCTGCACACCACCGTCCTGCTGGACGAGGCGGTCGATGCCCTGCTGGGGGGCGCCGGCCCCTCGCCCGCCGGCGTCTGGATCGACGCGACCTTCGGCCGGGGAGGGCACTCGCGCAGGATATTGGAGAGGCTGGGGCCGCAGGGCCGCCTCGTGGCTTTCGACAAAGACCCCGAGGCGATCCAGGAAGCAGCGCGCATCACCGATGCGCGCTTTTCCATTCGGCACGAGGGTTTCCGCCACCTGGCCGACCTGCCCGAGCGCAGCGCGGCCGGCATCCTCATGGATCTCGGCGTGAGTTCGCCGCAGATCGACAGCCCCGGGCGCGGCTTCAGTTTCCGGTTCGACGGCCCCCTGGACATGCGCATGGACACCACGCGCGGCGAGAGCGTGGCCGACTGGCTGGCGACGGCCGACGTGGGGCAGATTGCGGAGGTGATTCGTGAATACGGTGAAGAACGGTTTGCTGGCCCCATTGCAAAGGCGATTGCTGCTCGGCGCGCGGAGCGCGGCCCGCTGCGCACCACTTCCGAGCTGGCCCAGCTCGTGGCTGGCGCGGTCAAGACCCGCGAGGCCGGCCAGAACCCCGCGACCCGGACCTTTCAGGCTCTTCGGATTTTCATCAACGCAGAACTTGAGGAGCTGCAGGCCGCGCTAGAGGCCAGCCTGCGCGTGCTCGCGCCGGGAGGCCGGCTCGCGGTCATCAGCTTCCATTCGCTCGAAGACCGCATCGTCAAGCAGTTCATCGCGCAGCACTCCCGGGAGGTCTATGACCGCCGCGCGCCGTTCGCCGCCCCGCAGCCGATGCGGCTGAAGGCGCTGGACCGCATCAAGCCGGGCGCCTCCGAGGTGGATGCCAACCCGCGCGCGCGCAGCGCCGTGATGCGCGTGGCCGAGCGCACGGAGGTGCCGGCATGACGCGCCTGAGCCTCGTGCTGCTGCTGGGCGTGCTGGCCAGCGCGCTCTACCTCGTGCACACGCAGTACGAGTCGCGCCTGCTGTTCACCGAGCTGGACCGCGCCATCGGCGAGTCCCGCCGCCTGGAGACGGAGCACCAGCGGCTGCAGGTCGAAAAACGCGCCCAGGCCACGCCGCTGCGGGTGGAGAAGCTCGCGCGCGACCGGCTGCAGATGCGCACGGCCACGCCCGCGATCACCCAGTACGTGACGGACGACGGCACGCCCGTGCCGACCCCCACCGCGCCGGCCTCCGCCGCCACGGCGCCTGCGGGAGTTCGCCGATGAGCCGCAGCGTCCTCTACACCTCCAGCCCGCTGCTCGCGAGCAAGACGCCCGTCTGGCGCAGCAAGTTCATCGTCGCCATGGTGGCGCTGGGCTTCCTGGCGCTGGCCGGGCGCGCGGCGTACGTGCAGGTGTTCGGCAACGACTTCTTCCAGCGCCAGGGCGAAGTGCGCTTCGCACGCACGCTGGAACTGCCCGCCAACCGCGGCCGCATCCTGGACCGCAACGGGCTCATCCTCGCCTCCAGCGTGCCCGCCGCCAGCATCTGGGCCATTCCGGAAGACGTGGAGCAGGACAAGCCCGAGGTGCAGGCCAAGCTGCGGCAGCTTGCCAGGCTGCTGGAGATGCCGCTGTCCGCCCTGCAGGCGAAGCTGGCCGACGAGGACAAGACCTTCGTCTGGATCAAGCGGCAGCTCGACTGGGAGGTGGGCCAGCAGATCGCCGCCCTGGACATCAAGGGCATCTACCAGCGCAAGGAATACAAGCGCCAGTACCCCGAGGGCGAATCGGCCGCGCACGTGGTCGGCTTCACCAACGTGGAAGACCATGGCCAGGAGGGCGTGGAACTGGCGTTCGACAAGGACCTGGCCGGCAAGCCCGGCTCGCGCCGCGTCATCAAGGACCGCCTGGGCCGTGTCGTGGAAGGCGTGGGGGCCGAGGTGCCTCCCGTCGATGGCAAGGACATGCAGCTGTCCATCGACAGCAAGGTGCAGTTCTTCGCCTACCAGAAGCTGCGCGACCAGGTGGCGCTGCACAAGGCCAAGGCGGGCAGCGTGGTCGTGATCGATGCGCACACCGGCGAACTGCTGGCGCTGGCCAACTACCCGAGCTACGTGCCCGACAAGCGGCAGAACCTGACCGGCGAGCAGCTGCGCAACCGCGCCATCACCGACGTGTTCGAGCCCGGCTCGACCATGAAGCCCTTCACCATCGGCCTCGCGCTCGAGACCGGCCGCGTGCGGCCCGACACCATCATCGACACCAACCCCGGGCGCGTCACGATCACGGGCTCGACGATCTCCGACACCCACAACTACGGCGTGCTGACCGTGGAGGGCGTGATCCAGAAGTCCAGCAACGTGGGCACGACCAAGATCGCCATGCAGATGCCGGCCAAGGAGATGTGGGAAACCTTCTCCGCCGCGGGATTCGGCCAGAAGCCGCAGATCCATTTCCCCGGCGTGGTGAGCGGGCGGCTGCGTCCCTACAAGACCTGGCGCCCGGTCGAGCAGGCCACCATGTCGTACGGCTACGGCCTCTCGGCCAGCCTGCTGCAGATGGCGCGCTCCTATACGGTGTTCGCCAACGGCGGCAAGATCATTCCTGCCACCATGCTCAAGACCAGCGAGCCCGCCGTGGGCGTGCCGGTGTTCTCCGAGCGCACCGCCTCGCAGATCCGCAAGATGCTGCAGATGGCGGCAGGCCCGGGCGGCACGGGCCAGCAGGCGCAGACCGTGGGCTATTCCGTGGGCGGCAAGTCCGGCACGGCGCGCAAGCAGGTGGGCAAGAGCTATGCCTCCGGCAAGTACCGCGCCTGGTTCACCGGCATGGCGCCGATCGACAAGCCGCGCATCATCGTCGCGGTGATGATCGACGAGCCCAGTGCCGGCTCGTTCTACGGCGGCGCCGTGGCTGCGCCCGTGTTCAGCGAAGTCGTGCAGCAGACGCTGCGCATGATGGGCGTGGCGCCGGACATGGCCGTCAAGCCCCGGATCGTCTCCAACGGCGTGGAGGAGTCGCTATGACCGAGCCCCAGTCCCCGTCCGGACACCCCACGCCCCCGCTGCTCGGCTCCGTGCCGGAGGCGCTGGAGTGGCTGCGCGCCCATGCACCGCACGGCGCGCTGCGCACGGACAGCCGCCAGGTCGAGCCCGGCGACATCTTCATCGCCTGGCCCGGTGCGGCCACCGACGGCCGCATGCACGTGGGCGAGGCGCTCGCGCGCGGCGCGGCCGCCTGCCTGGTGGAGCGCGAAGGCGTGGAGGCCTTCCGCTTCGGCGCCGACGGCGTGGCGGCGCTGCGCGACCTCAAGGCCGCCACCGGCCTGCTGGCCGCCGACTGGTTCGGCATGCCCACGCAGCGCCTGGACGTGGTGGCGGTGACCGGCACCAACGGCAAGACCAGCACCACCTGGTGGCTCGCCGATGCGCTGAACCAGCTGGCGGGCAGCGGCCTGGCCACCCACGGCGGCTGCGGCCTGATCGGCACCCTGGGCGTGGGCGTGCCGCCCGTGCTGGAAGGCACCGGCCTCACCACGCCCGACCCCGTGCGGCTGCAGCAGGCCTTTGCCGGCTTCGTGGCCAACGGGCTGGGCGCCTGCGCCATCGAGGCCTCGTCCATCGGGCTGGCGGAGCACCGCCTGGCGGGCATGCGCCTGCGCGTGGCCGTCTTCACCAATTTCACGCAGGACCACCTGGACTACCACGCGGGCATGGCGGCCTACTGGCAGGCCAAGAGCGCGCTCTTCGACTGGCCCGGACTGCAGGCGGCGGTCGTGAACATCGACGATCCGCGCGGTGGCGAGCTGGCGGACACGCTCGCGCAGCGCCCCATCGACCTCTGGACCACCTCGATCACCGGCCCGGCCCGGCTGCAGGCCCGCGACATCACGTGGGGCGAGGGCGGCCTGCGCTTCACGGTGGCCGAAGGCGTGCAGGCCCACGTGCTGCAGACGCGCGTGATCGGCCACTACAACATCCACAACCTGCTCGCCGTGGTCGCCAGCCTGCGCGCGCTGGGCATTCCGCTCGAACATGCGCTCTGGGCCTGCGCACAGCTCGCGCCGGTGCCGGGCCGCATGGAGCTCATCCACGAATCTGGCCAGCCGCTGGTGGCCGTGGACTATGCCCACACGCCCGATGCGCTCGAGCAGGCCCTGCAGGCGCTGCGCCCCGTGGCGGAGCAGCGCGGCGGGCGGCTGTGGTGCGTTTTCGGCTGCGGCGGCAACCGCGACCGGGCCAAGCGGCCGCTCATGGGCCGCATCGCGCAGCAACGCGCCGACGCGGTGATCGTGACCAGCGACAATCCGCGCAACGAGGCGCCGGGTGCCATCCTGCACGAGATCCTGCTGGGCACGGTGGCCGGCACCACGGTGCAGGCCGAGCCCGAGCGCGATGCCGCCATCGCGCGCGCCATCGCCGAAGCGGACGGGCGCGACGTGGTGCTCATCGCCGGCAAGGGGCACGAGGACTACCAGGAATCCGCGGGCGTGCGCCGGCCTTTCTCGGACGCCGCCCATGCGCGCGCCGCGCTGGCGCAGCGCGAGTCCGCGGCCGGCGGGGATGCGGGGGGCACGGCATGAGCGGCACCCCCATGCTCACGCTGCAGCAGGCCCACGCCCTCGTGCAGGCCCGCGTCCCGCAGGCGCGCCTCGTGGGCGAGCCAGGCACGCCCCTTCTGCGCGTGCACACCGACACGCGCACGCTGCAGGCGGGCGACCTGTTCGTGGCGCTGCGGGGCGAGCGTTTCGACGCCAATGCATTCCTCGCGCAGGCGCGTGCGGGCGGCGCGGCAGCGGCCCTGGCCCACCCGGGCCGGCTCGATTCCGCGAGCCTGCCCGGCATCGAGGTGCCAGACACCCTGGCCGCCCTGGGCGCCCTGGCCGCCGGCTGGCGCGCGCGCCTCGACCTGCCCCTGATCGGCGTCACGGGGAGCAACGGCAAGACCACCGTCACGCAGATGACCGCGGCGGTGCTGCGTGCCTGGAAGGGCGACGCCGCATTTGCAACGCAAGGCAACTTCAACAACGACATCGGCGTGCCGCTCATGCTGCTGCGCCTGCGCGCCGCGCACGAGGCCGCTGTGATCGAGCTCGGCATGAACCATCCGGGCGAGATCGCGGTACTGGCCGGCATCGCGCAGCCCACGGTCGCGCTGGTCAACAACGCCCAGCGCGAGCACCTCGAATTCATGCACACGGTGCAGGCGGTGGCGGAGGAGAACGGCTCGGTGATCTCCGCGCTGCCGCCCGGCGGCGTGGCGGTGTTCCCGGCGGACGATGCCTATGCGCCGCTCTGGCGAGGCCTGGCCGGCGCGCGCCGCTGCCTCGCGTTCGGGGTGGAGCCCGGCTCCACGGCGGACGTGCGCTGCACCCGTGCGCACTGGGATTCCGGCGCCTGGAACGTACACATCGACACGCCCCTGGGCGGATTCGATGGCACCGTGCGCATCGCAGGGCGCCACAACGTGGCCAATGCACTGGCCGCCACGGCCTGCGCGCTGGCAGCAGGGGCTCCGCTCGACGCCATCGCGCGCGGCCTCGCGGCCTTCGAGCCGGTGAAGGGCCGCTCGCGCGCCTTCACGGCCGCGGTGCCGCAGCCGGGCGGCGGCTCCCGCCGGATCACGGCCGTGGACGACACCTACAACGCCAACCCCGATTCCATGCACGCAGCCATCGACGTGCTGGGCGAGCTGCCCGGCCCGCGGCTGCTGGTGATGGGCGACATGGGCGAGGTCGGCGACCAGGGGCCGCGGTTCCACGCGGAAGCGGGAGCGCATGCGCGCGACCGCGGCATCGAGCGGCTGTTCGCGCTGGGAGCGCTCGGCATTCACGCCGTGCAGGCCTTCGGGCCGCAGGCACGGCATTTCGACGACATGGCATCGCTGCTCGCGGCGGTGCAGGAAGCCGCGCCCTCGACAGGCAGCGTGCTGGTGAAGGGATCGCGGTTCATGAAGATGGAACAGGTGGTGCAGGCGCTGGAGGCGCCGGATGCGGTGTCGCAGATCCACCCCGGAGGCAGCGGCCAGGGCGCCGCAGCGGGCGCGCGCGCCGCCCTGCAAGGGGGGGCCGCATGCTCCTGATGCTGTCCCAGTGGCTGCAGGGCCTGTCGCCCGAATTCGGCTTCTTCCGCGTCTTCCAGTACCTCACCTTCCGTGCGGTGATGGCTGCCATGACGGCGCTGCTCATCGGGCTCCTGGCGGGCCCGAAGGTGATCCGCATGCTCACCGCGCTCAAGATCGGCCAGCCGATCCGCGGCTACGCGATGGAATCGCACCTGTCCAAGAGCGGCACGCCCACCATGGGCGGCGTGCTCATCCTGGGCGCCATCGCCATCTCCACGCTGCTGTGGTTCGACCTGTCCAACCGCTTCGTCTGGGTGGTGCTGGCCGTCACCCTGGGCTTCGGTGCCATCGGCTGGGTGGACGACTGGCGCAAGGTCGTGCGCAAGGACCCGGAAGGCATGCGCTCGCGCGAAAAGTACTTCTGGCAGTCCGTCATCGGCATCGTGGCCGCGCTCTACCTGGTGTTCTGCATTTCCGAGAATTCCAACGCGCGCGTGTTCGAGCTCTTCGTCACCTGGATCCAGTCGGGTTTCTCGATGGACCTGCCGCCCCAGGCGGGCCTGCTCGTGCCGTTCTTCAAGGAAGTGAGCTACCCGCTGGGCGTGCTGGGCTTCGTGATCCTGACCTACCTCGTCATCGTGGGCTCCAGCAACGCGGTCAACCTGACCGACGGGCTGGACGGCCTGGCCATCATGCCGGTGGTCATGGTGGGCGCCTCCCTGGGGGTGTTCGCCTATGTCACGGGCAGCGCGGTGTATTCCAAATACCTGCTCTTTCCCAACATCGCCGGCGCGGGCGAACTGCTGATCTTCTGCTCGGCCATGGCCGGCGCGGGGCTGGCCTTCCTGTGGTTCAACACCCATCCGGCGCAGGTGTTCATGGGCGACGTGGGCGCGCTCGCGCTGGGCGGCGCCCTGGGCACCATCGCCGTGATCGTGCGCCAGGAAATCGTGCTGGCCATCATGGGGGGCATCTTCGTGGTCGAGGCCCTGTCGGTGATGCTGCAGGTCACGTGGTTCAAATACACCAAGCGCCGCTACGGCGAGGGCCGGCGCCTGCTCAAGATGGCGCCGCTGCACCACCATTTCGAGAAGAGCGGCTGGAAGGAGACGCAGGTCGTCGTGCGCTTCTGGATCATCACCATGCTGCTGTGCCTGATCGGCCTCACCACGCTCAAACTGCGATGAACCCGATCGACCGCGACCTCCATCCCGCCGCCGGCGTCCCCCTGGGCGCCGAAGCCGCGCCATGGCCCCGTCCCGCCGCCGTGGCGGAGGAGGCGCCTGCGCCAGCCGAGAGCCCGGCAGCCGACAGCCCTGTTGCAGAGGGTGCGACAGCCGAAGGCCCGGCCGGGGGAGATGCGCCCGCGCGCGCCATCGAAGCCGCCCTCACCGTCGACGCTCCGGCTGCCGTGGAGGCCGCCGGCACCCTGGAGCCGGCGGCAGAGACCGGCGCGCAGCCGGTGGCGCTGGCGGACGGAATCGACATGACCGCGCCGCGCGTTTCCGCGGCGCAGGAGGCCGCGGAGTTCGTGGCCCGCATCTTCGCGGACGTCCAGGCCGAGGCATCCCCGGCAGCCGATCCCGCCGATGCGCGCGAGGCTCCCGTGGGCGAGGCTGCCGGCGCACAGGTCCCGGCGGATGGAGAGGAGCCCGCTGAACCCCTCGGCCGTCCCGCGGACACGCTGCGCCCGCTGGCGGGCCGCCGCATCCTCATCCTGGGCCTGGGCGCTTCGGGACTGGCCATGGCACGCTGGTGCGTACGCTGCGGTGCCGGGGACGTGACCGTGGCCGATACCCGCGAGGCACCGCCGCAGCTGGCCGTGCTGCAATCCGAACTGCCCGGGGTGCGCTTCGTCGCGGGCGCGTTCGACGCGGCGCTGGTGCAGGGCCAAGGCCTGGATGCCGTCTACCGCTCGCCGGGCCTGGCGCCCGACACGGTGGCACCCGTGTTCGTCGCGGCCGCCGCCGAGGGCATCGCCACGGGCGGCGAACTCGGACTTTTCTCCATGGCGCTGGCTGCGCTCAAGGACTCCCATGGCTACGCGCCCGCGGTGCTGGCCGTCACCGGCACCAACGGCAAGACCACGGTGACCTCGCTCACCGGCCTGCTCGTCGAATGCGCGGGCCGCTCCGTGGCCGTGGCCGGCAACATCGGCCCGACCCTGCTCGACACGCTGGGCCGCCACCTGGACGCCGACACCCTGCCGCAGGCCTGGGTGCTGGAACTCTCCAGCTTCCAGCTCGAAGGCGCGGCCGGCTTCGAACCCACCGCTGCGACCGTGCTCAATGTCACGCAGGACCACCTCGACTGGCACGGCGACATGCAGGCCTATGCGCGCGCCAAGGCCCGGATCTTCGGCGAATCCGGCCTCATGGTGCTCAACCGCGAGGACGCCGCCGTGATGGGCATGCTGCCGCCGCCCGTGCGCTTGAAGCTGCAGAAGCCGCAATTGCGTGCCCATGTGACGTTCGGGGCGGACATGCCCCAGCGACCCGGGGACTTCGGCATCGAGACCGTCAACGGCATGGCCTGGCTGGTGCGCGCGCAGGAGTCCGACGAGACGGCGAAGCGCACGCGCAGCCACGCCGAAGAAGATTTGCACATCCAGCGCCTGATGCCGGCCGACGCGCTGCGCATCCGCGGCCGCCACAACGCCGTGAACGCGCTGGCCGCGCTGGCGCTCGCGCATGCGGCCGGCTGCCCGTTCGCGCCCATGCTCTATGCCCTGCGCGAGTACCGCGGCGAGCCGCACCGCGTGGAGCCCCTGGGCCGCGTGAACGAGGTGGAGTATTTCGACGACAGCAAGGGCACCAACGTGGGCGCCACGGTGGCCGCGCTGGGCGGCCTGGGCGCCGACCGCCGCGTCGTGGTGATCCTGGGCGGCGACGGCAAGGGCCAGGACTTCTCGCCGCTGGCCATGCCGGTGTCGCGCTACGTGCGCGCCGCGGTGCTCATCGGCCGCGACGGGCCGCAGATCCGCGCCGCCCTGCGGGATGCGGGCGTGCCGCTGATCGACGCGCCCACGCTGCCGGAGGCCGTGCGCCTGGCCGCGCAGCGGGCCCATGCGGGCGATGCGGTGCTGATGTCGCCCGCCTGCGCGAGCTTCGACATGTTCCGCAACTACGAACACCGCGCCGAGGTGTTCCGCGAGGCCGTGCAGGCGCTCGCGGACGAGGCCGGACAGGCGCTGGAAGGGGGGCTGGCATGAACGCGGGCGCTGCTGCATCGTCTCCGCAGGGCCTGCGCCAGCGGATGGCCGGCTGGTTCGGCCGCGGCGCCGCGCCCGCGGCCGACGTGTTGCCCGTGCGCGTGGGCGGCACGGAGTACCGCCAGACCACGACCACCCCGGCGCGCGTGCTCGGGTTCGACCAGGCCCTGCTCTGGGTGGTGGTGGCGCTGCTGGCCTGGGGGCTGGTCATGGTCTATTCGGCCTCCATCGCCATGCCGGACAACCCGCGCTTCGGCAAGATCGCGCCCACGCATTTCCTCATGCGCCACATCTTCGCGCTGGCAATGGGCTTCGTGGCGGCGCTGCTCGCTTTCCAGGTGCCCATGTCCGTGTGGGAGCGGGTGGCGCCCTGGCTGTTCGTGCTTTCCATCGTCCTGCTGGTGGCCGTGCTCGTGCCGCACGTGGGGACGGTGGTCAACGGCGCGCGGCGCTGGCTGTCGTTGGGCATCATGAATTTCCAGCCCTCCGAACTCGCGAAGTTCGCGGTGCTGATCTACGCGGCCGACTACATGGTCCGCAAGATGGAAGTGAAGGAGCGCTTCTTCCGCGCCGTGCTGCCCATGGGCGTGGCGGTGGCGGTCGTGGGCGTGCTGCTGCTGGCCGAGCCCGACATGGGGGCCTTCATGGTGATCGCCATCATCGCCATGGGCATCCTGTTCCTGGGCGGCGTCAACGCCCGCATGTTCTTCCTCATCGCCGCCGTGCTGGTGCTGGCCTTCGCCATCATGGTCATGGGCAGCCCCTGGCGGCGTGAGCGGATCTTCGCCTACCTCGACCCCTTCAGCGAGGCGCACGCGCTCGGCAAGGGCTACCAGCTGTCGCACTCGCTCATCGCCATCGGCCGCGGCGAGATCTTCGGCGTCGGCCTGGGCGGCAGCGTGGAGAAGCTGCACTGGCTGCCCGAAGCCCACACCGACTTCCTGCTCGCCGTGATCGGCGAGGAATTCGGCCTCGCCGGGGTGCTGGTCGTGATCGCGCTGTTCTTCTGGATGACGCGCCGCATCATGCACATCGGCCGCCAGGCCATCGCCCTGGACCGCGTCTTCGCGGGCCTCGTCGCGCAGGGCGTGGCGATCTGGATGGGCTTCCAGGCCTTCATCAACATGGGCGTGAACCTCGGCGCCTTGCCCACCAAGGGCCTGACCCTGCCGCTCATGAGCTTCGGCGGCTCGGCCATCCTCATGAACCTCGTCGCGATTGCGGTGGTGCTGCGCGTCGACTATGAAAACAAGCACCTCATGCGCGGAGGCCGCGTATGAGGTGCTTGTTTCGCCAAAACAAGCATTCGCCGCGTGCCAGCGCGGCGGGGCGCGCAGCGCCGATGAGCGGAGGCCGCGTATGAGCCCCCCCAAAACCGCCCTCGTGATGGCCGGCGGCACCGGCGGCCACATCTTCCCCGGCCTGGCCGTGGCCGAGGAACTGCGCGCGCGCGGCTGGAACGTGCACTGGCTGGGCACGCCCGGCAGCATGGAGTCCCGCATCGTGCCGCCGCAGGGCTTCGCCTTCGAGCCGATCGATTTCTCGGGCGTGCGCGGCAAGGGCCTGGCCACGCTGGCGCTGCTGCCGCTGCGTTTGCTGCGCGCGTTCTGGCAGGCGCTCGCGGTGGTGCGGCGCGTGCAGCCCGACGTGGTCGTGGGGCTGGGCGGCTACGTCACCTTCCCCGGCGGCATGATGGCCGTGCTCTGCGGCAAGCCGCTCGTGGTGCACGAGCAGAATTCCGTCGCCGGCCTGGTCAACAAGGTGCTGGCCGGCGTGGCCGACCGGGTCTTCACCGCCTTCCCCGGTGCGCTGCGCAAGGGCGCGTGGGTGGGCAACCCGCTGCGCACCGCGTTCACGCGCCAGGCCGATCCGCAGGCGCGCTTCGCGGGCCGCAGCGGCCCGCTGCGCCTGCTGGTCGTGGGCGGCAGCCTGGGCGCGAAGGCGCTCAACGACATCGTGCCGCAGGCGCTGGCCCTCCTTCCCGCGGAGCGTCGCCCGGTGGTCACCCACCAGAGCGGCGCCACCCAGATCGATGCGCTGCGCGCGAACTACGCCGCCGCGGGCGTCGAGGCCACGCTCACCCCCTTCATCGACGACACCGCCACCGCGTTCGCCGAGGCCGACCTCATCGTCTGCCGCGCGGGCGCGAGCACGGTGACCGAGATCGCCGCCGTGGGCGCGGCGGCCGTCTTCGTGCCCTTCCCGCACGCGGTGGACGACCACCAGACGGCCAACGCCCGCTTCCTCGCCGACGCCGGCGGCGGATGGCTCGTGCAGCAGCGCGACCTCTCTGCCGAAGCGTTGGCGCAATTGCTACAAAATACGGAGCGCGAAGCGCTGTTGGAGCGCGCGCTGAAAGCCAAGACGATGCAGAAGATCCACGCCACCCGCGAGGTGGTGAACGCGTGCGAGGAATTGACCGCATGAAGCACGCCATCCGCCACATCCATTTCGTGGGCCTCGGAGGCGCCGGCATGTGCGGCATCGCCGAAGTGCTGTTCAACCTGGGCTACGAGATCTCGGGCTCGGACCTGGCCGACAGCGCCACGCTGCGCCGCCTGGCCGCGCTGGGCATCGCCACCCACGTGGGCCATGCGGCAGCGCACATCGAGGGCGCCGACGCGGTGGTCACCTCCACCGCCGTGCAGGCCGACAACCCCGAAGTGCTGGCCGCGCGCGAGCGCAAGATCCCCGTGGTGCCGCGCGCCCTGATGCTGGCGGAGCTGATGCGCCTCAAGCGCGGCATCGCGATCGCCGGCACGCACGGCAAGACCACCACCACCAGCCTCGTGACCAGCGTGCTCGCGGAAGCCGGGCTGGACCCGACCTTCGTGATCGGCGGGCGCCTCAACAGCGCGGGCGCGAATGCCAAGCTGGGGCAAGGCGAGTACATCGTGGTCGAGGCCGACGAATCCGATGCATCGTTCCTCAACCTGCTGCCCGTGATGGCGGTGGTGACGAACATCGACGCCGACCACATGGAGACCTACGGCCACGATTTCGGCCGGCTGAAGTCGGCCTTCGTGGACTTCCTGCACCGCATGCCGTTCTACGGCACGGCCATCCTCTGCACCGACAACCCGGCCATCCGCGAGATCCTGCCCGACGTCACCTGCCCGGTCACGAGCTATGGCTTCTCCGAGGATGCGCAGGTGCGCGCGGTGGACGTGCGGGCCGATGCGGGCCGCATGCGCTTCCGGGTGCAGCGCCGCAACGGCGTCACGCTGCCCGACCTCGACGTGGTGCTGAACCTCGCGGGTGAGCACAACGTGCTCAACGCGCTGTCGGCGATCGCCGTGGCGGTGGAGCTGAACATCCCCGACGAGGCGCTGCTGCGCGCGCTCGCGCAGTTCAAGGGCGTGGGCCGGCGCTTCCAGCGCTACGGCGAACTGCCCGCGCAGGGCGGCGGCACTTTCACCCTGATCGAGGACTACGGCCACCATCCCGTGGAAATGACGGCCACGCTCGCCGCGGCGCGCGGCGCGTTCCCGGGCCGCCGTCTCGTGCTGGCCTTCCAGCCGCACCGCTACAGCCGCACGCGCGACTGCTTCGAGGACTTCGTGAAGGTGATGGGCAGCGCCGACGCCGTGCTGCTCACCGAGGTCTATGCGGCCGGCGAGGCGCCCATCGTGGCCGCCGACGGCCGCTCGCTCGCCCGGGCGGTGCGCGTGGCAGGGCAGGTGGAGCCGGTCTTCGTGGACGACATCGGAGAGCTGCCGCGGCGCATCGCGGACAACGCGCGCGGCGGCGACGTGGTGCTGTGCATGGGGGCCGGCTCGATCGGCGCCGTGCCCGCGAAGGTGGTGGAGATGCTGCGGGCCGAGGCGCCGGCGGTGCAGGAAGGACGGTGACGGCGGTGGGCCTGAAAGATTCCGAAATCGACGTGCGTGCCCTGGGCAAGGTCGCGGTCCTGATGGGCGGCGACTCCGCCGAGCGGGAGGTCTCGCTCATGTCCGGCGGCGGCGTGCTGCAGGCGCTGCGCGCGCGCGGCGTGGACGCGCACGCCTTCGACCCGTCGCAGTCCGACCTCTCGGAGCTCAAGAGCCACGGCTATGCGCGCTGCTTCATCGCGCTGCACGGCCGGCATGGCGAGGACGGCACCGTGCAGGGCTCGCTGGAGCTGCTGGGCATTCCCTACACCGGCCCGGGCGTGATGGCGTCGTCCATCGCGATGGACAAGATCATGACCAAGCGCATCTGGCGCTTCGAGGGCCTGCCCACGCCGGACTGGCGGCTGGTATCGAGCGCCGCCGAGACCGCGCAGGCGCTCAAGGACCTGGGCTCGCCCATGATCGTCAAGCCCTCGCGCGAGGGCTCGACCATCGGGCTGACCAAGGTCACCTCGCCCGGCCAGTGCGAGCAGGCCTACCGCCTTGCCTCGCGCTACGACCCCGAAGTGCTGTGCGAGCAGTTCATCGACGGCGAGGAAACCACCTGCCCCGTGCTGGGGCAGGGCGCTGGCGCCCATGCGCTGCCGGTGATCCGCATCGTGGCGCCCGAGGGCAACTACGACTACCAGAACAAGTACTTCACCGACGTCACGCAGTACCACTGCCCCAGCGGCCTGCCCGGGCAGGAGGAGCGCGAGATCCAGCGCCTGGTGGTGGAGGCGTTCCGCACGCTGCAGTGCCGCGGCTGGGCCCGCGCCGACATCATGATCCGCGCGAGCGACCGCAAGCCCTTCCTGCTGGAGATCAACACCTCTCCCGGCATGACCGGCCATTCGCTGGTGCCCATGTCGGCGCGCGCCATGGGCGTGAGCTACGAGGAACTGTGCCTGCGCATCCTGGCGGGGGCGTCGCTCGACGCACGCCAGGGCCAGGTGGACGCCGCAGGACATCCGGGAGCCGCATGACCACGAACACGCTGCCCGCACCGCTGGACGTGAAGCTCATGAACTGGACCGCGACGGTCCTGTTCGTGGGCTGCGCCGCGGCCGTGCTGGTGGCCGCCGGCTCGTGGGCGCGGCACCACCCGATGTTCGCTATCGGGCGCATCGTGGTGCAGGGCGAGCTGGTCCACAACAACGCGGTGACGCTGCGCGCCAATGTCGGCCCGCACCTGGTGGGCAACTTCTTCACCATGGACCTGGCCGCCGTGCGCGAAGCCTTCGAGCAGGTGCCGTGGGTGCGCCGCGCGCTGGTGCGGCGCGAGTTCCCCAACGGCCTGCGCGTGGAACTGCAGGAGCACGACGCCTTCGCCTACTGGGGGCCGGAGGAGGGATCGACCCTGCTCAGCACCCGCGGCGAGGTTTTCGATGCCAGCGCCGACGACCTGGAAGACGACGAATTGCCCCGCCTGCAGGGCCCGCAGGGCCAGTCGGAAGCGGTGATGCGCATGTACCAGCGGCTCGCCCCGGTGGTGGAGCCCCTGGGCGCGCGCCTCGCGACGCTGGAGCTGTCCACGCGTGGCAGCTGGCGGGCGTCGCTGTCGGGCGGCGCGGCGCTGGAGCTGGGCGGCGGCACGCCGGAAGACGTCGAGGCACGCACGCGGCGCTTCGTGCGCACCGTGGCGCGCGTGGCGGCCCAGTACGGGCGCCGGCCCGACGCGCTGGAATCCGCCGACCTGCGCCATCCCGACGGCTACGCGCTGCGGCTGCGCGGGGTGACCACCGTCGAGGGCGACGCACCGCGCGCCGTGCGGGCGGCCGTGCGCCGCATGCCTCCAAGGAATCGCTGACCCTTAGTCAGGACACACAAAGATATGGCACGAGAATACAAAGACGTGGTGGTGGGGCTGGACATCGGGACGGCCAAGGTGATGGCCGTGGTGGCCGAGGTGCTCCCCGGCGGCGACCTGAAACTGGCCGGCCTGGGCGTGGCCCCGAGCAACGGGCTCAAGCGCGGCGTGGTCGTCAACATCGACGCCACGGTGCAGAGCATCCAGCAGGCCCTGAAAGAGGCCGAGCTGATGGCCGACTGCAAGATCCAGCGCGTCTACACGGGCATCACCGGCAGCCACATCCGGGGCCTGAACTCCAGCGGCATGGTGGCCGTCAAGGACAAGGAAGTCACTCCCGCCGACGTGGCGCGCGTGGTCGAGACCGCCAAGGCCATCAACATCTCCTCCGACCAGCGCCTGCTGCTCGTGGAACCGCAGGAATTCGTGATCGACGGGCAGGACGTGCGCGAGCCCATCGGCATGAGCGGCATCCGGCTGGAGGCCAAGATCCACATCGTGACCGGCGCACAGAGCGCGGCCGAGAACATCATCAAGTGCGTGCGCCGCTGCGGCCTGGAGGTGGAGCAGCTCATGCTGAACCCGCTCGCCTCCAGCCAGGCGGTGCTGACCGACGACGAGCGCGAGCTCGGCGTGGCCGTGGTGGACGTGGGCGCGGGCACGACCGACGTGGCCATCTTCACGGGCGGGGCCATCCGCCACACCGCCGTGATCCCGATCGCCGGCGACCTCATCACCAGCGACATCGCCATGGCGCTGCGCACGCCCACCAAGGATGCCGAGGACATCAAGGTCGAGAGCGGCTACGCCAAGCAGCTCCTGGCCGATCCCGAGGCGCAGGTGGAGGTGCCGGGCCTGGGCGACCGCAGCCCCCGCATGCTGAGCAAGCAGGCGCTCGCCGGCGTGATCGAGCCGCGCGTGGAGGAGATCTTCTCGCTGGTGCAGCAGGTGATCCGCGAGTCGGGCTACGAGGAGGTGCTCTCCTCGGGCATCGTGCTCACGGGCGGCAGCGCCATCATGCCCGGCATGGTGGAACTGGGCGAGGACATCTTCCTCAAGCCCGTGCGCCGCGGCATTCCGAAGTATTCCAGCGCGTTGTCCGACATGGTGGCCCAGCCCCGTGCTGCTACCGTCATGGGTTTGCTCGAAGAGGCGCGGCAGGCACGCCTGCGCGGCTTCAAGGTGGCCCAGAAGAGCGGCTCGGTGAAGACGGCCTTCGGACGGTTCAAGGATTTCATCATCGGGAACTTCTGACATGCGAACCCCTCTGCAACGGCTTGTCCGCGAAAGTTCCCCGGCCCGTGGCCGCCTCCGATGGCGGGGCACGGGCCCTCCCGCGGCGTGCACCGGCACCCCCGCAGCACCGTTTTCCCATTCGTATGACCTACCGGCCGCAACGGCCAACCGCAAATCTCACGTGAAAGACCAGGACTAGGAGCACCAGCATGACCATCGAAATGATCGAAGCCGAAGAATTCAACCAGGGCACGCAGATCAAGGTGATCGGTGTCGGCGGCGGCGGCGGCAATGCCGTCGAGCACATGATCTCGCGCCAGGTGCAGGGCGTGGAGTTCGTGTGTGCCAATACCGATGCGCAGGCGCTCACCCGCAGCAGCGCGCACCGCGTCATCCAGCTGGGCCACAGCGGCCTGGGCGCCGGCAGCAAGCCCGAGAAGGCCCGCGAGGCCGCCGAGGCCGCGCAGGAAGACATCCGCCAGGCCATCCAGGGCGCGCACATGCTGTTCATCACCGCCGGCATGGGCGGCGGCACCGGCACCGGCGCCGCACCCGTGATCGCACGCGTGGCCAAGGAGATGGGCATCCTCACCGTGGGCGTGGTCACCAAGCCCTTCGACTGGGAGGGCGGCCGCCGCATGCAGAACGCCGACAACGGCCTGGCCGAGCTGGAAGCCAACGTCGATTCGCTGATCGTCGTGCTCAACGAGAAGCTGCTGGAAGTGCTGGGCGACGACATCACCCAGGACGAAGCCTTCGCGCACGCCAACGACGTGCTGAAGAACGCCGTGGGCGGCATCGCCGAGATCATCAACGAGTACGGCCACGTCAACGTCGACTTCGAGGACGTGCGCACCGTGATGGGCGAGCCCGGCAAGGCCATGATGGGCACGGCCACCGCCAGCGGTCCCGACCGCGCCCGCATCGCCGCCGAGCAGGCCGTGGCCTGCCCGCTGCTGGAAGGCATCGACCTCTCGGGCGCCAAGGGCGTGCTGGTGCTGGTCACGGCCGCCAAGGGCAGCCTCAAGCTGTCCGAGTCGCGCCTGGCGATGAGCACGATCAACGCCTACGCCTCGCCCGATGCGCACGTCATCTACGGCGCCGCCTACGACGACAGCCTGGGCGACGACATCCGCGTCACCGTCGTGGCGACCGGCCTGTCGCGCGCCAACGCGCGCCGCCAGCCGATCTCCGTGGTGCAGGGCGGCCTGCGCACCGGCACCGACAACATCGCCTACCAGATGCCCATCGCAGGTGCCGCCGTGGGCGCGGCCGGTGGCCTGGTGGGTGGTGCTGCATCGCAGGCCGACTACGGCAACATGTCGGTGCCCAGCGTCTGGCGCACCAACCGCACGCAGGCCGCGGCCCGCGTGGATGCGCTGTCCTCGGGCGGCATGGACGACCTGGAGATCCCCGCCTTCCTGCGCAAGCAGGCGGACTGATTGGCTCCCCTGAGTCGCCGGTGGCCCGGCAAAGCCGGTTCCACGGCGTCTGCCGGCATGGCCTGCTCCGCGGCCTTCTGACGGGTGAGGTCGTGAATGATTCACGGCCGTGACCCTGAATCATGGCTTTCCGCACTCTCTGGCCGCCCCGCTTCCGCAAGGAGCAGGGCGGCTTTTTGTTTCCGTTGTGACGCATGGGCTATGGATGGCATAGCCATCTGTGCGGGCAGGGACGGGTGCCGCCACCTAAAATTGCGGGATGCTCCAGCAACGCACGATCAAGACCCTCACCCGCGCCGTCGGCGTGGGCCTGCACAGTGGCCAGCGGGTCGAGCTCACGTTGCGTCCGGCCGCGCCGGACACGGGCATCGTGTTCCGCCGCATCGACCTGCCCGAACCCGTGGACATCCCGATCCGCGCCGAGTCGGTGGTCGATACCCGCATGGCCTCCACCATCGGCGTGGGCGGTGCCAAGGTGCATACGGTCGAGCACCTCATGTCGGCCTGCGCGGGCCTGGGGTTGGACAACCTCTACATCGACATCACGGCCGAGGAGGTGCCCATCCTCGACGGCTCGTCGGCCTCCTTCGTGTTCCTGCTGCAGAGCGCCGGCGTGGTGCTGCAGAACGCGCCCAAGAAGTTCATCCGCGTCACGCGGCCCGTGGAAGTGCGCGAGGGCGAGGGCCAGCAGCTCAAGTGGGCGCGGCTGGAGCCCTACCACGGCTACAAGCTGCGCTTCGAGATCGACTTCGCCCACCCGGCCGTGGATTCCACCGGCCAGAGCGTGGAGTTCGACCTCGGCGCGGGCAACTACACGCGCGACATCGCGCGCGCGCGCACCTTCGGATTCACGAAGGACGTGGAGATGATGCGCGCGAGCGGCCTCGCGCTGGGCGGCGGGCTCGACAACGCCATCGTCATGGACGACTACAAGGTGCTCAATGCCGACGGCCTGCGCTACGACGACGAGTTCGTGAAGCACAAGATCCTCGACGCCATCGGCGACCTGTACATCGTCGGCCATCCGCTGCTGGCGGCCTACAGCGCGTTCCGCTCGGGCCACGCGATGAACAACCGTCTGCTGCGCGAACTGCTGGCCCAGGAGGATGCGTGGGAGATCGCCACGTTCGAGAGCGAACGGCAGGCACCCTCCGGGTTCGCCGCGCCCGTGCAGGCCTGGTGAGGCCGCGCCGCCATGCTGCTGTTCCGCGGTCTGTTCTTTTTCCTGCTGCTGCTGGCGGTGGTGTCGTTCGTGTTCTATGTGGCCACCGGGCAGCCGCGCTACAAGCGCTTCGGCATCGTGATTGTCAAGTGGACGGTGCTCTCGGCCTTCGCCTTCTTCGCGGTGCTGGCGCTCGAGCGCTTCCTCTGATGTCCGCTGGCGTGCCCCGCCGTGGGGTGACACGGCCGGGCATCGCTCCTATACTCGCGCCTGCTCCGGGGTGCACGTAGAGACTCGAAAGGTTTCTGGGCGTGCTGAGACGGCGGACCTGACCGCCGGAACCGCGAACTTGATCTGGTTAGTACCAGCGTAAGAAGAGCTGCAGCCGGGATTCCCGCACCTGCAGGCGGATGCCTTCCGGGGCATCCGCCTGGCCGCCACGCGCCATCCCCCTTTCATGGGGAAGGTCCGCGCAGCGGGCGCCTCCATCCGGGGCCGGTACGGCGCACCTGGCCCCATGCGGAGCACATTTCCATCCACCCGAGGAGATTGCCCGCCATGAACGCCCCCGACAAGTTCGCCCAGCTGCTCTCGCTGACCCGCGAACCCTTCCCCGCCTCCACCAAGAACTACCTCATCGGCAGCCGCCCCGATGTGCGCGTCCCCGTGCGCGACATCGCGCTCACCAATGGCGAGCAGGTCAGCGTCTACGACACGTCCGGCCCCTACACCGACCCGGCTGCCGGGATCGACGTGCGCCGGGGCCTGCCCGGCGTGCGCGGCGCGTGGATCGAGGGCCGCGGCGACACCGAGCGCTACGAAGGCCGCCAGCGGGTGGCTCTGGACGACGGCAGCCGGTCCGAGGACGCCGCCCGCCTGGCCGCGCTGCGCGCCGAGGCCGCCGCCCTGCAGCGCACGCCCCTGCGCGCCAGGAGCGGTGCCAACCACACCGGCAATGTCACGCAGATGCACTATGCGAAGAAGGGCATCGTCACGCCCGAGATGGAGTACGTCGCCCTGCGCGAGAACGGCCGCCGCGAATGGATGGCGCAGTACCAGCAGGACGCCGCGCGCGAGCATCGCCTGGCCGGCAACCCGATGGGCGCGAGCATCCCGAAGATCATCACGCCCGAGTTCGTGCGCGATGAAGTGGCGCGCGGCCGGGCCATCATCCCGGCCAACATCAACCACCCCGAGGTCGAGCCCATGGCCATCGGGCGCAACTTCAAGGTCAAGATCAACGCCAACATCGGTAATTCGGCCGTCACCTCCAGCATCGAGGAAGAGGTGGAGAAGCTGGTCTGGGCGATCCGCTGGGGCGCGGACAACGTGATGGACCTGTCCACCGGCAAGAACATCCACACCACGCGCGACTGGATCGTGCGCAACAGCCCGGTGCCCATCGGCACCGTGCCCATCTACCAGGCGCTGGAGAAGGTGGGCGGCATCGCCGAAGACCTGACCTGGGAGATCTTCCGCGACACGCTCATCGAGCAGGCCGAGCAGGGCGTGGACTACTTCACCATCCATGCGGGCGTGCGGCTGGCCTTCATCCACCTGACGGCTCAGCGGCGCACGGGCATCGTCTCGCGCGGCGGCTCCATCATGGCCAAGTGGTGCATGGCGCACCACCGCGAGAGCTTCCTCTATGAGCACTTCGAGGACATCTGCGACATCATGAAGCAGTACGACGTCAGCTTCAGCCTGGGCGACGGCCTGCGGCCCGGCTGCGCGTCCGATGCGAACGACGAGGCGCAGTTCGCCGAACTGCGCACGCTGGGCGAACTCACGCAGACCGCCTGGAAGCACGACGTGCAGACCATGATCGAGGGCCCCGGCCACGTGCCCATGCACATGATCCAGGCCAACATGACCGAGCAGCTCAAGACCTGCCACGAGGCTCCGTTCTACACGCTCGGGCCGCTGACCATCGACATCGCCCCGGGCTACGACCACATCGCCAGCGCCATCGGCGCGGCCATGATCGGCTGGATGGGCACGGCCATGCTCTGCTACGTGACGCCCAAGGAGCACCTGGGCCTGCCAGACCGCGACGACGTGAAGCAGGGGATCATCGCGTACAAGATCGCGGCCCATGCGGCCGACGTGGCCAAGGGCCATCCGGGGGCCCGCGCGCGCGACGACGCGCTCAGCCAGGCGCGCTTCGACTTCCGCTGGCAGGACCAGTTCAACCTGGGCCTGGACCCGGAAACCGCGCAGCAGTACCACGACGAGACCCTGCCCAAGGACTCGGCCAAGGTGGCGCACTTCTGCTCGATGTGCGGCCCGAAGTTCTGCTCGATGAAGATCACGCAGGAAGTGCGCGACTTCGCGGCCCGGGGCATGCAGGAAAAGGCCCAGGAGTTCCGCGGCACGGGCGGGGAGCTGTACGTGCCGATCCAGCCGGTGTGATGCCGCCTGTCCGGGCCGGTCGGGACGGTTCAGCCCGCCGTGGCCAGCAGGCGCTGCGGGCGCGGGAGCGGCAGCGCGCTGCGTGCCGGCGGCGCGGCCGGGGCCGGCTCCTGCGCGGGCAGCACGAACTGGCTCACGAGCTGGGCCAGGTCGTGGGTCTGCAGGCGCAGGCTTTCGGTGGCGGCGGCCGATTCCTCCACCAGCGCGGCGTTCTGCTGGGTCATCTCGTCGAGCCGCGTCATGGCGGCGTGGATGGCGGCGATGTCCTCGTTCTGCGATTGCGCATGGCTGCGGATCTCGCCCATCGTGCGGGCCGTGTCCTCGACGGTCGAGACCACGCGGCGCATGGTCTGGCCGGCCTGGCGGGCCAGGCCGGCGCCGTCCTGCACCTGCTGCACCGAGGACTGGATGAGGCCCTTGATTTCGCGCGCGGCTTCGGCCGAGCGGTTGGCCAGGCTGCGCACCTCGGCCGCCACCACCGCGAAGCCGCGGCCCTGCTCGCCGGCCCGCGCCGATTCCACCGCCGCGTTCAGCGCCAGGATATTGGTCTGGAAGGCGATGGAGTCGATCACGCCGGTGATGTCCGCGATGCGGCGCGAACTGGCTGCGATCTGTTCCATGGTCTGTTCCACCTGGCCCACCACCCCGCTGCCTTCGCGCGCGACCTGGGCCGCCTCGGTCGCCAGGGCTTCGGTGCGCTGCGCCGAGTCCGCGGCGCCGGCCACGCGGAGGGTGACATGCTCCAGCGCCGCCGCGGTCTCCTGCAGCCGCGCGGCGGTTTCCTCCGTGCGGCTGGACAGCTCGGCATTGCCGCCGGCGATCTCCGACGAGGCCGAGCGGATCGCCTGGCCCAGGGACTGCATCCGGCGAACGAGCCCGCGCAGCGCCGCCTGCATCACGGCAAGCGATTCGAGCATGTGGCCGGCCTCGTCGCGCCCGTGGCCCTGGATCTCCTGGCGCAGGTCCAGTCCGGCCACGCGGTCCGCCGTGGCGCCGGCCTGGGCGATCGGCCGGGTGATGCTGCGCACCAGCCACAGCGCCAGCAGCGTGCCGGCCGCCAGCGACAGCACGCCGAACGCCAGCAGCGCCCAGCGCCCCGCGGCGCCCAGCCCGGCCACCTCGTCCGCGCCGGCGTCGATGGCCTGGCGCTGCGACTGCGACAGGCCGTCCAGCGAGGCGAGCAGGCGCGTGGCCGCGGGCACGAAGCGTTCGCCGTACACCTTGCGGATGCGTTCCGTGAGGCCGGAATCCCGTGCCGCGATCAGCTCGGCACAGGCCTGGCTGAAATCCCGGCCCGCCGAGCGCACCGCCACGATCCGTTCCGCGTCCTCCGTGCCCTGCAGGCGCTCCGCGAGCTGTGCCAGGAGGCTGTCGTACTGCCGCTGGGTGCGCGCGATGTCGGCCCCCAGGATGTCGCCCACCTCGGGTTCGGAGCTGAGGGCCACGGCCTTGTAGCGCTCCGCATTGATGGCCTGCAGCCGGTGCGCGTCGGCCACCAGCCGTTCCGTGGCGACCCGGCGGTCCACCATGGCGCTGGCAGACGCGCCGATGCGTTGCAGCGCGACAACGCCGATGGCCGAACCGATGCCGTTGAGTGCCAGCACGGCAAGAAAGGCGCCCAGCAGCCGCCGCCCGAGCGCGCCGCGGCGGGCAGGCCGGTCCGGCAGCGCATGGGGCGGGAGGGAAGGCTGGGCGGAGTCGGGAGTGTGGGAGGAGGGAGTCACGCAGGAGACCTGGCAGTGCAGGGAAAGGAGACGGGGCATGCCCGGATTCGGATACTCTGCACCAAGGTTGTGACAGTTTGTTTATATCGCTTGCGACTCGGTCACGCGGCAGGTAACTGCGCCAGTCGTGCTTACCCTGGCGGTGCCACTGTCGTGCCGCCCTATAGTGGGCGCCCCTGCGGCCCACGAGGCGGCAATGGGTGGGCGCGGTTATTGCATGCGCCTTTGTAACGTTTTGTAGAGGATGTCATGAATACTCTGGGACGCCTGTCGATCCGCGCGCGCCTTTACTTCGGCACGATTTTTTCCCTGGTGCTGCTCGTCGTCATCGGAGGGCTGGGATACCTCGCCCTCGACCGCACGCGCGACACGCTGCAGGTGCTCTTTTCCCAGCGGGTGCAGACCCTGACCGACATGGCGGACCTGCGCACGACGCTGGGCACGCTGCGCCGCACCGAGAAGGACATCATCCTCAACTTCAACAACTCGGTCGAGGTGGCTTCCCAGCGCGAAGCCTGGGGCAAGACCCTGGCCGCGCTGCGCAAGAGCCTCACGGCCGTGCGGCAGGTGCAGGCGGGCGACGCGGCCTTCGTGGGCTCCATCGACAAGGCGCTGGCCGAGATCCAGCAGTACGAGGCCGGCATCTCCCCGATCTTCGAGCAGATCGAGCGGGCCCAGCTCGACGGGGCCGGCGGTGCCGCCTATGCCGACCGCCTGAAGGGCCACATGGAGGCCACCGACCAGATCCTCGCGAGCCTGGCCCAGAGCGCACGCGAGAACATGGAGGAAGCGCGGCAGGGGGTGGAGGCGCGCACCGCCACCATGTCCGCGGTGATCGGCGGCGGGCTGGTGCTGGGGCTGGCGGTGCTGATCCCGCTCACCTTCTTCAGCGTGCGCTCCATCACCAGCTCCCTGGCGCAGGCCCGGTTCCTGGCCGAACGCATCGCCAGCGGGGACCTGTCGCATGAAGTCCGGCCCGCCCAGATGGACGAGGTCGGCCAGCTCGTCGTGGCCATGGGCCGCATGCAGGATGCATTGCGCGGACTGGTGCGGCAGGTGCAGGAAGCATCGGGCAACATCTCGACGGCCAGCACGGAGATCGCCTCGGGCAACCACGACCTGAGCCAGCGCACCGAGCAGACCGCCGCCAACCTGGAGGAGACGGCCTCGTCCATGGAAATGCTCGCCGGCACGGTGCAGCAGAGCACCCAGTCCGCACGCCAGGCCAGCGACTTCGCGTCCACCGCGGCCCAGGTGGCGGCCAGGGGCGGCAGCGTGGTCTCGCAGGTCGTGGAGACCATGGGCCAGATCACCGACAGCTCGCGCAAGATCGCCGACATCACCGGCGTGATCGATTCCATCGCCTTCCAGACCAACATCCTGGCGCTGAATGCCGCCGTCGAGGCGGCCCGCGCGGGCGAGCAGGGCCGCGGCTTCGCGGTGGTCGCGGCCGAGGTGCGCACGCTGGCCCAGCGCTCGGCCTCGGCGGCCAAGGAGATCAAGGAGCTCATCGGCTCCTCGGTGGAGCGCGTGGAAAGCGGCTCCCGGCTCGTGAGCCAGGCCGGCACGACGATGACCGAGATCGTGGACAGCGTGCGCCGCGTCTCCGAAATGATCTCGGAGATCACCGCCTCGTCGGCCGAGCAGAGCGACAACATCGGGCAGATCAGCCAGTCCGTGAGCCAGCTCGACCAGATGACCCAGCAGAACGCCGCGCTGGTCGAACAGTCCACGGCCGCATCGGAGTCGCTGCGCGATCAGGCCGTGCAGCTGATCGGTGCCGTGCGCCGCTTCCGCCTCGACGATGACGACGGCGCTGTCGTTGATACCGCCCTGCAGGCACCGCCGCCGCCGCCCGGCAGCGCGCCCCTGGTGCCCCGGTCCCAGGCCGCCGCCCTGCCCGAACCCGTGCGTGGTCCGGTGGCCGGCTTCGTGCGCCACGAACCCGCCGCCTGACCAGGGCCTCCCGACCGGACCGGGGTTGCGGTTTTCCCCGGCCGGGGCGGGCCGGTCATGGTGGTAGGCTGCGGCTTTTGCCCCGCAGCAACGAGCCATGATCCGTACCGACTCCTCTTGCGCCGATGCATCCGGTTCCGGCGCGCTGAACCACTTCCGTTCCGCCGGCCTGGCGCTGTTCCTCGGCCTGTCCTCCCTGGGCGCTCAGGCGCAGCCCTACGACGGCATCCCGGGCCGCGAGTACGAGCACGGGCCCGGACACCGCAAGGGCGGCCCGGGCCACGGCCCCCATGGGCACCATGCCGGCCCGCGCCATGCACCGCCGCCCCCGCCGCAATGGCACCATGCCGGTCCGCGCCACCATCCCGGCCCTCCGCCGCATGCCCGCGCCCATGGCCGCCGTGGTGCAGGCCCGCACCACGACTGGTACCGCGGCAGCCGCGTGCCGCCGATGTACCGGTCGCACCACTACGTGGTGCAGGACTGGCGCGTGCACCACCTGGCGCCCCCGCCGCGCGGCTACCACTGGGTGCAGAACGGCCCCGACTACCTGCTGATCTCGGTCGGTTCCGGCGTCGTCGCGCAGATCGTCTTCCGGTAGCCGGAGGGCATCAGAGCGTCCGTCCGCCCCGGTACATGGCGTGCTGGCGGCGGTTGAGTGTCGTGGCTTCCGCCAGCCTGCCCATCGCCGCGCCGGCATGGGCGTGGGTGATGGCCAGGCCGAGCGCGTCGGCGGCGTCGCTGCCCGGCAGGCCGGGCAGCTGCAGCAGCCGGCGCACCATCTCCTGCACCTGGGATTTGGCCGCGCGGCCATGGCCCACCACGGCCTTCTTCATCTGCAGCGCGGTGTATTCGGCGACGGGCAGCCGGCTGGCCACCAGGGCGGTCACGCAGGCACCCCGCGCCTGCCCGAGCAGCAGGGTGGACTGGGGGTTCACGTTCACGAAGACGATCTCGACCGTGGCCACGTCGGGCTGGTAGCGGGCGGCCACTTCGGTGATGCCGTCGAACAGGATCTTCAGGCGGCCCGGCAGGTCGCCCAGGGCGGCGCCCGTGGTGCGGATGGTGCCGCTGGCCACGTAGCTCAGGTGATGGCCGTCCACATCCACCACGCCGAAGCCGGTGGTCTGCAGGCCGGGGTCGATGCCCAGGATTCTCATGGGGGTGCCGTTCACAGGCCGAAGTACCAGCGGGCCGAATGGAAGAACACGGGGCCCGCGAAGCACAGCGCGTCCACGCGGTCCAGCAGGCCGCCCGCCCCGGTGGTGGACTGGCCCTGCAGGCCCCAGCTGGTCACGCCGCGGTCGCGCTTGAGCGCCTTCATCACGAGGTGGCCGAGCGTTCCGGCCAGGCAGGCCAGCAGCGCCATGCCCAGCGCCTGCCCCACCTTGAAGGGGGTGATGAACGACAGCGCCACGCCCGCCAGGCCGCCCACCGCGACGCCGACGATCCAGCTCAGCCACTGGAAGCTCTGGCTCACCAGCGGGGCGACGGGGCGGTGCGGGAAGCGCCGGCCCAGCAGGTGCTGCGCGATGACGCTGGTCTGCACCACGGCCACGAGGAAGAAGACCAGGAAGGCGCCGCGCCCCTCGTAGTTGGGAAAATCGAGCAGCAGCAGCGCGGGCACGTGGCTCATGCCGTACACGCAGACCATGATGCCCCACTGCAGCTTGGCGTTGCGCTCCAGGAAGCGTTCCGGGTCGTTGGCCAGCGCGCTCGCCACCGGCAGCGCGAGGAAGACATAGACCGGAATGAACACCGTCAGCAGGTCGAACTTGCGCATTCCCACGATGGCGAACTGCAGCGGCAGCACGACGAAGAACGCCAGCGCGAGGCTGCGGTGGTCGCCCCGCCGCGTGGGCGAGAGCGTGATGAACTCGCGCAGCGCCAGGAAGGCGACGATGGCGAACAGCACCGTGGCGACGGCATCGCCCAGGGCCCAGCCCACCCAGAACACCGTCGCCATGATCCAGGAGGTCTTCAGCAGGCTCCAGAAGCGGCGCCATTCCTGCTGGTGCACCTCGTGCGCGGCCTGGTCTTCCGGGCCGGGCCCGCGCGCCTCGCGCAGCGTCTGGAAGAAGGCATAGAGGGTGACCAGCGACAGCAGGCCGAACATGGCCACGAACAGCGCGCCGATCTGCTGCGTGGTGGTGAGGTGGCGGAGGGTGTCCAGCATGTCTCACACCTCCCGCAGGGCGATCACCGCGCGCCGGGCGCGGTCGAGGAAGGCGCGCCGCTCTTCGCCCGCACCCAGTTCGATGGGGGCGCCGAAGGTCACCGAGCACAGGATGGGCACGGGCACCACCTCGCCCTTGGGCATCACCCGCTGCACGTTGTGGATCCAGGCCGGCACCAGCACCACCTGCGGGAACATCTGCGCGAGGCGGTAGAGCCCGGACTTGAAGGGCTGGGGCTCGTCCCCGTGGCCGCGCGTGCCCTCGGGGAAGATCACGATGGAATCCCCGCTCTCCAGGGCGTGCACCAGCGGCGCGAGCGGATCGTCAGCGGGCAGCGCGGCGCGCAGGGCTTCAGGGTCCGGCCGCACGGGCGGCGCCGGATCGGCGGTCGGGGCGGCTGGCCCGGCCAGCGCGGGCGCGGGCTGCGCCAGGAATCCCTCGAGCGTGCCCTGGGCGGACGGCGGGAGGGGCACGGAAGGCTCCGGCCGGGCGGGCGGTGCAGGCTCCGCGGAGGCCGGCAGGGGCGCTCCGGCCGTCGCCTGCATGTCGGGCTGGGGTGGCGCCTCCGGCGCAGGGCGCTGGCCGGGCGTGCCTGAAACCCGGTCCACATACACCGCATTGAAGACGGCCGTGGTCAGCCATTGCCGGAACGGGCTCCTGGTCCAGTAGTCCCGGGCGGCGATGGGCCGGGTGATGCTGCGCAGTTCCTGGGGCAGGGCGGCCCAGATCATCACCAGGTCGGCATGGCTCTGGTGGTTGGCGAAATAGATGCGCTGCTCGGCCTTGGGCGGACAGCCGTACCACCGGGCCTGCGAGCCGGTCAGCAGGCGCACCAGCCCGAGCAGGAAAAGGCTCATCAACTTGGACAGCATGGCCCGGATCATACGGGGGCACTTCCTGTTCCAGCCCGGCGCCATGCCGTGTCTGCCCTCGGGGCAATCCCGCAGGCCGGGAAGGGCCATGAATTGCGGAATGGGGATAAATCGTTCCACTCTTCGGAATCCGGAAAGTTCGCCTCCTATTCGGCGAATATGGCTTCTAGACTCTGCTCATGCGAATCAAAAAATGATTTTGGTATCGTATTGATCAAATTTATCAAGAGGGAACCTTGTACATGCCGTCCAACATTCTGCTGTCACGCCGCACCGCTCTCGCCCTGGGCCTGGGGAGCGCGGCCCTGCCCTGGCTCGCCCATGCGCAGGGGCCGCAGGGCGCGGCCAGCGGCGGCGATTTTCCTTCCCGGCCGATCCGGCTGGTGGTGCCCTTCGCGCCGGCAGGATCGACGGACATCCTCGCGCGGCTGCTCTCCAAGCAGCTCTTCCCCCACAGCGGCCAGCCCATCGTGGTGGAGAACGTCGCCGGCGCGGGCGGCAACCTGGGGGCCGCCGTGGTGGCGCGCGCACCAGCCGACGGCTACACCCTCGAGATCGGCGCGATGTCCACCCACGCGATGAACGGCAGCCTCTACCGGCAACTGCCGTTCGATCCCATGAACGATTTCGACACCGTCGCCATGCTGGCCTACGCGATCAACGTGATCGCGGTGTCCGCCAGCATGCCGGTGCACACCTTCCCCGAACTGCTCGCCTACATCCGCGCCAACCCCGGAAAGATCAACTACGCCTCCGGGGGCATCGGCACGCACAACCACCTCACCCTGGCCCTGCTGGCCAAGACCGCGGGCCTGGACATCGTGCACGTACCCTACAAGGGGGGCGGCCCCGCCGTGGCGGCCCTGGTGCAGGGAGAGTGCCAGATGTTCGCGGGCGGCGCCTCGCTGCTGCTGCCCCATGCGCAGGCCGGGAAGATCCGCCTCATCGCGGTGACCGAGAAGAACCGCACCGACCTGCTGCCCGGCATACCGAGCGTGTCCGAGACGCTCAAGGGTTTCGAGGTGACCAACTGGTATGGCGTGTTCGCTCCGCGCGGCCTCGAGCCGGCGCGCCGCGCGCAGCTCAACGAAGAGATCAACCGCGTCACCGCGCTGCCCGAGATCGCCGAGCGATTCCGGGGCCTGGGCATGGTGCGCTCCCCCCTGTCGCCGCTGCAGCTGCGCGCCGTGCTCCAGGCGGACCACGATCTCTGGTCCCGCACCATCCAATCCCTCCGCATCGCACCCGAATGACCTCCTCTGCCCCCGCTCCCCTTCCGCCCGAAGCGGCTGCCGTCCTGCACAGCGTCGACTGGAGCGCGCTGGAATGGGTGCCCGTGCGCCGCGGCATCGAACGCAAGGCGTTCGGCAGCGGCAACGTGACCCTGGCGCTGCACCGCCTGATGCCCGGGCACGAGCCCCGGCCGCACCAGCACCCTAACGAGCAGGTGATGTACATCCTGGCGGGGCAGATGGACGTGCATGTGGACGGGCAGGTGGTCCGGCTGGGGCCCGGGGGGCTGCTGCTCATTCCTCCCCATGCGCTGCACTACGGCGTGGTGGTGGGCGACGAGCCCGTGCTCAACCTGGATGTGTTCACGCCCGCGCGGCCGGAATACCTCGCATGACCGGCATCGCCCCCTCCCTGCCTTCCGCGCCGTCTCCGGCGGCACGGCTGCGCAGCCGCATCCTGGCGCGCGACCGCCTGATGGCGACCTTCGTCAAGACGACCTCGCACCAGACGGTGGAGGTGCTGGCCGCCACCGGGCTCGATACGCTCGTGCTCGACGCCGAGCACGCGCCGTTCGGCCCGGAGAGCCTGGACCGCAGCCTGCTCGCCGCACATGCCTGCGCGCTGCCGGTCCTGGTGCGCGTGCCCTATCCGCGCCCCTCGGCCATCCAGCAGGCGCTGGACCTCGGCGCGGGCGGGGTGATGGTGCCGCACGTGGACGATGCCCGCATCGCCGAAGAGGTGGTGCGTGCCGCGCGCTACGGCCAGGGCGGAGCCAGGGGGTTCAGCAATTCCTCGCGCGCCGGGGGCTACGGCACCCGCGGCATGGCCGAGCACCTGCGTGCCAGCGATGCGCACACCTCGGTCATCGTGCAGATCGAAAGCGCCCGTGCCGTGGCCGAGGCGGCCGCCATCGCCGCCGTGCCGGGCGTGGATTGCCTCTTCGTCGGCCCGGCCGACCTTGCCGTGTCCCTGGGGGCCCAGGGCCTGGACGATCCGCGCGTGGCCGCCGCGGTCGCGGCCGTGAGCGCTGCCGGGCTGGCCCAGGGGCGCGCGGTGGGCTGCTTCGTGCCCGATGTGCACGCCATCCCTCCGCTGGCCGCGCAGGGCATGTCGTTTTTCGTGGTGGGTTCCGACCAGGCCCTGCTGTGCCGGGCGGCGCGGCAGGTGCTGGCCGAGGCGACCGAGGCCGAGACGGCCTGAGGGCCATCCCGGAGACCTGCCCATGAACCGCCGTCCTTCCTTTTCTCCAGCGCGCGTGACCGGGGGCCCGCGCGCGATCGCGTACCCCGAATGTCCCCCGCATTCGCCGGCCTTCCATTTCCACAGAGAGAACAACCCATGAGTACCGAAGTCCGCTCCGTGCAACGTGCGCTGCTGATCCTGCGCGTCATGAACGAGCGCTCCACCTGGAGCTTGCAGGAACTGCACCAGCGCACGGGCCTCGCCAAATCCACGCTGCACCGCCTGCTGGGCACGCTGGAGCACGAGAAATACGTGCGCAGCGATCCCCATGCCTACGGGCAGTACCAGCTGACGCTGGCCGTGAGCAACCTCAGCAGCGGCGTGAACGAGAAACTGCGCCTGGCCGAGCTCGCCGCGCCGCTGATGATCACCGCCACGCGGCAGATCAAGTGGCCGCTGTCGCTCGCCGTGATCGACGGGCACCAGATGCGCGTGGTCTTCTGCACCATGCCCTACAGCCCCTATGCCATCCGCCCCTCCAGCCTGGGCCGACGCTACGACCTGATCCCCTCGGCGCTGGGCCGCGCCTACCTCGCCTACTGCACCCGCGCCGAGCGCCGCATCCTCGTGGAGGCCGCCAACACCCATGGCGAGCCGCACCAGAAGATCACCGACATGTGGGCGCTGCGCCGGATCGTGCGGGAAACGCGCCGCCAGGGCTATGCCATCCGCTATGCGCGCAACAACTCCGAGAGCACGGCTTTCGCGGTGCCGGTGTTCGGCGGGGGCGTGCTGCGCGGCGCGCTGGTGTATTCCACCTTCGCGAGCCAGATGGACGACCGCATGCTCAAGCGTTTCCTCTCGCTCGTGCAGTCCACCGCATCGCGCATCGGCGAGGAAGCCGCGCAGTCGTCGCAGCCCTCCGGCATGCCGATGCCGCCGCAGACGGCCGGCGTCCTGGCCGCACCGCAGCCGATGGCGTATGCGGGTGCCGTGTCGAACGCGCACCCCGTGGCGGCCTGAGAGCCCTAGGGCAGCTCCGCGCTGGCCATCCGGCCCAGGATCACGCGCGTGCGGCCCGACAAATACGCCGAACCCGGGTTCTTCTCGAAGCGCTTGGGCGCGGGCAGCATGACGGCGAGGCGTGCCGCCTCCGCGGCGCTCAGCTGCGACGCGCTCTTGCGGAAGTAGCGCTGCGCTGCCGCCTCGGCGCCGAACACGCCTTCGCCCCATTCCACGCTGTTGAGGTAGATCTCCAGGATGCGCTCCTTGGAGAGCAACTGCTCCAGCGCCAGCGTCAGCACGAACTCCTGGCCCTTGCGCAGCAGGTTGCGCTCGCCGGAGAGCAGCAGGTTCTTGGCGAGTTGCTGCGTGATGGTGGAGCCGCCCCGGATGCGCGCCGGGCGCACCGCGCGCCCGGGCTGTGCATCCTGCAGCCGGGCGGCCTGGGCCTCGGCGCGGGCGTTGCGCTCCCAGGCCTTCTCGATCGCATTCCAGTCCACGCCGTCGTGGCTGGCGAAGCCGTCGTCCTCCGATGCGATCACCGCGCGCTTGAGCGTGTCCGCGATGCGGCCATAGGGCACCCATTCCTGGCGCCAGCGCAGCCCGTTGCCGCCGGCCACCTGGGCCCAGGCCTCGGAGCGCTGGAAGCTGGTGGACTGCGGGTCGATGGCCGCCATCGCGGCGATGCGCAGCACGAAGAACACCTGCAGGGCCACGCCGGCCAGCAGCACGCAGCCGATCCAGCGCAGCAGGCCCCTCATAGCTGCGCGCGCAGTTCCTGCAGCACCTGCGCGGCCGGGGGGCGCACGCCACGCCAGACGGCGAACGCCTCGGCGGCCTGTTCCACCAGCATGCCCAGCCCGTCGCGCGGCACCGCGCCGTGGGCGCGTGCCCAATCCATGAAACCCTGCGCGGCGGGGCCGTACATCATGTCGTAGGCCAGGGTGCCCTCGCGCAGCACCGTGTCCGGCACGGGCACCTCGCCGCCGGCCAGGCTGCTGGCCGTGGCATTGATGACCACATCGAAGCCGGTGCCGGGCTGGCCGATCGGCCGCGCCTCGAGCGCCACCTGCCGGCTGGCCGCGAGGTCCGCATGCGCCTGCACCAGGGCCTGCGCGCGCACTTCGGTACGGTTCACCACGGCGATCCGCCGGGGGGCCTGGTCCAGCAGCGGGGCGAGCACGCCCGCCGCCGCGCCCCCGGCACCCACGAGCAGCACGTCGCGGCCCGCGAGCGCCACGCCCGCATTGCCGACGATGTCGGCCACCAGGCCCAGGCCATCGGTATTCTCTGCATGCACCGTGCCGTCGGCCCGGAAGCTCAGGGTGTTGGCCGCCCCCGCGCGCCGCACGCGGTCGCTGGCGTGGGTGGCGAGCCGGGCCGCGTCGTGCTTGAACGGCACCGTCACGTTGCAGCCCGCCCCGCCGGCCGCCGCGAAATCGGCGAGCGCCCGGGCGAAGCCGTCGAGCGGCACCAGCCGCCGCGTGTAGGCGATCCGCTGGCCGGTGAGTTCGGCGAAGCGCGCATGGATCCACGGTGAGCGGCTGTGCTCCACGGGGTGGCCCATCACGCAGTACACGTCCGGGGCGGATATCGTCGTCATGGCGGCAGGAGAGGGAAGTCGTCGGGCAGGCGGGCGGTGTGCGTCAGCGCACGCTGGTCTCCAGCGTCTGCTCGCGCGTGAACTTGAAGCGCGACACCACGGCGATCTGGTCGGCCTTGGCGCGCATCGCGGGGCTGAAGGTGCCGAAGGGGCCGGACGCGCGCACGATGGCCTGCGCGCGCTGGTCCAGCAGGCGGTTGCCCGAACCCTGGACGATCTCGGTGTCGAGCACCTGGCCGTCGTGGTTCACGGTCACGATCATGGTCAGCTCGCCGTAGAGCTTCCGGCCGGCCTGCTCGGGGAAGCTCTCCGTGCCCTTGTCCTCGATCTTGCGGCGCAGCGCGTCGTAATAGACCGCATAGACCTCCTCGCGGGTCGCCGGGCTGATGTAGCGCTTCTTCGGGCGGGAGTTCTCTTCGTTGATGCGCTTCTCGATCTCGGCAAGCAGCTTCAGCAGCTGGCGGCGCCGCTCCTCCTGCTGCACGCGGTCCGTGTTCGGGCTCTGGTCGCGCGGATCGGGCGGGGGCATGGTCGCCAGCTGCTTGCGCAACTGCGCCAGCAACTGGGCCTGCTGCTCCTGCATGGCGTCGAGCTTGCGCTGCGCCTCCTCGAAATCCTCGCCCACCTGCGTGATGGCGGAGTAGGGCAGGGGGCTGGTCGCCCGGCCCTTGTCCGCGTCGCCGCCGCCCGCCAGCGAGGATTGCGCGATCGCCTGGGCCTTCTCGGGGCGTTCATTGGACTTGGCATTCACCAGGATCACCTCCAGCGGCGTGTCCTGGAAGACCCGGTTGAAGCCTTCCGGGTCGATGAAGCGCGCCGACAGCAGCACGGCGTGCACGGCCACCGAGAAGGCGAGCGCGATCTGCAGCGTGCTGAAGCGTTGGAGAAGGGCGGGAAGTCTCACGGCGGCCGATTATGCGGGCTGGAGCGGCGTGGCCAGTGGCGTTCAGGACGCTGCGGGCTGTGCGTTCGTTCCCTCGGCCTCGTTGACGTCCACCGCGATGGCGATCGGGCCGGCCACGGCTTCCTCGTCGTCGCCCTCGGGCTCGCCGGCGATGGCGTCGTCCCCCGGATCGGCCGGATCGTCCAGGCGCTCGACCACCGTGCCGTTCACATCCAGCGTGATGTCGTCGATCTCGCCCAGCTTCACGCGCACGCGCGCCCCGCGGGGCAGCGCCTGGGCGCCCAGCACGGGCAGCACCAGCGGCAGCTCGTCCGCGCGCACCAGGTAGCTGCCGCCGCCACCGTCCTTGATCACGCTGGCATCGATTTCGGCGATGCCGTTCTGGCGCAGGTACTGCAGCGTCCAGAAGCGCTCCATGCCGGCCTGGTAGCCGTTGTAGGCGCTGTAGGCCGCGTCGAAGCTGCTGATGATGGAGAACAGGTCCGCATCCTTGGGCTTGAACGGCGCCGCGAGCGCGGCCGTCTTGCCGTGGCGCACGCAGGCGATGATCTGCCACTGGTTCACCAGATCGACGTAGCGGCGCAACGGCGAGGTCGCCCAGGCATAGCTTTTCACGCCGATGCCCGCGTGGGGCAGGGCCTTGGTGCCCATGCGCACCTTCATGCCGGGCGCGAGGCTCGCCTGGCTGCGGTAGATGCCGGGCACGCCATGGTCGGCCAGCAGGCCGCCCCAGGTGCTGTTGGCCACGATGGCGGCCTCCGCCACGATCAGGTCCAGCGGCGCGCCGCGGCGGCGCGTGGTGATCGAGACGGTCTCGGCGCCGGTCGGCTCTCCGCCCTCGGGCACGCCCGCAAGGCGGAAGTTGTAGTCGGGCCGGTTGAAGGTCTCGGGCTTGCCGCGCACCACCTCGCGCTGCGCCTTGAGCTTGCGCGCCAGGCGGTGGAGGAACGACAGTTCGGCCCGGCGCTCCTGCAGCGCGGCGGGCGTGCCCTCCACCTCCACGGACGGGTCCTGCAGCCACTCCTCGGTGACGATGTGGTCCAGCCGGTCGTGGCGCAGGTTCACTGCCACGGGCACGCGTTCGAGCTTCGTCTCCGTGCCGGTGATCTCCAGCGTGGCCTCGTCGATGGACACGTAGAGCGAAACCGCCGGGTTCGCGCGGCCTTCGTCCAGCGTGTAGATCTGCACCACTTCGTCCGGCAGCATGGTGATCTTGTAGCCCGGCATGTAGACGGTGGACAGCCGTTGCCGGCCGAGCTGGTCGAGCGGTGAGCCCGGCACGATCGCCAGCCCGGGCGCGGCGATGTGGATGCCCAGCACCACCGTGCCGGTGCCCAGGCCCTGCACCGAGAGCGCGTCGTCGATCTCGGTGGTCTGCGAGTCGTCGATCGAATAGGCCTGCACGGGCGCCAGCGGCAGGTCGGCCGGCGGCTGGGGCGCCGTGAGCGACGGAAAGCCCGTGCCCTTGGGGAAGTTGTCGAACAGGAAGCGCTTCCAGTGGAACTGGTAGGGCGAATCGATGGCGCCCGCCTGCTGCAGCAGGTCGAGCGGCGCCTTGTGCGTGGCGCGGCTGGCTTCCACCACCGCCTTGTACTCGGGCGCGTTCTTGTCGGGCCGGAACAGGATCCTGTAGAGCTGCTCGCGGATCGGCTGCGGGCATTCGCCGCGGCCCAGCTGCTCCGCCCAGGCGGCGATCTGCTCCTGGACCAGGCGCTTCTTCTCGATGCCGGCCAGCGCCTGCTGCAGGATCTCGGCCGGCGCCTTCTTGAACCGGCCCTTGCCGGCGCGGCGGAAGTAGTGCGGTGCCTCGTAGAGCGCGAACAGCGCGCCCGCCTGCTGGGCCAGCGTGGCGTTCTCGGAGAAATAGTCGCGGGCGAGGTCGGCGAAGCCGAATTCCTCTTCCGGCGCGAACTCCCAGGCCAGGGGCAGCTCGATGGTCGCGGCCAGGGCCTGGCCCTCGCGCAGCAGGTCGGCCGGGGCCGGCTTCTCGAACTTCAGCAGGATGTGGGCGGCCTTCACCTTCACCCGCTTGCCCGATTCGAGCTCGATCTGGGCCGAGCTTTCCGCTTCGGACAGGATGCGGCCGGCCAGGAACTTGCCGGCTTCTTCAAACAGTGCGTGCATGGCGGGATTGTCCCATGGGCCGCGCACCCGGCCGGCCCGGCGCGGCAGGAGCCGCCGGGCGCCCTATGATCTGGCGCTCGCCGGCGCCTGCCGCGCCCCCTTTTTCGCGACCGACTCCGTCCGCTTCCGCGTCCCTCCCATCCGATGACCGCGCCCGCGCAATCCCCCTGGCTTTCCCCCCTGCTCGCCTGCAGCGCCGCCGTGGCCATTGCGCTGCCCTTCCTGTACGGGCACACGACTCCGCCGCTGTCCAATTTCTGGCCCCTGGCCGTTTCCGGCCTGTGCGCCTTCGCGGTGGCGGCCGCCCTGGTCGCCGCCTGGTCGCGCCAGCCGGCCGGCACGGCGGGCGACGGCCTGCGCCAGGGCGCGGCAAAGGCGGTGGCGGCCGGCATGCTGCTCGCGGGCCTGGTGGGCGCCGCGATCGGCCTGGCCCAGTTCTTCTGGGGCGATCCCGGCTGGGCGCCCTGGATCTATCCCTCCACGCACGGCATCGCCATGGGCAACCTGCGCCAGCGCAACCAGCAGGCTACGCTGCTGTGCATGGGCGCCTGGGCGCTCGCATGGTGGGTGGCGCGCACGCAGGGCAGCGAAAGCCGGCGCCTGCGGCCCGCTTCCGTGGCGCTGGCGCTGCTCGCCTTCTGGGCGCTGGCGCTGCTCGCGGCCGGCGCGGCGGCCACGGCGTCGCGCACCGGGGCGCTGGAATGGGGTTGCATGCTGGTCCTGCTGCTGCTCTGGCGCCGCTCCCTGGGCGCGCCGGCCCTGGCCCTCGGCATGGCGGGCATCGCGCTCTATGCCCTGTTCTCCGGGCTGCTGCCCATCCTGCTGGAGCGCTGGACAGGCTTCGCCATGGACGGCCTGTTCGCGCGCCTCTCGGCGCCGGAGCATGCCTGCGACAACCGCCGCGTGCTCTGGTCCAACGTCCTGCACCTGATCGCCCAGACGCCCTGGACGGGCTGGGGGTGGGGCGAACTGTCCTACGCCCACTACATCACCGAATACCCCGGCAGGCGCTTCTGCCTGCTGGTGGACAACGCCCACGACCTGCCGCTGCACCTGGCCGTGGAACTGGGCCTGCCTTTCGCGCTGGGCGCCTGCGGCCTGGTGCTCTGGCTCGTGTGGCGCGCGCAGCCCTGGCGGGAAGCCGACCCGGCCCGGCAGCTCGCCTGGGGGCTGCTGGCCATCGTCGGCGTGCACAGCCTGCTGGAGTTCCCTCTCTGGTACGGGCCCTTCCAGCTGGTGACGGCCTGCGCGCTCGCGCTGCTGTGGCCGCGCTGCTGGCGGATGCCGGCGCGCGCCGCCCTGCGCGTCCCGCTGCTGTGCGCCGCCGGACTGGCGGCGGGCCTCTGGCTGGCCGGCATCGCGCTGCTGGTGCGCGACTACCACCGCGTCTCGCAGCTCTACCTGGCCGTGGACCAGCGCGATCCCGCCTTCCGGGAGGACACCGAACGGCGTGTCGCCCATGGCACCGTCTTCTTCCGCGACACCCTGGATTTCGCCATCCTCACCACCCTGCGGCCCACGCAGTACAACGCTGCACGCGTACACGCCCTCGCCAGCCGGCTGCTGCACTACTCGCCCGAGCCCCGCGTCATCGAGGCGCTCATCGACAGCGCCACCCGGCTCGGCCTGGACGGCGAGGCCGACTTCCATACGCGGCGCTACCGCGATGTGTATCCGCAGGAATATGCCAGCTGGCTGGCCAAGCGGCCGGCGCCGGCTTCCGCCGTCCCGCCGGCGACGAGCCCTTCCGGACCACGGCCGGGCCTTCCCGGACCGCGACCGAGCCGCCCCCTGCGCTAATCCACCAGGCCGCAGAACGCCACCACTTCGCCGAGGTGGTCCGGGAACGTGCTCAGCGCGTGGTCGCCCCCTTCGAGCAGACGCACCTGCGCGCCGGCGTGGCGGGCCGCCATTTCCCGCCAGTCCAGGAGCTCGTCGCCCTTGGCGATGATGGCCAGCTTCGGGCCGGCCGGGGGAAGGCCCCGCACGTCCAGTGCCCGGAGCTCGGCGATGTATTCCGGCCGGAAGTAGAAGTGCTCTGCGGGATCGTGCCACGCCGTCTGTTCGCCGATATAGCGCTCCAGGTCCCGGGCCGGGTCCACCGCCGGGTTCAGCACCACGCTCGTGCAGCCCGGCTTCTGCCGGGCCACCCAGCTCGCGTAGAACCCGCCCAGCGAGGAGCCCACCACGGCCATGCGCTGCGCCGGCCAGTCCGCGATGCCCTGGGCGACCAGCGCCATCGCCTCCCGGGGCGACGGGGGCAGCTGCGGGCACCAGAAGTGCGCGTCCGGCCGGTGGGCCGCCATCCATTCGGCCATCTGCCGCGCCTTGGCCGAGCGGGGAGAGGAGCGGAAGCCGTGCAGGTAGAGCAGGTGGGTGGTGGTGTGGGGCATGGTCGGACGGGGGGGAACGTGCGCAGGCAGGCGGTGAGGGCGATGGGGCACTGCGGCGGATGGGTCATTGTGCCGCCGGCCGGCCCCCGCGGGGCGGCCACCGATAATGGCGCCCCATGTCCGCCGTTTTCGACAAGCCTTCCCTGCCGCAGCGCATCCTGCCCCTGTTCCGGGGCTTCGACTGGCCGCTCATCGCGGTGCTGCTGCTGCTGTCGTCGATCGGCCTGGTGGCCATGTATTCCTCGGGCTACGACCACGGCACCCGCTTCTACGACCACGGCCGCAACATGATCCTGGCGGCGGGCATCCTCTTCGCCGTCGCGCAGATTCCCCCGCAGCGGCTCATGGCCCTGGCGGTACCGCTCTACGCGGTGGGGGTGGCCCTGCTGGTGGCGGTGGCGATGTTCGGCATCATCAAGAAGGGCGCCCAGCGCTGGATCAACGTGGGCATCGTGATCCAGCCGAGCGAGATCCTCAAGATCGCCATGCCGCTCATGCTGGCCTGGTGGTTCCAGAAGCGCGAGGGGCAGCTGCGTCCGCTGGATTTCGCGGTGGCCGGCGTGCTGCTCGCCGTGCCCGTGGGCCTCATCATGAAGCAGCCCGACCTGGGCACCTCGCTGCTGGTGCTCGCGGCCGGGCTTTCGGTCATCTTCTTCGCGGGACTGCCCTGGAAGCTGGTGCTGCCCCCGGTGATCCTGGGCGGCATCGGCATCGCCCTCATCGTGTGGTTCGAGCCACAGCTCTGCGCGGACGGCATGCGCTGGCCGGTGCTGCACGACTACCAGCAGCAGCGCATCTGCACGCTGCTCGATCCCACGCGCGATCCGCTGGGCAAGGGCTTCCACATCATCCAGGGCATGATCGCGATCGGCTCGGGCGGTGTGTGGGGCAAGGGCTTCATGGCCGGCACGCAGACCCACCTGGAATTCATCCCCGAGCGCACCACCGACTTCATCTTCGCGGCCTATTCCGAGGAGTTCGGCCTGGTGGGCAACCTGTTCCTGATCGTCTGCCTGCTGCTGCTCGTCTGGCGCGGGCTGGCCATCGCCCTGGGCGCGACGACGCTCTTCGCGCGCCTGATGGCCGGCGCCGTGTCGATGATCTTCTTCACCTACGCCTTCGTGAACATGGGCATGGTGAGCGGCATCCTGCCCGTGGTGGGCGTGCCGCTGCCCTTCGTGAGCTACGGCGGCACCGCCATGGTCACGCTGGGGCTGGCACTTGGCGTGCTGATGTCCATCGCCCGCGCGCAGCGGCAGCCGCTGGCCCCGGGCTGAGGGGCTGGCGGCCACCCTCAATCCGTCAGTCCGCGCGCAGGCACGCCTCCACGGCGCGGCCTGCCCGCAGGATGCGGGCATCCGCGCCGTGCAGCCCCGCCACCGACAGCCCCACCGGCAGTTCGCCCGGGGCCTCGCAGGGCAGCGACAGCGCGCAGCCATCCAGAAAGTTGATCACCGACGTATTGCGCAGCACCAGGGCGTTGGTCGCGAAGAAGTGGGCGTCGTCCTGCTCCAGCGGTGCACGCAGCGGCGCACGCACCGCCACCGTGGGCATCAGCCAGGCGTCCAGGGGGCCCAGACGCTCCTGCGCGGCGGCCTGCAGCAGGGTGCGGGCATCCTGCACATCGATGTAGTCCGCTGCCAGGATGGCTTCCCCCCGCCGGGTGCGCTGCGCCACGCGCGGGTCGTAGCGGGCCGCCACGGAGACGTCCACGAGGCGTGCGCGATGCACCTGCCAGGCCTCCGCCGCGATCAGCCCGCCCGCCGCGTTGATGCGCGGCAGCCCTTGCAGCTCCGGAAAGGCCACCCGTTCGATGCGGGCCCCCGCCGCGGAAAGCCGGCGCAGCGCGCTCTCGAACGCGGCGGCCACCTCGGGCTCCAGCCCGTCCATGACGAGATCCTGCACCACCCCCAGCCGCATCCCGGCCAGCGGCAACGCGCCGGCAGCGTCGGCATCGCTTCCCTCGCCGGACAGCACCGCGTCCAGGATCGCGCAGCAATCCACGCTGCGCGCCAGCGGACCGATGGAGTCGAGGCTGCGCGAGAGCGGATACGCGCCCGCGAGCGGCACCCGCCGTGCCGTCGGCTTGAAGCCCGTGAGCCCGCAGAATGCCGACGGAATGCGGATGGAGCCACCTGTGTCCGTGCCCAGTGCCGCGGCAGCCAGGTCCAGCGCCACCGTGGCCGCCGCGCCGGAGCTCGATCCGCCGGTGACCCGGCCGGCATCCCGCGGGTTCGCCGGCGTGCCGTGGTGGGGGTTGAGGCCCAGGCCGGAAAAGGCGAACTCGCTCATGTTGGTGCGGCCCAGCAGAATGGCGCCCGCGGCGCGCAACCGGGCCACGGCGGCCGCGTCGCGCGGGGCGGGCGCGGCATCGGCCAGTACGGCGGAGCCGGCGCGCGTCACCTGCCCGCGCACATCGAACAGGTCCTTGACCGACACCGGCAGGCCCGCGAGCGGGGACGGCACGTGGCCCGCGGCACGGGCCAGGTCGCTCGCCCGCGCCGCCAGCCGCGCGGCCAGCGCGTCCACTTCGCCGACGTAGGCGGCGCCTCCGCCGGCACGGTGCGCCGCGATGCGCTCCAGTGCCGCCTCCACCAGGGCCTCGCTCGTCGTGGCGCCTTCGGCCAGGGAGCGGGCGAGTTCGCGGATCGTGGGAAGGGTGGGGCGGTCGGACATGGGCGGCGGTCTCCTGGGCTGGGCCGGGTGGATGAAGCAGGGAAAGGGCTGACCGTGCATTCTTGCAGGCCGGCGCTGCGCCCCGGCCCCGGACGGGTCCCGAGAGGCCACGACGGCAGGCGGGATGTGGCGCCCCCGCGGACGGGCGGCGGCGGGCCCTTCTAGAATCTCCGGATGATCTCCCGCGAACCGACCATCGAACGCCTGTCCATCGCCCGCCAGCTGCTGCTGGAACCCTTCGGGCTGGACGAAACCCACCTCGCGCGCGCGCTGTCGGACATCCGGGCCCACCGGGTGGACGACGCCGACCTCTACTTCCAGTACACCCGCAGCGAGGGCTGGAGCCTGGAGGAAGGCATCGTCAAGACCGGCTCCTTCAGCATCGACCAGGGCGTGGGCGTGCGGGCCGTGAGCGGCGAGAAGACCGCGTTCGCCTATTCGGACGATATCTCCGAGGCCTCGCTGCGCGACGCGGCGCACACGGTGCGCTCCATCGCCGCGGCGGCGCAGCAGGGCCGCGCGAAGGTCGCCGCCCGCAAGGTGGCGGCCAGCCGCTCCCTCTACCCCGACCTGGATCCGATCGCCACGCTCGACAGCACGGCCAAGGTGGCGCTGCTGGAAAAGGTGGAGCAGCGCGCCCGCGCCAAGGACCCGCGCGTGGCCCAGGTCATGGCCGGCCTCGCGAGCGAATACGACGTGGTGCTGGTGGCCCGTGCCGACGGCACGCTCGCGGCCGACGTGCGCCCCCTGGTGCGCCTGTCCCTGACGGTGATCGCCGAGCAGGGCGGCCGCCGCGAGATGGGCTCCGCCGGCGGTGGCGGCCGCTTCGGACTGGCCTACTTCGACGACGGGCAGATCGGCCGCTACGTGGACGAGGCCGTGAATGCGGCCCTGGTCAACCTGGAGGCCCGCCCGGCGCCTGCCGGCGAGATGACGGTGGTGCTCGGCCCCGGCTGGCCCGGCATCCTGCTGCACGAGGCCGTGGGCCACGGCCTGGAGGGCGACTTCAACCGCAAGGGCTCCAGCGCGTTCAGCGGGCGCATCGGGCAGCGCGTGGCCGCCAAGGGCGTGACGGTGCTCGACGACGGCACCATCGCCGACCGCCGCGGTTCGCTCAACGTGGACGACGAAGGCCATGCCAGCCAGCGCAACGTGCTCATCGAGGACGGCATCCTCCGGGGCTACATCCAGGACTCGCTCAATGCCCGCCTGATGGGCGTGGCCCCGACGGGCAACGGCCGCCGCGAAAGCTACGCCCACATCCCCATGCCCCGCATGACCAACACCTACATGCTGGGTGGCGACAAGGACCCGGCCGAGATCGTGGCCAGCATCCAGCGCGGCCTCTATGCCACCAACTTCGGTGGCGGGCAGGTGGACATCACGAGCGGCAAGTTCGTGTTCTCCGCCAGCGAAGCCTACTGGGTGGAAAACGGCAAGATCCTCTACCCCGTCAAGGGCGCCACCATCGTCGGCAGCGGCCCGGAATCGCTCAAGCGCGTGAGCATGATCGGCAACGACATGGCGCTCGACAGCGGTGTCGGCACCTGCGGCAAGGAAGGCCAGAGCGTGCCCGTGGGCGTGGGCCAGCCCACGCTGCGCATCGACGGCCTGACCGTCGGCGGAACGGCCTGAGGGCACGCTCCCGCCCGGCGCGCAGTGCGCGCGGGCAGCGAAAAGCCCGGCGGTGAATGCGTCACCGGCCGGGCTTTTTTCATCCCCGCAGGACTGCGTCAGGCCGCGACCACCACGCCCGCAGGGCGCTGGCGACGGAAGCCCAGCACGCCGGCGCCGGCGGCGACCAGGGCGCCGATCAACAGCACCACCAGGGTGCCCCAGGATCCGCGCGCAACGTTCCTGGCGGCTTCTGCGCCGGCCTCGCGGGCCTTCTGCTCGGCCTGCTGCTTGGCTTCCTCCAGCTTGGCGCGGGCCTGGTTGTAGGTCTGCTCATAGTTGCTGGCGATCTGCTCGGCCTCGGCGCGGGACTTGCCCGTGCGTGCCACGATGATGTTCACCAGCGCTTCCTTGTCCGCCGCGTTCAGCACCCGCTCGCCGCGCTGCATCACGCCGGCCAGCCAGCTCTTCGCATCCACGTCGGCGGTCTGCGGGGCCTGCGCCGCGCTGCTCGCGCTGGCCTGGGCCTGGCTGGCGGCGGCCTGGGCTTCGTTCTTCAGGTTCTCGGGCTGCAATTCCGGCTTGCCGGTCTGGCGCAGCAGCTTTTCGAGTTCGGCCTGCAGACTGTTCGCATCCAGCGAGATGCCGGCCTGGTCGAGCTGGCGCTGCACCACGTTGCCCAGTGCCGGAGCGGCTGCGGAAACCCCTGCACCGGCCACGGCACCCACCGTGGTCAGCCCGGTCTTCGCCGCGCCACCCGCTGCGTTGAGGGCGCTGCCCGTGGCGCTGACGACCAGGTACACGGTCACCAGCGTCGTCATGCCCCAGGCCAGCAGGCCGTGCAGGGCGCCCGAGCGGCGCGCGAGATAGCCTGACACGAAGCCGCCGACGGCGATGGCCAGCAGCGTCGTCACCCCGGCCCAGATGCCGGCGCCCACGCCGAAGCCGCTGAAGGGATTGCGATCGCCCAGGGGGTCGATCGCCGAGGCACCGATGGCCGTGCCCAGCACGGAGAGCACGAGATAGACGATCAGCGAAAGGACGAGGCCGGCGAAGACGGCGCCCCAGGAGACGGTGGGCACCCCGAGGCGCTCCTCGTGGATGACGGCGGTGGTGTGGACGGACATGGCAGCTCCTCAGGTAGATATGCACGGCGCTGGGCACCGCGGCGATGGCGACCCGGCGGCCACGCTGTCACCGTGTCGCACCGTGATCCGCAGGCTTCGGCCCCGGATGCTGTCGAGCTTAGGAAGCGCCTGTAAGCATTCGCGTCTCCCGATACACCGTGCACCGGTAGGACGGGGCCGTATGGAAGAGCTGCGTTCCGCTTTGCAGCATGCCCGGGCATCGCAGTCTTGCTACATTGGGCCCATGTCCCACGGTTTCCGCCGCCTGCGCCCGTCGCACCTCCCTGGTCCCCGCACATGCGGCGGGGAGCGCCTGGCCGCTGCCGGCCTGGTCCCGCAACGTTGACGCATCGCCCCGGTCTCGCATGGCGACGCATCCTGCCCCGCTTCCCAGCAGCCTGCAGACCTTCGGCGACATCAGCCGCTGGCTGCGCGAAAGCGTGGCGGACGAGGATTCCCTGCAATTCCGGGAAGCCGTGACGGCGCTGTCGGCGCGGGTCGAGGCGGCCGTGCAGATCCGCCGTGCCCGGCAGGTCGATCCGCAGGCCGTGCTGGAGTGTGCAGGCCAGTTGCTGGACGAGGCGCGCGCGCACCAGCTCTTCCTCTCCGGCCTGGGGTCCGCGTGGCATGCCCTGTACGAGTTCGGGGCCTATGAAAGCGCGCTGCGCCAGCTGATCCGGGCCACGGCGGCCTGGCAGGAGGCCCTGCAGCGGCGCAGCCGCAACGAGGCACAGCGCTTCCATGCATTCGAAGGGGATGCATGGAGGGCCCTGGGCGAGGCCGTGCTCGCGATCGACCTGTACCAGCAGGGCGGCGTGGGCCCGAGCGACATGCAGGACCTGCTCGCCAGCAGTCCCCTGTCCCCGCCCGCCCACGGCTGGTGGTCGCGCCTCGGGGCCTGGCTGGGCCGCCGGCGCGGCGCGGCGCGCTGACCGGGGCCGTGCTGCCGCCGCCGATGCGTGTCGCCGATGCGCAACGTGGCGCGCTGCCGTGCCGCGCCGGGAAAAAGAGTGCTACATTGGCAGATATGCCGATTCGCAGCGCGTTTTACTTTTGGTCCTTTTGGTTCTCTGTCCCTGGCGGATGAGAGGTTAGCGCGCAGCCACCCCTGAAAGCACCTACCCCCTGAAGACCGCCGAAGCTGAAAAGCCCGGCGGTTTTTTGTTTTTCCCGTCCCACTTTTCGAACCACCTCACGAGGAAGCAGCCATGACGGCCCCTGTCCAATCCGCACCCTCTTCCAGCGATGCCTGGTACCGCCACGTCGAGAAAACCAGCGAAACCGACGACGAACGTATCAAGGACATCACCGTGCTGCCCCCTCCCGAACACCTGATCCGCTTCTTCCCCATCCGGGGCACCGCGATCGAAACCCTCATCTCCCGCACGCGGCACCGCATCCAGGACATCATGGCCCGCCGCGACGACCGCCTGCTGGTCGTGATCGGCCCGTGCTCCATCCACGATCCCGCCGCTGCGCTCGAATACGCGCGCCGCCTGCAGGCCGTGCGCGCCCAGTACGCCGACACGCTGGAAATCGTGATGCGCGTCTACTTCGAGAAGCCGCGCACCACCGTGGGCTGGAAGGGCCTCATCAACGATCCCTACCTCGACGAGAGCTACCGCATCGACGAGGGCCTGCGCATCGCGCGCCAGTTGCTCATCGACATCAACCGCCTGGGCGTGCCGGCCGGCAGCGAGTTCCTCGACGTGATCTCCCCGCAATACATCGGCGATCTCATCAGCTGGGGCGCGATCGGCGCGCGCACCACCGAGAGCCAGGTGCACCGCGAGCTGGCATCCGGCCTGTCCGCACCCATCGGCTTCAAGAACGGCACGGACGGCAACATCCGCATCGCCACGGACGCCATCCAGTCCGCGAGCCGGGGCCACCACTTCCTCTCCGTGCACAAGAACGGGCAGGTCGCCATCGTCAACACGCAGGGCAACCGCGACTGCCACGTCATCCTGCGCGGCGGCAAGACCCCCAACTACGATGCCGACAGCGTGGCCGCCGCCTGCAAGGACCTGGAAGCCGCCAAGCTGCCGCCGACCCTCATGGTGGACTGCAGCCATGCCAACAGCAGCAAGCAGCACGAGCGCCAGCGCGACGTGGCGCGCGACATCGCCGGCCAGATCGCCGGCGGCTCGCACAGCATCTTCGGCGTGATGGTCGAGAGCCACCTCGTGGCCGGCGCCCAGAAGTTCACGCCGGGCAAGGACGATGCCTGCGCGCTGGAATACGGCAAGAGCATCACCGATGCGTGCCTGGGATGGGAGGATTCCCTGGGCACGCTGCAGGAGCTGTCGGACGCCGTGCAGGCACGCCGCGCCGCCGTCGCCCTGGCGGCCTGACCTGCGCCGGGCCTGCCCGCGCGACCCCCGGGTTTACCGGGAGGCGGCGGCGGTTGCGGACGGGGGAGGCCGCCGTGTAAGCTTTTCGGCATCTCCCTCACCGGCACAAAGGCTTTTCCCATGCGCAGCGAAGTCACCGTCCTCCTCGGGCCCGGCCAGGAATTCCGCTTCGATCTCGAAGGCGAGGTACCCATGGCCCACGAGATCGCGCGCCGCTGGCTCGACGAGGAGTTCGTTCGCCTGGAATGCGAGCCGCTGCGCGCCAGCGGCAAGGTGCTGACGGCCGACAAGGTGCTGGTCGTCGCCCAGGCCGCGGGCCCGGCCCTGCTGGCGCAGGAATGGGGCCGCCGGTTCGCCGCGGCGGCGTCCGCGGCGCTGGCCCGGCCGGTGGTGCGCGTCGATCTGCCGGCGATGGCGATCAGCTACTGACCGGCGCGCTCCGCCAGGGCGCCCAGCAGCCGGGCGTGGATGCCGCCGAAGCTGCCGTTGCTCATGCACACGACATGGTCGCCCGGCCGTGCCGCCGCGGTGATCCGTTCCACCAGGGTGGCGATGTCGCCCGCCGTGCAGGCCCTGCTCCCCAGCGGGGCGAGCGCCTCGGCTGCATCCCAGTCCAGCCCCGCCGTGTGGCAGAAGGCGAGGTCGGCGGCTTCCAGCGCCCAGGGCAGCTGCGACTTCATCGTGCCGAGCTTCATGGTATTGCTGCGCGGCTCGAAGGCCGCGAGGATGCGCGCATGCGGCCCGACACGGCGGCGCAGGCCGTCCAGCGTGGTGCGCAGCGCGGTGGGGTGGTGCGCGAAATCGTCGTACACCGAGACGCCGCCGGCCGTGCCGCGCAGTTCCATGCGCCGCTTGACGTTGCGGAACCGTCCCAGCGCCGCCGCGGCCTCGGAGGGCGCCACGCCCACATGGTCCGCGGCCGCGATGGCCGCCAGTGCGTTGAGCTGGTTGTGCACGCCGCTCAGCTCCCACTCCACGCGGCCGACGGCATGGCCGCCGCGCAGCACGTCGAAGGCCTGCGGCTCGCCGCGCGCCGTGAAATCGCTCACCGCCGCACCGAAACTGGCCATGCCGCTCCAGCAGCCCTGGTGCAGCACCCGTGCCAGGCTTTCCTCCAGCCCGTTGAACACCACCCGGCCCGAAGGCGGCACCGTGCGAACGAGGTGGTGGAACTGCCGCTCGATCGCGGCCAGGTCGTCGAAGATGTCCGCGTGGTCGAACTCGAGGTTGTTCAGCACCGCGGTGCGCGGGCGGTAGTGGACGAACTTGCTGCGCTTGTCGAAGAAGGCCGTGTCGTATTCGTCGGCCTCGATCACGAACAGCGGCGCGCCGCCGGCCGGGCCGTCCTGCGCCACCGGCCGCTGCGCCGCGCCCAGCCGGGCGGAGACACCGAAATCCAGTGGAACGCCGCCCACCAGGAAGCCGGGCTGCAGGCCCGCGCATTCGAGGATCCAGGCGAGCATGGACGTGGTCGTGGTCTTGCCGTGCGTGCCCGCCACCGCGAGCACATGGCGCCCCTGCAGCACATGCTCGGCCAGCCACTGCGGGCCGCTCGTGTAGGGGGTTCCCGCGTCGAGGATGGCTTCCATCAGCGGGAACTTGGGACTGCCGTCGGGAAGCCGCGCGCGGCTCACCACGTTGCCCACCACGAACATGTCCGGTGCCAGGTCCAGCTGTTCGGCGCCGTAGCCTTCGATCAGTTCGATGCCCAGCGCGCGCAACTGGTCGCTCATCGGTGGATACACCCCGGCATCGCAGCCCGTGACCTTGTGGCCCGCCTCCCGCGCCAGCGCGGCCAGGCCTCCCATGAACGTTCCGCAAATGCCCAGAATGTGAATATGCATGGGCGCCGATTCTAAGGTTCGGCCCGCACGCTCCGGCGGGCGGGCTGTCGATGCTATGCATTCAATAGCGACAGGCTGCCGCTGGCAGGGCTGCAGGGCAAGACCCCGCTCCGGGCGGGCGCATTGTGTCTCCCCGCCGCCGCCCCATCCCGCCACAATGCGGGTATTCCCTCCCTACCGAGACGCCGCCATGTCCAACGCCCTCGCCACCGAGATCGCCAATGCCGCAGCCCGCCTCGTCGTCGAGGAGGGGCTCGAATGGGGCCCGGCCAAACGCCGGGCCGTCCGGCAGCTGGGCCTGCCCGCCCGCACCGCGCTGCCCGACAACGATTTGGTGGAAAACGCCGTGCGCGAGTACATCGGCCTTTTCTGCGCCGACACCCAGCCTGCCGAACTGCGTGCACTGCGCGAACTGGCCCTGGTCTGGATGGAGCGCATGGCGGAGTTCCGCCCGCACCTCGGCGGGGCCGTCTGGTACGGCACGGCCACGCGGCTCTCGGACATCTACCTGCAGCTCTTCTGCGACGACTGCAAATCCGCCGAGATCGCGCTCATCGACCACCACGTGGATTACGAACCCCGCACGGTCACCGGCTTCCACGGCGAATCGGTGGAGGCGCTCAGCCTCTCCAGCCATGCCCCCGGCCTGGGCGAGACCGTCGGCGTGCACCTGCTTGTCTATGATCTGGACGACCTGCGCGGCGCGCTGCGCCCCGATGCGCGCGGGCGCGTGCCCCGGGGCGACGCCCGGGCCGTGCGCAGACTGCTGGACAACGAGGACACCCCCGAATGACCGATACCCCCTCCGCGGCAGGAGCTGCCGCTTCCGGCGCCGCGCCGGTGAGCCGGCCGCGGCGCCGCGCCCTGTATGCCGCCGCCGCGGCCGTGGCTGCAGCGGGCGGCGCGGGCCTGGCGTGGTGGCGCTTCCAGCCGCACGCTACCGCTTCGGATGCCGAGGCCGCGCTCTGGGGCATGCGCTTCGACGCGCCCCAGCCCGGCAGTCCGCCTCTGGACATGCAGGCCTTTCGTGGCCGGCCGCTCCTGGTGAATTTCTGGGCGACCTGGTGCCCGCCCTGCGTGGAAGAGCTGCCCATGCTCAATACCTTCTACCGGACGCAGCAGGCCAGGGGCTGGCAGGTGGTGGGCCTCGCGATCGACCAGCCCTCGTCGGTGCGGCAGTTCCTGGCCCGGATACCGCTGGACTTTCCCATCGGACTGGCAGGCCTGCAGGGCACGGACCTGGGACGCAGTTTGGGCAACCTGGCGGGCGGGCTTCCCTTCACCGTCCTGTTGGGCGCAGATGGCACCATCATGCATCGTAAAATGGGGCAGATCACGGCCGATGACCTCCGCCGGTGGGCCGCGCTGGGATGATTTCAGTGCAACCCATTCGTAGATGATGGAATTTGCGCTCGGATAGGGGTGGAAAGGGCCAAATTGGGGTAAATTCGCGCCCTATTTCGTTTTAGGCGTTGGAGTCCCCATGGATTTGCGAAAACTCAAGACCTTGATTGACCTCGTCTCCGAGTCGAACGTGTCGGAGCTCGAGATTACCGAGGCGGAAGGCAAGGTCCGCATCGTCAAGAGCGGCGGCGCGGTCGTCCAGCAATTCGTGGCGGCGCCGGCTCCGGCTCCCGTCGCGGCGCCCGCTCCGGCCGCCGCCGCACCGGCGCCCGTCGCCGAGCTGCCGGCACCGTCCGTTCCTGCCGGCCACATCGTCAAGTCGCCCATGGTGGGCACGTTCTACCGCGCTTCGAGCCCCGGTGCCAAGGCATTCGTCGAAGTGGGCAGCCAGGTCAAGGAAGGCGACACCATCTGCATCATCGAGGCGATGAAGATCCTCAACGAGATCGAGGCCGACAAGTCCGGCACGGTCACGCGCATCCTCGGCGAGAACGGCCAGGCGGTGGAATACGGGCAGCCGCTGTTCGTCATCGAGTAAGCCTCGCTGCGCCACCGCAGACCTGCAGCGAACCAGGAATTTCATGTTTAAAAAGATCCTTGTCGCCAATCGCGGCGTTCTTGCCGTGGGCAAGGCGCAGCAAAGCGCCCTGGCACGCGTCAGCGTGCAGCGATGAGCCGCGAGAAAGCCTATGTTCAAAAAGATCCTTGTCGCCAATCGCGGCGAAATCGCCCTGCGCATCCAGCGCGCCTGCCATGAGCTGGGCGTGAAGGCCGTCATGGTGTATTCCGAGGCCGATCGCGACGCCAAGTACGTCAAGCTGGCCGAAGAGGCCGTGTGCATCGGCCCCGCGCCCTCGCCGCTGTCCTACCTCAACATGCCGGCGATCATCTCGGCCGCCGAGGTGACCGATGCCGAGGCCATCCACCCCGGCTATGGCTTCCTGTCCGAGAACGCCGACTTCGCCGAGCGCGTGGAAAAGAGCGGCTTCCAGTTCATCGGTCCCACGCCCGAGTCCATCCGCACGATGGGCGACAAGGTGTCTGCCAAGCAGGCCATGATCCGCGCGGGCGTGCCCTGCGTGCCGGGTTCGGACGGCGAGCTGCCCGACGATCCGGTGCAGATCCGCCGCATCGCACGCACCGTCGGCTACCCCGTCATCATCAAGGCGGCGGGTGGTGGCGGTGGCCGCGGCATGCGCGTGGTGCACACCGAGGCCGCGCTGGTGAATGCCGTGCAGATGACCAAGGCCGAAGCGCAGGCCGCGTTCGGCAACCCGGCCGTGTACATGGAGAAGTTCCTCCAGAACCCGCGCCACATCGAAATCCAGATCCTGGCGGACAAGTTCCGCAACGCGGTCTACCTGGGCGAGCGCGACTGCTCCATGCAGCGCCGCCACCAGAAGGTGATCGAGGAAGCGCCGGCGCCCGGCATTCCGCGCAAGCTCATCGAGAAGATCGGCGAGCGCTGCGTCGCCGCGTGCAAGAAGATCGGCTACCGCGGCGCGGGCACGTTCGAGTTCCTCTACGAGAACGGCGAGTTCTACTTCATCGAAATGAACACGCGCGTGCAGGTCGAGCACCCGGTGACGGAGTGGATCACGGGCGTGGACATCGTGAAGACGCAGATCATGGTCGCCGCGGGCGAGAAGCTGCCCTTCACCCAGCGCCAGATCGAGATCCGCGGCCACGCCATCGAATGCCGCGTGAATGCCGAAGACGCCTACAAGTTCACGCCGTCGCCCGGCCGCATCACCATGTGGCACGCGCCGGGCGGCCCGGGGGTGCGCGTGGATTCGCACGCCTACACCAACTACTACGTGCCGCCCAACTACGACTCCATGATCGGCAAGATCATCGTGCACGGCGACACGCGCGAGCAGGCCCTGGCCCGCATGCGCACGGCCCTGTCCGAGACGGTGATCGAGGGCATCCACACCAACATCCCGCTGCACCGCGAGCTGATGGTGGATGCCAAGTTCGTCGCCGGGGGCACGAACATCCATTACCTGGAAGAGTGGCTGGGCGCGCACAAGCGCTGACCGGCACCGGCCCGTCGCCGGTCACTGGCATGCTGGCCGCCCGGAAACGGGGGCCAGCATTGTCGTTTCTGCAGGAGATTGACATCCATGTATGAGCTGAGCCTGTTGTGCCCCGAGGGGCGGATCGAAGCCGTGGGCGAAGCCCTCGAAGCGCTGGATGCCCTGAGCGTGTCGGTCGAGGATGCCGATGCGCAGACCGAGGCGGAACAGGCCCTGTTCGGCGAGCCCGGGATGCCGCCGCCCCGCGACGGCTGGCAGCGCAGCCGGGTGGTGGCGCTGTTTCCCACGCAGGAGGCCGCCGGGGAGGCGCGCGCGCTGCTGGAGGTGCAGGATTTCTTCGACGGCTGCCGCGTCCTGGGCCTGGCCGAGGTGCCCGACCAGGACTGGGTGCGCCTGACCCAGTCGCAGTTCGCGCCGGTGGAGATCACGCCCGAGTTCTGGATCGTGCCCACCTGGCACGAGTTGCCCGCGCAGGCGACGCGCCACATCCGGCTGGACCCGGGCCTGGCCTTCGGCACCGGCACGCACCCGACCACGCGCATGTGCCTGCGCTGGATCGCCGGGCGCGGCGGCGACTTCGGCCGGGTGCTGGACTACGGTTGCGGCTCGGGCATCCTTGCGATCGGTGCCGCCAAGTTCGGCGCCACCGACATCGACGCGGTGGACATCGATCCCGCCGCCGTGGAGTCGACGCGGCTCAATGCAGAGGCCAACGGCGTGGCCCTGAAGGCCGGCCTGCCCGAGGCCGCGCAGGGCCGCTACGGCACGGTGCTGGCCAACATCCTCGCGACGCCGCTCAAGGTGCTGGCGCCGCTGCTGTGTGCCCACGTCGATGCGGGAGGGCACCTGGTGCTCGCGGGCATCCTGGAGCGCCAGGCCGAGGAACTGCGCGAGGCCTATGCCCCCTGGCTCCCGCTGCAGGTGAGCGACGCCGAGGACGGCTGGATCCTGATGACCGCCGCGCGCTGAGGCGGCGGCCCCCGCAGGGCGGCGCAGGGCGCCCCCTACAATTCCGAGTCGATGAGCCAGATCACCCGCTGCCCCGCCTGTGGCACGACCTTCAAGGTCGTCGCGGACCAGTTGCGCATTTCCGAAGGCTGGGTCCGGTGCGGGCAGTGCAAGGAGGTGTTCGACGCCTCCGCGAATCTCCTGCCGGGGCCGGCGCGGCCTGCGGAGCTGTTGCCGCCCATGGCGTTGCCGGGGAGCGCGCCTGCGCCTGTTCCCGCGCCGGCGGCCGCCGCCCCGGCTGCGTCGGCGCCCGCCCCGGTGTCCGGCCCGGCCGTACCGAGCGTCCCGACGGCCCGGGCGCAGCAGGCAGCGCCGCCGCGTCCCGGGGAGCCGGTGGCCCTGCCCGGATCGGCTCCTGCCGCCGTGCCGGTCTTCCTGTCGGCACGGGCAGCCTCTCCGGAGGCGCATGGCGAGGATCCCGGCTGGAGCCTCGAGCCGCTGTCGCCCATGGCATGGCGCGTGCGCGCGCCGGCCGCGGCACCGCGGGCGGATCCCCTGCCTGCCCAGGCGCCGGCACCTTCTGTACCGCGCGCCGCTGCCGAGGAAGCCGCCAGGGAGCCCGGTCCTGCCGGCGCCATCCTGCCCCATCCCCCAGGTGCCTCGCCCGCGCCGCAGGAGTCCGACTCGGGCGGCTACGAACTGCCTTTCGCCGAGCTGCGCGATTCCGGATGGCCCGACGAGGAGGCGCTGGACGCGGAGGACTCCCTGTCGCCGCAAGGCGGCATGCCCCTGCCCGGGCGCATGGAAGCCGCCTCCGAACCCGCCCCCGCGCCGCAGGACGAGGATGAACCGCCGCTGGACGATGCGTCGGAGCAGGCCGTCGCCAGGGAACTGGCGCACGAGGGCATCGATACGGACACCGATCCGGTGGACATCGCCACCCAGGCGATGCCGCTGCCCGAGCCCGCCATGCCTGCCGTGGCGCCACCGTCCCCGCCCTCGGTATGGCGCTCCGCGCTTACACCGGCGCCCAGCCGGGGCACGGAGGACGACGACGATGACGATCCGGACGGGGAGGGTGCTCACGCCTCCAACGAGCCGGGATTCATGCGCGCGGCACGGCGCAGGGCGTGGTGGCGCAGGCCGGCGGTGCGCATCGCGCTGGGCCTGGCCGGCGTGCTGTTGCTGGGGGCGCTGCTGCTGCAGGTCGGCCTGCAGGAGCGGGACCGGCTGGCCTCGCAGCATCCTGCGCTGCGTCCCCTGCTGCAGGTGCTGTGCGCTCCGCTGCAGTGCCGCATCGCTCCGCCCCGGCGCATTGCCGACGTGGTCATCGACAGCTCTTCCTTCAACAAGGCGCGCGGGGACGGTTTCCTGCTCGCGCTCACCATCCGCAGCCGCGCGGATTTCCCCGTGGCCATGCCGGCGCTGGAGCTGACGCTCACCGACGCGCAGGAGCAGCCCGTCCTGCGGCGCGTGCTGCTGCCGCAGGATCTCTCGGCCCCCGCGGAACTGCCCGCCCATGGCGAGTGGGGCGGCACATGGCCGGTGAACGTGGGCGCGGCCGGCGGTGCGCGCGTGGCGGGCTACCGGTTGCTGGCCTTCTATCCATGAGGCCGGGCCCTGCGCGCATCCGCATGGCTGCGCAGTGTTCGCGCTTCCTTCCGTTTCCGTTCCCTTGATTTTCCATCCCGATTGACAGGATTTCTATGGCTGCCCTGATTTGCGGTTCCCTGGCCTTTGACACCATCATGACCTTCGAGGGTCGCTTCGCCGAGCAGATCCTGCCGGACCAGCTGCACATCCTCAACGTGTCGTTCCTCGTGCCGTCCCTGCGGCGGGACTTCGGCGGCTGCGCGGGCAACATCGCCTACAGCCTCAAGCTGCTGGGCGGCAATCCCGTGCCCATGGCGATGCTGGGCAGCGATGGCGGCGACTACCTGCAGCGCCTGCAGGACCTCGGCATCGATACGCGCCATGTGGGCCGGGTGGACGAGACCTATACCGCGCAGGCGCTCATCATGACCGACCGCGACAACAACCAGATCACGGCCTTCCATCCGGGCGCGATGATGCTCGCGCACCGGTCGCGCATCACCGCCGAGCCCGACCTGCGCCTGGGCATCATCGCGCCGGACGGCCGCGATGCCATGATCGAGCACGCTGCGCAGTTCGAGGCCGCGGGCATCCCGTTCGTGTTCGACCCGGGCCAGGGCCTGCCGATGTTCGGCGGCGAGGAGCTTGCGCGCTTCATCGGCCAGGCGAGCTGGGTGACCGTGAACGACTATGAAGGCCGCATGCTGTGCGAGCGCACGGGCTGGAGCTTCGCGGAGATCTCGCGCAAGGTGCGCGGCCTCGTGGTCACCCTGGGCGCGGACGGCTGCGATGTCTGGGAGGACGGCGTGGCCACGCGCGTGCCGCCCGTGCAGCCGGCCAGCGTGGTGGACCCCACGGGCTGCGGCGACGCATGGCGTGGCGCACTGCTCTTCGGCCTGGAGCAGGGCTGGCCGCTCGCGCGCTGTGCGGCGCTGGGCAACCGCCTGGGAGCGCTCAAGATCGCGCAGCGCGGGCCGCAGAACTACCAGCTCGATTTCGTGCCGGCCTGAGGCCGTGCAGGCATAAAAAAACCCGGTGCATGCACCGGGTGGGACCAGCCCCGCGGACGGGGCGGCGGGCCGCTGTGGTCGCTCAGGGCTTGGTGCCCGTCGGGAAAGGCCATGCGGCCTGCGGGTTCAGCGTGGTCTGTGCTGCAGGAGCAGGCGCAGGGGCAGAGGCCTTGGAGGCCGCCTTCTTCGGAGCAGCCTTCTTCGGTGCGGCAGCCTTGGTGGTGCCGGTGGCCTTCTTGGCAGGAGCTGCTGCGGCCTTCTTCGCCGGTGCGGCTGCCTTCTTGGCGGGAGCTGCGGCCTTCTTCGCCGGTGCAGCTGCCTTCTTGGCGGGGGCTGCGGCCTTCTTCGCCGGTGCGGCTGCCTTCTTGGCGGGGGCTGCGGCCTTCTTTGCCGGTGCGGCTGCCTTCTTGGCGGGGGCTGCGGCCTTCTTTGCCGGTGCAGCTGCCTTCTTGGCGGGGGCTGCGGCCTTCTTCGCCGGTGCGGCTGCCTTCTTGGCGGGGGCTGCGGCCTTCTTTGCCGGTGCAGCTGCCTTCTTGGCGGGGGCTGCAGCCTTCTTCGCCGGTGCGGCCTTCTTCGTCGTGGCGGCGGCCTTCTTGGCCGATGCCGGTGCTGCGGCGGCCTTCTTCACGGTCGTCGCTGCCTTGGTGGAAGCCGCTTTCTTCGCGGCGGGTGCTGCCTTCTTGGCGGCGGTCGTCTTCTTCGCAGTTGCCATCATTTTCTCCTTGGGTCGATTTGCAAAGAGCGCTCCATGCCTGCATTGGACAGGGAGCGATCCATGGCGATGGGGGCTCTCGGGCACCCACCGCCATGAACGCGGGAACGCCCCGCACGGCAGGGCCCTTGCGGGCTGCCGGTGCGGGGCGTGGAATGAAAATACATGGCCTGGAATTACGGGATCGACTAATCCCAGGACAGTGCGCCGCCGGACTGGTACTCGATGACGCGCGTCTCGAAGAAGTTGCGTTCCTTCTTCAGGTCGATCATCTCGCTCATCCAGGGGAAAGGATTCTCTTCGTTGGGGAAGAGCGCCTCCAGGCCGATCTGCGTGGCGCGCCGGTTGGCGATGTAGCGCAGGTAGCCCTTGAACATGGACGCGTTCATGCCCAGCACGCCGCGGGGCATGGTGTCTTCCGCGTACTGGTACTCCAGCTCGACGGCCTTCATGAACAGGCCCTTGATCTCTTCCTTGAACTCCGCGGTCCAGAGGTGCGGGTTCTCGAGCTTGAGCTGGTTGATCAGGTCGATGCCGAAGTTGCAGTGCATCGACTCGTCGCGCAGGATGTACTGGTACTGCTCGGCGGCGCCGGTCATCTTGTTCTGGCGGCCCAGCGCGAGGATCTGCGTGAAGCCGACGTAGAAGAACAGGCCTTCCATCAGGCAGGCGAACACGATGAGCGACTTCAGCAGGGTCTGGTCGGTCTCGGGCGTGCCGGTCTTGAAGTCGGGGTCCATGATCGCCTCGATGAAGGGGATCAGGAACTCGTCCTTGTTGCGGATCGAATCGACTTCGTTGTAGGCGTTGAAGATCTCGCTCTCGTCGAGGCCGAGCGACTCGACGATGTACTGGTAGGCGTGCGTGTGGATCGCTTCCTCGAAGGCCTGGCGCAGCAGGAACTGGCGGCACTCGGGCGCGGTGATGTGGCGGTACGTGCCCAGCACGATGTTGTTGGCGGCCAGCGAATCGGCGGTGACGAAGAAGCCGAGGTTGCGCTTGACGATGCGGCGCTCGTCCTCGGTCAGGCCGTTCGGGTCCTTCCACAGCGCGATGTCGCGGGTCATGTTGACCTCCTGCGGCATCCAGTGGTTGGCGCAGGTGGCCAGGTACTTTTCCCAGGCCCACTTGTACTTGAAGGGAACGAGCTGGTTGACGTCGGTCTGGCCGTTGATGATGCGCTTGTCGGCGGCATTCACGCGGCGGTGCTGTGCGGGTGTCGCGGCGTTGGAAGTCGAGGCCGCGGCGGGGGATGCGGAGGTGGCCACGGCCTGCAGTGCCGGGCTCTGGAAAGACGCAGGGGGCGCCATGTCGGGACGGTGGCTTTGCAGACCGCCGTCCGGAGTTTTCTGCGATGAGGGCTTGACTTCTTCGTCCCAGTTCAGCATAGGTCTTCCAATGGTCGGATTATGAAAGCAGCGCTGCAAAAATAAAAGCGCCGCAGCGTGGCGCAGAGATGTTTTTGTTGCTTCACAGCACATGCGAGGAAGGTCCCGCGCGGGGACCTTCCTCGCAGCGCGTCACATCACTGGCAGGCTTCGCAGGTGGGGTCGTCGATGGCGCAGAACTTCACGTCGGTCGCGGGCAGCGCGGCGGCCTGCGATTGCGCTGCGGCGGCGGCCGCATCGAGCGCGCCGGGGCGTGCGGCGCCGCTGCCGGCGGCCTGCATCGCGCCGTCGCTGCCCGACGAAACGGCGTTGAGCTGGCGCGTGTTCACGGTGCTCATCTCGACGTGCGTCGCGCTCTGCGTGCGCAGGTAGTACGTGGTCTTGAGGCCGCGCACCCAGGCGAGCTTGTAGGTCTCGTCGAGCTTCTTGCCGGATGCGCCGGCCATGTAGATGTTCAGGCTCTGCGCCTGGTCGATCCACTTCTGGCGGCGCGATGCGGCCTCCACCAGCCACGTGGGCGCCACTTCGAAGGCGGTGGAATACAGCGCCTTCACGTCCTGCGGCACGCGGTCGATCGGGTGCAGCGATCCCTTGAAGTGCTTGAGGTCCATGACCATCACGTCGTCCCACAGGCCCAGGCGCTTGAGGTCGCGCACGAGGTAGCCGTTGATGACGGTGAACTCGCCCGACAGGTTCGACTTGACCGACAGGTTGCCGAAGGACGGCTCGATCGAGGCGTCCACGCCGACGATGTTGGAGATGGTGGCCGTGGGGGCGATGGCCACGCAGTTGGAGTTGCGCATGCCGTCGCGGGCGATCTTCTGGCGCAGCGCGTCCCAGTCGAGGGTGGCGGCGCGGTCCACTTCCACGTAGCCGCCGCGGGCCTTCTCCAGCAGGTCGAGCGTGTCGATCGGCAGGATGCCGCGGTCCCACAGCGAGCCGGGGTAGCTGGAGTACCTGCCGCGTTCCTGGGCGAGTTCGGTGGAGGCCCAGTAGGCGTAGTAGCAGATCGCTTCCATCGAGCGGTCGGCGAATTCCACCGCGGCCTGCGAGGCGTAGGGAATGCGCAGCTCGTACAGGCTGTCCTGGAAGGCCATCAGGCCCAGGCCCACCGGGCGGTGGCGCATGTTGGAGTTGCGAGCCTTCTCGACCGCGTAGTAGTTGATGTCGATCACGTTGTCGAGCATGCGCATGGCCGTGGAGATGGTCTTGCGCAGCTTGGCGTGGTCGAGCTCCTTGCCGTTCGGGCCGTCCTTCAGGTGGCGCACGAGGTTCACCGAGCCGAGGTTGCACACGGCAGTTTCGGCGTCGCTGGTGTTGAGCGTGATCTCGGTGCAGAGGTTGGACGAGTGCACCACGCCGGCGTGCTGCTGGGGCGAGCGCACGTTGCAGGCGTCCTTGAACGTGATCCAGGGGTGGCCGGTCTCGAACAGCATCGTGAGGATCTTGCGCCACAGGTCGGTGGCCTGCACGGTGCGCGAAGGCTTGATCTCGCCGCGCGCGGCCTTCTCTTCATAGGCGACGTAGGCCTTCTCGAAGTCGGCGCCGAACAGGTCGTGCAGGTCCGGCACGGAAGAGGGAGAGAACAGCGTCCAGGTGCCCTTTTCCATCACGCGGCGCATGAACAGGTCGGGGATCCAGTTGGCCGTGTTCATGTCGTGCGTGCGGCGGCGGTCGTCGCCGGTGTTCTTGCGCAGCTCCAGGAACTCCTCGATGTCGAGGTGCCAGGTTTCCAGGTAGGTGCAGACGGCACCCTTGCGCTTGCCGCCCTGGTTCACGGCCACGGCCGTGTCGTTCACCACCTTGAGGAACGGCACCACGCCCTGCGATTCGCCGTTCGTGCCCTTGATGTGGGAGCCGAGCGCGCGCACGCGGGTCCAGTCGTTGCCCAGGCCGCCCGCGAACTTGGAGAGCAGGGCGTTTTCCTTGATGGATTCGTAGATGCCGTCGAGGTCGTCGGGCACCGTGGTCAGGTAGCACGAGGACAGCTGCGAGCGCAGCGTGCCGCTGTTGAAGAGCGTGGGCGTGGACGACATGAAGTCGAACGACGACAGCACCTCGTAGAACTCGATGGCACGGGCCTCGCGGTCGGGCTCGTTCAGCGCCAGGCCCATGGCCACGCGCATGAAGAAGCACTGGGGCAGCTCGATGCGGGTCTTGCGCACGTGCAGGAAGTAGCGGTCGTACAGGGTCTGCAGGCCCAGGTAGTCGAACTGCTGGTCGCGGCCGGCATCGAGCGCGGCGCCCAGGCGGGCCAGGTCGTACTGCAGCAGGCGGGGGTCTAGCAGTTCGTTGTCCACGCCCTTCTGGATGAACTGCGGGAAGTAGGCGGCATAGGCCGGGCCCATGTCGGCGGGCACCACGTCCTGGCCCAGCACCTCGCGCACGATGGTGTGCAGCAGCAGGCGGGCGGTGGCGTAGGTGTAGTCGGGGTCCTTCTCGATCAGCGTGCGCGCGGCCAGGATGGAGGCCTTGTACACCTCGTCCATCGGGACGCCGTCATACAGGTTGCGCAGCGTCTCGGCCACGATGGGTGCGGCGTGCACGTCCTGGCCGAGGTTGGCGCAGGCGGAGTCGATCAGGCCGCGCAGGCGGGCCTCGTCGAGCGGCACGCGCTGGCCGTTGTCGATCACGTGCAGCACCGGCGTGGAGGGCACGGGCTGGCGGTCGTGCTGCTGGTGCGCACGCTCCTGGGTGCGGCGCTCGCGGTAGAGCACGTAGGCGCGGGCGACTTCATGGTGGCCGCCGCGCATGAGGCTCAGTTCCACGTTGTCCTGCACGTCCTCGATGTGGAACGTGCCGCCGCCCGGGCGCGAGCGCATGAGCGCGCGCACCACGGACTGGGTCAGGGTGTCCACCGTCTCGCGCACGCTGGCCGAGGCCGCGCCCTGGGTGCCGTGCACCGCGAGGAAGGCCTTCATCATGGCCACGGCGATCTTCTGCGGCTCGAAAGGCACGACCGCGCCATTGCGGCGGATGATCTGGTAGTGCGAGAGCGGGTGGCCGCCGGCCGCGGGCTCGGTGCCCTGCGCCGCAGGCGTCTGATCGGGTGCGGTCGTGGCGGATGATGGGCTCAGCGCAGGCTGCATACAGGAAACCTCGGTGGATGGGGTGGCAGAAAAGGACGGTGGTGTAGGCGCACACCGCCAGTTGATTGCGTAATGCGGAACGCTATAGGTAGTGGTCAAATGACTACCTGGGCACTACATGTAGTGTATCTCTTGAAATTCGATGCGTGTAGCCACGCGATGTTTCCATGCGTTGGCACGGAAGGGGGAGACCGGTCCTGGAGGCCGCGCCAGACGGTGGTTCCGGAGCGTTCAGCAAGGCCTGGCGCGTGTTGCGGGACCGGAGCGCGGCGCGGACCGGCGCCAGTGCTGGTGGGGCGCAAGGGGAGCGAGTGTCGCGATTTGCCCTCGTCCGCGCCAGCGCTTCGGGAAAACCCTTGCTCGCCGGTCAGGAGGGCTTGACTTGCGGCGGGAAGTCGATGCGCGGGCTGCCCAGCCGGGACTGCAGTTCCCGCCAGTCGAACCCCGGTCCGGGGTCCTGCTTGCGCCCGGGCGCGACATGCTCGTGGCCCGCGACGTGGGCCACGGGATAGCGTTGCGCGATGTCGCGGCACAGCGTGGCGAGCGCCTGGTACTGGGCGGGTTCGAAGGTGTCGCCTTCCAGTCCTTCCAGTTCGATGCCGATCGAGTCGTCGTTGCAGTTGTCCCGGCCCCGGTAGGCGGACGGGCCGGCATGCCATGCGCGGTCGCCGCAGTCCACGAACTGCCACACCCGACCGCTGCGCTCGATGAAGAAGTGGGCCGAGACCTGCAGGCCGCGGATGCCGGCGTAGTAGGGGTGGGCATCCCAGTCCAGCGCATTGGTGAAGAGGCGCTGGACTTCGCCGGTGCCATATTCGCCCGGGGGCAGGCTGATGGAATGCACCACGATGAGATCGATGGCGGCCCGGGTGGGGCGGGGGCCGAAGTTCGGCGAGGGCAGGGCGGTGGCGGGCAGATACCAGCCACCGTTCCAGCGCGGGCCGGCCTCGCCCGGGCCGCTGCCGCCCCGGGCATCGTTCATGGGATCAGGAGGCTGCATGGTCGTCGGGCGCGTCGTCGTCCTGCGGCGTGGCGATGGCCAGGCGGTCGATGCGGTAGCGGATCTGCCGCAGGCTGATGCCCAGGCGGGCGGCGGTGGCCGTGCGGTTGAACCCGTGCTCGCGCAGGGCGCGCACCAGGATCTCGCGCTCCTGCTGGTCGAGCCAGCCCTGCAGGTCGCTGGGCAGAGGCACGTGGGCTGCGGGGAGAGGGTCCGCGGTGCCGGCAGGCGTGCCGGGGGCCTCGGGCGCCGGGGCTGAGGCCGCGGGTGCGCGCGGCGTGCCGGCAGCGGCGTCCGCGGGGCATTCGATGTGGAGTTCGCCGCCGTCGCTCAGCGCCACGGCGCGGTGCAGCAGGTTCTCCAGTTCGCGCACGTTGCCGGTGAGCGGGTGCCGGGCGATGTCCGCCAGGGCCTCGCCGGTCAGCGGAGGCGCGGGCAGGCCGGTCTCCGCGGCGATGCGGTCGAGCAGCGCGGCGCACAGGGCGGGAAGGTCCTCGCGGCGCTCGCGCAGCGGCGGGATCACGACCTCGATCACGTTGAGGCGGTAGTAGAGATCCTGCCGGAAGCGGCCCGCCTGCACGTCGGCGGCGAGATCGCGGTGGGTGGCGCTGACGATCCGCACGTCCACGGTGTCCTCCTGGGTGGACCCCAGGGGGCGCACGCTGCGCTCCTGGATGGCGCGCAGCAGCTTGGCCTGCATGGACAGGGGCAGGTCGCCGATCTCGTCGAGGAACAGCGTGCCCCCGCGGGCGGCCTGGAAGTAGCCGTCCCGGTCCTGGCTGGCGCCGGTGTAGGAGCCCTTGCGCGCGCCGAAGAATTCCGCCTCCAGCAGGTTCTCGGGGATGGCGCCGCAGTTCACGGCCACCAGCGGGCCGTCGGCGCGCTGGCTGCAGCCGTGCAGGGCACGGGCGACGAGTTCCTTGCCGGTGCCCGATTCGCCGCGGATCAGCACGGGAGCCATGCTGCGCGCGACCTTGGCGATGCGCTGCTTGACGTTGCGCATGGCCTCCGAGTCGCCCACGAGCGGATCGAGCCCGGACAGGCTGGCGGCCGTGGAGGCTCCCGGCGGGCCGGGCCGCGCGGAGCGGGGCGGCGGCACGCCGCCCGTGCCCTGCACGGCCGAGGCGACCACGGAGCGGAACTGCTTGAGGTCCACCGGCTTGGTGAGGTAGTCGAACGCGCCGGAGCGCAGTGCCTCGACGGCGTTCTCCGCCGAGCCGTAGGCGGTCATCACCACGCAGCGCTCGCGCCGCTTCTGCTGGCGGATCTCCTGCAGCAGTTCCATGCCGAAGCCGTCCGGCAGGCGCATGTCGGTGATGACGGCGTCGAACCGCCGGGTCTGGAGCTGCCGGCGCGCCTCCTCGACGGTCGCCGCCGTCTCCACGCGGTAGCCCTCGCGCAGCAGCGTGAGTTCGTAGAGCGTGCGCAGGTCGGGCTCGTCATCGACGACCAGGATGGTGGCGGCGGGGGCATTCATGGCGGAGCGGGCAGGCAGTGTCAGACGACGATTGTGTCAAACAGCGTGGACGACGGCCCGCCCGGCCTCGCGGCGCGGCGGAAGGCCACCGTGAACGCGTTGCCGCCGATGGCCCCGCGCTCCAGTACCCGCGTGAGCCGCTGGTAGCCGACGGAGGCGCCATGGCGCTGGCAGAGTTCGCGGCAGATATAGAGGCCCAGGCCGCTGGAGCGGCTCTCGGACGAGAAGAAGGGCTCGAACAGGTGGCGCTCCACGGTCTTGTCCAGCGGAGCGCCATCGCTCCAGACCTGCAGGTGTGCCTGGCCTCCGGCATTGGTGTAGGTGGAGATGCACAGCGAGTCCGGCTCGGCGCCCATGTAGCGCAGGGCGTTGTCCAGCAGGTTCACCAGCACGCGCCGCAGGTGGTCGGCGTCGAATTCCACCTGCGTGCCCGCCGCATGCAGCGACAGCTGGGCGCGGCGGCTGTGCGGGCTGTGCGACTGCCAGTCCCGGCAGACCTGGGCCACCGAGTCGTCCAGCGGCAGCGTGCCGGCAGGCGCATGGTCGATCTGGTGCTGCACGCGTGCGATGTCCAGCACCTCTTCCGCGATGCGGGCGAGCCGGTCGGCATTCTGCTGCACCATGTGGGCGAGCCGCCGGTGGGCCGGGTCGGACAGGTCTTCCTCCAGCAGCGCGTTGGCCTGCACGATGGCGGCCAGCGGATTGCGGATCTCGTGGGCCACGGCGGCGGACATGCGCCCCATGGCGGCAAGCTTCTCGGTGCGCAGGCGCGCCTCCATCTCGCGCAGGTCGTGCAGGAACATGACGCACATCTGCGCACCGCCGGTGTCGAGCGCGATCAGGGGCGAGGCCGTGAGCCAGGTCCGCACGTGCAGCGCGAGCGGGCTCTGGCCCGTCTGCAGGATGTCCACATCGGCGCCCTGCGGCTGCGCCAGGCGGAAGGTCTGCCGGGCCATGTCGAGCAGGGGGACCCAGGACGGCGAGCTCGTGAGAGGGAACGGCGGTGCAGGCTGGGGCGATTCGCCGAGCAGCAGCAGGGCGGCCGGGTTGGCGAGGCGGACGGTGTCGCGGCCGTCCACCACGATCACGCCGTCGGAGAGGTGGTCGATCACGAGCGCGCTCACCTGTTCCTGCAGCTTCGCGGCGAGCTGGCCTTCCAGCGCCAGCTGCTGCTCGCGGTGCAGGCGCGTGGCCAGCTGGTGGACGAGGTAGGCGACGATGAAGTAGCCGGTGCCCGTCAGCGCGGCCTGGAAGTAGCGCTGCGTCGATTCGGCCGTGCCCGCGCCGCCCAGCCACCAGGTCCAGGCCAGCAGCAGCAGGGTGGCGGCCGCGGTCGTGCCCAGCGCCAGGGTGAGGGTGCCCAGCACGCCCGCCATGAGGATGGGCAGGCCGAACAGGGGCGTGTAGTTCATCGCGCCCGACTGCAGCATCTGCAGGCTGGCGATCAGCGCCAGGTCCACCCCGATGGTGGGCAGCCAGCGGATGCCGGCCTGCGGCGGGGGCGGCTTCTCGCCCGAGATGGCCAGCGTCATGACCGCCGCCAGCAGGTAGAGGGTGCACAGGCCCGTGAGGGCCGGGCCGGCGCCCTGGTTGAAGGCGAAGCCCAGGGCCTGCAGCAGCAGCAGGGCCACGGCCACCACCACGCGGCCGGCGAGGAAGCTGGTCCACAGGCGCGCGAAGGGCGGATCCGCCACGGGCACCTGCAGGGTGGAGTGGGACCACTGGGACACGTTGCGGCCCTAGCGGGGGCCCAGGCGCTGGTGCTCCGGGCCGCAGTAGGTGTGCCCGCCGTGCGCGATCGCCTGCGAGGCCGGCACGTGCACGCCGCAGTGGGCGCACGGCACCATGTCCTGCGGCTTCGCCAGGCGGGCGCGGGCCTCGGCGCCGGCCACCTGGCCGCGCCGCGCGCCGCCGCGCCACAGCCAGAAGGCGACGGCCAGCACGAGCAGCAGCACGAGGTACTTCACACCGAGCGCCCCAGCACCACTTCGAGCACGAAGCGCGATCCCACGTACGCCAGCAGCAGCAGGCCGGCCCCGGCGTAGAGCACGCGCACCGCGATGCGGCCGCGCCAGCCGAACCGGGAGCGCCCGATGAGCAGCACGGCGAAGGTGAGCCACGAGAGCACGGAGAACACGGCCTTGTGGTCCCAGTTCCAGGCACGGCCGTAGAGCGTTTCGCCGAACAGCAGGCCCGCCGCGAGCGTGGCGGTGAGCAGGACGAAGCCGGCCACGACGAAGCGGAAGGTGAGCCGCTCCAGCGTGAGCAGCGGCACCCCGCTGCGCGGGTCCGCCGCCTGGCGGATGCGGCGCTCGGCGCGGGTCATGAGCCAGGCGTGCACGACGGCCGCGGCGAAGAGTCCGTAGGAGGCGATGCCCAGGGCGAGGTGCAGCGGCAGCCAGGCCGAGGCGTTGACGTGCAGCGGTTGCCCGGGGAACACCAGGGCCAGCAGCACGGCCGCGGCGCCCAGGGCGGCGAGCATCCAGCGCGTGCGCATCTGCGGGAAGACCTGGTGCTCGATCGCATAGACGGTGAGCACCAGCCAGGCCGTCATCGAGAGCGCGGGCGCGAAGCCGAAGCGGGGCGTGTCGCCCAGCAGGCTCCAGGCCAGCACCGCGGCGTGCAGCACCCAGGCCACCCAGAGCGTGGCGCGGCCGCGTTCCGCGCCGATGCGGGCGGCCGCCAGGGCCGGTACCGCGTAGGCCAGCGCCGCGCCCAGGGAGAGCAGCCAGTGGGCGGAGGAGACGCTGGGTAAAATCATGGGCCCACAGTTTAGCCCGCCGCTGCCCAGGCGGCCCGGCCCGGATGCAGCGTCCGGCCCGCCCAACCGGAATACGTCCCATGGCATCCGCCCTCACCGAAAAACTCTCCCGGCTCGTCAAGGAGATGCGCGGCCAGGCCCGCATCACCGAATCCAACGTGCAGGACATGCTGCGCGAGGTGCGCATGGCGCTGCTGGAGGCCGACGTGGCCCTGCCGGTGGTGCGCGACTTCATCGCGCGCGTGAAGGAAAAGGCCCTGGGCCAGGAAGTGCTGGGCTCGCTCAAGCCCGGGCAGACGCTGGTCTCCATCGTGAACCGCGAGCTGGCCGCGACCATGGGCGAGGGCGTGTCGGACATCAACCTCGCCGCCCAGCCGCCGGCCGTGATCCTGATGGCGGGCCTGCAGGGCGCCGGCAAGACGACGACCACGGCCAAGCTCGCCAAGCACCTGATCGAGAAACGCAAGAAGAAGGTGCTCACCGTTTCCGGCGACGTGTACCGCCCGGCGGCCATCGAGCAGCTCAAGACGGTGACCAGGCAGGCGGGCGCCGAATGGTTCCCCAGCACGCCCGACCAGAAGCCCCTGGACATCGCGCGCGCCGCGATCGACCACGCCCGCCGCCACTATTTCGACGTGCTGCTGGTCGATACGGCCGGCCGCCTCGCGATCGACGAGGCGCTCATGAACGAGATCAAGGAGCTGCACGCGGCGCTGAACCCGGTCGAGACGCTGTTCGTGGTCGATGCCATGCAGGGCCAGGATGCGGTCAACACCGCCAAGGCGTTCAAGGAGGCGCTGCCGCTCACCGGCATCGTGCTGACCAAGCTCGACGGCGACTCCCGCGGCGGCGCGGCGCTGTCCGTGCGGCAGGTGACGGGCGCGCCCATCAAGTTCGCCGGCGTGTCCGAGAAGATCGACGGCCTGGAAGTGTTCGACGCCGAACGCCATGCAGGCCGCGTGCTGGGCATGGGCGACATCGTGGCCCTGGTGGAGCAGGTGAGCGCGGGCGTCGATCTGGAGGCAGCGCAGAAGCTGGCCGCCAAGGTCAAGAGCGGCGACGGCTTCGACCTGAACGACTTCCTCGGCCAGCTGCAGCAGATGAAGCAGATGGGCGGCATCTCCAGCCTTATGGACAAGCTGCCCTCCGAACTGATGGCCAAGGCTGGCCAGGTGGACATGAACAAGGCCGAGAAGGACATCCGCCGCAAGGAAGGCATCATCCAGAGCATGACGCCCCAGGAGCGCCGCAAGCCCGAGATCATCAAGGCCACGCGCAAGAAGCGCATCGCGGCCGGGGCGGGCGTGCAGGTGCAGGAGGTGAACCGCCTGCTCAACGAGTTCGACCAGATGCAGGGCATGATGAAGAAGATGAAGGGCGGCGGCCTCATGAAGATGATGAAGAAGATGGGCGGCATGAAGGGATTCGGCGGGGGCGGCATGCCCAAGCTGCCGTTCTGATCCTTTCCACGTCGTCTTTCTTCTTCACTCTCGATCCAGGCCCTGCCCCGCAGGGCCTTTTCTTTGGCCGCGGCCCTGCCGGCCGTCCATGAAAAAAGCCGGCCCAGGGGGCCGGCTTGAAAGTGCGCGCCGTGCGCGCACGAGGGGCAATCGGTGCCTCAGGCCGCCTTGAGCAGCGGCGCGGGCTGGCGCAGCGGGCCGCCGTTCTTCAGCTGGGTGGCGTGCATCCAGGCGCGGCGCAGCACGGGCGGCGACCAGGCCTCTTCGGGGATCAGCAGCAGGCGCTGGGCGCGCAGGGTGCGGCCGAGGGCGATCTGGCTGGACAGCACCACCAGGGGAATGGCCATCACCAGCGGCAGGCCCACGGGCATCAGCCAGACCAGCGCGGTGGGGTCGATCAGCGCCACGCCCACGCCCAGCAGGGCGATCACGAGGCTCATCGGGGCCAGTTGGCGCAGGGCGTCCTTCCAGGGCACGGCATTGGCTTCGCGGGGGGGGGACTTCCAGTCGAGCTTGAGGCCGGTCAGGGCGACGATCACGAAGAGCGAGTGGCCGAGCATGCGGATGGGCGCCTGCAGGATGGCCATGGCGCTTTCCAGCGCGGCGCTCTTGAACACGCTGGCCGTGCCGCCGTACTGCTTCTGCTCGCCCTTCATGAGGATGGCGGCCACGCCCAGCACGCGGGGCAGGAACAGCATGCACAGCGTCCACGCCCACAGGGCCATCAGTTCGCCGGGCAGCACGTTCCAGTCGGCCACGAGGCGGGCGCCGGACAGCCACAGCACGGTGCCGAAGGTGATGAAGGCCAGCCACAGGGGGGCCGAGAGGTAAGCCATGGCGCCGGTCACGAACATGGCGCGGTGCACGGGGTGGATGCCGGGCTCGGCCATCAGGCGGGCGTTCTGCAGGTTGCCCTGGCACCAGCGGCGGTCGCGCTGCAGTTCGGACAGCAGGTCCGGCGGCTGCTGTTCATAGCTGCCCACCAGGTCGGAGACCAGCCATACGTGGTAGCCGGCGCGGCGCATCAGCGCGGCCTCGACGAAGTCGTGGCTCATGATGCCGCCGCTCATGCCGCCCGTGCCCTTGATGGGGGCCAGGGCGCAGTGGTCCATGAAGGGCTTCACGCGGATGATGGCGTTGTGGCCCCAGTAGTGGGATTCGCCGAGCTGCCAGAACTGCATGCCCAGCGTGAACAGCCGGCCGGTGACGCGCGAGGCGAACTGCTGGGCACGGGCGTGCAGCGTGACGTGGCCGATGGCCTGCGTGGCGGTCTGGATGATGCCGGCGCGCGGATGGGCTTCCATGAGCTTGGCCATGGAGACGATGCAGTCGCCGCTCATCACGCTGTCGGCGTCGAGGACCACCATGTACTTGTAGTCCTTGCCCCAGCGGCGGCAGAAATCGGCCACGTTGCCGGCCTTGCGGTGGCTGCGGCGGGTGCGCAGGCGGTAGTACACCTCGACCTGCGGCTGGTTGGCGTTGGCGGCCAGCACGGCACGCAGTTCTTCCCAGGCCGCGCGCTCGGCGGCGGCGATCTCGGGGTCATAGCTGTCGGAGAGCACGAAGACGTCGAAGGTCTTCGCATGGCCCGTGGCGGCCACCGATTCGCAGGTGGCGCGCAGGCCCGCGAACACCGTCGCCACATCCTCGTTGCAGATGGGCATGATGATCGCGGTGCGGGCGTCGGGGCTCAGCACGTCGTTGCGGACGCTTTTTGCCGACAGGGCGTGGCGGTCGCCGCGCAGCATCACCCAGAAGCCCATCATGGCCGTGAGGAAGCCGGTCACCACCCAGGTGGAGAGCAGGGCGAAGAGGGCGAGCTGGCCGTATTCGAGCCAGGCGCTGTCATAGCTGGGCTGCACGCCGGCGAAGAGCGTCGTGGCCAGGGCGCTGGTGGCGAGGGCCAGCAGCAGGAAGATGTTGCGGCGCTGGCGGGCGGCGCGCTCCCAGGGCTCCTGCGGCGCGGCGGGGGCCGCCGCGGCGGAGGCCTTGCGGCCGTTGAGGCGCATCAGCACGGCGGTGCCGATGCTGTTCCAGAAGCCGCGCCAGGGCAGCGGCGCCATGGAGCCGCGGTGCACGGGCGGTGCGGTGAGCGAATTGGGATGGCGGTCTTCGCGCAGCGTGCTGCGCGACGACTCCACCGGTCGGGGGTAGCGTGCGCCACGGCGCGCCACCACGGCGGGAGCGGGCGTGCCCGCGGTGTTGCGGGGGGCGGCTTCCGGTCGGGAGGATAGGGATTCCATGGTTGTGCTCACTCGGTTGTGGTGTTCCAGGAAGACAGGTGCGTAACCCTCTCGCGAACGCGTTGCGGCCGATGTCGGCGCAGCGCTGGAGGGGGAGTAGGCCTGTGGCATGCGAGCAATAGGGCAAACCCTGTGCCAGCCTGGAAAAATCCTTGTGAATCAAGGACTTGTGAGCACGAAAGCGTGTAAGTAGTTGTGCGGAGGGCCTGGATGGCCCCAAAACCCCGGTTTTTGTCGCAAACCAGCGACCATGGATGCCGGTGAAAAGCAAAAATCCTTTGAAATCAACGACTTATTCTTGTCGCTCTTCGGCGACATCGTCTGGCGGGGCCCCGTCGCTCTTGAACTGGCCCGGCGTCAGCGCGTGCTTCTGCAGCAGGCGGTAGAACTCGGTCCGGTTGCGCTGCGCCAGCCGCGCGGCATCGGCGACGTTGCCGTCGGTCATCTTCAGCAGGTCCACCAGGTATTCGCGCTCGAAGCGCTGGCGGGCCTCGGTGAAGCTCAGCACCTGCACGGTGGGCGTGCGCAGCGCGCGCTGCACGAGGCCCAGCGGCACCAGGGGCGTGGTGGAGAGCGCGCAGGCCTGCTCCACCACGTTGTAGAGCTGGCGCACGTTGCCGGGCCAGGGCGCCGCCGTGAGCGCCTTGAGCGCCTCCGGCGAAAAGCCCGACAGGCGCTTGTCGTACTTGCGCGCCAGCTGGTCGAGGAAATGGTTGGCCAGCAGCGGGATGTCCTCGCGGCGGTCGGCCAGGGTGGGCAGCGTCAGCGTGACCACGTTGAGGCGGTAGTAGAGGTCCTCGCGGAACTGGCCCGTGGCCATGGCGGCCTCCAGGTCGCGGTGCGTGGCGGAGACGATGCGCACGTTCACCGGCGTGGCCTGGCTCGCGCCGACGGGGCGCACGGCGCGCTCCTGCAGCACGCGCAGCAGCTTGACCTGCAGCGCGGGCGGCATGTCGCCGATTTCGTCGAGCAGCAGCGTGCCGCCGTCGGCTGCCTGGAAGAGGCCCTTGTGGTTGCTGTGCGCGTCGGTGAAGGCGCCCTTCATGTGGCCGAACAGTTCGGACTCCAGCAGGGCCTCGGGGATGGCGCCGCAGTTCACGGCCACGAAGGGCCGCGCCGCGCGCGGGCTGGCCCGGTGGATGGCGCGCGCGAGCAGCTCCTTGCCGGTGCCGCTGTCGCCCAGCAGCAGCACGCTGGCGTCCGACTGCGCCACCATGCGGGCCTCGGCGAGCAGGTCGGCCATGCGGTTGGAGCGGCTCACGATCTCGGCGCGCCAGGTGCTGTCGGCCTGGGGCGTGCGGGTGGCGGGCGCGCTCAGCGCCAGGGCCTGCGCGATCTTGTCGAGCAGGTCCTTGGCCTCGTAGGGCTTGGTGAGATAGGTGAACACGCCGCGGGCCGTGGCCTCGACCGCGTCGGGAATGGTGCCGTGCGCGGTGAGCAGGATCACGGGCAGCGAGGGATGGCGCGAGCGCACCTCGTCGAACAGGGCCAGGCCGTCACGGCCGGGCAGGCGCACGTCGCTCAGCACGAGCTGCGGGCGGCTGGTCTCCAGCTGGGCGAGCGCGGCTTCGGCGGAGGGGACGGCCGTGATTTCGTAGCCGGCCGCGTTGAGCCGCAGCGACAGCAGCCGCAGCATGTCGGCGTCGTCGTCCACCACGAGGATGCGTGGACGGGGCGCGGAGGGTTTCGTCGGGGGCGTGGCGGGCATGCTCGGGGCCGGTTCAGCGGGGGGATTCGGTCGGTGCGGGGTGCGCGGCCCTGCCGTTGCCCGGGGCTCCGGGGCGGGCGTTGAGGCTGCGTTCGATGGCGCGCATGGCCTCCAGGCGCTCGTTCAGCTGGTCGATGCGCCGCTGCCCCTCCTTGAGCTGCTGGGACTGGCGGTCCAGCTGGTCTTCCAGCCGGCGCTGCTGCAGCAGGCGGTTCTCGAGCAGGCGCGCCAGCGGCTGCAGCGACGCTGCGGCCGGCCGGTTGTCGGACAGCAGTTTCTGCACCAGCCCCAGCGAGCGCGCGGTGTCGGCCGGCTGGCGCGTCTGCAGCAGGACCAGGGCCAGCTGGAACGACTTCTCCGGCGGGCTGCCGGCACTGGCCTGCGCGTCCGACAGGCGGGCGATCTCGGCCATGAGTTCGGGCGGCGGCAGGCTGCGGACGCGGTCGGCGTACAGCAGCATCTGGCGTGGCAGCGAAGCGGCAGGACGGGCGGACTCGGCGGAGGCGGCCGGAGCACTGCCGTCCGTGGACGGCATGCCGGCGGCATCCGCCCCGGGCTTGTCCGCCTCTTCCGCGGGCACGGGAGAGGGTTCCGGCACGGCGGCGGGAATGGCCGGCACCGGCTCGGCCGGCGCAGGCTCGGGCACGGCGGCGCAGCCGGCCAGCAGTGCCAGTGCGGTCGCCATTGCCAGATGCGCCAGATGCGTCAGGTGCGCCCCTGCGGGGCGCGGGGCGCCGGGACGGGGGCGTGCGCCATGGCGCGGCAGCGGATGATCAGGAAGCATGGGGCAGTTCGATGCGGAAGGGTGTACGTTCGCCGTCCTCGACGAGGCTCACGCGCCCGCCATGGGCGGCGACGTACTCCTGGACGATGGACAGGCCGATGCCGGTGCCACGCGCGGCGTCTTCCGGCTGCCGCACCCCCCGGTAGAAAGGCTCGAAGATGCGTGCCCGGTCATTTTCATGCACGCCGGGGCCTTCGTCGGCCACATCGATGCGGATACGGTCTTCGAAACGTATGAGTTGAATCAGAATCCTGCTGCCCGGGGGCGAGAAACGGATCGCGTTGGAGAGCAGGTTGCCCACGGCCGAGGCGATCTTCTCGGCGTCCACCGGCAGCGTGACGGGCCTGCCCTCGACCACCACGTCGAGCTTGCGGGCCTGCCACTGCAGGCGCTGGGTCTCGACCTGGGCCTCGATCAGCGCGAGCAGGTCGGTGGGCGCGCGGTGCAACTGGCGGGCCTCGAAGGCCGCGGCGTTGAAGCGCAGCAGGGCCTCGATCTCGCTTTGCAGCACCAGGGTGTTCTGGTGCAGGATGTCCACCACCTCGCGCTGGCCCGCGCCCAGTTCGCCGGTCACGCCGTCCTGCAGCAGGGCGACGCCCTCGCGCATGGAGGCCAGGGGGGTCTTGAGTTCGTGCGAGATGTGCCGCAGGAACCGGGCCTTGTCGGCGTCCAGTTCCAGCAGCCGCACGCGCAGCCACTCGAGCTGCTGGCCCACGCGGCGGATGTCCACCGGGCCGGGGATCTCCACCGACTGGGCGAGTTCGTTTTCCCCCAGCAGGCGGATGGCGTGCTCCAGGCGCTTGAAGGGCCGGGCGAGCCAGATGCCCAGGGCCAGCGCCAGCGCGAGGGCCAGCACGATCACCCCGACCACCTGGTGGGTCACCTCGCGGCGGCTGGCTTCGATTTTTTCCTGCAGTTCGGTGCTGCGGCGGGTGTTGATGTCCTGCACCGACTGGGCGATGGCGCCGTTCACGCCATCGAGTTCGAGGAAGAGCCCGGCCACGGCGCGCTCGTTGTCCAGCGAGAGGGCGGGAGGGCCGTCGAGCAGTGCGGTGACCTGGGCGAGGTGCGCGCGCCACTGCGCGGCGAGTTCGTGCGGCAGGCCCTTGGTTTCCAGGCGCTGCAGGATCTCGTGCGCCTCGCGCGAGATGTCGTCGAACCGGCGGCGCAGCGAGCGGTCGGCCAGCACCAGCGATTGCCGGGCAGCGCGCTCCAGTGTCTGGCCGCGGGCGTTCAGGCTCTGGGCCGCGGCGTTGAGCTGGATGGCTTCGGCCGCGCCGTTGCGGCTCTGGACCATGAGCTGCTCCAGCGTGAAGATGGCGCGCAGCGAACTGGCGCCCTGCAGCCCGGCGATGAGCAGGAAGGCCAGCAGCAGCATCTGCTGGAACGACAGCCCCCCGAGGGCGGCGACGCCCTGCTGGCGGCGGAAGAGGCGCGCGGCGAAGCCCATGCGGCCCTCTTCTCTCAATGCGCGGCCAGCGCGCCGTGGTCCGCCGTGACCACTTCGCCCCGCAGCGTGTAGGCCTTGGCCTCGGTGATGGTGACATCGACCATCTGCCCGACGAGCCGCGGGTGGCCCGCGAAGTTGACCACGCGGTTGCATTCGGTGCGGCCCATGAGCTCGCTGCCGTCGCGCCTGGACGCGCCTTCCACCAGGATGCGCTGCACGGTGCCCACGCGGCTTTCGCTGATCGACTTGATGTTGGCGTTGATGACGGCCTGCAGTTCCTGCAGGCGGCGCAGCTTGACCTCGTGCGGCGTGTCGTCGTGCAGGCTGGCGGCGGGCGTGCCGGGGCGCGGGCTGAAGATGAAGCTGAAGCTGTTGTCGAAGTGGATGTCGTCGATGAGCTTCATCATCTTGCCGAAATCCTCTTCGGTCTCGCCGGGGAAGCCCACGATGAAATCGCTGCTCATGGCCAGGTCGGGCCGGATGGCGCGCAGCTTGCGGATGGTGCTCTTGTATTCCATGGCCGTGTAGCCGCGCTTCATGGCCATCAGGATGCGGTCGGAGCCGTGCTGCACGGGCAGGTGCAGGTGGCTGACCAGCTTGGGGATGCGCGCGTAGGCGTCGATCAGGCGCGGCGTGAATTCGTTGGGGTGGCTGGTGGTGAACCGGATGCGCTCGATGCCCGGGATGTCGGCCACGTATTCCAGCAGCAGGGCGAAGTCGGCCACCTCGGCCGTGCCGCCCATCTTGCCCAGGTAGGCGTTCACGTTCTGGCCGAGCAGGGTCACTTCCTTCACGCCCTGGTCGGCCAGGCCCGCCACTTCGACCAGCACGTCGTCGAAGGGGCGGCTGACTTCCTCGCCGCGCGTGTAGGGCACCACGCAGTAGCTGCAGTACTTGCTGCAGCCTTCCATGATGGAGACGAAGGCGCTCGCGCCCTCGACGCGCGCCGGAGGCAGGTGGTCGAACTTCTCGATCTCGGGAAAGCTGATGTCCACCTGCGGGCGGGCCAGGGCCTCGCGCTGCGCCAGCAGCTCGGGCAGGCGGTGCAGGGTCTGGGGACCGAAGACCACATCGACGTAGGGCGCGCGCTTGATGATCTCGTCGCCCTCCTGGCTGGCCACGCAGCCGCCCACGCCGATCTTCACGCCGCGGGCCTTCAGGTGCTTGAAGCGGCCCAGGTCGCTGAAGACCTTTTCCTGCGCCTTCTCGCGCACGGAGCAGGTATTGAACAGGATCAGGTCGGCCTCTTCGGCGTTCTGCGTGGGCTCGTAGCCCTGGGCGGCATGCAGCACGTCCACCATCTTGTCGGAGTCGTACTCGTTCATCTGGCAGCCGAAGGTTTTGACGAAGACTTTTTTGGCCATGGCGGGAAATTCCGGAAAAGGGGAGTGGCGGCGCCGTGCGGGCGCCGGGTGCGGGCCGCGCGAGGGCGGCCGGGACATCGGGACGAAGGGGCGTGGTCGCGGGGACGGCCCGCGCCCTCAGCTGCCGGAGCCGAACAGCGAATCGAAGAAAGAGCCGCCGCCGCTGCCCTTGCGGGGCACGGCGGCCTCCGCCTTGGTCAGGATCCACACGGTGTGCAGCAGGCCCGTGGCGGGTTCGGTCGTGTAGTTGACGGTGAACGACTGGCCGATCACCGAGTGGGCCATCACCAGCGTGTTCTGCGGGCTGAAGATGCGCAGGCCGGGCGCCATGCGCACGGTGCTGCCATTCAGCTGGGCCTCGGCCGTGCTGAGCACCACCAGGGTGCCGCGCTGGGCGGCCTCGGGGAAGTTGCGCACGCCACCCATGCCGGGCTGCACCTGCTGCGCGGCGGCCGGAAGGGCCATGAAGGCCGGGGCGGCCGCGCCGAGGGCCAGGAGCAGGGCGGCCGCGCGGGCACCGGGGCGCAAAAGGATGGGAGTCGTGGGGGGCTTGCAGCGGGTCATGGTGTTCATCCAGGGGCTGAAGCGCGGAATTCTACGGCCGGGCCCCTTGCGGGCATTCCGGGCGCGCGAGTGGGGATGCAGGAAGTTGTTGTGCGGGCGGAAAAAAGCGCTATACTTGAGGGCTTAGGCGCTTTAGCTCAGTCGGTTAGAGCGATGGAATCATAATCCACAGGTCCGCGGTTCGAATCCGTGAAGCGCCACCAGATGCGAAAAGCCTTGCAGGTCACGAGCCTGCAAGGCTTTTTTTCTTGGAGCCCCATGACCATCACCATCCGGCCTGCCACCGCTTCCGACTTCGATGCCGTCGCCGAGGTGTGGGAGGCATCCGTGCGGGCCACGCACCATTTCCTGCCCGTGTCCGAGATCGAGGCGTTGCGCCCCGTGCTGCGCGAGCAGTACCTGCCGGCGGTCGATCTGCAGGTCGCCGTCGGCGCCGACGGCGGGATCGCCGGGTTCATCGGCACGGCGGCCGGGAAGATCGAAATGCTGTTCGTCGCCCCGGCCGCGCGGGGCTCGGGTGTCGGCACCGCACTGATGGCGCGCACCGATGCGCCGGAGGTGGACGTGAACGAGCAGAACACCCAGGCCCTGGACTTCTACCAGCGCCGGGGCTTCCACGTCGTGGGCCGCTCGCCGCTGGACGGGCAGGGCCGTCCGTATCCGCTGCTGCATCTGCGGCGCTAGGGCGAGCCCTGGCAGCGCAGATGGCCGAAGGTCGCCAGGACCAGACGCCCCATCCATCGGGGCGCCCAGACCAGCAAGGCCATGAGGCCGAAACCGCTGGAACTCGACAGGCAGGCCCAGAGCAACGTTCCCATGGCCATGCCGTCGGCAGCCGTGCACGCATGCCACGCCAGCGCTGCCAGCCCCGCCGAAGCGATCCGCAGTCCCGTCACCGACCTGGGGGGCATGGGGGCGGGCAAGGTGTCCCGCACCCGCCGGGTCGCCAGGTACAGCAGCCACCATGCGACGCCCATGCAAGCCGCTGCGCAGGCCGTCAACGCGCCCGCGCTCATGCGGCGGCACTTCCGCGTGCAATGCGCTGCGCAGACCATGCCGCCACGGCGGCCAGCAGCAATAGCAGGATGTCCACCCCGACGACAGCGACCGGCGTGCGCGGCCATGCCGTGCCGTAGGCACCCGTAGTGAGCGCGTTCAGCACGACACACCCCACGGCGAGGCCGGAGATGGCCGCGGCCTGGTCGCACCAGGCCTTGGGACCACGCGCTACCGCCAGCGCCAGGCAGGCCAGCCAGGTGCCGTAGAACGCGGCCGCCTCCAGTTCCGGGCGGGTCCAGCCCATGGCATGCGCTGCATCGGGCAGCAGGCGATTGGCAGCCAGGAAGGCCAGCGTGGCCACCACGGTGCCGGCGATGCCGGCGATGCACAGCGACTCGACCAGGCGCCACCGCAGGCCCGGTGGCGTGCGTGCGCGCCGCGCGGCCAGCCAGTGCACCAGGCCGCTCGCGATGAGCACGCAGCCCGAAAGTCCCTGGCCGAAGTACAGCCAGCGCAGCAGCGGATGCTCGAACTGGATGAAATGCAGGCCCGAGATGAAGCGCTGCACGCCCATGGCCGGAGCAGCCTCGAAGCGGTGCAGCGGATGGCCGGTGGCAGCGTCGAAGAAGAGCTGGTCCAGGTTCATCGGCACCTCGCGCGCATAGGAGCGGCGCAGCTCCACCGTGGCGTGGCGGTCGCCCGGGTTCCAAACGCGCAGGAAGTACGGCTCGGTCCCCGCGCCCCAGGTGCGGCGTGCAGCGTCGGCCATGGCGTCCAGCGATGCCATGGGTGCCGTGGCCGGCCCTGCGCGGGGGCGCTGGTAGCGGCCATAGCCGTCGGCCTGCAGGGCGGCGCGGGCTTGGGGGCCATCGCCATAGACGCCCACGTGCGCCAGCGGAAAATACAGCGACCAGAAGATCACCAGCCCCGATACCGTGATCGCCACATGGAAGGGCAGGCCCATCACGCCGGTGATGTTGTGCAGGTCCAGGCTGCTGCGCGGCAGCCGGCTGCGCGGCCGGAAGGTGAAGAAGTCCGCCAGCAGGCGGCGGTGGATCACCACGCCCCCCACGAGCAGCACCAGCATGCCCATCCCGGCCAGGCCCACCAACCACTTGCCGAGGTCCTTCCAGTCCCAATGCAGGCCATAGTGGAACGGGAAAATGAAGCCGCTGGCGCCCCAGGTGCCCGGCGCGGGCAGCACCGCCAGCGTGGCCGCATCCAGGTAGCGCTGGCCACGCCCGCCGTCCGGGCCCTGCCAGGACAGTCGCAGCACGGGCGTGCGTGGCGTGGCCCAGTCGATGCGCCATTGGCGCGCGCCGGCCGGCACCAGCGCCTGGACGACGGGCTGCAGCGCGTCGAGCGGTGGCGGGCGCTGTGGCGCGGGCAGCCGGGTGGCGGGCATCATCCAGCGGTCCAGTTCCCTGTCGAACACGCTGAGCGTACCCATCCAGAAGACGAGCAGCAGCACCACCCCCAGCACGATGCCGCACCAGGTGTGCACACCTGCCATGCGCCTGCGCCAGCCGGCATTGGAAGCCGGGGCCGCGTTCATGCGGGCATGCCCGGTTGCAGCCACCAGCCCGCCGCAGCGCAGCCCGCGGCGGCCAGGCCCAGCACGCCGGCCAGGCGCAGCAGCCGGGGGCACGCCAGCGCCCAGAGCAACACGCCCAGGTAGGCTGGAAAGCCCAGCATGGCAGCCGCCACGACGGCATCGGACGGTGCCAGGCCGCCGCGGGCCATCGCGCTGGCGGTGACCGTTACCGCCAGATGCACCACGCCATAGCCGCCGGCCACGGCCACCACCGCGCGTGCCGCGGCGAACGCCACCGTCGCTGCGCTGTAAGCCATCAGAAGTCCACCGAATAGCCCAGCGTCAGTGTGCGGCCGCGGCCCGCGAAGTAACGCAGCGGCTCCACCAGCGCGCTTTGCGAGTAGTAGGTGATGTAGTCGCGGTTGAACAGGTTGGCCACGGCCAGTCGCACGCGGCCCTTGGGCAGCCTGTACTGCAGGCTGGCGTCCACCAGCGTGTAGCCACTGAAATTCATGGCCGGGTTGTCGAAGGTGCGGCTGAAGGCGCGCTGCACCTGCACGAAGGACGAGAGCTGTTCATTCCACTGCGCCGTCCAGCTGGCCACCAGCCGGTCGGGCGCGATGTTCAGGCCGTCGAGCCGCGCGTCCAGGCGGCCATCGTTGTTGCTGTCGTAGCGGCCCCTGGTGCGCGAATAGGCCAGCCTGGCCTTGTGGGCGCGGTGGACCTGCCAGCCCAGGCTGGCCTCCAGCCCGTCGATGCGGTTCTTCTCGCGTGCGAGCATGAAGGCCTCGTTCACCCGCAGCACCCGCGTGCCGTAGTCGGAGGACGACCGGAACCAGCTGGCCTCGGCGTCCCAGTCACCGCGTTTCACGCGCGTGCCCAGTTCCACGCTCTGGGTGACGATGGGGCTCAGGCTCTTCATGTCGTCCACGTTCTGGCCCGGCGTGTTGATGGACCGCAGCACGCGGCCCACGTCCGGCATGCCGAAGCCTTCGGAATAGCTGGCATAGACGTTCCAGTCCCTGGCAGGCTCGTAGACGATGCCGGCGTTGTAGAGCGTCTCGTCGAAGTCGAGCGTGCCGCCCTGCACCGCCACGCGGTTGTAGGCCGCCAGCGTGCGGTAGCTGTCGACCTTCAGATCCGCGTATTCCCTGCGCACGCCGCCGTGCAGCGTGACCTTGTCGAGCAGCCTGTATTCACCCTGCAGGAAGAGCGCCAGGTTGCGGTATTCCGATTCGGGCACGTAGGTTCGACCGGTACCGAACAGGTCCTGCTTGCCCTTGTCCACCAGCGTGTCGAAGCCGCCGGTGAGCTTGAGCCGGCTATTCAGCAGATCGGCCTTGGTCAGCGTGACCTTGGTGCCCAGCTTGGACGACTTGGCGCGCGACTGGTCCACCAGCGTGCCGCGCGGCGCGATCAGCGGGTCCTGGAAGGTGGCCGAGCGGTCGCCGCCGAACAGCGCCTCGAATTCCTGGCTGAACGCCAGGGCCGACAGCTCCATGCCCGCCAGGTTGTAGTGGTCGTAGGTGATGGCCGAGGTCTGGACCTCGTTGAAGGGTGGCGCGCCCGCTGGCGTGCCCTCGATGGAGGTGGTGGGAATGCCGCGCGCGCGATCGCCCGCCACGCCGATGTAGTGGGACTGCGACTTGATGCGGTAGCGGTTGACAGACAGTTGCAGCCGCTGGTCGTCATCCAGCCAGTAGCCCAGCTTGCCCAGCACGTCATGGCTGCGCGCGTCCATCAGGTCCCCCTGGGTGTTGTCGGCGCCGATGCCGCGGCCCCGCGCGTCGCGCCACAGGCCCTGGTCCTCGACTGCGATGGAGAACAGGTAGTCCAGCCTGTCCTGCCGGCCATTGGCGCTGTAGGCCATCTTGGTGGACAGGCTGTCGCTGCCGCCGTGCCCGGCGGGCGCGGTGGCCTGCACGTCCACGTGCTGGTTGAGCGCGCCGTTCTCGGGTCGCTTGGTGATGAGGTTGATGGTGCCCCCCGTGGCGCCCAGGCCGTTGATGGCGTTGGCGCCCTGGACCACCTCCACCCGGTCGATCATGGCGAAGTCGATGGTATGCGCCTCGCGCCCCGTGGGACGGATGGGGTTGGACTGCGGCACGCCGTCCACCAGGATCAGCGGCGTGCGGCCCCGCAGCGTCTCGCCGCTGCCGTTCATCTTCCCGCGGCTGGGCGTGTACGACGGGATCAGGTTGCTCAGCACATCCGACGAATTGGTGGACAGCGCCAGCTGCTGCTCGATCTGCGCGCGCTGGATGATCTGCACCGTCTGCGGCGCCTTCTCGGCCTCCATGTTGGAGCGCGAGGCCGACACGGTCACCGTTTCCAGCGTGCCGCGGCCCGCTGTCGCGCGGGCCGCCGGGGCGTCCTGCGCCGCATCGCCGGTGGGAGCGGCCGCGTCGGCGGCCGCGGCCTGCGCGGGGGCCGGGCGGGTGCCCGTGCGGTCCTGCTCACCGGCCGCGGGTGCCGCAGGCACGGAGGCCGGAAGCGCAGGCGCGAGCCCGTAGCCGGCACCGGTCTTCCGGATGGTGTGGCCGCTGCCCTTGAGCAGTTGCGCAAAGCCTTCTTCCACGCCATAGCGGCCCTGCAGGCCGGCGGTGGTGGCTCCGGCCACCCGGCTGGCATCCACCGCCAGCGACACGCCCGCCTCTTGCGCGAAGCGGTTGAGCGCCGGGCCCAGGGCGCCGGGCGGGATGTCATAAGCCTGCACCACGGCAGCGGCGCCGGACTGGGCCTGCACCGCAGGGGACAGCGCCGCCATTGCCAGGGACAGCGACAGTGCCAGGGGCGGGAGGCCGCCGCGCGGGCCGGAACGCATCGAGTCGCGCATGTGAGAGATCCTTTGTTTGTTGGGTTCACAGCCTTGACGGGCCAGAACGCAAAACCGGAACCTCTTCATGGAAAAAAGCGTTGCCTGGACTGTCTCAGTGGCGGCTTCGACAACATCTTCGACAAGGATTCGCCGATCTGCCTGTCGTGCCGCTCAACGGCTACGATGCCTCCATCCCATGTGCTAACGTGTCGGCCTGTGGCATCGGGGAACCAGGCAAGCGTGTTCAAGTTGACTAGGCGTGGTCTCATCTATGGGGCTTCCAGCCGTCCGGATGGCCGCAATGTGCGTTTGCGGCTGGCGATGCTGCGTGAACTGGCTGCCTTTCCCGGAGGGGCGTTCGCCGACATCGGCGGCGGCGAAGGCAGTTATGCGCTGCAGTTGCTGGAGCACTGCCAGCAGCTGTGCCTGATCGACGTGGAGCCCCATGTGCTGGCGCGTGCACGACAGCGGCTGGCCCATGCCACGCACGTGGTGATCGTCGAGGCGACGGCGGAGGCGACAGGATTGCCGGGGCAAGGCTTCGATGCCGCGTTTTTGATCGAAGTACTCGATCATGTAGATGATCCGCAGGCGGTCATGGCCGAAGCGTTCCGGCTGCTCAAGCCAGGAGGGTGGCTCTACCTGACCGTTCCGAACAAGGCGTTTCCGATGGAAACACACCCCGTCCGCCTGGGCAGGGCATTCCTGCCGCCAAGCTGCATGCCGTTCCTGCCCTGGATCGGTTGGCTTCACACGCGTCTGGCCACGGCGCGGGTGTTTTCCTCTGCTCGGCTGGTGCGGATGACCGAAGCCGCGGGCTTCGTAGATACCAGGATCGATTATCTGATGCCCCCGTTCGAGCGCCATCCACGCCTGCAGTCGCTCTCGGCGTGGCTCGCACGCACACCGCTGCGCAGATTCGGTGTCAGCCTGTGTGCGGTCGCGGTAAAGCCTGGCGCCGAGCCCGGTCACGCGGGCTAGGCAAAGCGGAGTGTCTCTTGTGCAGGCGTGCCTGTCGCAGGGATGGAGCGAGCCGGGAGATGATCGCAAACCGGCCCTGGTCGGCCGCGTCTTTTCGGCGATCGTTGCGTCGACGCGTGCAGGGAGACGCTCCGTGCCTCCGCGCGACAAGTGCTGCGGCACTTCGATCTCGGTGGCAACGGCCAGATGGCGCCCGCCGAGTCGGCCGGGCAGGGCGTGATCCTGCACTCTCAGCGCGAGGCGACCGACCGGATCTGCAACTGCGGGAAGGTCTGCCGCAGCAATTGCAACGCCTGCTCGGGGTCATCCAGCGGCAGCACGCCCGTCATGCGCACCTGTGACAGTGCAGCCCGGTCGAAATGCAGGCTGCCCTTGTAGTGGCGGGCCAGTTCGTCCAGTACCTCGGACAGGGGCCGGTCATCCACCACCAGTTGGTGGCGGCGCCAGCCCTGCTCCACGCCTTGCGGGTCCAGAGGCTCGATGCGGCCCACGCCGGCATCGCTCAAGGTCACGCGCTGGCCCGCGCTGACTTCCACGGCCTCGGGGCTGCCGGACTGCCACTGTTGCGGCGTCTGGACCGCCACGCGCGATTCGAGCATTTCCACGCGTACGCCGGCCGCGTCGTAGGTCACGGTGAAACGGGTGCCCAGCGCACGCACCCTGCCCAGCGGCGTCTGCACGTAGAAGGGCCGCGACGCATCGTGTGCCACCTGAACCAGAACGCTGCCGCGCAGCAACTCCACCACGCGCTGCTGCGCATCCAGGCGCCAGCGCACCGCGCCCGCGCCGCTCAGCGTGAGTTGCGAGCCATCGTCGAGTACCTGATGGCGCCACTGTCCTTCGGTGCTGCGCAGGTCGGCCAGTTCCTGCGCCCAGGGGCTGGCGGGGTGGTCGCGCAGCATCCACCCCGCGGGCACGGCCAGCACCGCTGCCAGCGCCAGCGCACTGCCCCACCGCACGGCGCGCTGGCGGCGGCGCAATTGCCATGCCGCCCGCATCGCCGCATGCGCGGCTTGGCCGTCCCCCGGTGCCTGACGGCGTACCGCCTGCACTTGCTCGATGAAGGATTCCATGCGCGCCGCCGCCTGCGCGTGCCGCGGATCCTGCGCCTTCCAGGCCGCAAAGCCGGCCTGGGCCCGGGCGCGTTCTTCCGCGTCGTCGCTGTCCAGGCGCACGATCCAGCCGGCGGCCTGTTCGGCGATGGCCGTACTCTCGTGCAAGGTGCTCACCCGTCCACCGCCCGGTGGCAGCACACCAGCGCCTGGACCAGGTACTTCTGCACCATGCGGGTGGACACACCCAGCGCGGCCGCCACATCCGCGTGCGGCAGCCCTTCCAGGTAATGCAGCAGAAAAGCCTGCTGCGCCCTGGCCGACAGGTCCTGCAGCGCGGCCTCGATGCGTACCAGGCTCTGTACCGTCGCCACCACCTGCTCGGTCGAAGGCCCGCCATCGGCGGCGGCCACGACGGCCAGCGCGTCCAGGTAGGCCTGCTCGATCACGCGGCGCCGGCCCTCGTCGATCAGCAGTCGCCTGGCGGTGGTGACCAGGTAGGCGCGAGGCTCGCGCAGCGTCGGCAGCACGGCGGGCGAGCCCAGGATGCGCAGAAAAGTGTCATGGGCCACATCGGCCGCCTGATGCCCGCAACCGAGCTTGCGGCGCAGCCACGCCAACAACCATCCATGATGTTCGCAATACAGCGCACGGACATGCTGCTGCCGCGCCGTTTCCACGGCTGCCATACCCCTACCCTTCATAACCTCGGCAGGGCGCCGAGTAAGTGAGAACGGTTCTCAGTCTAACTGAGTCGCGGCGGGCTGTCAGGACGCATCTGCCGGAGACGATGACGCGCCCCGGGCCGCACGGCTTTTTTCGCCGGGTGGCCGCGCAGTGTGCGGGGCCGCGGCCAATAATCCCGGCCATGTCCGAAACGACCGGCCCGGTGCGCCCGTGATCCACCTCCCGTTTTTTCCACTCCCCGTCCGCCGCGGCCGGCCGTGCCACCCCGGGCGCCGCTGACATGCGCATCCTCGTCGTCGAAGACGATCCCGCGCTGCGGCTGGGCATCCGCCGGATGCTGCAGTCCGAAGGCTGGCAGGTGGATGTCGCCAGCGATGGCGAACTCGCCCTGACGGCGGTGGCCACGGCCGAATACGACGCGGCCGTGCTGGACCTGGGCCTGCCGCGGCGCGACGGCTTCGAGGTGCTGCGCCGCTGGCGCGAACAGCGGCGCGACCTGGCGGTGCTGATCCTCACGGCCCGGGACGAACTGGACCAGCGCGTGCGTGGCCTGAACGAAGGGGCGGACGACTTCCTGGCCAAGCCGTTCGAGGCGCAGGAGCTGGTGGCCCGCCTGCGGGCGATCACGCGGCGGCGCAGCAAGGGGCTGATGACCAACGTGCTGCGCATCGGCGACCTGAGTTTCGATACCGAGAGCCGCGAGCTGCGCCTGCGCGAGGAGCGGCTGCCGCTGAGCCCGCGCGAGGCGGCGCTGGTGGAACTGCTCATGGCATCGCCCGCGAAGGCGGTGGCCAAGAGCCGGATCGTTTCCGCCATGTCCACCTGGGAGACGGATTTCAGCGCGAACGCGGTGGAGATCTACATCCTGAAGCTGCGCCGCAAGCTCGCCGGCAGCGGCGTGGCCATCGTCACGGTGCGCGGCGTGGGCTACGCCATGGAGTCCGAGCCGTGACGCGGCCGCTGCCGTGGCCGCTGCGCGGCGCCAACAGCCTGCGGCGCAAGCTGGTCGCGCCGCTGCTGTGGACCTGGATCGCCTCGGCCGTGGTGGCGTCGCTGGCGGCGTTCTGGCTGACCGGCCGGGCGACCCAGCTGGTGCTGGACCGCGTGCTGCGCGACGATGCCGTGGCGCTGGCATCGCAGATCCAGTGGAACCCGGACGGTCCCGTGCTGGCCATCGATTCGCGCACGGCGTCGTCCATGGTCTATGACTCCTTCGCGCCGTCGCACTTCACGCTGCGCACGGACGACGGTACCGTGCTGGCCGGCAATGCCGAACTCGCCCTGCCGCAGCAGCGGGGCGACCGCGAGGGCGATGCCGACGGATCGTTCTTTTTCGAGCACGACACGCCCTGGGGGCGGCTGCGGCAGGTGGCGGTGCATGCGCGCCATGCCGGCTCGCCGGGGGTGTGGGTGATCGTGGGCGAGTCTGTGGCCAAGCGGCAGATGCTGACCCGGGAACTGGCGCAGTCGATCTTCGTGCCGGTCGCGGTGCTGGGTTTCGTGATCGTGCCGCTGGTGCTGTTCGGCGTGCGCCGCGGCCTGCAGCCGGCCCGCGCCGTAGGCGACGCGATGGGGCGGCGCGGCATCGACGACCTCTCGCCCCTGCCGCTGGAGGACGTGCCCGACGAACTGCGCAGCATGGTGCAGCACACCAACGACCTGCTGCGGCGCCTGGGGGAGTCGGTGGATTCGGAGCGCCGCTTCATCTCGGATGCCGCGCACCAGCTGCGCACGCCCGTGGCCGGCATCCACCTGCTGGTGGAGGACCTGCGCCGGGTGTACCAGGCCGACCCGGGGCAGCCGCCCGATGCGGAGGTGCTGTTCGAGCTGCATTCGGCCGCCGACCGGGCCACGCGGCTGGTGCGCCAGTTGCTGTCCCTGGCGCATGGCGGCACGGACGGTGGCGCGGCGGCCGAGCCCGTGGCCCTGGCGCCGCTGGCGCTGCGCACCGTGGAGCGCCACATGCCTGCAGCGGCGGCAGCCGGGAAAACGCTCGAGGCCGGCGACGGCCTGCGGGGGAACGGCGTGCAGGCACGCGCACTGGCGCTGCCGCTGTTGCTGGAAGAGGCGCTGGCGAATGTGCTGGACAACGCCATCCGCTATGGCGGCGCGCATATCCGCGTGGATCTGCTGCCCGACCCCGGGCTGCCCGGCGGCGGCTGGTGCCTGCAGGTGGACGACGACGGGCCGGCGCTGCCGCAGGCGCACCGCGAGGCCATGCTGGCCCCGTTCTGGCGTGCGGGCGAGTCCACCGCGGAAGGCTCGGGGCTGGGCCTGCCCATCGCCCTCAAGGCCTTGCGCCGCATGGGGGGCGACCTGCCGGTGCCTGAAGCGCCGCCCGGCGGGGGCACGCGGGTGCGGCTGCTGCTGCGCGCGGCCTGAGCGCGCGGCACGCCGGCTGCCTGCGGGCATTAAGCCAACGATAAGGGTTTCCCCCGAAGAATCGCTCCGCCCGCAGGCCTCGCAGTGAGGCCTCGCTGTCTGGAAGCGATCCATGAAGACCACGTTCCCGAACCTGAGCAAGCGCATGGCCTGGTGCGGCGGTGCAGCCCTGCTGACCGCCGTCGCCGCCGCGGCGGTGCTGGTGCTGCTGCCCTCCAGGGAGTCGGCCGCCGCCGATGCGCCCGCGCCGTTGCTGCCCGAGCTGTCGCGGTCCGGCAAGGTGGCCGACGGCGTGGTGCGCGTGTCCTCCAGCCAGGCCGCCACGCTGGACCTGGGGCCGGTGCAGCAGCGCGCCTTCGAGGACGTGCAGCAGGCCATCGGCAACATCGACTTCAACCAGGACCGCACGGTGCCCGTCTCCACCGCCTATGCGGGCCGCATCGCGCGGGTGCTGGTCAAGGCCGGCGACACCGTGCGCGCCGGGCAGACGCTCTACACGGTGAACGTGCCCGACATCGCGCAGGCCGCATCGGCGCTGGTATCGACCGCCGGTACGCTGCGCTCGGCCACCGAAACCCTGCGCCGCGCGCAGGCGCTGGTGGGCGACAACAGCATCGCGCAGAAGGAATACCAGCAGAACCTGTCGGACCAGCAGGCGGCCGATGCGGCGTACCGGGCCGCGCGCAAGACGCTGCAGCTGTTCGGCCTGGCCGAGGCCGACATCCAGCGCATCGAGCGGGACCATGCCATCGATGTCGAGATGCCGGTGAAGAGCCCGATCGATGGCCGCGTCGTCGCGCGGTCCGCCCAGCCGGGGCTGCTGACCCAGCCCGGTGCATCGCCCGCGCCGGTCACGGTGTCGGACGTGCGCACGCTCTGGATGGTGGCCAGCGTGCCCGAGTCGGATTTCTCGCGCTACAAGGTGGGCCAGCCGGTGAGCGTGCATGTGCAGGCGTGGCCGGGCCGGGACTTCACCGGCCGCATCAGCTACGTGGGGGACACGGTGGATGCCGGCACGCATCGCTTCGTGGTGCGGGCCGACGTGGCCGACCCCGATCGCGCGCTGCGCCCGCAGATGCTGGCGGACTTCCGCATCACGCTCGCGGCGCCGCAGGAGGCCGCCGCGGTGCCGGCGACGGCGGTGGTGCGCGAGACCTCGGGCGACAACGTGGTCTGGATGGCGCAGGGCGCCAGGGACCCGCTGGGCGTGCGGCTGCAGCGCCGCGCCGTCACCGTGGGGCGCAGCGACGGGGGCGAGGTGCAGATCATGGCCGGCCTGCAGCCGGGCGATCGCGTCGCGCAACGCAATGCGCTGCTGCTGAGCAACCTGTACGAGGCCGGCGCGGCCGAGTAGCCCACCCCACCCTGGCCGCCGGCCACCCGCCGCGTTCCCCGCCCGCCGATCCTCCGCAGGAGCCCGTTCCGTGTTTCGACCCCTTCTGGCCTTCGTGCTCTCGCGCCGGCCCATCGTGCTGCTGGGCCTGCTGGCCTTCATGGCCGCCGGCATCCTCGCCTTCCTCCACCTCAACGTGGAGGCCTACCCCAACCCGGCGCCGGTGATCCTGGAGATCACGGCGCAGGCGCCCGGCCAGTCGGCCGAGGAAATGGAGCGCTACTACACCCGGCCTATGGAAGTGGGCCTGGCCACCACGCCGGGCGTGGACAACATCCGCTCGACCTCGTTCTACGGCCTGTCGTTCGTGCGCGTCACCTTCAAGTACGGCACCGACTACTACTTCGCGCTCACGCAGGTGGCCAACAACCTGCAGGCCAACGTCAGCCTGCCGAACAGCGTGCAGCCGCAGATCCAGGCGTCGAGCCTGGTGGGCGAGATCCTGCGCTACCAGGTCAAGGGGCCGCCGGGCATGGGCCTGACACAGCTGCGCACGCTGCAGGACTGGGTGATCCAGCGCCGGCTGCTCACGGTGCCCGGCGTGGCGCAGGTGGTGACCTGGGGCGGCACCACCAAGGAATACCACGTGGAGCCGGACCCGAAGCTGCTGGAGTCGCGCGGCGTGACGCTGCAGCAGCTCATCTCCGCCATCGGCAACGCCAACCTCAACGTGGGCGGGCGCGCCGTCAGCGTGGGCGACCAGTCGGTCAACATCCGCGGCCTGGGCGCGGTGGAGAACCTGGCCGACATCGGCAACGTGGTCATCACCCAGCAGAACGGGCTGCCGATCCAGGTGAAGGATGTGGCGCGCATTGCCGAAGGCACGGTGCCGCGCCTGGGCGAGGCCGGGCGCGACGACCAGAACGACGTGGTGACCGGCGTGGTGATCATGAACCGCACGCTGCACACCAAGGACGTGATGGAGCGCGTGCAGCAGGCGGTGGAGAAGATCAACGGCGACCACAGCCTGCCGCCCGGCGTGCACCTGGCGCCGTACTACGACCGCTCGGCGCTGGTGAACGTGACCACGCACACGGTGCTGCACAACCTGGTGTTCGGCTGCCTGCTGGTGTTCCTCATCCAGTGGATCTTCCTGGGCGACTTGCGCAGCGCGGTGATCGTGAGCGTGAACATTCCGTTCGCGCTGTTCTTCAGCATCATGATCCTGGTCCTGACCAACGAATCGGCCAACCTGCTGTCGCTCGGGGCGGTGGATTTCGGGATCATCGTGGACTCGGCGGTGATCCTGGTGGAGAACGTGTTCCGCAACTTCCAGCGCAGCCGGGGCGACCGGGCGACGGCGCTGCGCGCGCTGGCGCGCGAGCCCGACGGGGCGGCGCTCGCTCCCGCCACGGGATGGACGGCGCGGTTGCGCACCATCTACCTGAGCGCCCGGCAGGTGGACAGCTCGGTGCTGTTCTCCACCTGCATCACGATCGCCGCGTTCACGCCGCTCTTCACCATGCAAGGGGTGGAAGGGCAGATCTTCGGGCCCATGGCGCGCACCTACGGCTACGCCCTGGCGGGCGCGCTGCTGGCCACCTTCACCGTCACGCCGGTGCTGGCGAGCTACCTGCTGCCGCGCAAGGTGGAGGAGAAGGAGACGCTCATCGTGCGCGCCATCCACCGCGCCTACCGGCCCGCGCTGCACTGGGTGCTGGCCCATGCGCGCACCACGGTGGCGATCGGCTGCGTCGCGCTGCTGGCGGGCGGCCTGCTGGCGACGCGCCTGGGCAGCGAATTCCTGCCGGCGCTGGAAGAGGGCAACCTGTGGATACGCGCCTCCATGCCGCCGACCATCTCGCTGGAGGCCGGCACCGAGCAGGTCAACCGCATGCGGGCGCTGATCAAGGCCTATCCGGAGGTCGTCACCGTGGTCTCGCAGCATGGCCGGCCGGACGATGGCAGCGATGCCTCGGGCTTCAACAATGTGGAGCTGTTCGCGCCGCTCAAGCCCTTCGGGGAGTGGCGGCCCGGCATGACCAAGGAACGCCTGGTGGCCGAGCTGCAGTCGAAGTTCGAAAGCGCCTTCCCGGGCGTGGGTTTCAATTTCTCGCAATACATCCAGGACAACGTGGAAGAGGGCCTGTCTGGCGTGAAGGGGGCCAATTCGGTCAAGATCATCGGTCCCGACCTGCCCACGCTGGAGCGTCTGGCCGACGAGGTGATGGGGGTGATGCGGCAGGTCGATGGCGTGGCCGACCTGGGGACCTTCCACACGCTGGGCCAGCCGAACATGAACATCCACATCGACCGTGCCCGCGCCGCCCGCTACGGACTGAACACGGGCGACGTGAACGCCACCATCCAGGCCGCGCTGGCCGGCACCAATGCCACCACGGTGCTGGAAGGCGACCGTCAGTTCGGCCTGACGGTGCGCTTCCCGAAGGAGCAGCGCGGCAGCATCGACGCGGTGCGGGCGCTGCGCATCGGCTACACCACGAGCGGCGGCGGCACGGCCTTCATCCCGCTGACCGACGTGGCCACGATTTCGGTGGACACGGGCGCCACTTACATCTACCACGAGAGCAACGAGCGCTACATCCCGATCAAGTTCAGCGCGCGCGGCCGCGACCTGGGCAGCACGGTGTCGGAGGTGCAGCGCAAGGTGGCCGAGCAGGTACGGCTGCCCGAGGGCTACCGCATCACCTATGCGGGCGAGTTCGAGGAACTGCAACAGGCCAAGGCGCGCATGATGATCGCCATCCCGCTGGCGGTGGCGCTGATCGTGGTGCTGCTGTATGCGCTTTTCAGCAATTTCGCGTACAGCCTGCTCACGCTGGCGGCCGTGCCCTTCACCGTGCTGGGCGGGGTGCTGGCGCTCTGGGTGTCGGGCCAGGTGCTGAGCGTGTCGGCCATCATCGGCTTCATCTCGCTGCTGGGCGTGTCGGTGATGGACGGCATCCTGATCCTGACCTGCTTCAAGGAGCTGCGCGCGGCGGGCCGCAATGCCCTGGACGCGATCACCGAAGCGTACGAGAGCCGCATGCGGCCGCTGTTGATGACGGCGCTCTCGGCCTGCATCGGGCTGTTCCCGGCCGCCCTGTCGCACAGCATCGGCAGCGAGGTGCAGCGGCCCCTGGCCACGGTCGTGGTGGGCGGCATGCTGATCGGGCCGCTGTTCCTGCTGCTGGTCGTGCCGGCCCTGCGCCTGTTGGTGCTGCGGCGCATGAAGTTGTCCAGCCGCCGCCAGGGACTGGGAGGCAAGAGGCCACGCGTCGAGAGGGAAGGGATATGACCTTGATGTTTGAAAGAGCGCTTTGCGCTGCCGCCGTGTCGCTGGCGCTGGCCCTGTCGGGTTGCGCGGTGGGGGCCGACCATGCCGCGCCCGCCACGCCGGCCCCGGCGTCGCTGACCCGCGAGGCGCTGGCATTGCCGCTGCGGCCCGGGCCGGTGGCGCCGGACTGGTGGAAGGTGTTCGGCAGCGCGCCGCTCGATGCCCTGGTGGCCGAGGCGCTGGCGCACAGCCCCACGGTCGATGCCGCGCGCGCCACCCTGCGCGCGGCGCAGGAGAACGTGGCTGCCCAGCGCGGGCTGTTCTATCCGCAGGTACAGGCAAGCCAGAACAACACGCGGCAGAACACGGGGAAAACCCAATCGTCGCCGCTGAATTCGGGCGACACGGTGTTCAACTACCACACCGCGCAGCTCAGCGTGGCCTACACGCCCGACCTGTTCGGCGGCAACCGGCGCCAGATCGAATCGCTGCAGGCCTCGGCCGAGCAGCAGCTTTGGCAACTGGAGGGCGCGCGCCTGACGTTGGCGAGCAACCTGGTCGGTGCCGTGCTGCAGGGGGCCATGCTGGCCGAGCAGGTGGAGCTGACCGGGAAAGCCGTGGCTGCGATGCAGGAGCAACTGCGGGTGATGCGCAACCTGCAGCGCGCCGGCTATGCCAGCGGCCTGGACGTGGCCACGCAGGAGAACCTGCTGAGCCAGGCGCAGCAGGCGCTGCCGCCGCTGCAGAAGCAGCTGGAGCAGACCCGCAACCTCGTGGCGGTGCTGGCGGGCCGCACGCCCGATGCGGTGTTGCCCATGCCAGGGTTGGCAGATCTCGCCCCGCCGCCGCTGCCCCAGGCCGTGCCGTCGCAACTGGTGGCGCAGCGGCCCGACGTGCGCGCGGCCGAGAGCGCGCTGCATGCAGCCAGCGCATCGATCGGCGTGGCGGAGGCAGCGCGCTTTCCGCAACTGTCGCTGACGGCGGCGCTGGGCGGCGGCGCCACGGATTTCGGCCGCATGTTCTCTGCGGGCAATGCGGTCTGGTCGCTGGGCGCCGGCCTGCTCATGCCGATCTTCGACGGCGGGACGCTCGCCGCGCGCCAGCGCGCGGCCGAGGCGCAGTTCGATGCGGCGGCGGCGCAGTACCGCGGCGCGGTGCTGACGGCGTTCCAGAACGTCGCGGACACGCTGTATGCGCTGTCCATCGACCAGCGGTCCCTGCAGGTGGCCGATGCCAGCGTGGAGGCCACGCGGTCCGGCTACGAACTCACGCGCTCGCAGCTCGCGCAGGGCTATGCCTCGCGGCCGTCGCTGCTGGCTGCCGAGCAGGCGTGGCGGCAGGCGCAGGCTGCGCGGGCCGCTGCCTACGGTACGCTGCTGGGCGACAGCGTGGCGCTCTACCAGGCGGTGGGCGGCGGCGTCCAGCCGTGAGGCCAGCGCCCGCGCCCTGTCAGAGACGGAACACGCCGTCGTCGTAGGCGGCGTTGTAGTCGGCCGCGTCGCGCAGCGTCTTCTCGGCCATCTCCGCCGCGGCGGCCTGCAGCTTGGCCTGCCACTTGCCGCGGCGTGCGTAGTCGATCAGTTCGTCCGCGATGGCCGAACCCTGGCGGCCGGCGCTGCGCAGCTGGCCCCAGGCGACCAGCCGGCCCATGGTGGCGACGACGCCGCGGATGTCGGCGAGCTTCTGGCTGGCGCCGGCGATGGTCACGCGGTCCTCCAGGGGCTGCAGGCCGCGCAGCACGTAGGGCCGTCCGTCCATCTCCACCGGCTGCAGGAACGCCATCGAGACGGCCTGCACGCGCCGCTGCACGGCCACCACCCGTTCGGCCTGCGTGCCCCAGCGGGGCTGCTTCGTCTTCAGGTGCGGTACCAGCGATGAGGGCAGGGCCTGCTTGAGGTCCAGCAGGTAGTTGCCGTCGGGCGAGCCCTTGCCTTCCACGAGGATGGCGTAGCGGTCCACGCCCAGGCTGCCGGTGCCGGCGATGCGGCGGGCCACGTCGAGCACGCGGAAGAAGTGCGGATGGTCCGGGTCGTGCTGTTGCGCCTTGGCGAAGTCTTCCATGAAACCCAGCACCCCGGCACGCTGGGCGTCGGTGACGGGCAGGGCCTTGCGTCCGTCGGTGCGCAGTCTGCGCTTGCGGCCTTTCGTGACCGTGCGGCTGTCGAGGAAGGCGGCGCGCTGCCGGTCCCGCAACCCGTCCAGCAGGGTGCGGACCAGCCCCTGCGCGGTCTGCGGCTCCACCCAGTAGGCCTTGCCGTCGCCCAGGGCATGGACGTAGGCGGACAGGAAGGCCGTGCAGAGTTCTTCCACCGCGAGGGGTGCGAGTTGCAGGCTGCCGGCACCCACCCGCAGGCTGGCCAGCAGCCGCACGAGGTCCCAGGTGGCGGGGGCGAGCGCGGCTTCGTCGAAGTCGTTCAGGTCAAAGTACGCGATCCGGTGCTGGCCCTTGTAGCTGCCGAAATTCTCCAGGTGCAGGTCGCCGCAGCACCAGGCGGGCGGCGCCGACTTGAAGATGCCGCCCCGTGGCAGTCGGGCGTAGAACAGGTGGCAGGTGCCGCGCAGGAAGACGAAGGGATCGCTGCGCATGTGCTCGTACTTGAGCGCCAGTCGTTCCGGGTCGCGGCCCGCGTTGTAGTGGAGGATTTCCTGTACGGCGTCCATGGGGATAACTCGGCTGTAGGGAGTCCCATTGTGCGCCCGCGGGCGGCCGTCCGGGCCCTGGCGGCCCCCTTGTTCCCGGTTCCGCCTTTCGATTGCGCCATCGCGGCATCAGGCCGCCTGCGCCCACTCCTGCGCCGGCACGCCTTCGCCGAAGTACAGCGCCCGGATGTCGGCGCGCTCGCGCAGGTCCGCGGCGCTGCCGCACAGGGCGCTGCGGCCGGTCTCGAGCACGGTGGCGCGGTGGGAGTGGCGCAGTGCCACGGTGGAGTTCTGCTCGGCGATGAGCAGCGTCAGCCCTTCCTCGCGGTTGAGGCGTGCCAGTTCGCGGAAGATGTCCTCCACGGTGCGGGGCGCGAGCCCCATGCTGGGTTCGTCCAGCACCAGCAGGCGGGGCCGGGCCATCAGCGCGCGGCCGATGGCGGCCATCTGCTGCTCGCCGCCGGAGGCGAGCCCGGCGGGCGTGCGGCGCAGGGCCTGCAGGCGCGGGAAGGCGGCATAGACGCGCTCCAGGTCCTGCGCGAGCCGCGAGCGCGGCGCGCCGCCGCCCAGGCCGCCGGCGACGAGGTTCTCCTCGATCGTGAGCGACGGGAAGCAGTGCCGGCCCTCCAGCACGGGCACCAGGCCGCGGCGCACCAGCGCGTCCGGCGTGGCGCGCAGCACATCGTCGCCATCGAAAGCGATGCGCCCGCGCGTGACCTGGCCGCGCAGGGCCGGCAGCAACTGCGAGACGGCGCGCAGCACGGTGGACTTGCCGGCGCCGTTGGCGCCCAGCAGGGCGTGGATCTCGCCGCCCCGCACGTCCAGGCTCACGCCCTGCAGCGCGGCGATGGCGCCCCGGTAGTGCACATGCACGTCCTGCAGGCGCAGCAGTGGTGCGTCGTCGTCCCGTGCGGCCATGGCGCTCAGCTCCAGGCGTGGAAGGGCGGTTTCACGCCGTTCAGGTGGTAGTTGCCCACGATGGCGTACTTCCACCGCACCGGGTCGTGCAGCGTGTGGGTGCGCGCATTGCGCCAGTGGCGGTCCAGGTGGTACTGGCCCAGCGTGGAACGCGTGCCGGCGAGTTCGAAGAGCTTGTTGGCGGCCTGCAGGGCGATCTCGGTGGAGAGCACCTTGGCCTCGGCCACCGCGATCTGCGCGGCGGCCACGGTGTCCGCGTCGGGCGCAGCCAGGGCGCGGTCGATGGCGCGGCCCGCGCGCTCCAGCAGCGCCTCGCTCGCGTGCAGGCGGATCTGCAGGTCGCCCACCGCGTGGATGGTGTAGGGGTCTTCGGCGGCGGTGTCGCGCTGGCTGTCCACCCAGGGGCGGGTCTTGGTGCGCACGAAGTCCTGCGTATCCTCGATGGCGTTGCGCGCGATGCCCACGTCCACCGCGGCCTGGATGATCTGGAAGATCGCGCCGTCCGCGGAAGGCCGGTCGTAGCCCTTCCAGGCCGGCACGAGGTGGGTGCGGGGCACGCGGACCCGGTCGATGAGCACGGTGCCGCTCAGCGTGGTGCGCTGGCCGAAGCTGCTCCAGTCGTCGATGACCGACAGGCCGGGTGCGTCACGCTCGGCGATGGCATACCAGGCGCGGCCCTGCGGATCGTTGGCCACGATGGGCACGTAGTGCGCCAGCAGCGCGCCGCTGGAGTAGAACTTGCGCCCGGTCACCACGACGTGGTCGCCGTCCTCGATGAAACGGGTCTCGAAGTCCGCGGCGCGGCGGGAGCCCGATTCGGAAAAGGCGTTGCCGAAGCGCGCGCCCGCGAGGATCTCGCCGAACAGCAGGCGCTGCTGGGCCTCGTCCGACACGGTGCGGATGGCGGCCACGATGCCCAGGTGGTTCTGGGTGATCTGGCCGATGGAGGGGTCGGCCGCGGAGATGATCGCGATGACCTCAGCGAGCGTGGCATAGGACACCTCCGCGCCGCCGTGGGCGCGCGGCACGTTGATGGCCCAGAGGCCGCTCTGGGAATAGGCGTCGATCTCCTCCACCGGCCAGAGCCGGTCGCGGTCGCGCAGCGCGGCGCCTTCGCGGAAGCGCTCGGCCAGGCCATGGGCGATGGCCAGGGCTTCCCGGTCGTCGCGTATCACGTGGGCCGGGGCTGCGGGACGTGGCAGCCCCGGCACGGGCTGGCCGGGCTGCAGGGCCGCCTGCAGGGCGTGCGGGCGGACGGGCTGTTCGGTGGCGGGGTTCTGGAGCACGGCGGACATGGTGATTCCTCCTGGTGGTGGATGAAAGAGGGGCGTAGGGGAACGGTCGATCAGTCGTCGATGCTGCGGCGCAGCGGGATCTTCCGGTCGCGGGCATAGGCTTCGGAAGAGGCTTCGATCAGCGGACGCAGCAGCTTCCAGTCCGGCGCGATCCAGTCGGAGACCACCTTCCACTGCGTGCCGTCCCATTGCTGGAAGGCCACGCGGCCGTCGCCTTCGTGGTTGTCCCAGGTGACGTGGATGGAGTGGAAGAGGCCCTTGGCGCCGAGCGCCGCGGCGCGCGCCTCGTCGATGCGCAGGTTCTCGAAGCCCCAGCGCACTTCGTTGCCGGTGAGGGTGCGCCGGCCGAACTTCGCCTGCGCGATGCGCACGGCCTCGACGTTGAGGATGCCGTTGAGCACCCCGAGGTTGTGATAGACGCTGCCGATGCGGCGCGTGTCTTCCAGGTTGCCCTTGCCCGCGGCGTACAGGGTCTTGCGGATCTCCTGCAGCACGGGGTACTGGTCGCCCGCCGCCACCGTGGTGATGGCGGTGTAGCCCTTGGCCGCGTCCCCCGCGGGCAGCACATCCTCCTCGGAGTTGGACCAGACGTTGCCGATGATGCGCGTGGCGGGAAAGCCCGTCTTCTGCGCCGTGCGCAGGGCCACCGGGTTCATCACGCCCCAGCCGCGCAGCACCACGTAGTCGGGCCTGGCGCGGCGGATGGCGAGCCACTGCGACTGTTGCTCGTTGCCGGGGTGCGGTACCTCGATCTGCTGCAGCGCGAAGCCGTACTGCTTCGCCAGCAGTTCGTAGATGGGGATGGTTTCCTTGCCGTAGGGCGAGCCGTGGTAGAGCACCACGATCTTCTTTCCCTTGAGCTTCTCGGCGCCGCCTTCCTTGCCGGCGATGTAGTTCACGATGCCCGAGGTCTCGCTGTAGGGGTTGAGCAGCAGCGGGAAGGCGTACTTGAACACGCGGCCGTCGGTGGTGTCGGTGCGGCCGTGGTTGATGGTGATGAGCGGCACCTTGTCGGCGGTGACGCGGTCCAGCATGGCATAGGCGATGCCCACCGACAGCGGGTTCCAGGCGGCGATGCCGGGGCGGGTCTTGAAGCGTTCGTACACCTCCACGCCGCGCTCCACCTCGTACTGCGTTTCGCCCTCCGCCCAGGTCAGCTTCACGCCGCCCACGCCGCCGTCGCGCAGGTTCACGAGGTTGAGGTAATCGATGAAGCCGCCGAAGAAGCCCGTGCCCCCGGCGGCATACGGCCCTACGCGGTAGCTCTGCAGCGGGAAGAACTGTTCGTCGGCCCGGGCGGGCTGCACGGCGAGGGCAGCGGTGGCGGCCAGCGCGAGGGCTGCAGCGCGCAGGTGCGGAAGAAGGCGCATGGAAGATAACTCCTGGAGGACGGTGTGAAGCGATGGAAAGGGAAGGGGCGGTCAGCGCGGGGCGTGCGGGACGTGCGCGGCGATGCGGCGCGCACAGGCCTGCCGCAGGCGGCTGCAGAGTGCCGCCAGGCCTTCGGGCTCGGCGATGAGGAAGCCGATGATCAGCACGCCCAGCACGATGCGCTGGACCATCTCCAGCACACCGGAATCGAGCACCCCGCCGAGCGCCCAGCCGCCCAGGCGCGAGAGCAGCAGGGGCAAGGCGACCATGAGCCCTGCGCCGAGGAAGGCGCCGCGCAGGGTGCCGAGCCCGCCCAGGATGACGATGAAGAGGATCTGGAAGGAGCGGTCGAGGTTGAATCCCGCGGGCTCCACGGTGCGCAGGTACACGAAGGCCCAGAGCACACCGGCCACGCCGACGATGAAGGACGAGACGGCGAAGGCCAGCAGCTTGGTGCGCAGCACCGGGATGCCGATCACGCGCGCGGCCAGCTCGTTGTCGCGCACGGCAATGAAATGCTGGCCAGTGCGCGTGGACACGAGCCTCCATGCGGCCGCCGTGAGCAGCGCCACCACGGTGAGCGCGAACAGGTAGCGTGCTGCGGGGGTATCGAAGACCCAGGGCCCCACGCGCAGCTCGGGCGCATCCACCACGCCCGAGCGGCTGTCCAGGGTGAACCAGCCGAAGCGGGTGAGCGCCCATTGCACGAAGAACTGCGCGGCCAGGGTGGCGACGGCAAGATAGAAGCCCCGCAGCCGCAGGCTGGGCAGGCCGAAGACGAGGCCCACCGCCATGGCGCACAGGCCGCCCAGGACCATGGCGGCCGGCAGCGGCATGCCGGGCACCCGCAATTGCAGGTTCAGCGCCGCGAACGCACCCACTGCCATGAAGGCCGCCGTGCCCAGCGAGAGCTGGCCGGCATAGCCGGTGAGCAGGTTGAGGCCCACCCCGGCGAGCGACAGCACCAGGAAGGGCAGCAGGATGGCGTCGAACCAGTAGGGCGTGGCCAGCGCGGGCACGAGCCCGTACGCCAGCGCCAGCAGCGCGGCGGGGGGCAGCCAGCGGGGCGCCGTGCGGCTGCCGGGGACCGTGTGGACGACAGCCGTGGCGTGCGCAGCCGTGGCCGCGGTGGGAGGGAGGATGGCGCTCATGGTCATGCCCTTTCCACGAGGCGCTGGCCGAACAGCCCCTGCGGGCGCACCAGCAGGAAGGCGAGGGCGACGGCGTAGGCGAACCAGCCCTCGATGCCGCTGCCGACGACCGGGCCCAGGTACACCTCGGCCAGCTTCTCGAATGCGCCCACCAGCAGCCCGCCCACGATCGCGCCCGCGACCGAATCGAAGCCGCCCAGCACCAGCACGGGCAGGGCCTTGAGCACCACGAGCGACAGCGAGAACTGCACCCCCAGGCGTGCGCCCCACAGCAGGCCGGCGGCCAGCGCGATCACGCCGGCGGCGGCCCACACCGCGGACCACACCCGGGGCAGGCGCAGGCCCACGGCGAGCGCGGCGAAGGTATCGTCCGCCACGGCGCGGAAGGCGAGGCCCGTGCGGGTGAAGCGGAAGAAGGCGGCCAGCAGGACCACCAGGGTGCCTGCGCACGCGGCGGCCACGAGGTCGAAGCGGGAGACCAGCATGCCGGCGACGTCCAGCGGCGTGTCCTCGATGCCCAGGTCCAGCGCATGCACCTGCGTGCCCCAGGCGAGTTGCGCCACGCCCTCGATCACGTAGGACAGGCCCAGCGTCGCCACGAACAGCGCCATCGGGGAGCGGCCGGCCAGCGGCCGCAGCACGGTGCGCTCGATGGCCAGCCCGAGCAGCACCATCAGCACGAGGGTGGCCGCGAGCGCCAGGGCGAAGGGCACGCCGCGCTCCACGAGGCTCACGAAGGTCAGCGCCGCCAGCAGCAGCTGCGCCCCCTGCGCGAAGTTGAGCACGCCCGAGGTCTTGTAGATGAGCACGAAGCCGATGGCCACGAGCGCATACATCACGCCCGAAAGCAGGCCGCCCACAAGCACTTCGGCGAAAAAGGTGAAATCCGCGTCCATCACGCGCCCTCCGCTTCGGTGCCGGCCTGCTCCACGCCCAGGTAGGCGTCGATCACGGCCGGGTCGTGCCGCGCTTCGGCGGGCGTGCCGTCGGCGATCTTGCGGCCGTGGTCCAGCACCGCCACCCGGTCGGAGAGGCCCAGCACCACGCCGATGTCGTGCTCGATGAGCAGGATGGCGGTGCCGAACCGGTCGCGCGCCGCGCGCACCAGGTGGGCCATGTCGCGCTTCTCCGAAAGCGTCATGCCGGCCATGGGTTCGTCCAGCAGCAGCAGGCGCGGCGCGGCGGCCAGCGCGCGGGCCAGCTCGACGCGCTTTTGCAGCCCGTAGGGCAGGGTGGCGGCGGGCCGGTCGCGCACGGATTGGAGGTCCAGGAAATCCAGCACCGCGTCCGCCTGCACGGCCGTGCTGCGGCGGGCGGCGCGGGCGCCGGGCGCGCCGGCCCACTGCGCGAGCCAGTTCCCCTGCGGATCGGTACAGCCCAGCGCCACGTTGTCCCGCACCGAGAGGCCCCGGAACAGTGCGAGGTTCTGGAAGGTGCGCGCCACGCCCAGCCGCGCCAGGCGCTGCGTGGGCACATGCGCGAACTCCTCCGCGCCCAGCCGCACGCGGCCGCTGTCGGGGCGGTACAGGCCGCACACCACGTTGACCAGCGAACTCTTGCCGGCCCCGTTGGGGCCGATCACGGCGCGGATCTCGGCGGGGGCGATGTCGAGGTCGATGTCCGACAGCGCCTGCACGCCGCCGAAGGAGAGGGCGACGTGCCGCAGCTGCAGCACGGGAAGCGGGGTGGGCGTGGCCATGGTGTGTCGGGCGCGGAATGTTCCGTTCGTGCGGGTGGGCGGAGCTCAGGCCTCCGCCGCCTCCAGTGCGGGCTGCGTGCGCGGCTGCGATGCCTCCGCGGCCTGGCGTGCTTCCAGCTCGCGCACCAGCGGCAGCACCTTGCGGCCGAAGTACTCCACCTCTTCGATGAAGTGCAGGAAACCGGTCAGCACCAGGTCCACGCCGATGGCCTTGAGCGCGACGATGCGCTCGGCGATCTGCTGCGGCGTGCCGATCAGGTTGGTGCGGAAGCCGTCGTTGTATTGCACGAGGTCCTCGAAGGTGGACTTCGCCCAGTTGCCTTCGCCTTCCGGCGAGGCGCGGCCGGCCTGCTTCACGGCATCCCCGAAGGCATGCACCGCTTCCACGTGCGCATGGCGGATGATGTCCTGCAGCACGGCCTGCGCCTCTTCCTCGGTATCGCGGGCGATCACGAAGGCGTTGACCCCGATGCGCACGGTGTGGCCGTTGACGCGGGCCTTGGCCTGGATGTCGTCGATCTGGGCCTTGAGCCCCTCGGGCGTGTTGCCGTTGGTGAAGTACCAGTCGGACACGCTGGCCGCGTTGTCGCGCGCGGCGCGCGAGCTGCCGCCCTGGAAGATCTCCGGATGGGGCTTCTGCAGCGGCTTGGGACTGAGCGTGTAGTCGTTGAAGCGGTAGAAGTCGCCCTTGAAGGTGAAGTGGTCCTGCGTCCAGATGCCCTTGAGCGCGCGGATGAATTCGTTGGAGCGGCGGTAGCGCTCGTCGTGCTCCAGCCACGGCTCGCCGATGGCCTGGAACTCGCCCTTGAACCAGCCGCTCACCACGTTGATGCCGATGCGGCCGCCCGAGATGTGGTCGATGGTGGCGATCTGCTTGGCCACCACCGCGGGGTTCCACGGCCCCGGCAGGATGGCCGCCAGCACCTTCAGCCGCGTGGTCGCGTGCAGCAGCGCCTGGCTGAACGACACGGACTCGTGCTGGTGCTCCGCCCCGTAGCCTGCCGTGAAACGGATCTGGCTCAGGGCATATTCGAAGCCGGCCTTTTCCGCCGCCACCGCCAGCCGCTGGTTGTATTCCAGGCTCCAGTCGGTGCGCTGCTCGATGGTGCTCACGACCAGGCCGCCGCTGACGTTCGGCACCCAGTAGGCGAATTTGACGGGTTCGTTGCGGGATGTGCTCATGGTGAAGGCTCCTTGGGTGGGATGGAGGAAGGCGTGCGGGATGCGTTGCGGGTGGGCGGCGCGGGCCGGCCCTCAGGCCACGGCGGCCAGCGCGGGGCGCACGGGCGTGGAGGCTTCCCGCCCTGCGCGCAGCAGCGGCAGGGCGCGTTCCACGGCCAGGTCGGCGCGTGCCAGCAGGGCCGGGTCGGTGATGCGGTAGTCGGTGAAATCCTTGTCGGTGCCGTACACGCCCAGGGGCAGGGTGCGGGCCTGGAAGAAGCTGAACAGCGGGCGCAACTGGTGGTCGATCACCAGGGCGTGGCGCTCGCTGCCGCCCGTGGCGGCCAGCAGCACCGGCACATCCACCAGGGCCTCGTGGTGCACGAAATCGAAGAAGTGCTTGAACAGGCCGGAGTACGTGGCCCGGTACACCGGGCTGCCCACCACGAGCACGTCCGCCTGTTCGACGGCGGCGATGTCGGCCTCCACCTCGGGCGGCAGCTGGTTGCGGTAGAGGGCGCCCGCCAGGCGGGGGCCGACGGCGCCGAGTTCGATGGTGCGCACGCGGACCGGGACGGCGTCGCCGATCCTCTCGACGAGGTGTTCAACGAGCGCGAGGGTGCGCGAGGGGCGCTGGAGGCTGCCGGAGACGGCGACGAGATTCAGGGTTCGGGCCATGGTGATCCATTCGTTGCGATGAAGGGGGCGGCACCGCGGCGCGGTGTCCGTCCTGTCTTCAGCAGCTTGCGTGCCAGAGATTTTTCCCTTTGGAATCAATGGCTTGCGAATCCGCTGTCACGCAACGGGTGTGTGCTGCACAGCACGCTGCTGTCGCGTTGCTGCAGGATCAGCAGTCCACCGGGAAACGTGCATGCATATGCGTTTCCCGCAGCAGCGGATCACGAATAGAAGGAGGGCTCGGGCCGCTGCCCGTGCAGGGCCCACCGGCCCAGTTCGCGGCGCTTGTAGTCCACCGGGTCGTGCAGCGTGTGTACCCGCAGGTTGCGCCAGAAGCGGTCCATGCGCAGGGCGGCCGTGGTGGCGCGCGGGCCGGTCACCTCGAACAGCCGGTGCGCCACATCGAGCGCGGCGCGGCCCGCGGCCACCTTGGCGGCCGCCACGGCCACGGCCACGTCGCCGCGCGCCTGGGGCGGGAGCGCCAGCCCTTCGGACCAGGCTGCGTCGAACAGCGCGGCCGCGCGGTCCGCCAGCAGGCGCGCACCTTCGAGGGCCAGCCAGAAGTCGCCGTAATGGCCCAGCAGGTACGGGTCTTCGCCCGCCTGGTCCACGCCGGAGGCATGCCATGGGCGCGCATGCTGCAGCGTGAAGCCGCGCGCCTCGGCCAGCGCGCCTTCGCCCAGCCCCAGGTACACGTGGGCCAGCACCAGCTGGGCGAGCAGCGGGCGCAGCGCCGCGAAGGGGGAGGACAGGGGACCCGGGTCGGTGAGCAGCTCATGCGCCTGCACGCGCACCTGGTCGAAGACCACGCTGCCGCTGTCCGTCTGGCGCTGGCCGATGTTGTCCCAGTCGCCCTGCACCTGGATCCCTTCCCGGGTGGTCGGCACCACGGCGATCAGCATCCGGCCCGTGGGGTCGAATGCGGAGGCGAGCAGCATGTCGGAATCGCCCGCGCCCGAGCAGAAGCTCTTGCGGCCATGGAACGACCATGATCCGTCCGGTTGCTGCGTGGCCACGGTGCCCCGGTCCAGCGGGTTGAGCGCATTGCCCCAGAACCATTGCCGCGCCACGGTGGATTCGAGCCAGGGCTGCCACTGCGCCGGCCGGCCGAAGAGCTGCGCCGTGGCCAGCAGCAGGTGGTGGAAGCCGAACACGTGGGCGACCGCGCTGTCCACGCGCGCGAAGTGGCGCACCACGCCCAGTACATCGCTCCAGGAGGCCCCCGCGCCACCCAGGGCGGCGGGAACGGAGAGGGCCAGCAGTCCGCTCTCTCGCAGCAGGCGGCGCTCGTGCAGCGGCACGCCCCCGGCCTGGTCGCGCTCGATGGCCGTGGCGGCCAGGGATTCGGCCATGCGGTCCCGGGCACCGTGCCAGTCCCGGTGCGCTTCGGCTGCGAAATGCTTCATGGTGGGGGTCCTTTCGTGTCCGTGGTGAAGTGGAGCAGCCGGCATCGCAGGGTCCGTGCCATCGCCGCCCGGGGGAGGCGGAGCGGGGCGGCTGCTGCGCAATCAGCAACCGCCCCGCCGGGCTGCTGCGGCAGTGTCCGCCAGGGCGCAGTTGCTGCTGCAGCCGCAAAACGTCTATCGATGCTTGGAATCCTTATTTGCCGCGGGGCGTCCGGATTCCCAGAATTGCTGTCCAGGCAGCAGTTTTCGTCCTTCCCGCACGCGCCGCGGCCTTCCCGGCGGCGCGGCGGGACCCTTACCGAGGAAAGAGCCCGACATGAGCCTTGCGACGATGCCAGTGCACGACCCTGCCGCCGATGGCGGGGACGCGGCCGCCGCCGCGCCTGCGTCCGACGTGGTGGCGCGGCAGTTGGCGGAGCAGTTCGCCCGGACGGCGGCCGAGCGCGACGAACGCGGCGGCACGCCCAAGGCGGAGCGCGACGCGCTGCGCGACAGCGGCCTGCTGGCGATGAGCATTCCGGCCGCGCAGGGCGGCGGCGGGGCGGGCTGGCGCGATACGCTGGAGGTGGTGCGCATCCTGGCGCGCGCCGATTCGTCGCTCGCCCACCTGCTGGGCTTTCACCACCTCATGCTGGCCACGGTGCGCCTGTTCTCCCAGCCGCGCCAGTGGGAGCCCTGGTTCCGGCAGACGGCGCGCCTGCGGTGGTTCTGGGGCAATGCCCTCAACCCGCTGGACGACCGCACGCAGCGCACGCGCCAGGGCGGCTGGAGCGAGTTCTCGGGCCGCAAGAGTTTCTGCTCGGGCGCGCTCGATTCCGAGATGCTGGTCGCCTCCGCGCGCGACGCGGATTCGGGCGATCTCGTCGTGGCGGCGCTGCCCACGGGGCGCACCGGCATCTCCGTGGCACCGGACTGGAACAGCATCGGCCAGCGCCAGACGGACAGCGGCAGCGTGGTCTTCGAGCGCGTGCGGGTGGAGCCGCACGAGATCCTGGCCGACCCCGGTCCGCTGGCGACGCCCTTCGCCTGCCTGCGGCCCCTGCTGGCGCAGCTCGTGCTCGCCAGCATCTACCTCGGCATCGCCGAGGGTGCCTTCCAGGACGCGCGCCACTACACGCTCCACGAGGCCCGGCCCTGGCGCAGCTCGGGCGTGGCGCGCGCGATGGACGACCCCTATGTGCTGGGCCACTACGGAGACTTCTGGGTGGGGCTGGAGAGCGTGCGCGTGCTGCTGGACCGCGCCGCCGAACGCTTCGACGCCGCCTGGGCGCGGGATGCGCAACTCACGGCCGCCGAGCGGGGCGACGTGGCCGTGGCCGTGGCGACCGCCAAGGTGGCGGCCACGCGCACCGGCCTGGACCTCTGTACCCGCATGTTCGACGTGGCCGGCGCACGCGCCACGCACGGCGGGCTGCGCCTGGACCGCCACTGGCGCAACCTGCGCACCCACACGCTGCACGACCCGCTGGCCTACAAGCTGCGCGAACTCGGGGAGTGGGCCCTGCAGCAGCGCCATCCCGATCCCAGCTTCTACTCCTGACCGCCATGTCCTCCCTGCACTTCCATACCGCCTTTCCCGAAGACGGCGACGCACCGGCCCGGCACCGGGAGACGCCGCCGCTGCTCACGCTGCCCGGCGCCCGCGCCATGCCCACCTCGATCCGCGCCACCGCGCAGGTGTTCGAGGATCCGCGCTCGCTGGCGCTGCTCGAGCGCATCCGCCTCGTGGCGCCCAGCGATGCCAACGTGCTCATCCTGGGCGAGACCGGCACCGGCAAGGAACTGATCGCGCGCCACGTGCATGCGCTGAGCGCGCGGCGCGAAGGGCCTTTCGTGGCCGTCAACTGCGGCGCGCTCTCCGAGACGCTGGTGGAAAGCGAGCTGTTCGGCCACGAAAAGGGCGCCTTCACCGGCGCCTTCACCGCCAAGGCCGGATGGTTCGAGGCCGCCAACGGCGGCACGCTGTTCCTGGACGAGGTGGGCGACCTGCCGCTGTCCATCCAGGTCAAGCTGCTGCGGGTGCTGCAGGAGCGCGAGGTGGTGCGGCTGGGCGCGCGCAGGAGCCTGCCGGTGGACGTGCGCGTGGTGGCGGCCACCAACGTGCGCCTGCAGGATGCGGTGGCCGCGGGGAATTTCCGCGAGGACCTGTTCTACCGGCTGCACGTGGTGAACCTGGCGCTGCCCACGCTGCGCGAGCGGCCGGGCGACATCCTGCCGCTGGCGCGCCATTTCATCGACGAATACCGGCACCGCCTGGGCTATGGCGCCGTGCGGCTCGATGCCGGCGCGGAGCGCAAGCTGCTCGCCCACGACTGGCCCGGCAACATCCGAGAGCTGGAGAACGTGATCCACCACGGCCTGCTGATCTGCCGCCGCGGCGTGCTCCTGGCCGAGGACCTGCAGCTGTCGTCGCTGGGCCTGCAGCGCCGCCCCGGGAGCGACACGCCGGCGGACGCGACGCCGCTGCAGGCGCTGGAAGCGGCGCTGTCCGGCCTGTTCCAGCAGCAGGGCGACCAGCTGTACGAGCGCATCGAGGAAACCGTGGTGCGCGCCGCCTTCGAGTTCTGCCACCGCAACCAGGTGCAGGCTGCACGCCTGCTGGGCATCAGCCGCAACATCCTGCGTGCGCGGCTCATCAAGAATGGGGACATCGCGGCGGCGAGGTGAGCCGTTGCCCGCGGGCGCGCGTCCCGCGTTCAGCCGGACAGCGTCGCTCCGGCCCAGCGGCCCCCGCCGATCAGGCTGCGCACGCAGTCGCGCACCACGCCGCGTGCTGCCAGCACCGCCGGCGGCAGTTCGTCGTCGGCCAGGCTGCACAACAGGTTGACGCGGCGCGCCACCGGGGCGTCCAGGCGCGCGTGCCGGAAGCGCCTGTCGGCATCGGGATAGCGGCCCAGCGCGGCCCAGGGCTGCAGGGTGGAGCCCAGGCCCGCATCCACCGCGGCCATGACCATGGCCAGCGAATCGACCTCCAGCGCCACCTTCGGAGCGATGCCGGCGTGGTCGAAGGCCGCATCGATGGCGCTGCGCAGCCCGTGCGGACCCGTGGGCAGGATCAGCGGCTCGTCCCGCAGGGCCTCGATGTCCAGCTGCGCCGGCAGGGCGGGCTGGGCCACCGAGCGGATCAGGAACAGGGCTTCCTCCATCAGCGGCAGCACCTGCCAGCCGCGTCCCGCGCCGCTGGCCGGCCGGTGCAGGGCCAGGGCGTCCGGCCGGTGGCCGAACAGCACGGCGATGTCCAGTTCGCGCGCGCGCAGCATGGCCGCGAGGTGGCCGGACATGCCCTCGACCATGTGCAGCCGCACTTCCGGATAGCGCTGCCGCATCGCCAGCATCAGCGGCAGGCCCAGCAGTGCCGAAGTGGTGGGCGCGAGGCCGATGCTGACGCTGCCCGACAGCCGCGCATGCTGCGCCGAGCGCACGGCCTGCTCCGCGTGGCGCAGTGCCAGCTTGGCCTCGTGGAAGAAGGCCAGGCCTGCCTCGGTGGGGGTCACGCCCTGCGGCGTGCGCTGCAGGAGCCGCGTGGCCAGTTCGCTTTCCAGGCGCGAGACCTGCTGGCTCAGCGCCGACTGCACCATGTCCAGTTCCAGGGCGGCGCGGCTCATCGAGCCGGCCTCGACGATGCGGACGAAGTAACGCAGCTGGCGCAGTTCCATGGCGTGATTGTCGTAGGGCGCAGGAGGTCCGGCGGCGGCGCCGCAGACTCAGTCGGCCGTCAGCTTGCGTGCCCGGGCGATGGCGCCCCACTGGTCGTATTCCTTGCGCATGAATGCCGCGAACGCGGCGCGGCTGGTGGGCTGCGGCGTCAGGCCGTGCTTTTGCAGGGCCTCGTGGACGCCCGGGTCGTTCAGTACCTTGACGATCTCGCGGTTCCAGGCGTCGAGCACCGGCGCCGGCGTCCTGCCCGGCGCGACGAAGGCATACCAGTTCAGGGCCTCGAAGCCCGGGTAGCCGGCCTCGGCCACCGTGGGCACGTCGGGCATGTAGGCCGGCCGCGCCAGTCCCGTGGTGGCCAGGGGGACGAGCCTGCCCGATTCGATGTGCGGCAGCGCCGTGGGCGGGGCCGAGAAATACGAGGCCACGCGCTCGCCCAGCAGGTCCTGCAGCGCGGGCGCGCCGCCCTTGTAGGGCACGTGCACCATGTCGATGCCGGCGCGCTGGTTGAACAGCTCGCCCGCGAGGTGCGAGGCGGAGCCGGCCCCGGTGGAGGCGTAGTCCACGCTGCCCGGCTTCGCTTTGGAGAGCTGCACGAACTCCGCCAGCGTCTTCACGCCCAGGCCCTTGTGCACGACCAGCACGTTCGGAAAATACACACCGCCGGAGATCGGCGCCAGGTCCCTGAACGGGTCGTAGTTCAGCTTCATCAGGTGGGGCGCGATGGTCAGCGGTCCGACGGAGCCGAACAGCAGCACCGAGCCGTCCGCCGCGGCGCCGGCCACCTGCTGGTGGGCGATGTTGCCACCCGCTCCGCCCTTGTTGTCCACCACCACGGACTGGCCGATGTTCTCGCCCAGCTTCTTCGCGATCAGGCGTGCCGCCGCATCGGCCGCGCCGCCGGGCGCGAAGCCGACGACCAGCGTCACCGGCCTCTTCGGGGGAAAGTCCTGGGCCTGGGCGGCTGCGCCCGTGAAGCCCGCCAGTCCGGCCACGCAGGCGGATGCGGCCAGCGCCAGGGCGCGCAGGGGTTGTCGTCGGTTCATCGCAGGTCTCCTTGTGTTTTTGGGATCAGTCCGCGCCCGGCGCGATGGGCGAGGGCTGGCGCTTTTCCACCGCGTGGCGCAGCAGCGCCGCCGTACGGAAGATGCCGTGGGCGAACTTGCCGTAGGGCAGCGTGGCGAACAGCGCCATCACCGCGCCCAGGTGCAGGCACAGCAGCAGGGCCAGGGCCGGCGTGCCGCGCGCCAGCCACAGCGCCAGGCCGCTGGTGGCGGTCAGGAACAGCAGGGCGATGAAGCCTCGGTCCATGGGCTTTTGCGCGGCGTCGCCCTGCAACGGATGGCGCCGCAGGTGCAGGCGCCACAGTCCGGCGGTGCCCAGCGCCAGGCCGATGCCGCCCGGCACGCCCAGCAGCTTGGGCAGGCTGGGCAGGTCGTAGGGCGCGGGCAGGCCCAGCGCATAGTGGTAGAGCGTGGCCACGCCGGTGGCGGCAAAGCACAGCAGGAAGCCGTAGAAGGTGAGGTGGTGGCAGCGGCGGCGGGCCTGGGTGTAGGCGTCGTCCTCGTTGTTGCAGCCCTGGCCGTGGCCGCCGTCCAGGTATTTGAGCCGCAGCACCGCATCCGCCGCCTCGGCCGTGGCCGGCGGCGACAGGGGCGCGCCACTGGTGGCCGGCGCCACGTCGCGCCAGAAGCGGCGCACGCCCAGGCCCAGCGCCAGCACGGCGAACAGGAACACCGGGGCGAACAGGCCCACCAGCAGGTGGTGCGGGAAGATGGCGTAGAAGTCGCTGCCCGGCGCACTCCAGAGCGTGCCCTTCGACGCCACGGCCAGCAGCAGGAACAGCGCCAGCCCGCCTGCCAGGGCCAGCGACAGCGCCAGGCCGTTGTGGCGGTAGAGCCGCCCCAGGCCGGGCGGCCAGGCGTAGTCGTGGTAGGTCTGGCCGCGCACTGTGGCCATGGCCTGCGGGATGTTCACCGCGAATGCGTGCGGCGGCGCGTACTGGCAGGCGTGCAGGCAGGCACCGCAGTTGTGGCACAGGTTGGCCAGGAAATGCACGTCCGCCTTCGGAAACTCCAGCCTCCGCGTCATGGCCGGGAACACGGCGCAAAAGCCCTCGCAGTAGCGGCAGGCATTGCAGATCTGCAACTGGCGCGCCACCTCGGCCTCCGCCGCGGTGAGCGCCGGCGCAGGGCCGGCGGATGCGGCGGGTGGGGCGGATTCGGACGTGGGGGCGACGGCGACGGCAACGGGCTCGCCCCTGGCCAGGGCCTGGGCGTCGCGCGCGAGGGCTTCAAGCGATTGCATGGGGGTGTGCTCCATGGTCCATGGCGACCAGCGCAGACAGCGACCGGGCGGTGGCCCGCCGCGATGCCAGGGCGGCGTTGACGCCGGCGATGCGGCCGAAGGCCGTGCCGATGCTCATGCCCACGCCGGCCGTGTAACCCTTGCCCAGTACGTTGCCGGCCATCATTTCGCCGGCCACGAACAGGTTGGGACTGGCCGCGCCGCCGAAGCGCACGGCCGCGGTATCGTCGGTCTCCAGGCCGAGGTAGGTGAAGGTCACGCCCGGCTTGAGCGCGTAGCCGTAGAACGGCGCCGTGTCGATGGGGCGGGCCCAGTGCGTCTTGGGCGGCGCCAGGCCATCGGTGCGGCAGTCGTCCAGCGCCGTGTGGTCGAAGCTGCCCACGCGGCAGGCGGCGTTGTAGGCATCCAGCGTGCGCAGGAACGCGTCCACGTCCAGCCCCAGCTTCTGCGCCAGCCCGGGCAGGCTGTCGGCCCGCGTGCCGGGAAACACCGGCGGCATGAAGCGGCCCACGGCCTTGCTGTCGATGATCGAGTAGCCGATCTGCCCCGGCTGCTGCGCCACCAGGCGCCCCCAGATGGCATAACGCTTGGGCCAGAAGTCCTCGCCCTCGTCGTAGAAGCGCTCGGCATCGCGGTTGACCACCACGCCCAGCGAAACGCAGTCGATGCGCGTGCAGATGCCGCCGTCGTACAGCGGCGCGCGCGCGTCGATGGCCACCATGTGGGCCTGCGTCGGGTCGCCGATGCGGTCGGCGCAGTGGTCCTCCAGCAGGTGGCGCAGCAGCACGCCCTGGTTGTAGGCCGTCCCGCGGATCAGGAAGTTGTCCGAAGGCCACTCGCCACGCGCGTTGCGGCCCCAGGCCTCGCGCAGCCAGTCGCGGTTGGATTCAAAGCCGCCGGCCGCGAGCACGCAGGCCCGTGCCGCGATGCGCTCGCCGCCCTGCAGGTGCGCAGCGACGAAGTGCCCGCCGTCGATCTCGATGCGCTCCACGGGCGCTTCGTAGCGCACCCGCACGCCCAGCGCCTCGGCACTGCGGTAATAGGCGTTCACCAGGGCCTTGCCGCCACCCATGAAGAACGCGTTGGTGCGCGCCACATGCAGCGCCCCCGACAGCGGCGGCTGGAAATGCACGCCGTGGCGGCGCATCCAGGGCCTGCAATGGGCCGAGTGGCGCACCACCAGCCGCGCCAGCCGCTCGCTGGTGAGCCCGCCCGTGACCTTGAGCAGGTCCTGCCAGAACTCTTCTTCGGGATAGGCATCGACCAGTACGTCCTGCGGTGCATCGTGCATGCAGCGCAGGTTGCGGGTGTGGGCCGAATTGCCGCCGCGCCAGGCGCGCGGCGCGGCTTCCAGCAGCAGCACGCTGGCGCCGGCCTCTCGCGCCATCAGCGCGGCGCACAGCGCGGCATTGCCGCCGCCGATGACGAGCACGTCGGGTTGCATCGTGGGGTGTCTCTTCCTGGTATTGGGCCGGCCGGGCGGAGGCTGGCCGGATGACCCGAACTCTAGGAAGAAGCCCGCCCCCGGTGCAGCGGGGCGGGCTCATGGGGGTATCACGCGACGAGATGGGCGCGCGCCGGAGCCCCCAAAGCGGCCGGCGGCGCGGATGGAGGCTCAGCGGTGCGTGAAGGCCGCCGGGCGCTTTTCCAGGAAGGCGGCCATGCCTTCCTTCTGGTCCTGCGTGGCGAACAGCGCGTGGAACAGGCGGCGTTCGTACATGAGGCCGTCGGAGAGCGTGCCCTCGAAGGCGCGGTTGACGGTTTCCTTGGCCGCCATGACGGCCACCTGCGAGAAGCCGGCGATCACCAGGGCCGCGCCCAGGGCTTCGTCCATGAGCTTGTCGTAGGGCACGACGCGGCTCACCAAGCCGGCGCGCTCGGCCTCCTGGGCATCCATCATGCGGGCGGTGAGGGCCATGTCCATGGCCTTGGACTTGCCCACGGCGCGCGGCAGGCGCTGGGTGCCGCCCGCGCCGGGAATGACGCCGAGCTTGATCTCCGGCTGGCCGAACTTCGCGTTGTCGGCCGCGATGATGAAGTCGCACATCATCGCCAGCTCGCAGCCGCCGCCCAGCGCGAAGCCGCTCACGGCCGCGATCACGGGCTTGCGGATGGAGCGGATGCGCTCCCAGTTGCGCGTGATGTAGTCGCCCTTGTAGGCGTCGGCGAAGCCGTACTTGGCCATGGCTCCGATGTCCGCGCCCGCCGCGAAGGCCTTCTCGCTGCCGGTGAGGATGATGCAGCCGATGCGCTCGTCGGCATCGAAGGCGGCCAGCGCGTCGCCCAACTCGTCCATGAGCTGGTCGTTGAGCGCGTTGAGCTGTTTGGGGCGGTTCAGCGTGATGACGCCGACCTTGTCCGCCTCGGTGCGGACCTCGATGACTTCGTAGGCCAAGGGGTATCTCCTGGATGTCGTTGTGGTGCGGACGACTATACCCAAGGGCCGCCTTCCGCGCCCGTCCCGCAGGCTACCCGGCTGCCATGCCCGTGTCCGGCTGGCCGTCCAGCCAGCGCCGCGCCAGGGGCGCGTCCGCCAGCGCCAGCGTGACGGTGTCGTCCGGCGCGCCGCCTTCGCGCTCCAGCGCCAGCGGCAGCCGCAGCACGCGGCGGTCGCGGGACACCAGCGCCGTGACGCGCTTCTCGCGGCCGGCATACAGCGCGACGTCGTCCAGCCGCTGCACGCGCCAGGTCTCTCCGTGCGCCTCCACGGCCAGCCACTCGTCGCCCGCGGAAAAACCGGCTTCCTCGGCCAGGCCGCCGCGCAGCACCACCTTCACCTGCAGGCCTGGGCCCTCGGACACCCGCAGGCCCAGCCGCTGCGCGGGCTGCGCCGCCTCCGCGCGCAGGGCCACGCCGTGCGCGGCCAGCATTTCCGCCAGGGGCAGGTCGCCGGTGCCGTGCACCCATTCGGCGATCTCGCGCGCGAACGGGCGGCCCGAGAGGGCCTCGAGCACCGCCAGCAGGTCGTCTTCCGACATGGGGCCGGCATCGCAGCGGTCCCAGAGCGCGCGCATCACGTCGTCGAGCGTGGTGCGGCCCTCGCGGCGCAGCGCCAGGTCGAGGCACAGGCCGACGAGCGCGCCCTTGGTGTAGTAGCTCACCGTGGCGTTCGGCGTGTTCTCGTCCTGGCGGTAGTACTTCACCCAGGCGTCGAAGCTGGCATCGGCCACGCTCTGCACCCGGCGCCCCGGCGTCTGCAGCACCTGGTTGATGTTCTTGGCGACCAGGCGCAGGTAGGTGGCGTCGTCGATCAGCCCGGCGCGGCGCAGCAGCAGGTCGTCGTAGTAGCTGGTGAAGCCCTCGAAGAACCACAGCAGGCGGGTGTAGTTCTCCTGGGTGTAGTCGTAGTGCGCCAGCTCGGCCGGGCGCAGGCGCTTGACGTTCCAGGTGTGGAAATGCTCGTGGCTGATGAGCCCGAGCAGCGTGGTGTAGCCCTCGGGCGTCCTGGCCTCGCCCTGGCGGGGCAGGTCGCGGCGGCTGCAGACCAGGGCCGTCGAGTTGCGGTGCTCCAGCCCGCCGTAGCCGTCGTCCACCACGTTGAGCAGGAACAGGTACTGCGCATAGGGCGGCTTGCCGGCGCCATGCCAGAAACGGATGCCGGCCTCGCAGATGCGGCGCGCGTCGGCCACCAGGCGCTCGCCGTCGAACGAGGGCGCCGCGCCGGCCACGACCAGGCGGTGCGGCACGCCGCAGGCGGTGAAGCGGGCGCTCCAGAAGGGGCCCATTTCCACCGGGCAGTCCACCAGCTCGTCGTACGAGGCCGCGCGGTAGGTGCCGAAGCCCGCGCGCGTGGTCTTCTCCGCCGCGAGGCCCGTGGCCACGGACCAGTGCGACACCTCCGGCGTGGCGACGATCTCCAGGTCGTGGCGGGCGTCCTCCCGGCCATGCACGCGCAGGCACAGGCTCGTGCCGTTGAAGAATCCGCGCGACGAGTCCAGCCAAGCCGTGCGCACCGAGTTGTCGTAGGCGCTGACCTCGTAGGTCAGCACCAGCGGCGATCCTTCGCGGCAGGCGGCCTGCCAGAGGCTCTTGCTGCGCTGCACGAGCGCCACCTCCTGCCCGTCCTGGCGCGCTCGCAGGTTCTGCAGGTTCTTCGCGAACTCGCGCACGAGGTAGCTGCCGGGGATCCACGCGGGCAGCGACAGCTCCTGCTGCGCGGCGGGGCTCTCCACCGTGAGGGTGACGTGGTAGATGCGCGCATGCAACTGCGCGGCTTCCACGCGGTAGTGGACGGCGGGGGCGTGCGATCGGTGGGCGGCCATGCGGTATCCGGGAGGGGCGGGGAAAGGGTCAGTTCGTGGCGGGCGCGGAGCCGGAGCCCGCGTCGGCGAGGCGCTTTTCCACCTCGCGCGCGTCGATGGCGCCCGGCACGCGCGAGCCGTCGGTGAAGATCAGCGTGGGCGTGCCGGTGATCTTGTGCTTCTTGCCGAAGGCCAGGTTGCGCTGCACGGCGGCCGTGTCGCAGCTCGCGGCCGGCGTGGTCTTGTCGCGCACCATGTGGTCCTGCCATGCCGCCGCGCGGTCCTTGGAGCACCAGATGTTGCGCGACTTCTCGGCCGAATCGGGGCTCAGGATGGGATAGAGGAAGAGATAGACCGTCACGTTGTCCACGTTCTGCAGGTCCTTCTCGAAGCGCTTGCAGTAGCCGCAGTTCGGGTCCTCGAACACGGCGATCTTGCGCTGGCCGTTGCCGCGCACGATGGTGAACGCGTCCTGGAACGGCAGGGAGGCGAAATCCACCGCCGTGAGCTTGTTGATGCGGTCCTCGGTGAGGTTGCGGCGTGCCTTGGTGTCGATCAGTTCGCCCTGGATGAGGTAGTTGCCCTTGGCGTCGGTGTAGAACACATCGGTGCCGATGCGCACTTCGTACAGGCCCTGCATGGGCGTGGCGCGCACCTCGTCGATGTTCTGCAGCTGCGGGATGCGGCTGCCCAGGGCCTTGCGGATCGCCGATTCCTGGGCGTGGGCGCCGAGGCCGAGGGTGAGCGCGGCGGCGCCGGCGAGCAGGGCGGGGATCAGTTTCATGGTGCTCCTTCGTGATGCGTGGATCTCTGGGGAATGGGCGGCACGGCGGCCGCCGCATTCCGGGATGGGGGCGGGCCGTCAGCCCAGGCCCATGGCCTGGCGCGTCACCCAGTCCTTCAGGGGGCCGCTGCGCTCGAATCCGCGCATGCCCCAGTTGCGCAGCCAGGGCACGGGCCCCTCGTGGCGCGAGAAAAGCTGCTGCAGGCCGTCCATGGCCCAGCCCATCGGCAGCAGCGCGGCCTTGCGCTCGCGCTCGTAGTGGCGCAGCAGGCGCTGGTCCGCCACGCCGCGCCAGTAATCGCGCTCGCGCAGCACGCGGGCCAGGGCCTGGGCATCGGCCAGGCCCAGGTTCAGCCCCTGGCCGGCCAGCGGATGCACGGTGTGCGCGGCATCGCCCGCCAGCGCCCAGCTGCGGGCCGGCGCCTTCGCGGACGCGGGGGCGCTGCCCGCGGCGGCCGGCATCGGCCCGCACCAGCGGTCGGCCTGCGCCTGCTGCAGCGGCCACGCGGCCCGGGGGGCGTCCAGCGTCAGGGCGCCCAGCGTGTCCAGGCTGGCGGAGCGGATGCGTTGTTCGAAATCGGAGGGTTCCATGGCCAGGAGGCGCTGCGCCTCGTCCTGCCGTACGGACCACACCACGGCCACGGAGTTCCCCTCCGGCCCCCCCAGGGGCAGGAAGGCCAGGATGCCGTCGGGCAGGAACCACTGGCGCGCCACCTGGCCGTGGGGCCGCCCGCAGCGCAGCCGCGTGGCCACCGCGTGCTGGCCGTACGGCACTTCGGCGTAGCGCACCCCGAATTCCTCGCGCGTGCGGCTCGCGCGGCCTTCGCAGACCACGGTGAGCGCGGCCTGCACGGGCGCATCGACCACCTCCACCTGCGGCTGGAAGCGCACGGCGTCGGCCAGCCGGGATTCCAGCGCAGGCACATCGACGATCCAGGCCAGCGCCTCGGTGGCGGGATGGCGCTGCGCGTCGAAGGTGACCTCGCCGCCCATGTCGCCGTGCACGTCCATGCGCAGCACCGGCGTGGCGTGTTCCGCGCCGGGCCAGCTGCGCACGGATTCCAGCAGCGCGCGCGAGGCGGAGTTGAGCGCGTAGGCCCGCACGTCGGCGCCCTCGGCCGCCGGGGCCGGCCCCGGGACCAGGGCCACGCGCAGGCGCTCGCGCGCGAGAAGCAGGGACAGCGCGCGGCCCACCACGCCAGCGCCGCGAATACAGACATCGAAGGTTTGCGCCATGCGGCCATTGTAGGAGCCGGCCCGTGCTCTGCCGTGCGAAGGCACAATCGCCGCTTCCCCTTTTCCCACCGCGCTACCCGGAGACCTCCGCGTGACCTTCCGCACCGACCGCGACCTGGGCGGCACCATCTCCCGCCTGTTCATCCATCCCGTCAAGTCCTGCGCGGCCATCGCCGTGCCCGAGGCCCTGCTCACGCCCACGGGGCTGGAGTGGGACCGGTCCTGGATGGTGGTCGATGCGGCGGGCGAATTCCTCACCCAGCGCACCGTGCCGCGCATGGCCCTGGTGCGGCCGCAACTGGACGCGCAGGCGCTGTCGCTGCACGCGCCCGGCATGCCGGTGCTGCGCGTGGCCCTGCAGGCCGAAGGGCCGGTGGCGCAGGTGCGCGTCTGGGACGATGCCGTGCCCGCCCGGGACGCGGGCGAGGAGGCCGCGCGGTGGTTCTCGGAATGCCTGGACCGGCCCTGCCGCCTGGTGCGCTTCGATCCGGCCCACCGCCGGCTCTCCAGCCTGCGCTGGACGGACGGGGTGGAGGCGCCCAACCAGTTCGCCGACGCCTACCCCGTGCTGCTGGCCAGCGAGGCCTCGCTGCAGGAACTCAACGTGCGGCTGCAGACGGCAGGCGCGCCGGCCGCCGCGATGGAACGCTTCCGGGCCAACATCGTCATCGACGGCGTGGAGGCGCACGACGAGGACCGCATCGATGCCCTGCACGTCGACGCGGAAGGCGGCGAAGCCTGCCTGCGGCCGGTCAAGCCCTGCACGCGCTGCCCGATCCCCGACATCGACCCGGCCACGGCCGAAAGCACCCCGGACGTGGGCGACACCCTGCGCGCCTACCGGCAGGACCGCCGCGTGAACGGCGCCGTCACCTTCGGCATGAACGCCATCGTGCTCGAAGGGGCCGGCCGCGTGCTGCGCGTGGGCCAGCGCATCGCGGCCGACTGGCGCTTCGACTGACCCTCCGGGCCGGGCGGCCGGCAGGGACACGGCCGCCCGGTAAAATCGCCGGTTTTCCCCCGAACCCTGAAAGCCCCGCCATGAGCCTGAAATGCGGCATCGTGGGCCTGCCCAACGTCGGCAAGTCCACCCTCTTCAACGCCCTGACCAAGGCCGGCATCGCGGCCGAGAACTACCCCTTCTGCACCATCGAGCCCAACACCGGCGTGGTGGAAGTGCCCGATCCCCGCCTGCAGCAGCTGGCCGGCATCATCACGCCCGAGCGCATCGTGCCGGCCATCGTCGAGTTCGTGGACATCGCCGGCCTGGTGGCGGGCGCCTCCAAGGGCGAAGGCCTGGGCAACCAGTTCCTGGCCCACATCCGCGAAACCGACGCCATCGTCAACGTGGTGCGCTGCTTCGAGGACCCGAACGTGATCCACGTGGCCGGCCGCGTGGACCCGATCGCCGACATCGAGGTCATCCAGACCGAGCTGTGCCTGGCCGACCTCGCCACGGTGGAGAAGGCCCTCAACCGCTACAGCAAGGCCGCCAAGAGCGGCAACGACAAGGAAGCCGCCAAGCTGGTCTCGCTGCTCACGCCCATCCAGGCCGCGCTCGACCAGGGCAAGCCCGCGCGCACGGTGCCCGTCAGCAAGGAAGACGCGCCCCTGCTCAAGCAGTTCTGCCTGATCACCGCCAAGCCGGCGATGTTCGTGGGCAACGTGGCCGAGGACGGCTTCGAGAACAACCCGCTGCTCGACCGCCTGAAGGAATACGCCGCTGCCCAGAACGCGCCCGTCGTGGCCATCTGCGCCAAGATCGAATCCGAGATGAGCGAGATGAGCGACGAGGACCGCGACATGTTCCTGGCCGAGATGGGCCAGGACGAACCCGGCCTGAACCGCCTGATCCGCGCCGGCTTCAAGCTGCTGGGCCTGCAGACCTACTTCACCGCCGGCGTGAAGGAAGTGCGCGCCTGGACCGTGCCCGTGGGCGCCACCGCGCCCCAGGCCGCCGGCGTGATCCACGGCGACTTCGAGCGCGGCTTCATCCGCGCCCAGACCATCGCCTTCGACGACTTCATCGCCTTCAAGGGCGAGCAGGGCGCGAAGGACGCGGGCAAGATGCGGGCGGAAGGCAAGGAGTACGTCGTCAAGGATGGGGACGTGATGAACTTCCTGTTCAACGTCTGATTCGGCCGGACATTTCGGCCACTGCATCTGCTTGTGCGGATGCAGTGGTCGATAGGAGTCTGTGGTTCAACGATCGGTATCGACGTGCGCCCGACTTCTATCGCCCATCTATCTGAAGTTCGTGGGCGCCGAGCTGGCTGGCAACGTGCGGCCGTGGTAACGAGTTTGATGCAGTTGGCTCGCAGTGCGGTCGCAAGCCGTGGGCCTCCTTGCGCGATGTTCTGCCGAGGCTGCCAACGCAACTCAACAGCTGGATCGAAGACTCGTGGGCATCGTCACCACGGCCGACTTCATGCGGCAGATCGATCTCGACATGCACCAGGACATCGGCGAGCCGTTGCGCGCGCTGCACCGGGCCGTGCGCTAGCATCGACGCATGCAGACCGGCATCCTCTACGCCACGCTCGCCTATGTGGCGTGGGGCGTCTTCCCCGTGTACTTCCACCAGGTGGCCTCGGTGCCGGCGCTGGAGGTGGTGCTGCACCGCACGCTCTGGTCGATGGTGCTGCTGGCCATCGTGCTGGCGGCGCGGCGGCAGCTCGCCTGGGTGGCCGCGCTGCGCCGGCAGCCCCGGGTGGTGGCGGCCTTCCTGCTCTCGGCGCTGCTGCTGTCGGCCAACTGGCTGATCTATGTCTGGGCCGTGCACAACCAGCACGTGGTGGATGCGAGCCTGGGCTACTTCATCCTGCCGCTGGTGAACGTGGCCATGGGCTATGCCTTCCTGCACGAGCGCCCGCGCCCCGGGCAGTGGGTGGCGCTGGCCGTGGCCGCGGCCGGCGTGCTGTGGCTCACCGTGCAGGCCGGCCGCCTGCCCTGGATCGCGCTGGTGCTGGCCCTCACCTTCGGCTTCTACGGCCTGCTGCGCAAGACGGCGGTGCTGGGCGCCATGGAGGGCCTGGCCCTGGAGACGGCCCTGCTCGCGCCGCTGGCCGTGGGCGGCCTCGTGTGGCTGGGCTGGACGGGGCAGGCCGCCTGGGTGCATGCCGATGCGGCCACGCTGGGCTGGCTGGTCGCGGCCGGGCCGATCACGGCCATCCCGCTGCTGCTGTTCGCGGCAGGGGCGCGCCGCATCCCGCTGGCGACGATGGGCGTGCTGCAGTACATCTCGCCCAGCCTGCAGTTCGCGCTGGGCGTGTGGCTGTTCGGCGAGGAGGTGCAGCCGGCGCGGCTGGCGGGCTTCGTGCTGATCTGGGCGGCGCTGGTGCTCTATACGCTGGAAGGCACCATGCTGCGCCGGCGTGCAGCGGCGCCCTGAGGGCTCCGGCCCGGCACGGGTGGCCGCACCTCAGTGCACCATGACCTTGGGCCAGAGATAGAGCAGGCCCCCGGTCATGGCCAGGTAGCGCAGGAACTTGCCCACGGCCATGTAGGCCACGCAGGGCCAGAACGGCAGTTTCAGCCAGCCCGCCACGGCGCAGAGCGGGTCGCCCACCACGGGCAGCCAGCTCAGCAGGCAGGCCTTGGGGCCGAAGCGCTTCAGCCAGGCGAGGGCGCGCACGTTGGTGTGCTCGCCGCGGGCCTTGTCCACCGCCTTGTGCGCGCCCAGGCCCATCCACCAGCTGACGGCGCCGCCCAGGGTGTTGCCCGTGGTCGCCACGAGGATCGCGGGCCAGAACATCTGCGGGTTGAGCTGGATGAGGCCGAACACCGCCGGCTCCGAGCCCAGGGGCAGCAGCGTTGCGGAGATGAACGACACCACGAAGACCGTGCTGAGGCCGTACTGGGGCAGCGCCAGCAGGTCCATGAGGTGTTGCATCCAGAGTTCCATAGCTGGCGCGAGTTTAGGGGGCGCTGGCGGGCCGGCGCTGTAGCCCGGCACGCCGTCGCGCTGTGGCGGGCCGTCCCATGCCATAGCCTGCGTGCAGGCGGCGGGGCAGGCCGTTTGGAAGATTTGATAAGCTGCGCCCCCACATGGAGCGTAACTGCTCTACCTGCACAGCCCGTCACCATGTAACATTCGGTAAGGCGATGTGCGCCGCCGTAACGTCTTTCAAGCAGTTCAAGCGCCAGGCGGTTCCCTGGCGGCATGGAGAGGGCATCCGTCGCTATGGGTCTTGCCAAATTGTGGGGATCGCTGCAAACGCGCGGCCCGGAGCGTTTTTCCAATACGGAGGCGTTCTCTCCGAGCGAGGCCTTTTCCGAATTCGACGAATCCGCGCAGTTCCGCGGCTCGGACCTGCAGGCCGCGCGCATCCTCGAGCGCCGGCTGGGCCGGCCCTACCGCCGGATGGTGCCCGTGTTCCTGTGCGGGCTCTACCTGGTGTGCACGCTGGCGTTCTATGCGCTGGGCATGGTGTCCGGGCCCCTGGTGCTGATGGTGGCTGCGCTGATCGCCTGCGGCATCGCGCTGGGCACGGCCTACATGCGTTTCGGCCACCCGGGCGAGGCGCCGGAGCCGGGGCGGATGCGCGACCGGCAGTTGCGCCTGCCCATCGTGGTGGCATCCGCGGCTACCCTGCTGCTCGTCTTCTACCTGGAGCCCGTCACGCAGATCGCGCTGGCGCCGTTCCTGTTCGTCGCCATGTCGTACGGGCTGCTGACGCTGTCGCGCCGCACGGCCCTGCTGCTGTGCGGCGGCATTCTGGCCGGCTATGCCCTGGTGATGGGGCTGCACTACGCCGAGCGCGCCGACGGCGTACTGCTGCGCCTGGAGGCCCTGCATTTCGTGGCGCTCGCGCTGGCCCTGCCGGCCTATGTGCTGCTGATGGGCCGCGTGCGGCTGCTGCACCGGCTGCTGCAGAAGACCAGCAGCGAGATGAAGTCCATCGCGGAGAGCGCGCGCCTGGATGCGCTCGGCTGCCTGAACCGCCGCTCGATCCTCGCCGCGCTGGAAGAGCAGAAGCAGCTGGCCGACGAGAGCGGCATCCCGCTGTGCCTGGCGGTGGTGGACCTGGACCATTTCAAGCGCATCAACGATGAGATGGGCCATCTGAGCGGCGACGAGGTGCTGCGCACCTTCTCGCAGCTGGCCCAGCAGATCGTGCGCGGCGACGATTTCTTCGGCCGCTACGGCGGCGAGGAGTTCCTGCTGATCTTCCCGGCCACGCCCCTGCTGCCCGCGCTCAATACCTGCGAGCGCATCCGCTCGCAGGTGGAGTCGCACGACTGGAAGGAGCCGTTGCGCGGGCGCGTCACGGTCTCGGTCGGCGTCACGCAGTACGTGCTGGGCGAATCCGTGCTGGAGTTCTTCTCGCGCGCCGACACCGCCATGTACCTGGCCAAGCAGGGCGGGCGCAACCAGGTGGTGGTGCAGGAGCCCGTGGGGGCCTTCGCCCCGACCGAGGCCGGCGAGCCGCAGGTCCCGGCGCACGGCTATTTCTGAGCGCGCCGGGCAATGCCCGGGTCCGCGTCCCCTGCTTTTCATTTGCTGAAAATTTAAGCAGGTACAATCCCGCCTCTTTTTTCTCCCGCCTGTTTTTTCAGCACTCCCGCGCGCCATGCAGATCGGCCACATTCCCCTGGCGAACCGCCTGTTCGTCGCCCCCATGGCGGGGGTGACGGACCGGCCGTTCCGCCAGCTCTGCAAGGTCCTGGGCGCGGGCTATGCCGTGAGCGAGATGGTGACCTCGCGCAAGGACCTGTGGAACAGCCTGAAGACCTCGCGCCGCGCCAATCACGAGGGCGAGCCCGGCCCGATCGCCGTGCAGATCGCCGGCACCGACGCGGCCATGATGTCCGAGGCTGCGCTCTACAACATCGACCGGGGCGCCGAGATCATCGACATCAACATGGGCTGCCCCGCCAAGAAGGTCTGCAACAAGTGGGCGGGCTCGGCCCTGATGCAGAACGAGGCGCTGGCCGTGGAGATCGCGCAGGCCGTGGTCGAGGCCTGCGCGCCGCGCAACGTGCCCGTCACGCTCAAGATGCGCACCGGCTGGTGCCAGCAGCACAGGAACGCGGTACAGCTCGCGCGCGCGTTCGAGGACGTGGGCATCCGGATGCTGACGGTGCATGGCCGCACCCGCGAGCAGGGCTACAAGGGCCATGCCGAGTACGACACCATCGCCGCCGTGAAGGCCGCCGTGCGCGTGCCGGTGGTGGCCAACGGCGACATCGACTCGCCCGAAAAGGCGAAGGCGGTGCTGGCCGCCACGGGCGCCGACGCGATCATGATCGGCCGCGCGGCCCAGGGCCGGCCCTGGATCTTCCGCGAGATCGGCCACTACCTCGCCACGGGCGAGCACCTGGCGCCGCCGCTGGTGGCCGAGGTGCGGCGCCTGCTGCTGGACCACCTGCAGGACCACTACGCGCTCTACGGCGAAGCCACGGGCGTGCGCAGCGCGCGCAAGCACATCGCCTGGTACGTGCGCGCGCTGCCCGGCGGCGAGGCGTTCCGGCAGCACATCAACACCATCGACGACTGCGCCGCCCAGTGGGAGGCCGTCGCGCTGTTCTTCGAGGAGCTGGGCCGGCACATGGACCGCCTCCCCGCGGCGGCGCCCGAGGGGGCCGGCGCGGATACCGACGACACGCAGGAACCACAAGGACTGCCCGCATGAGCAACAAGAACATCGAAGACTGCGTCCGCGAGAGCCTGCAGGGATATTTCCGCGACCTCGGGGGCGAGACCCCCGACGGCATGTACGACATGCTCGTGCGCCTGGTCGAGAAGCCGCTGCTGGAGGTGGTGATGAACCACGCCGACAACAACCAGTCCCGCGCCGCCGAATGGCTGGGGCTGAACCGCAACACCCTGCGCAAGAAGCTCGTGGAGCACAAGCTGCTCTGACCGACCGAATCCACAACCTCCCCACCACCATGAACGCACTTCTCTCCGTCTCCGACAAGACCGGCATCGTCGAATTCGCCCGGGCGCTGCACGCCCTGGGCATCCGCCTGCTGTCCACCGGCGGCACCGCCAAGCTGCTGGCCGAGCAGGGCCTGCCCGTCACGGAAGTGGCCGAGGTGACGCAGTTCCCCGAGATGCTCGACGGCCGCGTGAAGACGCTGCACCCCAAGGTGCACGGCGGCCTGCTGGCACGCCGCGAGCTGCCGGAACACATGGCCGCGCTGAAGGAGCACGGCATCGACACCATCGACCTGCTGGTGGTGAACCTCTACCCCTTCGAGGCCACGGTGGCCAAGGCCGGCTGCACGCTGGCCGACGCCATCGAGAACATCGACATCGGCGGTCCCGCCATGGTGCGCAGCGCCGCCAAGAACTGGAAAGACGTGGGCGTGGTCACCTCGGCCGACCAGTACGACGCCGTGCTGGGCGAGCTGAAGGCCGCGGGCAGGCTGTCCGACCAACTGCGCTTCGCGCTGTCGGTGGCCGCGTTCAACCGCATCGCCCAGTACGACGGCGCGATCAGCGACTACCTCTCCTCCGTCACGTTCGAGGCCGAGAAGCTGTCCGAGGCCTATGTGCCCGAGCGCAACCCCTTCCCGGGCCAGAGCAACGGCCAGTTCGTCAAGGTGCAGGACCTGCGCTACGGCGAAAACAGCCACCAGCAGGCGGCCCTCTACCGCGACCTGTATCCCGCGCCCGGCTCCATCGTCACGGGCGAGCAGCTGCAGGGCAAGGAACTCAGCTACAACAACATCGCCGACGCCGATGCCGCGTGGGAATGCGTCAAGAGCTTCGACGCCGCGGCCTGCGTGATCGTCAAGCACGCCAACCCCTGCGGCGTGGCCGTGGGCCTGGACGCCGCCGATGCCTACGGCAAGGCCTTCCAGACCGATCCCACCAGCGCCTTCGGCGGCATCATCGCCTTCAACCGCCCGGTGGACGGAGCCGCTGCGCAACTGGTCGTGAAGCAGTTCGTCGAGGTGCTGATGGCGCCCGAGTTCACGCCCGAGGCGCTGGAGATCTTCAAGCCCAAGACCAATGTGCGCCTGCTGAAGATCGCGCTGCCGGAGCACAAGGGCACGACGGCCTGGAGCCGCGGCCGCAACGCCATGGACGCCAAGCGCATCGGCTCCGGCATGCTGCTGCAGACGGCCGACAACCACGAGCTGTCGCTGATGGACCTGAAGGTGGTCACGAAGAAGCAGCCCACCCTCGAGGAGATGGAAGACCTGCTGTTCGCCTGGAAGGTTGCCAAGTACGTCAAGAGCAACGCCATCGTGTTCTGCAAGGGCGGCATGACCATGGGCGTGGGCGCCGGCCAGATGAGCCGCCTCGACTCCGCGCGCATCGCCAGCATCAAGGCCGAGCACGCGAAGCTGTCGCTGCAGGGCACGGTGGTGGCGAGCGACGCCTTCTTCCCGTTCCGCGACGGCCTGGACGTGGTGGTGGACGCCGGCGCGACCTGCGTGATCCAGCCCGGCGGCTCCATGCGCGACCAGGAAGTGATCGACGCGGCCGACGAGCGCGGCGTGGCCATGGTGTTCAGCGGCGTGCGCCACTTCCGCCACTAAGAGCGGCTAACACGACCCTTCTGGCGTCGTTGCCGCATCTTGTCGTACTACTCGTACTGCCTGCGATACGGCGCCTGGCCAGAACCGCTTCGCTGGGTCGTGTTGGCCGCTCTAACGGCCCGTCGCCGCGGCGCCCGGCCGCGCAGATGCCAGGCGGTCCAGAGTCAGGCCGTCTGGATCGACTGGCGCACGCTGTGCGTGCCCTGCACGTTGGCGGGGTTGCCCGCCATCACGTTCACCGGCGTGCGGCCCCCGTCCACGTCGGTGTTGGCGATGTGCACGGTGGATTGCCGGGAGTCGAAGCGGAAGAGGAAGGATTTCAGGTTCTGCGCGGTGGAGTCTGCGATGTCCACATGCGCGGTGATCGGGTAGCCGCCGCGCGTGACGGCCAGCTGCCCGATCTGGTTCGCATAGATGCCGCGCAGCTTCAGGTCCACGTCGCCGTTGATCTGGATCGCCTTGTCGTGGCTGTTCTGGAATGACGAGTTCGTGATTTCCACCCGGGCCGGCCCCGGAGGGATGCTCTTGGCGGAATAGCCGGCGCGCTGCGCATCCACGGCCCGGTTCTCCGCGCCGTCCACGGTGACGAAGTCGTCGTCCGTCTGCAGGCCGTGCACGTTGTCGAGCCTGGCGTCGCCCAGCAGGTGGATGCCGTCGCCGCCCTTGAACTGCAGGTTCTTCACGGACGCGCCCGGCTCCAGGATGAAGACCGGCAGGTGCGTCTCCGCCGTGCCGCCGCCGTTCAGCCCTGGCCCGGCGCTGAAGAGTCGCCCCTGGCCGTCGAAGGTCTGGCCGGCCTTCACGACGATGGGTCGGTTCACCTCCACCGTGCCCGTCGGCGCGCCGACCTGCATGTTCGCGGGCGGCTTCGCGGCATGGGCCGTGCCGGCGCGGTTGGCATCGGTGTGCGCCGCGGCCCGTTGCGTGGTGTGCGAGGCCGGATGCGCCGCTTCGGCGCCATGCCCCGCGGCGCTGCCGCGGGAGCGGGACGACGGTGCGGCTCCGCCGCGCATGCGCTTCAGGAGGCCTTCGAGCAGGGTGGCGAGGGATTGCTGCAGCGCCTGGCTGCCCTGGTGCCGGGCGGCAGATGCGGCCTGGTCCGATGCCGCGGCATGCCGTGCGGTCAGGGAGGACGAAAGAAAGGCGATGGGGTTCATGGATGCTCGCGGAAATGCGCCGCCGAAGCGCCTGTTCGCCATGCCCGATGCATGGCGTCGCATCCACTCTGCGCTCCGGAACCGGCACGCCGCTGCCGCCACGCGAAGCGGCGGCCGTGTTGCCGAAGCGCCACCCGGGCGGGCTTCGGCAGCGACCGGGGTCAGCCTGCGGAGACCAGGCGGAACACCTCGCGCGCCGCGGCGATGGTGTCGTCGATGTCCTGCGCGCTGTGGGCGCTGCTCACGAAGCCGGCCTCGTAGAGCGCGGGCGCGATGTACACGCCGCGGTCCAGCAGCCCGTGGAAGAGCGCGTTGAACCGCGCGCCGTCCGTGGTCATCACCGTCGGGTAGTTCCGGGGCAGCTCGGGCAGCAGGAAGAATCCGAACATGCCGCCTTCGCTGTCCGCGCTGAAGGGCAGGCCTTCCGCGCGCGCGGCGTCGGCCAGCCCGCCGACCAGGGCACGGGTGCGTTCGCCCAGCGCTTCGTAGAAGCCGGGGCGGGCGATCTCGCGCAGCGTGGCGAGGCCGCAGGCGGTGGCCACCGGGTTGCCCGAAAGCGTGCCGGCCTGGTACACCGGCCCGAGCGGGGCCAGCTGCTCCATGATCGCGCGCGGTCCGCCGAAGGCCGCGAGCGGCATGCCGCCGCCGATCACCTTGCCGAGCACCGTGATGTCGGGCCTGAAGCCCGGGATGTCGCGGGCATAGATGCTCTGCGCGCTGCCGAGCGCCACGCGGAAGCCGGTCATCACCTCGTCGAACACCAGCAGCGCGCCGTGCTGCGTGCAGAGCTCGCGGCAGCGCTGCATGAAGGGCACGCTGGCGCGCACGAAATTCATGTTGCCGGCGATGGGCTCGATCATGAGCCCGGCGATCTCGCTGCCGTGCAGCGCGAAGGCCTCCTCGAGCTGGGCGATGTCGTTGTACTCGAGCACCAGCGTGTGCTGCACCACCTCGGCCGGCACCCCGGCGCTGGTGGCGTGGCCGAAGGTGGCCAGGCCCGAGCCGGCCTTGACCAGCAGCGCGTCGGCATGGCCGTGGTAGCAACCGTTGAACTTGATGATCTTGCTGCGGCCCGTGGCGCCGCGCGCGAGGCGGATGGCGCTCATGCCGGCCTCGGTGCCGGAGCTGACCAGGCGGATCATCTCCATGGACGGCACGTGGCGGAGTATCTCCTCGGCCAGTTCGACCTCGCGCTCGGTGGGCGCGCCGAAGCTGAAGCCGTCGAGCGCGGCCTTCTGCACCGCGTCCAGCACGGCCGGATGGCCGTGGCCCAGGATCATGGGGCCCCAGGAGCCGATGTAGTCGATGAAGCGCTGGCCGTTGGCGTCCCAGAAGTAGGCGCCCCGGGCTCGCTGCACGAAGCGGGGCGTGCCCCCCACTGCGCGGAAGGCGCGCACGGGCGAGTTGACGCCGCCGGGAATGAGCGCCTTGGCGCGTTCGAAGAGGGGGAGGTTGAGGTCAGTGCTGGGTGTCATGGGGAGGCATCACGAAGCCGTCGGTGGACGTGGGATCGGTCCCGGAGCCGTCGTCGGGGTCTTCGTCGTCGTCATCGTCGTCCGGCTGGGCCCAGAACATCCGGTCGGGCAGGATGTGGCCCATGCCCGGCCGGAAGCCGGCGTCCAGGCAGCGGTCGAGGTAGGTGAGCGCTTCGCTGGCCGCTTCGGCGAGGTCGTTGCCGCTGGCCACGAGCGCGGCGAGCGCCGCCGACAGCGTGTCGCCGGCGCCGGTGAAGGTGGCGTCGAACAGCTCGAAGCGCGTGGTGCCGAGCACGGTCTGCGCCGAGGTGAGCACGTTCTCGACGTGCTGCTCGGGCGCGGGAATGCCGGTGACCAGCAGGTAGGGCACCCCGAGTTCGGAGGCGGCCATGGCCAGGTCGCGTGCGGAGGGCTTGCGGTCGCTGGACCAGTCCGGCAGCAGCCAGCGCGAGAGCGTGCTGTAGTTGCCCACCAGCACGGAGGTCTGGGGCAGCAGCAGTTCCTGGAAGGCGTCGAGGTACTGGTCGATGAGGTCGTCGCGCCACCACGACAGGTTGGGCATGTACGCGATCACCGGCACGTCGTCGTAGTCGGACGCGATGGAGGCGATGGCGCTGAGGTTCTCGGGGCTGCCGACGAAGCCGACCTTGATCGCCTGCACGGTCAGGTCCTCGAGCACGCTGCGGGCCTGCTCGGCCACGGCCTCGTCGTCCAGGGCGTAGTGGTCGAACACCTGCGCGGTGTCGCGCACGTACGCGCCGGTCACGACGGCCACCGGATGCCCGCCCACGGAGGCGATGGTGGCGATGTCGCCCGTCAGGCCTCCCGCGCCGCTGGGGTCGCTGGCGTTGAAGGCCATCACGCAGATGGGGACCCCGCCGTCGTCGTCGGCGGCGCCGGAGGAGGGGAGGGAGGGGAGCTTGGAGGGGGAATCTGTGGTCATTGCGCCGCACCAGCGTAACGGTTGGCACGGAAGCTGCGTCCCGCGGTGATGTCTAGATACAATCGTTGCATTCTATGTGAAGGCCCCTTAAGCTGTGACGGACCCTAAAACCTGGATGTGCCTGATTTGCGGCTGGATATATGACGAAGCCGCAGGTTCGCCCGAGCACGGAATAGCGCCCCAGACCCGCTGGGAGGATGTGCCCATGAATTGGACCTGTCCTGAATGCGGAGCACGCAAGGAAGACTTCGAAATGGTCCAGATCTGAGCGTGCCTCCGGCAAAAAGCGTCGTTTTTTACCATCATCAGCGGTGACGAAATTGACCCAGACCAGTGGCGCAACCTTCAAGGTGCTTGTCGTGGACGACAGCAACACCATCCGCCGGAGTGCCGAGATCTTTCTCAAGCAGGGAGGCCACGAGGTCCTGCTGGCGGACGACGGTTTCGACGCCCTGGCAAAGGTCAACGATTATCAACCCCAGTTGATTTTCTGCGACATCCTGATGCCGAAACTCGACGGCTACCAGACCTGCGCCATCATCAAGCGCAATGCGCGTTTCGCGGACACGCCCGTTGTCATGCTCTCGTCAAAAGACGGCGTATTCGACAAGGCGCGCGGCCGCATGGTGGGCTGCCAGGAATATCTCACCAAACCATTTACCAAAGACCAGCTGCTGAAAGCCGTTCAGCAGTTCGGTAATGCCCAACAAGGAGCGATGTAATGCCCATCCAGAAAGTTCTGGTTGTTGACGACTCGAAGACCGAGCTGATGTTCCTGACCGACCTGCTGCAGAAAAAGGGCATGCAGGTGCGCACCGCCGAGAACGCCGACGAGGCCTTCCGCCGCCTGGCCGAGGAAAAGCCCGACCTCATCCTGATGGACGTGGTCATGCCCGGCCAGAACGGCTTCCAGCTCACGCGCGCCATCAGCCGCGATCCCCAGTACGCCGACGTGCCCATCATCATGTGCACGAGCAAGAACCAGGAGACCGACCGGGTGTGGGGCATGCGCCAGGGTGCGCGCGGTTACATCACCAAGCCGGTGGATCCTGCGGAGCTGCAGGCCAAGATCGACGCGCTGAACTGATCCCGGCCGCCCGTCCATGGCCAATCGCGAAGCGCTCCGAGAACTCCAGACCCGGCTGGCGGCCCGATTGCAGGCCGCCCGGGTCGAGGGCTCGTCCGTGTCCTCCTGGCTGGCCGTGGAGTCGGCCGGCCGCCGTTTCCTGCTTCCCCTGGGCCAGTCCGGAGAGATCTTCCCCTGGACGGGCGTGCAGCCCGTCCCGTACACCCAGGGCTGGTTCCTCGGTGTCGCCAACCTGCGCGGATCGCTGATCGGCGTGGTGGACCTGGCCGGCCTGCTGGGGCAGCCCACCGCCCGCACCGAGCAGGCGCTCGGCGAGGCCAGCCTGCTCGTGCTGAACGCCGCGTTGGATGTGAACGCGGCGCTGCTGGTCGATCGCCTCTCGGGCCTGCGCGGCACCGATGCCTTCGTGGACTCCTCGCCCCCGGGTGCCGACGCACCCCCGTACTTCGGCACCACCTACCTGGATGCCGAGGGGACCCCGTGGCAGGAGCTGAACCTGCAGGCGCTCTCCCAACACCCCGCATTCCTCAGCATCAGCGCTTGAGCGCACTCCCTCTCTGAAGGCCGAACCATCATGTCCGTCGTGAATCCGTTTGCAAAACTCTTCCCCCGCAAGACCGCGGGAGATGCCTCTGCCGGCCAGGACTCGCTCGCGGCCGCCTCCTACCAGTCGGACGGCATGCAGAGCGTGCAGGGGGAGCCTTCGGCCCTTCCGCCGTCGCCGGAGGGCGAGGTCGCCGACGAGGACCTGATCTCGCTGCCCCTGCTCGGCCGCGCGACGGCGGCGGAGCACCAGCGCCGGCTGCTGGCGCTGCTGGCCGTGGGCGTGGTGGTGCTGGCGCTGATCGCCGGCTGGGTGCTGAAGCAGGCGGACCGTTCCGCCCAGCAGCTCGCCGCCACCGGCCAGGCCCTGATGCAGTCCCAGCGGCTGGCGAAATCGGTCTCGCAGGCGCTGGTCGGCAGCCCGCAGGCCTTCCCCGACGTGGTGGACAGCTCGGGCGTGCTGGTGCGCAACGTGCGCGCGCTGTCGTCCGGCGACGATGACCTGCGCGTGCAGGCCCTGGGCGAGCCGTTCAAGCCCGACCTGGAAGCCATCACGCCGCTGATGGAGCGCGCGGAGCGCAATGCCGGCGTCGTGATGGGGCAGCAGAAGATCCTCACGCAGGTGGGCGATGCGCTGCGCACCATCAACCGCCAGTCGTCCGACCTGCTGGAGATCGCCGAGACGATCTCCTCGCTCAAGCTGCAGCAGAACGCCCCCTCCACGGACATCTCCGCGGCCGGCCAGCTCGTGATGCTGACCCAGCGCATCGGCAAGTCCGCCAACGAGTTCCAGACCACCGAGGGCGTGAGCCCCGAGGCCGTGTTCCTGCTGGGCAAGGACCTGAACTCCTTCCGCGAGATCGCCCAGGGCATGCTCGACGGCAGCAGCGAGATGCGCCTGTCCGCCACGCGCGATCCGCAGACGCGCGAGCAGCTCGAGAGCCTGATCAAGGTGTACGACCAGACCCGTACCCAGGCCGGCGCCATCCTCGGCAACCTGCAGGGCCTGGTGTCCGCCCGCGAGGCGCAGTCCGCCATCATTGCCGACAGCGAACCGCTGCGCCGCCAGCTGGAAGGCCTGCAGACCAAGCTCTCCGAGCAGACCGGCCTGGGCGCCGGGCAACTGGCCGCCCTGGTGGCCGCCGGCCTGTTCGTGCTGCTGTGCGGCGTGGGCATCTCCCGCGTCCAGCTGATGGACAGCCGCACCCGCCAGGCCGCTGCCGAAATGCAGCAGCGCGACGCCCGCCGCCAGGAGCAGGAGGCCAAGCGCGTCAACGACGCCAACCAGGCCGCCATTCTGCGTCTCATGAACGAACTGCAGTCCGTCGCCGAGGGCGACCTGACACAGGAAGCCACCGTGACGGAAGACATCACGGGCGCCATCGCCGACTCGGTGAACTACACGGTGGAAGAACTTCGCCAGCTGGTGGGCAGCGTGCAGAACACGGCCACCCGCGTGGCCCAGACGACGGCGCAGGTGGACAGCACGTCCACCGAACTGCTGGCGGCCTCCACCGAACAGCTGCGCGAGATCCGCGAAACCGGCCGCTCGGTGCTCGACATGGCGACCCGAATCAACGAGGTGTCCGCGCAGGCGCAGGAATCGGCCGCGGTGGCGCGCCAGTCCCTCCAGGCCGCGGACTCCGGCCTGCAGGCCGTGCAGAACGCCATCGGCGGCATGAACTCCATCCGCGACCAGATCCAGGACACCTCCAAGCGGATCAAGCGGCTGGGCGAATCGTCGCAGGAGATCGGTGAAATCACCGAACTGATTTCCGACATTACCGAGCAGACGAACGTGCTGGCCCTGAACGCCGCCATCCAGGCCGCGTCGGCCGGCGAAGCGGGCCGCGGCTTCTCCGTCGTGGCGGAAGAAGTGCAGCGCCTGGCCGAACGCTCCGCCGACGCCACGCGCCAGATCTCGGCGCTGGTGAAGGCCATTCAGACCGACACGCAGGATGCGGTGGCCGCCATGGAGCGCTCCACGCAGGGTGTGGTGGAAGGTGCGCGCCTGTCCGACTCCGCCGGCACGGCCCTGACCGAGATCGACCGCGTGTCGCGGCGCCTCGCCGAGCTGATCGAGCAGATTTCCTCGTCCGCCTCCCGCGAGGCCGAACTGGCCAACGGCGTGGCCGACAACATCCAGCACATCTTCGCGGTGACCGAACAGACCGGCGAAGGCACGCGCACCACGGCACAGCAGGTGCGTGAGCTGTCGCACATGGCCGAGGAGCTCCGCCAGTCCGTGGCGCGTTTCAAGATCGCCTGACGGGCCGGCCTGCAGCCAGCTAGCATCAACGAAACGGCTCGCGGAGCCGGGGACGAATTCATGTCACCTATTGACGCCGCAAACGCACCGGCCGCGGATTGGAGCCAGGGAGAACAGGATCTCGGGCCCCTGGCCTGGGTGCTGGATGAGTTGCGCAAGTCGCTCGATGGCGCCGTCAAGGCCATGCGCCGCTTCGTGCGCGATGCCGAGGCCGCGCGCGGATCCGATCTCGCCTCGCTGGACGCCGGAGCCCTGCGCATCGCGCGCCAGCAACTGCACCAGGCCAGCGGCGCGCTGGAGATGGTGGGCATGGGGCCGCCGGCCCTCGTGCTGCGCTCCATGGAGGCGGCCGTGCAGAAATTCGTGCAGCGGCCCGACCTTTGCAGCCAGGATTCCGCCGCCGTGATCGAGCGCGCGAGCTTCGCGCTGGTGGAATACCTGGAAAGCGTGCTGGCGGGCAAGCAGGTGTCGCCGGTGGCGCTGTTCCCGCAATACCGCGACGCGCAGGCCCTGACCGGCGCCGAACGGGTGCATCCCGCTGACCTCTGGCCGGTGGAGCGGCGGTTCCGCGAGCCCGACTTCGTGGTGGATGCCGCCCCCCTGGAATACGGTGCCGAGGCGCGCAGCCGGCTCGACGCCGCCGTGCTGCGCATCGTGCGCTCCGGCGACCTGGCCGCTGCGCGCGAGATGCAGGACATCTGCCTGGGCTTCGTGGCCGGGCAGTCCGACCGCCAGGCGCGTGCCTTCTGGAAGATCTGCGCCGGCTTCTTCGAGGCCCTGGCGCAGGGGCGCATCACGCCGGACGTGTACGTCAAGCGCGTGGCCTCGCGCGTGCTCATGCAGTACGCCACGCTGGCCCGCGGCGAGCCCACGGTCGCCGACCGCCTGGTGCAGGACCTGCTCTTCTTCTGCGCGCAGGCACGGCCCGCGTCCGACGATGTCGCCGCGCCGCCGCCCGGCCCGTCCGTGCTGCATGCCGTGCGCCAGGCCTTCGGCCTTGAGCGCTTCCGGCCGGTGGACTATTCCACGCCGCGTTTCGGGCTCTACGATCCGGCGCTCCTGGCCCAGGCGCGCAAGCGCATCGCCGCGGCCACCGAGACCTGGTCCGCCCTGGCCGGCGGCGACCGCAACAAGCTCAAGCCCGCGGCCGACCAGTTCAGCCTGGTCTGCGATTCCCTGGCCAAGCTGCAGCCCGGCAGCGAGCCGCTGTCCCGTGCGCTGTCGCGCGCGGTGGATTCCACGGCCCGCTCGGGCGAGCCGCCGCTGCCCGCGCTGGCCATGGAGGTCGCCACGGCCGTGCTGTACCTCCAGGCCTCCTTCGAGGAACTGGAAACCGCCCAGGACCACATGGCCGACCGCGCCACCCGGCTCGCGGAGCGGCTGGACAGCGTCGCCGCGGGTGGTGAGTCTGCGCCGCTGGAGCCCTGGATGGAGGAGCTCTACCGCCGCGTGAGCGACCACCAGACCATGGGCAGCGTGGTGGACGAACTGCGCGCCACCCTGGGCGAAGTCGAGAAGTCGCTGGACCAGTATTTCCGCAGCCCCGGCGACCTGCCGGTGCTCGGCAGCGTGCCCGGCCGTCTCGCGCAGATGCGCGGCGTGCTGTCCGTGCTGGGCCTGGACCAGGCCTCGCTGGCCGTGGTCCACATGCGCGACACCGTCGAACGGTTGTTGCGCGGCGACGTCCCCGAGGAAGAGCGCCAGGCGGTCTTCGAGAAGCTGGGCAGCAACCTGGGCGCGCTGGGGTTCCTCATCGACATGCTCAGCTACCAGCGCACCATGGCGCGCAAGCTGTTCATCTACGACGAGCCGGCGGGCGAATTGCGCATCCTGATGGGGCGCACGCGCACCCGCGCCGGCGACCTGCCCGAGGAGCAGGATGCCCATATCGAGGCGCGCGCGCCGCTGCCCGCCCCGCTGCCGCAGATACCGGACCGGGTGCAGCCGCCGATCGAGGACGAACTGGACGCAGCGCCCGCGCAGCTGCCCGCCCCGGCGGATGCCCTCACGGCCGCCGGGCCAGCCGCGCCCGGGGCGCCCCATGCGGCGCCCGTGGCTCCCGCGCCTGCCGCCGTGGCTCCGGCTGCTCCGGTGGCCTCGGGAGACGATGCGGACGACGAGGCCGAGCTGCTGGACATCTTCCTGGAAGAGGCCCGCGAAGTGGTGGCCAACGGCCTAGAGGCGGTCGAAGGGCTGCGCGCCGCGCCGGCCGACCTGAGCGCCCAGACGACGCTGCGGCGCGCCTTCCACACGCTCAAGGGCAGTTCGCGGATGGTGGGCCTGGACGCATTCGGCGAGGCCGCCTGGTCGATGGAGCAGGTGCTCAACGCCTGGCTCGCGGAGCAAAAGCCCATCCAGCCGCCGATGCTGCAGCTGTCGGACGAGGCACTGCGCGCCTTCGGCCGCTGGGCGGACGACATCGCCGCAGGCCAGGCCGGGGGCTGGGAGCCCCGGGGCTTCGCGGAGTCCGCGCAGGCCATGCGCGAGCGGGGCGAATACCTGCCGCTGGCCGGCGCTGCCGCGGTGGCTGCGGGCGTGGCCGCGGAGGCAGTGTCCGACGATGTGGCGGCTACAGCAGCGCCGCATTCCGGGGCTCCTGCAGCGGACGCCGCGGACATCGCCGAACATCCGGCAACCGACGCGCCGGTCTTCGATCTGGCCATGGACATCGAGGGACAGGACGCGGCAGCCCATGCGGAGGCGGAGCCTGCAACCTCCGGGGCTGCCACCGACGTGGCCCCTGCTTTCGACCTGGACCTGGATCTGGACTTTCCTTCCGAGGGGGCCGCGGCGGACGAAGTGCCGCTGAAGGCGCCGCTGGATTTCGCCGAAACCCTGCCGCCGGTGCCCGACGCGGCCACGGAGGCGCTATCCGGGGATGTCCCGGCGGAAGTACCTTCGGCGGAAGTGGCCGAAGACATCGATTTCTCGGCATTCTCCGAGGCGCTGGCCGAGGGGGCCGCGGGCCAGCCGGCGGAAGCCGCACTGCCCGCCGGGCACGACGATGCGCCGCTGCCTGCAATTCCGGATGCTTCCTCGCCCGACGCGGCGCTGCAGGCGGCGGGCATGCCGCCGCTGGCCGATCTGCTGGCCGAAGCGGAACTGCTTCCCGATGACGGCATGCCGTCCGAGGACATGTCGTCCGAGGGCTTGGCGCCCCTGGCGGAACTGCCGGCCGATGCCTGGCCCGACCTGTCGCTGGAGGGCGAGCCCGCCGCTGCGCCAGGAAATGCCGCCGTGGACGAAGGCGCCGCCGAAGAGGCCGCCTTGCCCGCTGTCGAAGCGACCGGCGACGCGCCGGATGCCACCGAGTTGCCGGCGGAACCGGAGCCTGCCCTGGCGGATGCCGCGGCGCTGCCGGAAGCCGAAGCCGAGGATGCGGTGGCTGCCGTGTCCGTTGCCGAGGAAGAGCCCTCGGCGGAAGCCGGCTCGGAGCAGGCGCTCGGTGCCGAGTCGCCGGAGGAAGCCGTCAAGGTCATCGAGACCCTGCGGATCGGCATCCCCCTCTACAACGTCTATCTCAACGAAGCGGACGAGTGGTCGCGCCGCCTCGTGACCTGCCTGCAGGAGTGGTCGCTGGAACTGCACGAGCCGCTGCCGGACACGGCCGTGGCGCTGGCCCACTCGCTGGCCGGCAGCTCCGCCACCGTGGGCTTCCAGGCGCTGTCGGACATGGCCCGTGCGCTGGAGCATGCCCTGCAGCACGTGCAACTGCAGCCGCAGGGCACGCCGGAGCAGGCGCGCGTCTTCATGGCTGCGTCGGAGGACATCCGCCGCCTGCTGCACCAGTTCGCCGCCGGGTTCCTGAAGGAGCCCCATCCCCAGATCCTGGCAGAACTGCGCGAGATCCTCGAGTCCGAGATCGTGCCCGCCCCCTGGGAGCTGCCGGCCGGCGAGGCTGCGGATGCCGAGCCGGCCACCCAGGCCACGGCGGACGACGACGCCACGGCCGAGGCCGCTCCCGTGCCCAAGGCCGAACCGGAAGAGCCCGCCCCGCGCGGCCATGTGGCGCCCGCGCTGTCGGTGCCGCTGCCCGCGCAGGATGCGGTCCAGGGTGCCGGGCGTGCGCTGGAGCCGGTGACCACCGATATCGACGACGACATCGACGCGCTGGACGTGATCGATCCCGACCTGTTCCCGATCTTCGAGGAAGAGGCGATCGAGCTGCTGCCCGCGCTGGGCGCCGCACTGCGCCAGTGGGCGGCCCGCCCGGAGAACCTGGGCGCCCGCAACGAGGCGCTGCGCGCGCTGCACACGCTCAAGGGCAGCTCCCGCCTGGCTGGCGCGATGCGGCTGGGCGAAATGGCCCACCGGCTGGAGTCGGCCGTGGAGCAGGTGGATTCCGAAGCGCCGAGCGCCGAGGCGATCGAGCCGCTGCTGGTGTCCTTCGACGGCCTGCAGGCGAGCTTCGATGCCCTGCGCTCCATCGGTGCCCAGGGGCTGGCCCAGCCCGTGGCCGTGGAGCCGCTGGCGACGGAAGGCCCGGCTGCCGCGCCCGACGCCACGGTGGCGGAGTCCGTCCCGGCACCCGCGCCGCGCCGCGCCGTGGCCCTGCCCGGAGCGTCCCAGCTCACGGCGGCCCGGCCGGTCTCGAGCCAGTCGGTGCGCGTGCGCGCCCAGCTGCTGGACCGCCTGGTCAACCAGGCGGGCGAGGTGATGATCGCCCGCTCCCGCCTGGATGCCCGCATGGCGCAGATGAAGGATTCGCTGGCCGATCTCACCGGCAACCTGGAGCGCCTGCGCCAGCAACTGCGCGACATCGAGGTGCAGGCCGAGACGCAGATGCAGTCGCGGCTGGCGCTGTCGAAGGATTCGTCGGCCGACTTCGACCCGCTGGAATTCGACCGCTTCACCCGCGTGCAGGAACTGACCCGCATGATGGCCGAGTCGGTGAACGACGTGGCCACCGTGCAGCGCAACCTGCAGCGCACCATGGAAGGCGCGGAAGACGACCTGATCGCCCAGGGGCGGCAGGCGCGCGAGCTGCAGCGCGACCTGCTGCGCACGCGCATGGTGGAGTTCGAGGGCATTTCCGAGCGCCTCTACGCCGTCGTGCGGCAGGCTTCCAAGGAGACGGGCAAGCAGATCAAGCTCGACATCGCGGGCGGCTCCATCGAGATGGACCGCGGCGTGCTCGACCGCATGACGCCCGCCTTCGAGCACCTGCTGCGCAACTGCGTGGCGCACGGCATCGAGGCTCCGGAGGCACGGACGGCCGCGGGCAAGCCCGCGACCGGTTCCATCACCGTGGCCCTGAAGCAGGATGGCAACGACGTGTCCGTGGAGTTCCGCGACGATGGCGCCGGCCTCGACCTGGAACGCATCCGCGCGAAGGCGGCCAGCCAGGGCCTGATCGCCCCGGATGCCGTGGTCGGTCCCGCGGAAGCCGCCCAGCTGATCTTCATGCCCGGCTTCTCCACGGCCGCCGAGGTCACCGGCCTGTCCGGGCGCGGCATCGGCATGGACGTCGTGCGCTCCGAGGTGAACGCCCTGGGCGGACGCGTGGAAACCACCACCGAAGCGGGCCAGGGCACCTCGTTCCGCATGGTGCTGCCGCTCACGACGGCCGTGACGCAGGTGGTCATGCTGCGCGCGGGCGCGCTCACGCTGGGTGTCCCGGCCAACCTCGTGGAGATCGTGCGCCGCACCGGCGCGGGTGAACTGGACGAGGCCTACCGCACCGGCAGCTTCGAGGACGGCGTCGAGGCGCTGCCCTTCTTCTGGGCGGGCGCGCTGCTCCAGTCCTCGGCCAGCAGCCAGGAAACGTCGGGCCGCACCCGGCCCGTCGTGATCCTGCGCAGCGCATCGCAGCGCATCGCCATGCACGTGGACGAAGTGCTGGGCAACCAGGAAGTGGTGGTCAAGAACCTCGGCCCGCAGCTCTCGCGCCTGCCCGGCCTGGCCGGCATGTCGGTGCTGGCCTCCGGGGCCGTCGTGCTGATCTACAACCCCGTGGCACTCGCGACGGTGTACGGCGAGCAGGTACGGGGCCAGATGGCCGCGCCCGTGCCCGCTTCCCTGGAGGCCGGCTCCGCGCCGGCAGTGGCTGCCGGCGCCGTGGGCGGCGGTGGCGCACTGACCGTGCCCGTCGCCCAGGTGCCGCTGGTGCTGGTGGTGGACGATTCCATCACCGTGCGCCGCGTCACGCAGCGCCTGCTCAAGCGCGAAGGCTACCGCGTGGCGCTCGCCGCCGACGGGCTCCAGGCCCTGGAGCGCCTGCAGGAGGAGCGGCCGGCCGTGGTGCTCTCGGACATCGAGATGCCGCGCATGGACGGCTTCGACCTCGCGCGCAACATCCGCGCCGACCGCGAACTGCACGAGCTGCCGATCATCATGATCACCTCGCGCATCGCGCAGAAGCACCGCGAGCACGCCGCGGAACTGGGGGTCAACCACTACCTGGGCAAGCCGTATTCCGACGAGGAACTGCTGAGCCTGGTGCACCACTACGCCCGTGCCGCGGCCGCTGCTGCGGCGGGGCAGGGCGGCGAGGAAGCCGTGCCGGCGGAGGCCACTGCCGGCTGACGTGGAGCCGCCCGGCCGCCGGCCCACCGGTCAGGCTGGCGCGGCCTCCGACTTCACCACGGCATAGCGCGCCAGCGTCCGCTGGCGCGCCTCGTCGTGGTCCACGATGGGGTGCGGGTAGTTCTCACCCAGCCGCACCCCGGCGGCCTCCAGTTCCAGCGGGCCGGCCTCCCAGGGGGCGTGCAGCCAGCGGTCGGGCAGCTCCGCCAGCTGCGGCAGGTAGATGCGGATGAAGCGGCCCTTGGGGTCGAACTTCCGGCTCTGGCTCACCGGGTTGAAGATGCGGAAATACGGTTGCGCGTCGCAGCCGCTGGAACTGGCCCACTGCCACCCGCCGTTGTTGGCGGACAGGTCGAAATCGTTGAGCTTTTCCGCGAAATAGCGTTCCCCCCAGCGCCAGTCCACGCCCAGGTCCTTCACCAGGAAGCTGGCCACGACCATGCGCAGCCGGTTGTGCATGTAGCCCGTCTGGTTGATCTGGGCCATGGCGGCGTCCACCAGCGGGTAGCCCGTGCGTCCCTCGCACCAGGCGGCGAAGCGTTCCTGCGCTGGCGTGCCGTCCTCCCAGGCGATGGCGTCGTAGGCGGGCTTGAAGCTGGCGCCGCCGGCCACCTGTGGATGGTGGGCCAGCACCTGGAAGTAGAAGTCCCGCCAGATCAGCTCGCTGAGCCACGTGGCGGCGCCGGTGCTGCCCTGGCGCATGCGCTCGTGGGCGGCGCGCGCTGCCCGCCGCGGCGACAGCGTGCCGAAGCGCAGGTGCACGCTGAGGTAGCTCGGCCCCTTCACGGCCGGAAAGTCGCGTGCCTCGCCGTACTGGTCGATCCGCTGCAGAAAATCGTCCAGCAGCGTGCGCGCGCCGTCCATGCCCGGCGGCAGGGGCAGGCGGTCCAGCCCCGCGGGCTCGAAGCCGATGTCGGCCAGCGTGGGCACCCTGCCGCGCTCGCTTTCCGGGCGGGGCGCGAGCCGGCCCGCATGGCGCTCCACGGGGTAGGCGCTCAGGTAGAACGCGTCCACCTTGCGCAGCCAGGCATTCTTGTAGGGCGTGAACACGGTGTACGGTGTGCCGCCCTGGGTCAGGACCTCCGCGCGCTCGAAGACGGCGTGGTCCTTGTAAGTGAGCATTTGCACACCACCTGCGCCCAGCCGGTGGCGGACACGGTCGTCTCGCTCCAGGGCGGCCGGTTCGTCGTCGTGGTTCGCGAACAGGGCCTGCACGCCCAGGCCCACGGCCAGGGCGGGCACCTCCTCCGCGGCCACGCCGTGGCGCACGATCAGCCCGCCGTGGCGGTGGCCCGAGAGGGCGCGCAGGGACGCGTCGAGCTGCACCAGCGATTCGCGGATGAACTCCACGCGCCGGTCCGCCCGCGGCAGCGGATCCAGGATGTCCGTGTCGAAAACGAAGACGCAATGCACCTGGCTGCACTGGCGCAGCGCGTGGTAGAGCGCGGCATGGTCGTCGCTGCGCAGGTCGCGGCGGAACCAGACCAGGCCTTTGGAAAAAGTGGGCTCCATGATCGTCGTTAAAATTGCGGGATGCCTGCCGATTCTGCGCCCATGAACCTGACGCACCACTTCCTGATCGCCATGCCGGGGCTGGAAGACGAGTCGTTTGCCCGCAGCGTCGTGTACCTGTGCGAGCACAGCGAGCGCGGCGCGCTCGGGCTCATCATCAACAAGCCGTCCGACCTCAGCCTCAAGGGCCTGTTCGACAAGGTGGACCTGTCGCTGCGGCGCGAAGACCTGTCGCTCGAGCCGGTGTTCCGCGGCGGCCCGGTCCAGACGGAGCGCGGTTTCGTGCTGCACGAGGCCATGGGCCCTTCCACGGGAGGCGACAAGCCCTCCGCGGGCGACGGCGGCGCGCAGGGCGAAGGCGAGGGCGCGGAGGAGTCCGCCTACGCCTCCACCATGTCCATTCCCGGCGGGCTGGAGATGACCACGAGCAAGGACGTGCTCGAGGCCCTGTCCACCGGCGCCGGCCCGCGGCGCGTGCTGGTCACCCTCGGCTATTCCTCGTGGGGCGAAGGCCAGCTCGAGTCGGAACTGGCAGAGAACAGCTGGCTCACCGTGGGGGCCGACCTGTCCGTGATCTTCGACACGCCCGTGGGCCAGCGCTACGACCGGGCCCTCGCCCTGCTGGGGCTGCAGTCCTGGATGCTCTCGCCCGAGGCGGGCCACGCATGAGCGGTCCCATGCCGGACCCCCTGCCTGCCGCTCCCGCCGCCGCATCCCCCGCCGTTCCGGCGCATCTCCAATCCTTCCTGGCCTTCGATTTCGGCGCCAAGCGCACCGGGGTCGCGGTGGGCTCGCGGCTGCTGCGCACCGCCAGCCCGCAGGCCACGATCCGCGCCGAAGGGGCGGATGCGCGCTTCGCCGCCGTGGCCGAACGGCTGCGCGAGTGGCAGCCCGATGCGCTCGTCGTCGGCGTGCCGTACCACCCCGACGGTGCCGCGCACGAGAACACCGCGCGCGCGCTGAAATTCGCCCGGCAGCTGCGCGGGCGCTTCGGCCTGCCGGTGTTCGAGGTGGACGAGCGCTACAGCACCACCGAGGCCCATGCGGGCGGCGCGAAAGATGCCGATGCCGCATCGGCCTGCATCATCCTGGAGCAGTTCTTGAGGCAACTTCCATGACTCCGACGCCAACTTCCGCCCCGCCCGGGGCCCTCACCCTCGATGCCGAGGCGCTCTACCGCGAACTGCTGTCCGGCGTGCGCGCGTTGCGCACCCCGCAGACGCATCTGGCCGGCATCGCGTCCGGCGGCGCCTGGCTGGCCGAGCGCCTGCAGCAGGACCTGGGCCTGCCGGGCGAGGCCGGCGTGCTGTCGTCGGCGCTGCACCGCGACGACTTCTCCCAGCGCGGCATGGCCGCCAGCGCCCAGACCCGCCTGGGCTTCGAGGTGAACGGCGCCGACATCCTGCTGCTGGACGACGTGCTCTACACGGGCCGCACCATCCGCGCGGTGCTCAACGAACTGTTCGACTACGGGCGCCCGGCGCGCGTGCGCCTCGCCGTGCTGGTGGACCGGGGCGGCCGGGAGCTGCCCGTGCAGGCCGAGTTCGCCGCGGCGCGCGTGGCGCTTCCCGCCACGCAGTCCCTCGCGCTGGCCCGTGCGGACGGCGGCGCCTTCCACTTCCACGTCCAGGAGGCCTGACGCCGTGCTCTCCAAGCGCAACCCCCAGCTCAACCGCAACGGCGAGTTGATCCACCTGCTGTCGATCGAAGGCCTGCCCCGCAGCATCGTCACGCACATCCTCGATACGGCGGCGAACTTCGTGTCGGTGAACGACCGCGAGGTGAAGAAGGTGCCGCTGCTGCGCGGCAAGAGCGTGTTCAACCTGTTCTTCGAGAACAGCACGCGCACCCGCACGACCTTCGAGATCGCTGCCAAGCGCCTGTCGGCCGACGTGCTCAACCTCGACATCGCGCGCTCGTCCGCCAGCAAGGGCGAATCGCTGCTGGACACCATCGCCAACCTCTCGGCGATGGCGGCGGACCTGTTCGTGGTGCGGCACAGCGAGTCGGGCGCGCCCTACCTGATCGCGCAGCACGTGGCGCCCCACGTCCACGTCATCAACGCGGGCGACGGCCGGCATGCGCACCCCACGCAGGGGCTGCTCGACATGTACACCATCCGCCACTACAAGAAGGATTTCTCCAACCTCACGGTGGCGATCGTGGGCGACGTGCTGCATTCGCGCGTGGCACGCTCGGACATCCACGGCCTGACCACCCTGGGCTGCCCCGAGGTGCGCGTGGTGGGCCCGCGCACCCTGGTGCCCGGGGACCTCTCCCACATGGGCGTGCGCGTGTGCCACACGCTGGAAGAGGGCATCAGGGACGCCGACGTGGTCATCATGCTGCGCCTGCAGAACGAGCGCATGAGCGGCGCGCTGCTGCCTTCCAGCCAGGAATATTTCAAGAGCTTCGGCCTTACCCCCGAGAAGCTGCGCCTGGCCAAGCCCGACGCCATCGTCATGCACCCCGGGCCGATCAACCGCGGGGTGGAGATCGACTCCGCCGTGGTCGATGGGCCGCAGGCCGTGATCCTGCCCCAGGTGACTTTCGGCATCGCCGTGCGCATGGCCGTGATGTCCATCGTGGCGGGGAATGAGGCTTAAACGATGAAGATACTGATCCAGAACGGCCGGGTGATCGATCCGGCGAGCGGGTTCGACAAGACCGTCGACGTGGCCGTCGCCGCGGGGCGGGTGATCGCGGTCGGCCGCGCGCCACAGGACTTCCATCCGGCGCGCACGATCGACGCCACGGGCTGCGTCGTGCTGCCGGGGCTGGTGGACCTCGCTGCCCGCCTGCGCGAGCCCGGGCACGAGCACGAGGGCATGCTGGAGTCCGAGATGGCCGCGGCCGTGGCCGGCGGCGTCACCAGCCTCGTGTGCCCGCCGGATACCGATCCGGTGCTCGACGAGCCCGGCCTCGTGGAGATGCTCAAGTTCCGCGCCGAGAAGCTCCACAGGGCGCGCCTCTTCCCCCTGGGCGCGCTCACGCGGGGCCTGGCCGGCGACGTGCTGACCGAGATGGCGGAGCTCACCGAATCCGGCTGCGTCGGATTCGGCCAGGCCGACGTGGCGCTCGCAAGCACCCAGGTGCTGCAGCGCGCGCTGCAGTACGCCGCCACCTATGGCTACACGGTCTGGCTGCGGCCGCAGGAGCTGCACCTGGGCAAGGGTGTGGCCGCCAGCGGCCCGCTCGCGACACGCCTGGGCCTCTCGGGCATTCCCGTGGCGGCCGAGACCATCGCGCTGCACACCATCTTCGAACTGCTCAAGCCCATCGGCGCGCGCGTGCACCTGTGCCGCCTCTCCAGCGCGGCAGGCGTGCAGCTCGTGCGGCAGGCGAAGGCAGAGGGCCTGAAGGTCACCTGCGATGTGAGCATCAACTCGTTGCTGCTCACCGACACCGATATCGGGTATTTCGACAGCCGCGCCCGCCTGTCGCCGCCGCTGCGCCAGCAGCGCGACCGCGACGCCCTGCTGGCCGCGCTCGCCGACGGCACCATCGATGCGCTGGTCTCCGACCACACGCCGGTGGACGAGGACGCCAAGACGCTGCCCTTCGCCGAAGCCGAGCCCGGCGCCACGGGGCTGGAGTTGCTGGCGAGCATCGCGCTCAAGTGGTCGCGCGACCACGGCGTGCCGCTGGACCAGGCCTTCGCCAGGGTGACTTCCGAGCCTGCCCGCGTGCTGGGTTCCGCACTCGGCACCTTCGCCGCCAGCGCCGGCCGGCTCGTGGAGGGCGGCGTGGCCGACCTCTGCGTGTTCGATCCCCAGGCCGCCTGGACCGTGGAGCCCGGGGCGCTGCGCAGCCAGGGGCTGCATACGCCTTTCTCGGGCTACGAGCTGCCGGGCCGCGTGCGCTGGACGCTGGTGGGCGGCATCGTCGCGTTCGAGCGCGCCTGATGCGCTCGCTGCGCGCGGTGGCGCGCCTGATGCGGCTCCTCGCGCACATCCTGGCGGGGCTGGCCACGGTGCTGCTGCGATTCCCCCGCATGGGGCCGGACGAGCAGCATGCGCGCGTGCAGGCCTGGTCGCGCGAGTTGCTCGCACGCATCGGCATCGACCTGGAGATACGGGGCACCCCGCCAGCGGCCGGGCCGGTGCTCCTGGTGGCCAACCACCTGTCCTGGCTCGACATCACCGTCATGCACGCCGCCCGGCACTGCCGTTTCATCTCGAAATCGGACGTGGAGCGCTGGCCCGTCATCGGCCGGCTCGCCACGGCCGCGGGCACCCTCTACATCGAGCGCAACACGCGCCGCGACGCCATGCGCATCGTGCGCCTCATGCAGGAAGCGCTGGCGCGCCGCGAGGTGCTGGGCGTGTTTCCCGAAGGGACGACGGGCGACGGCACCGAGTTGCTGCCGTTCCATGCGAACCTTTTGCAGGCAGCCGTGATGGCCGACGCGCCGGTGCAGCCCGTGGGCCTGCGCTTCGTCGACCGCGCCACGGGCCGGCCCAGTGCGGCCGCCCTCTATGTGGGCGACGACACCCTGTTGGCTTCGCTCTGGCGTGTGCTGTGCACCGACGGCCTCGTGGCCATCGTGCACTACGGTCCGCCCCGGCACGCAGCGGGCCGCGACCGGCGCGCGTGGGCGGAAGACCTCCGGCAGGCCGTGGACGCACTGCGGCGGACCTGAACGTTCCGCAGCCTCAGGACCGCGGCGACGGGCTGGAGGTACCCGCTGCGGGCCCGCCCAGGGGCGGCAGGCGGTTGGCCACCGGCATGGACCGCACGATGGACGTGCTCGTGCTTGCGTAGGGCGCGATCCTGCCCAGGCAGTGGTCCAGTTCCTCGATGCTCCGCAGGTGCAGGCGGCAGAAGAACGCGTCTTCTCCCGTGACCTTGTCGCACTGCACGATCTCCCCGATATCGTGGATCACCTGCTCGACCCGCGCGACCTCGCCGGGAAAGGGGCGCACCCGCACGATGGCGGAGATGGGAAAACCGACGGCCTTGTGCGACAGCTGGATCGAGAATTTCTCTATCACGCCGCGCTCGACCAGCCGCTTGATCCGTTCCGCGCAACTGGGCTGTGACAACCCCACCCGTTCGCTGAGCGCCTTGACGGTGGTCTTGGCATTCTGGTGCAGTGCCACCAGCAGATTCCGATCGATGTTGTCCATTTTAAAAAATTAGGCAAAGAATAAAAATTTCTAATTTATTTAGGGATTCGCACGATCGGGGCTTTCTTTGTCCATTTCCATGGACGGGCTGCCTCCGTAAAATCCCTCCCATTCCAGGCGGCGGAATATAAACGATAGCAGCCTCCGGAACAATTTCATGCCCATCCGGAATGGGGCATTGCGCGCAACGAATGGAGCGCCTCACTGGAGGCGGTTATCCGGGTTGCGTCGTTTATCAAAATAACGTGCATCCAATGATCAAAAGTCAACTGAAAGAACTGGGTTATTGCCATTTCGTCCCGGAGATCGAATGCGATTCCCGTGAGCTGAGGGTTCTGCATCAGGAATTCGAGCAGCTCGAGCATGATCCCTATGCCCCTGCCGAAGTGAAGCGATTCCGGCGCTACGGGAACGGCGTCATCCTGCCGTGGACGCAAGAGGTGGGCATCCACTGGATTCCACCGGTCGAGGACGACTCCGGCACGCCGCGATCGGGCTATGACCAGGGTGGCAACAATCCCGAGCACCCCGATATCCGGTATTTCCATGCACTCGGAGACAGCGTGAAATCGACGGATTTCCTCTGCGATCTGGTCCGGCACGATTTCTCGCACACGTTCTGGTCGGAGATCGATCGCCGGTCGCCCATCTATTTCGGTGTCCACTTCGTGAAAATCCGGTCCGGCGCGGCATCGGATCTCGGCATCAGTTCGCCGGACTGCTTCCACCAGGACGGCGAGCCGTTCACATTCGCGCACTTGGTGCGAAGGACACAAAGCACGGCCGGAGGTGTCAATTACATCGGTACCGTGGAAGCGAGGGGTCTTCCTCTGGAGAAGGTCGCAGAAAAACAGATAATCGCGAGCTTCGAGCTCTCCCATTTCATGGAAAGCTTCGTGGTGCACGACCCCCGGGTTTCCCATTATGTGACGCCGATACGCCGGGACGAGCGGATTTCGGGCGATGGAGAGCGCTGTGTTATTCTGATCGACTTTTCCAGAATGAGGCAGAGCCTGTAAGCCATGGATGTCCTTCAGTCCCTGCTTCCCATCGTGATGGCGCTGGCCGGCGGTTTCGCCGTGGGCCGTTTCCTGCCGGAGAAAATCGGCTCCCTGCTGGTTCGGTGCATATTGCCGCTCGTATGGCTGCTGCTTTTCCTGATCGGCGCCGAGTTCGGCGAGGTCATCCTTTCCGCCCGGTCGGTCGGACAGGTGATCCGGTCCGCAGCGGTTTTCGCCGTGCTGACCACTTTGCTGCCTGCCGCGCTGATCTTCGCGGCGAAGGTGCGGGGCGCGGGGGCCCGGGAGGGACGCAGCGGCGGAACGCATATGCAGGCGATCTGGCCTCCGCTGAAGGAGTGCTGCCTCGCACTGTCCATGGTGGTGCTCGGCAGCCTGTTCTTTCTCGCCAATGCGAACTTCATGGACGGCGCGTTTCCGCTGCCCTCCAGTTCCGCCGTCCTGATGGCGCTGATCGCCCTCGTGGGGATCGACCTGGCCCGGGTGAAGCTCAGTGCCCGGTGGTTCTCATGGCGGGTGTTGATGGTGCCCGGGCTGGTGGTGGTGGGGTCCTTCGCCGGTGCGATGGCCGCCTCCCTGCTCACCGGTGAAACCATGAGAACCTCCATGGCGCTGTCCAGCGGGTTCGGCTGGTTCACCCTGTCCGGCGTGATGGTGGGCAACCACCTGGGCCAGACCTACGGGACCATGGCGCTCATGATCGACCTGTTCCGTGAATTGCTGGCGATCATCGCCCTCTACATGCTGGGCCGCTACCACCCGGCGGTGGGCATCGGCAGTGCCGGTGCCACCGCGCTGGATTCCACGCTGCCGATCGTGAAACAGGCCTGCCATCCGGATGCGGTGCCGATGGCCCTGGTCAGCGGCTTCGTCCTCACCATTCTCGCGCCGGTGTTCATCGCCTTCTTCCTGTCGTGAGGCCGCTTCCGGCGCTGCCCGCGCCCGCTCAAGCGCGCGGAAACGCCACCACGTGGTCCACCTGCGGCCGGATGCCGATCCATTCCCCCACGGCATGGTCATGGTGGCTCGGCACGTGGGCCATCACGGTGAGCCCGCTCTCGAGCTGCAGGGTGTAGAGGAATTCCGACCCCCTGAAGGACTTGCGCACGATGCGCGCCTGCACCGGAGCGCCGTCGTCGTGCACCACGTCGTCCGCGCGCAGGAGCACGTCGCAGGCGCCGCCCGGATAGCTGGAGGGCAGGGGGCATTCGGCCAGGTCTTCCAGGTCGCCCAGGGGCGTGCGCGCCACCACGGTGTCGCCGCGCTGCTCCAGCGTCGCGGGCGCGAACACGCCGTGCCCGATGAAGTCGGCCACGAAGCGCGTGGCCGGGCGGTGGTAGAGCGCATAAGCGTCGTCCCACTGGTGCAGCGTGCCGCTTTCCATCACGCCGATGCGGTCGCCGATGGCGAAGGCTTCCAGCTGGTCGTGGGTGACGAAGAGCGCCGTGGCGCCGGCCGCCTTGAGGATGCCGCGCACCTCGTGCGCGAGCCGTTCGCGCAGGTCCACGTCCAGGTTCGAGAACGGCTCGTCCAGCAGCATGAGGCGGGGCCGGGGTGCCAGCGCGCGGGCCAGCGCCACCCGCTGCTGCTGCCCGCCGGAGAGCTCGTGCGGATAGCGCGCCGCGCTGCCTTCGAGGCCCACGAGGCGCAGCACCTCGTCCACGCGGGCTGCCTGCTCCGCCTTCGGCAGGCGGTGGATGCCGAAAGCCACGTTGCGGCCCACGGTCAGGTGGGGGAAAAGGGCGTAGTCCTGGAACACCATGCCGATGCGGCGCTGCTCGGGCGGCACGCTGCGGCCGGCCGAACCCACGCTCTCGCGCTCCAGGCGGATCTCGCCGGCCGCCACGGGCTCCAGCCCGGCCACCGCCCGCAGCAGCGTGGTCTTGCCGCAGCCCGAAGGACCGATCAGCACGCCGATCTCGCCAGCGGCCAGGCCCAGGGTGGCGCCGTGCACGGCCGCCTGCGCGCGGCCGGGGTAGCGCACGTCCAGTTGGATGACTTCGAGGAACATGCGGGGATTCTAGAAGGGGCAATGCGTAGAATTCGCATTTGCATCCAGGGCGGTGCCGCCCGGCCGCCGTGGGCAGCCCCGCCCGTTGCGGCCTTTTCCTTCCCGGCTTTCGTTTTTCCTCCCACCGCCTTGCGTTTCCTCCCCGCCCTGCGCGCCGTTCCGCTGCTGCTGCTCGCCTGCTTCCTCACCCTGCCGGTGCTGGCCGTGTTCGCGTCCTGGCTGCCGTGGGGGCATGGCGGCGCCGAGTCCCTCGCCATCCTGCGCGAGATGGCGGCCACGGTGCTGCCGGACTACTTCGCCACCACCGTCTGGCTCGCGATCGCGGTGGGGGCGGGCGCTGCGCTGGTGGGAACGGCCACCGCGGCGGCAGTGACCCTTTTCGACTTCCGCGGACGGCGCACGCTCGAGTGGCTGCTGCTGCTTCCGCTGGCCATGCCCGCCTACGTGACCGCGTATGCGTACACCGATTTCCTGCAGTTCAGCGGCCCGCTGCAGGTCTGGCTGCGCGCCACCTACGGCCTGGAGGGCCGGCTGCTGCCCGAGGTGCGCAGCCTGGGCGGGGCGGTGTGGGTGTTCGTCTTCTCGCTCTATCCCTATGTCTATCTGCTGGCGCGCACGGCGCTCGGCGAGCGTGCCGCCCACCTCATGGAAGCCGCTCGCCTGCTGGGTGCGCCGCTCGCGCGCCGCGTGCGCACCGTGGCCCTGCCGCTGGCACGCCCCGCGGTGGCGGCGGGCGTGGCGCTGGCGTTGATGGAGACGCTGGCGGATTTCGGGGTCGCGAGCTACTTCGGCATCCAGACCTTCACGACAGGCATCTACAAGGCCTGGCTGTCGATGGACAACCGCCTCGCGGCCGCGCAACTCGCCACCCTGCTGCTGGTGCTGGTGGTCGTGCTGCTGCAGCTGGAGCAGCGGGCACAGCGGCGCATGCGCTTTGCCACCAGCGGCGTGGGCCGCGCGGGCTCCGCCGAGGCCCAGCCCCAGCGGCTCGCGGGCTGGCGCTGCGTGGCCGCCTGGCTGGTGTGCGGGCTGCCGGTGGTGATGGGCTTCTTCGCGCCGGTGGCCTTCATGCTGCGCCCGCTGGCTGCGGACTGGTCCGTGCTGCCCTGGGGCCGGTTCGTGGAGTGGGCCGGCCACAGCGTGCGCCTGGGCGCCATCACCGCGGTCCTGGCCGTGGGCGTGGCGCTGGCGCTCGCCTTCGCCGTGCGGCGGCGCGCGGGTCGCCTGACGCGCGGTGTGGTGCAACTGGCCAGCGTGGGCTATGCCGTGCCGGGCGCGGTGATCGTCGTCGGCCTGCTGCTGCCCGTGGGCTGGCTCCAGGCCGCGGTGCCGGAATGGCGCGTGCCGGCACTGGTCACCGCCACGGCGGTGGGCATCATCTGGGCCTACCTCGTGCGCTTCTGCGCGGTGGCGCTGCAGTCGGTGCAGAGCGGCTACGCGCGCATCCCCGCCAGCCTCGACGACTCCGCGCGCATGCTTGGCACGGGAGGGCTGGGCCTGCTGGCGCGCGTGCACTGGCCGCTGCTGCGCCGCTCCACCGCGGCGGCGGCGCTCCTGGTGTTCGTGGACGTGATGAAGGAACTGCCCGCCACCATGGTGCTGCGGCCCTTCAACAGCGACACGCTGGCCGTCGTCGCCTACCAGCTCGCGCGGGACGAGCGCCTGGGCGAGGCGGCCCTGCCGTCGCTCGCGCTGGTGGCCGTGGGGCTGGTGCCGGTCATCCTGCTGAGCCGCACGCTCCGCGCGTCCGGTGCGCGCTGACATCCCGGCGCGCCGTCATGGGCCCTAGACTCGCGGCATGACCGCCGCCACGCTCCATACAGACGTCACCATCTACCACAACGCCCGCTGCAGCAATTCGCGCGGTGCGCTCGCCCTGCTGCGGGAGCACGGTATCGAGCCGCGCATCGTGGACTACCTCGCCGAGCCGCTGGACGAGGCCGCGCTGCGCACGCTGTTTTCTCAAGTGGGCGGCCCCGTGCGCGCGCTGCTGCGCCCGAAGGAGCCCGCCTGGCAGGCGCTGGGCCTGGACGACGAGACCATCGGCGACGAAGCGCTGATCGCGCACGTGGCGCGCCATCCGGAGTTGATGAACCGGCCCATCGTGGTCACGCCGCGTGGCGCGCGCCTGTGCCGGCCGCCGGAAACGGTGCTGGAGCTGCTGCCGGCCGGCCGCTGAGCGTCGGGCGCTCCGGACGATGGGCTGCGCCTACTCCCGCGTGACGCGCAGCACTTCCTCGGGGCTCGTGATGCCGGCACGCACCAGCCGCTCGCCGTCTTCGCGCATGAGCGTCATGCCGCCCGCGATCGCGGTGGCGCGCAGCTCCGCCTCCGCGGCCTGGCCGTGGATCTGCGCGCGCAGCGTGTCGTCCACCACCAGCAGCTCGAACACGCCCGTACGGCCCCGGTAGCCGCTGGGCTCGGTCGGGTCGAGCTTGCGCACCAGCCGCTGCGCCAGCACGCCCAGCAGGGAGCTGGAGAGCAGGAACGGCTCCACGCCCATGTCGGTCAGGCGGGTGACGGCGCTGGCCGCATCGTTGGTGTGCAGCGTGGCCAGCACCAGATGGCCCGTCAGCGAGGCCTGGATGGCGATCTGCGCGGTCTCGAAATCGCGGATTTCGCCGATCATGATCACGTCCGGATCCTGGCGCAGGATGGCGCGCAGCGCCTTGGCGAAGGTGAGGTCGATCTTGCTGTTGACCTGGGTCTGGCCCACGCCCGGCAGCTCGTACTCGATCGGGTCCTCCACCGTCATGATGTTGCTGCTGGTGGCGTCGAGCCGGCCCAGCGCCGCATACAGCGTGGTGGTCTTGCCCGAGCCCGTGGGCCCGGTCACGAGCACGATGCCGTGCGGCTGGTGGATCAGCCCGTCGAAGCGCCGCAGCGTGTCGCCCTGCATGCCCACGGCCTCCAGGCTCAGCTTGCTCTCGCTCTTGTCCAGCAGGCGCAGCACCGCCCGCTCGCCATGGGCGCTCGGCAGGGTGGACACCCGCACATCGATCGCCCGCGTGCCCAGGCGCAGGCTGATGCGGCCGTCCTGGGGCAGGCGCTTTTCGGAGATGTCCAGGTCCGCCATGATCTTCAGGCGGGAGATCAGCGCCGCATGCAGCGCGCGGTTGGGCTGCACCACCTCGCGCAGCGTGCCGTCCACGCGGAAGCGCACGCTCGAATGCCGCTCGTAGGGCTCGATGTGGATGTCGCTCGCGCCGTCGCGCGCAGCCTGCGTGAGCAGGGCGTTGAGCATGCGGATGATGGGCGCGTCTCCGGCCGATTCCAGCAGGTCCTCCACGGCCGGCAGCTCCTGCATCATGCGCGAGAGGTCGGCGTCGGATTCGACCTCGCTCACCACCGTGGCCGCGCTGGATTCCCCCTGCGAATAGGCCGCGCTGATGCGCTGCGCGATCGCATGCGCGTCCAGTGGCATCAGCTCCCGCACGGCATGCTTGCGCATGACCTCGGACAATGCCCCGGCGTCCGGTGCGGGGCCGTGCCAGAGCACGCAGGTATGGCCGTCGTCCTCCAGCAGCAGTTGCGAACTGCGTGCGAAGGCATAGGGAAGCGGATGGCGCATGGCGTGGCGGGGAAAGTCGGAGGACGGGAGTGTCCGGTTACTGCGGGTTGTAGGCCCCGGCGTCGGCCGGTGCCGGGGCGCGTGCGGGCGCCTGCGCGGGCGCCGGGACCGGCGGGATGAGCGGCACCAGCGGCGCGGGTGGGGTGCTGCGCACGGCGGGCGCCTCGCCCTGCGGCGTGGCCGCGGGAGCCGGTGTGGGCGAAGGCGCGAGCGGCGGCAGCACCGGGGCTCCGGATACCGCGCGCATGACCGTGCTGGGTGCCGGCTGGGTGTTCTGCTGCAGCGCGCGGATGGCTTCGTATCGGTCCATCATCAGGGCATCGCTCGTGGCCGTGTCGCGGATCACCACCGGGCGCAGGAAGACCATCAGGTTGGTTTTCTGGCGCCTGCGGTTCTCGTTGCGGAAAAGGCCACCCACGACAGGCAAGTCGCCCATCAGCGGCACCTTGTCCTGGCCCATGGAATAACGGTCTTCCAGCAATCCGCCCAGTACGATCACGTTGCCGTCGTTCACCAGCACCGTGGATTCGATCGAGCGCTTGCTCGTCGTCGGGCCGTTGGCTTGCGACAGCGTGCTCGAATCCACCTGCGACACCTCCTGGTAGAGCGTGAGCTTCACCGTGCCGTTCTCGCTGATTTGCGGGCGCACACGCAGCATCAACCCCACGTCCTTGCGCTCCACCGTCGTGAATGGGTTCACGGTGCTGCTGCCCGTGGTGTTGGCATACGAGCCGGTCACGAACGGCACGTTGTTGCCGATGATGATCTGTGCTTCCTCGTTGTCCAGCGTCATCAAATTGGGAGTGGACAGGACATTGGCGTCCCCCGTGTTCTCGAGGAAGTTCGCGAGTGCTCCGAGGTAATAGTTGCCATTGATGCGCGGCGCAATGGCGACGTTGAGCCCTTTCCCCAGCCCGGACGCACTGCTGGCGATACCCGTGGCATTCCCGCTGGCAGCAGCCAGTGCGAGGCTGAGGATGTTGGCGTTTCCGCCGGTGGTGGATGCCGAGGAATTGGTGCCGATGACGCCGATCGTGCCATTGCCATAGTTGCCCATCACCCCCTGCCACTGGATGCCGAATTCGGCGACCTTGTTGGCGGACACCTCGACGATCAGGCTCTCCACCAGCACCTGCGCGCGCCGGCCGTCGAGCTGGTCGATCACTGCGCGCAGTTGCCGGAACTGCGGCTCGGGCGCGGAGATGATGAGCGAGTTGGTGGACGGGTCGGCCTGGATCTGCCCGCCCGTGGACGGCTGGTTGCTGTTCGCGCTGTTCAGGCTGCCGGCGCTGCTGCCCAGGCCACCGGCGCTCGAGCTGCCGCCCATGCCGCCGCCCGTCCCGCTGCTGCCGGTCTGCATGAGCCCCGAGCCCGAGAGCCCGGTGGAACCGGTGCCCGAACCGCCGCTGGAAGAGGACGGGCCGGAGGAGGACACGGCACCGCCGGCGTTGCTGCCCATGGAGGCCGCCAGCGCTGCCCGCAGCGTGGTCGCGAGCTTGGTGGCGTCCGCATTCTTCAGGTACACCACGTGGATGTTGCCCGACGCCGCCGCGCTTCCCACGACCGGCGCCTGGTCGAGCTTGTCCACCAGCGTGCGCACCAGCGCCAGGCGGGCGGGATTGGCGGCACGCACGATCAGCGAGTTGCTGCGCGGCTCGGGCAGCAGCGTGGTGCGGTAGGCCGTGTCGCTCTGCCCCGGGATGGCGCCGGCCGCGCCCGTCGCGGTGGCGGCCATGCCGGGCGTGCTGCCCGTGCCCTCCACCAGGCGCGACACCAGCGGCGCGAGCTCGCTCGCCACCGCGTTGCGCAGCGGGATCACTTCCACGTCGCTGGCGTTGGACACATCCATCGCCGCGACGATGCGCGCGATGCGCTGCAGGTTGTCGGCGTAGTCGGTGATGACCAGCGAGTTGTTGCCCGGGTTCACGTTGATCGTGTTGTTCGGACTGATGAGCGGGCGCAGTACCGGCACCAGGTTGGCCGCATTCTCGAAATTGAGCTTGAAGATCTGCGTGACGATCTGCCCGCCGCCCGGCGCGCTGCCCGAGCCGCCCTGGGTGACCGTCACCGATCCCGACTGCAGCTTGGCGTCCGCTTCGGGAACGACCTTGTAGAGGCCCGCGGATTCCACCACCGTGAAGCCCTGCAGGCGCAGGGCGGCCAGGAACTGCTGGAAGGCTGCGGCCGGCGGCACCGCCCGTTCCGTGACCAGCGTGAGCTGGCCCTTCACGCGCGGGTCCACCACCACGTTGCGCCCGGTGATCGTGGCCATGGTGCGAGCCACCGCCTCGATGTCGGCACCGGCGAAGTTCAGCGTCACGGGCTCGCCCGGGCGCACGCTGGACGGCGCCGCGCCGGTGGCGGTCTGGGCATTCAGCGGGCCGCCGGCAGCGACGAGCATCGCGCCGGCGGCGATGGCATGGAGGGCAAACCGCAGGCGCTGCGAATTCAAGGAAGTCATAGGGTCAACCCACGGTGATGAGGGAACGGGCGCCCGTGCGCCGTCCGATGATGTTGAGAAGGTTCGAGAGCACGGCTTCGCGCTCCGGCGCGGCCGTGGCCTCGCCCTCGAAGCGCAGGCGCTGGCCGATCCAGCGGCCGCTGCCGGTGAGGCGCAGCGCGCCGTCCAGCGTCGCGAGCGACAGCGTGGTCACGTCGCCGCCCTGCAGTGTGAGCCGATAGCTGCCCATCGGGCGCAGCGTGGACAGGCGCGAGGACATGCCCAGCGCATCCAGCTGCGCCTGGCCGGCGATCACGACGCGCCCTGCGGCGCTGTCCATCGCGAGGCCCTGCGTGCGCAGCGCCAGGCGGCCCTGGGGCTGCAGGGTATTGAAGGGGGTGCCCAGCCCCGACAGCACGGCCGCCGGCCACTGGCTCTGCCCGTCGGCCACGGCCACATGCACGCCGCCCCAGCGCAGCGCGACGCGGGCCGCGATCGGAGAGGCCGTGCAGCAGTCCGCCCGCACTTGCGCGCGCAGCCCGGTCCAGGTGGGCCGCAGCGTCCAGTGCAGCTGCCCGGGCAGCGCCGCGCGGTCGGCACTGCCCTGGCCTCCGGTCAGCACCAGTTGCGCCGAGCCGGTCCAGACCGTGCCGCGCGCCTGGGCGAGCAGGACCTGCCCGCCGCTCGCACGCTCCACGCCCGACGCCAGCCACGCAGCCGGCGCGAAAAGCACCAGGGTGGGAAGCGCGCCCAGCAGGCAGCCGGCCACGGCCCAGAGACGGGGAGACCGGGGAGGGCGCGGCACGCCTGGGCGGATGGATCGGGTGGTGCGGGGCACGGTGGTGGGAAGGTGTCGGGAAAGAGTCCGTTGCAATGGAAATCCGGGATATCGGGCTGGATGGCCTACCGTGCGGGAAGGGCCAGCACCAGCGTGCCGTCCCAGCGCGGCATGGCGTCGTCTGCCGCCGCTGCAGCAGCCGGCTTGCCGGCGCGGGCGGCTGCCGGGCCCGGGGCAACTGCGCGTTGCGGCGAGGTCGGGCCGAGCACCGCCGCCGACCCGCCGGGCTGCGGTGCCGCCGCCGTGCTGCGGGCCAGCCGCGCCTCGACGGGCACGGCGCGGGCATTGCTGCGCGCCTGCGACAGCCATTCGCCCAGCCCGTCCGCGGGCGCACCCTTCAGCGTGACCGTCGCGCGGTCGCCCAGGATGTTGATCTGTGCCTGCGTGCCCAGGCGCTGCGTGAGCGACGTGCGCAGCGCCTGCGACGCGTCGCCGGCCGGCGCAGCGGGAGCGGCCTGCAATTGCAGCGCTTCCGACTGCAGGGCCTGCATGCGCTGCAACTGGGCGTCCAGTGCGGCATGCTGCGCCGGCGCCTCGCGCAGCGTGCGCAGCGCCGGCGCCAGCGCCACCCACCAGAGCAGCGCCACCGCCACGACCGTGCCGGCCGCGAGCACCAGCGACTGTTCGCGCGGAGCCAGCGTCTTCCAGCGTGCGCGCAGCGCTTGCGTGCGGGATGCGGAGGCCGCGGAAGAAGAGGGTGGCCGTGACGGCTTCATGGGCGTGCCCCTTCGCGCAGCAGCACCGCGCCATCCTGCAGGCTGGCCTGGTAGCCGGCAGCGGCCAGGCGTTCATTGGTCGTGGTCAGTTCCTCGGGCTGCAGCTCGATGCCCCGCAGCCGCAATTCCCCGGAGGCATAGTCGATCCCGGTGGGCAGGCGCCCCGCAGGCAGCGCGCTGCCTGCAGACGCGAGCATCGGTTCCAGGTCGCGTGCGGAGACCCCGCCCGCCTGCTGTCGCAGCCGGGCCACTTCGCGTTCCATCTGGACCGGCGCGTCCACCACCACCTGCACCTGCGGAAAGGTCTGGGTCAGCGCATTGCGCACCCCGGCCTGCTTGTCGGCGAGCGCCTGGCGCTCCTGCCAGGCCCAGGCGTTCAGCCCGGCCACCTGCGCCGCCACGCACACGCCCAGGGCCCAGCGCGCGGCCCGCCATTGCGGCGCTCGCGCGAAGGTGCCGAAGGCCGTCGCCGTCTTGCGCAGCGTGCGCGTGCGGCGGTTGCTGGCGAACTCGAACTGCGCCAGCTCCCATGTGCCGCGGGCGGCCGCCAGCGCGCGCTGGCTCGCCGTATGCAGTACCGCGGGGCGGCCGGTCATCTGTTCGGCGAGCCGGGCCACTGCCGGCTCCGCCTGCAGCGGGGGCGGCGCCTCGCCGCCGTCCGCACCGGCTGCATCGGCCGCGCGCGAGGCGCCCGTGAGCTGGAGCGCGGCAGGCGAGAGCGGCAACACGGACGGGACGGCCTCCGGGCCCTGCCCCGTGGCCACCAGCAGCGGCTCCTCGGGCGTTCCGATCACGTAATACGCAGGCACCTCCCCGTTGCCCGGCGCGAACTCGGGCACCACCCGCTGCACCGGCCGGCCCGCAGCCTCCAGCGCCTGCAGTGCCGCGCGCAGCCAGTTCCGGTCGCACACGGCCACCCAGGCCGGCACGCCCGGCCGCGCACCCGGTTCCAGTGCGAAATGCAGTTGCGATGGGTCGTCCAGCAGCCGCTCTTCCAGCAGCCCTTCGAGCACTGCGCGCAGCCGCGGCGCCTGCGCGCCCTGGGGCAGCGTGACGCGCTGCCATGACAGGGCCTGGATCGGCACCACGGCGACCACCTCGCCCGCCCGCCCCGGATCGGGAAGCAGGGACGCGCGGGCGCTGTCGTGGCGGGTGGCGGTGTGGCCGTCCGTGGTCAGCGTGTAGCCGTATTCGGTGGCCGGCCCGGGGGCGCTGCCCAGGGGCAGAAAAAGGACGAGGGTGCTCATGGGTGGAATTCGCGGGCCATTTTAGGGGCGCTGCATGACGGCAGGTCCGGCGCCTGCGCAGGTCATCGTGCGGCGGCGGGGCTCCTCACGAACGCGCCGCGTTCGCGCCACAGCGTGCGTGCCGTGGAGCCGGCCTTGTACACCAGCGAACGTTCCTCCACGACGGTGTCGCCCAGGCGCAGGCGTCCCCGCACTTCGTAGTATGAGGACATGGTCGAGTGGGTCTCGGGCGGGATCTGCAGGCTGCCGCCCAGCTGCCGCGTGGCGTCCGCGGAAGTCTTGAAATGCTGCGACTCCCGCGCCTGCACCAGCCGCTGCGCACCTGCCGTGTCCAGTCCTTCGATGCTGGCCTGCAGCACCTGCGCGCTCGCGGTGTTGAGGTTGACCGGCGTGCGCCGCGGCAGCAAGGTTGCATATGGCTCCAGCGCCGCGACCGTGGACGCCGACAGCCCCAGCCACGTGAGCTGCGTGAAGCTGCGGGGCATGAGCGGGACAGACGCGAGGTCGGCCGGCGCGGCGGCGGGCGCTGCCGCGGTGCCCGTGCCCGTGCCCGTGCCGGCTCCCGCTGCATTGCCCTGCGCCATCGCCTTGCGCAGCCCTTCCGCGAGCTGCTGCAGCTCCTGCTGCGGCAGCCCCAGCGCATCGAACAGGCGGCCGAACTGGCGCAGGGCGGGCGCGGACACGGCGCCGCCCTCGACCAGGTTATAGACATTGAGCCGCGACTGCAGGTCCGTGATCTGTCCCGACAGGAAGGCGTTGGCGGTATCCGTGCTGGCATCCGGCTCCGCCGCCGCGCCATCGGGCCCCGCCGCGAGGAAGGTGGACAGCCGCGCTTCTTCCAGTGGAACGGCCCAGGGTTCCGCGAGGTGGTCCGTACCGTCCCCGCCGCGCGCGAACAGGTCTTCGCGCAGGATCAGCCGCGACCAGTCGAGCGCGCCGACCAGCAGCCAGGCCGACTGCACGCGCGCCCGTTCGGCAGATTCCACCTCGACGGCGCGCCATTGCTGCCACATCGCCGCTGCCGCGAAAGTGGCCACCAGCGCCACGGTGAGCATCGCCGCGAGGAGCGCCGCCCCGCGCTGGCGCATGGCGCCCGTCCTGCCGCCACCGCGCCGCTTCACGACTTGCCTCCGCCATTGGTGGGATTGACCCAGTCCCGCGTGATCGTGCCGGCGAGCGCGCGCCCCGGCGGCAGCACGATCTGCAGGCGCACCCCGTCGGGAATGTTCGTCGGGGCCGTCGGCCCCATTGTCTGCGGGGTGGGGGCCGTGGCGCTGCTGGACAGCCCGTTGTACCAGGCCCCGTCGCGGTAGTAGAAAAGGCGCCATTCCTGCAGCGGCATCAGCACGGTTTCCCCGCGTTCGGCCCCGGCGTTCCCTGCACCGCCCGAGCGCGCCCACAGCGCCGCCCGCTGCCAGGCCGTGTTCCATTCGCCCAGCGTGCGCAGCGGAGACGATTGCCAGCGCAGCCACTGGTCCGTGCCGTTCACCGCGCGCCGCGCCCAGGCCACCACGAAGGCCCCTTCGTCCGGCGTGCCACTGCCGCGGCGCGTCAGGCGCAGCACCTGCCCGTCCCAGTCGATGGGCGTGGTCTGGTCCATGGCCTGCAGCGCATCCAGGTCCGCGGTCCACTGCGCCAGCGCGGCTTCCACCACCAGCAACTCGTCCCCGCGCGCCCGCGTCTGCTCCTGTGCCCGCGCCATCCCATCCAGGCCGCGCCAGCTCATGAGCGCCAGCAGCGACATGATCACGATCGCGACCAGCAGCTCCACCAGCGTGAAGCCGGCGGCGTGGCGCAATGCCGGCATCGGGTCCGCGCGCTTCGCCATGGTCAATGGTCCAGCCGGCAGCATATTGCCCGGGGCAGGGGGATCGGGCACGGCCTCACCCGTCCGAAGGCCGCGGAGCAGGCCACGCCAGCAGACGCCGTGGAACGGGCTTGGCCCGGCCACGGGCGGCGTGCCCCTTCCCGCCGCGCGCAGCGTGGCGAGAGAAGGGGGAAGGCGCGCAGCGCCTCAGGGGGATGCCCCATCAGTACCTCCCCACGATGGTGGACAGCCGCAGCACCGGCCCCGCCGCATCGAAAACCTGCGCATCCACCCGGCGGAATTGCGGATTGGGCGTCGGCCGCACGGCCACCGCCACGTCATAGCGCAATCCGGCCTGTTCACAGGGTACGGTGCTGTCCCCGATGGAGGGCATCTGGCGCGCGAGCCGCACCTTCACGAGTTCGTTTTCCGCGCAGATGTGCGCGAGCATCACGTCCGCCTGTCGCGCGGCATTGCGGGCCAGCGCCGAGGTGGCCTGCGTACCGGCCGTCAGCGCGATCGCCACGATGGCCAGGGCCACCAGGACCTCGACCAGCGTGAAACCCGCGGCCGATGCCCGGCCTGCGCACCGGTGCGCGGGGGCTGCCCGCCGGATCATTGCACCGTCTCCGCCGTGAAGGGACGCAGGCCGTCGGTCGCCACGCGCACCGAGCGCCCGGGATGGGACTGGCTCGCAAGCACCACCTGCTGCGGTGCGATCAGCGGCTCGGGGCCCAGCTGCAGCAGCGCGGGGCCGACCACGTAGGTCGAGGGATCGAGCCAGGCGCCCGGGGCCGGATTGCCGGGCAGGCCCTCGAACCGGAAGCTTCCGCCCACGGCACGCCAGCGCACCGGCGCGCCGGACGCGCGGGACTGGGCCCGCCCCGCCTCCAGCAGCGCGGCGAGGCGCTCGCCTTCGCGCTGCAGGGCCGTCTGGCCGTCGTCCCGCAGGGCGAAACCCACGCCGGCCGTCGCGATGGCGATCAGCGAGATCACCACCAGCAGTTCCAGCAGCGTGAAGCCCCTGGCGCCGCGGCATGCGCTGCCCGGGGCAGGGCCCGTGCCATGGCAGGGGCCGCGGTGCCGGCGCTTACTGCCAGCTGCCGATGTCGGCATTCTTGCCCTCGCCGCCCGACTGCCCGTCGGCGCCGAAGGACATCACGTCCACTTCGCCCTTGATGCCGGGATTCAGGTACTGGTAGGGCCGGCCCCAGGGGTCGTTGGGCAGCTTCTCGAGATAGGGGCGCCAGTTGCCCGGGACCGGGCCGTTCGTGGGCCGGGCGATCAGGGCCTGCAGCCCCTGTTCGGCGGTGGGATAGCGCTGGTTGTCCAGGCGGTAGAGCTTCAGCGCCTGGACGATGTTGGTGATGTCGGTGCGCGCCGCGGTCACCCGCGCATCGTCCGCACGGTCGATCACATTGGGGACGATCAGGGCGGCCAGCACCCCGATGATGACCAGCACGACCATCAGCTCGATCAGCGTGAAGCCGCGCGCGATCCGGCTGCGGGCGTTCCTGGCGCGCCGTGCGATGGCGCCTGCGTTGCGGGAGATCACGGTCTTCTGAAAAGTGGGAGACATATCCGGTCAATGATAATCGTGACATGGTGACAAACACATCCGGCCCCTGGGGCGTTCGGCTCGGCACCCTCGCCCTGTGGGTGCTCGCAGGCGCCAGCGTGGTTTTCTGGGGACTTCGGCTGGCAGTCCGGCCGGCCCCCATCGCCGCGCCCGTCGCGGCGCCCGCGCCGGCGGCTCCGGATGCGCAGGCGCTCGCGCGGCTGCTGGGCGCGGGCCCGGCCGTTCCCGGTGCGCCCGCCGCACGCGAGCCCAGCCGCTTCGCCCTGCAGGGCGTTCTCTCCGGCACGGCCAGCGGCGGCGGCGCGGCCCTCATCGCCATAGACAACCAGCCCGCGCGTCCGTTCCGTCTCGGGGCCACCGTGGCCGAAGGCCTGGTGGTGCAGTCCCTGGGTCGCAGGCAGGTGCGCCTTGGTCCGTCCCGGGGCGGCGAGGCCACGGTCACCCTCGAAGTGCCTGAAAAAGGAGGCGAGGCAACGGGTGTAACAACTGTCGCACCCTAGGCTGCCGCCGCGTGTTTGCGCAGGCTCACGCGGGATCCAGGCTGCCGATCTCGCAGCACTCCCAGGCGCCGTAGCCAGGCGCATCCAGCGGCCATTCATCGGCGCGCGGTGCGCGGGACGGATGCTCCAGCAGCCAATGCACGCAGCGCGCCACGCCGGCATGCGTGATCCACACGACGTCGGCGGCACCCATGGCGCGCGCCTCCCGCAGGGCGGCCTGCACGCGCGCCAGCATTCGCTCCAGGCTTTCACCATCCCCTGGCGCGTGGCCAGGGAAGTCGGCCATCCATGCATCGACGGCCGCGCGCCCGATCCCGTCCCAGGAGCGCCCCTCCCAGGTCCCGAAGTCCATTTCCACCAGCCGCGCGTCCGGCTGCGGGCAGAGGTCGGAACGCAGGGCCTGCAGCGAACGGGCCAGCTCCGCGCAGCGCCCGAGCGGCGAATGCCGGACGGGCAGGGTGGTGGCAGGCAGGGCGCGGGCCAGGCGGCTGGCGGCATCGGCGGTGGCCCGTGCGTCCGCCGCCACATCCAGCGAGCCATAGCAGACGCCTCTCTCCATGCATGGCGCGGCATGCCGTACCAGCCAGAGCCGCACGGACCGGGGGCTCATGCAGCCGAGGTGCCGGCCACCGCGGCGCATCCCAGGTAGAACGCGATCTCGGCCACCTGCTGCACGGCCCCCAGGCAATCCCCCGTGAAGCCCTGCAGGCGCCGGGCGAACCAGGCACGCAGCGTCCAGGTGGCCAGTCCGCTGGCGCCCAGCGCCGCCAGGGCCGGGGCCGGGCCCAGCAGCCAGGCAGCGAGCACCAGCGCGGGCGCGGCCCAACAGCCGGCCGCCAGCAGCGCGCCCAGCGTGATCCGGTCCGCCAGCGGCTTGCTCTTGGAGGTGGCCTCATGGCCCACGTGGGGCAGGGTGCGCACCAGCAGCAGGGGCCAGAAGCGGGACACCACATGCGCACCTGCCAGCGCCGGCAGTGCCACGGCCAGCCCGCGGTGCCCCAGCATCGCCAGCAGCGCGAGCTTGCTGGCCAGGGCCAGGCACAGGGCCATGGCCCCGAATGCGCCGATGCGCGAATCCTTCATGATTTCCAGGGCCCGCCCGCGGTCCGCGCTGCCGCCCAGGCCGTCCGCCACATCCGCCAGCCCGTCCTCGTGGAAACCTCCGGTGAGCACGACGGTGGCCGCGGTGCTGAGCGCTGCGCAGGCCAACGTGGCATAGGGCTGGGGACCGAACAGCAGGTGGAGCGTTCCGTACACCAGGGCTGCCACGGCCGCCACGATCCAGCCCACGCCCGGGAAGTGCGCGGCGCTCGCCCGCAGCATGGCCGGGCTGAAGCCCACCCAGTCGGCGCACCTCCCGGTCACGGGAATGCGGGTGAAGAACTGCACGGCCAGCAGGAAGTGGCGGAGTGCCTGCATGGACGGCAGCGGGGTGGGGGCCTGTGGTGGGTGGAAGGCGTCAGCCCCGGCCCGCGGGCGCCTGCAGGAACAGCCGGTACGCGGGATTCTGCGTTTCTTCCACGTAGGGATAGCCCAGCGTCTGCAGGAAGGCGTCGAAGGCCTGTGCGTCGCCCGCCGGCACCTGCATGCCCACGAGGATGCGGCCGTAGTCCGCTCCCTGGTTGCGGTAGTGGAAGAGGCTGATGTTCCAGCTCGGCTGCATCATGCTCAGGAACTTGAAGAGCGCGCCCGGGCGCTCCGGGAAGATGATGCGCAGCAGCCGCTCGTCCTGGGCGAGCCCGGAGCGGCCCCCCACGAGGTGCCGAAGGTGCTCCTTGGCCAGTTCGTCGTGCGTGAGGTCCAGCGCCTCGAACCCGTGGCGCTGGAAGTTGCGCGCGATCTTCTCCGACTCGCCCTTGCCATGCGTGGTCAGCCCGACGAAGACGTGGGCTCGCGACGCATCGCTGATGCGGTAGTTGAATTCCGTCACGTTGCGGGGACCGCCGGGCAACTGGCCGACCACCTCGCAGAAGCGCCGGAAGCTCCCGCGCTCCTCGGGGATCGTCACCGCCAGCAGTGCCTCGCGCTCTTCGCCCACCTCGGCACGCTCCGCGACGAAACGCAGGCGGTCGAAATTCATGTTGGCGCCGCACAGGATGGCGGCGTACGTTTCTCCGCGGGTCTTGCGCTCGGCAACGTACTGCTTGATGGCCGCCACCGCCAGCGCCCCGGCGGGCTCCACGATGCTGCGCGTGTCCACGAAGATGTCCTTGATCGCCGCGCAGACGGCGTCGGTGTCCACCGTGATGAATTCGTCCACCAGCCCGCTCGCGACGCGGAAGGTCTCCTCGCCCACCAGCTTCACGGCCGTGCCGTCCGAGAACAGTCCCACGTCGGAAAGCGCCACCCGGTTGCCGGCAGCGACCGAGCGCACCATGGCGTCGGAATCGTTCATCTGCACCCCGACGACACGGATGTCCGGCCGCACGGCCTTGATGTAGTTGGCCACCCCGCTCACCAGGCCGCCGCCGCCGATCGCCACGAACACCGCGTCCAGCCGGTTGCTTCCCAGGCTCTGCAGCTGGCGCAGGATTTCCATGGCGATGGTGCCCTGGCCGGCGATCACGTCCGGATCGTCGAAAGGATGCACGAAGGTCAGGCCCTGCTCCTGCTGCAGGTGCGCGGCATGCTCGTAGGCGTCGGAGTAGCTGTCCCCGTGCAGCACGACCTCGCCGCCCAATGTCTTCACGGCGTCCACCTTGAGTTGCGGCGTGGTCGTGGGCATCACCACCACCGCCCGCGTGCCCAGGCGCCTGGCGCTCATGGCCACGCCCTGCGCATGGTTGCCGGCCGAGGCGCAGATCACGCCGCGCTGCAGCTGCTCGGCAGACAGGTGCGCCATCTTGTTGTAGGCCCCCCGCAGCTTGAAGCTGAACACGGGCTGCTGGTCCTCGCGCTTGAGCAGCACCGTGTTGTGCAGCCGGCGGCCCAGCGCGCGCGCGGGCTCCAGTGCCGACTCGACGGCCACGTCGTACACGCGCGCCGTCAGGATCTTCTTGAGGTAGTCGGCGGGCGTCAGGGCGGGGGAGGAAGTCTTCGTCATGGATGCATGGGCTTCGGCAGGGCCGACATCATAGGCGTTTGCCTTCCGCCGGTTCGCCGCAGCCGGGCGGGGCAAAAAAAACGGCCCCGGATCGTGAGATCCGGGGCCGAATCCATCCTTTGAGGAGATGGAGGAGACAATAGGCGCGTCGGGTGGGTTTTTCTGACCCGCCAACCCTTTTGGGCAACGCATGGGGCAAGTGTAGCGCAACCGATGCTGCGATGCAGCAAAATTGCGATGGCGCAGCCACAAAAGTTGTCAGGCCGCCAATTTGATGGGAAAAAACAACATGGAATGCACAGTCACCTGGACCGGCGCTTCGGGCACGCGCTCGGGCATGGGGTTCATCGCGGAAACCGGCAGCGGCCACATCCTGGCCATGGACGGGGCGCCCGATGCCGCCAATCCCGCCAACGGCGGCCAGAACCTGGCCCCGCGGCCGATGGAGACCGTCCTTGCCGGCACCGGCGGTTGCACGGCCTATGACGTGGTGCTTATCCTGCGGCGGGGCCGGCACGATGTCCGCGGCTGCAGCGTGAAGCTCAGTTCCGAACGCGCGGACACGGACCCGAAGGTGTTCACCCGCATCCACATGCAGTTCACTGTCACCGGCAAGGCCTTGCCGCCTGCCGCGGTCGAGCGTGCCATCGCCATGAGCCACGAGAAGTACTGCTCCGCGAGCATCATGCTCGGCAAGACGGCGGAGATCACCACCGGCTTCGACATCGTGGAGGCCTGAGCCCGGCCGCGTCCTCCATATCTATATATGGTGCGCCGTGGCCGTCATCACCCGGGCCGCGGCGGCCATGAGCATCCGGGCCGGGGCGGGCAGGGCCGTCGCACCGGCGGCACGTGCGTCGTCCGCATGCCGCTGCTCGTCGGCCTGCATGCGTTCGATCACCGCCAGGGAGGGCGCGTCCTGCGCCGGCATGCGGTCCAGGTGCCCCTGCAGGTGGCGTGCCACCTGGTTTTCCGTCTCCACCACGAATCCCAGGCTCGCGGCGTCGCTGACCTGGGCCGCCGTCCAGCCGATCGCGAATGCGCCCGCGAACCACAGCGGATTCAGCAGGCTGGGCCGGCTGCCCAGTGCGTCGAGGCGTTCGGCCGTCCAGGCCAGGTGGTCGGTTTCCTCGCGCGCGGCCTCCAGCAACCGGGCGCGCAGCGCCGGGTCGCGCGTGACGGCGGCCTGTCCCATGTAGAGTGCCTGCGCGCAGACTTCACCCACGTGGTTCACCCGCATGAGCGCTCCGGCCTCGCGCCGCTGGGTGGGAGACAGGTCGCCTTCCGGCAGCCCCCTGGCTGGCGACGGCTGCGCGGCGTGGGGGCGTGCGAAGAGCGTGCGCAAGGCGTTGTCCGCGGCTATCAAGAGCTTGTCCATGGCGATGAATGTCGATGGCAGAAGGGTTGGATTGCTGCAAAAAAAATAGCGGAAGGACCCGGTTCCATCGCGTCCTATCTCAATTCCAGGGAACCTTTTTGTGTGTTGCGATGCTGCAACGAAATAGGGCTTTCGGGGCGATTGTGCGGGAATTCCTTTGCGAAACGGAACGGCCTCTGTTGCAATAAGGGCAACTTCCCCACCAGGAGGTTGGCCCGGGGTTGGCGGACTGCGCCTGTCGTGCGTACCAGCCCCCCGAACCGGCGCCCTCGTTTAACCTTGGAGTAACTCGCAATGAAAAAATCCCTGATTGCCCTGGCCGTGCTGGCTGCTTCCGGCGCTGCAATGGCTCAATCTTCCGTCACGATGTTCGGTATCGTCGATACGGGTGTTGCCTACATCAACAACGCCAACTCCGCTGGTCAGAACGTGTACGGCCTGACCACCAGCGGCAACGCCACGAGCCGTCTGGGCTTCCGTGGCACGGAAGACCTGGGTGGCGGCCTGAAGGCTGGCTTCTGGCTCGAAGGCGAGATCTTCGGCGACAACGGCAACGCCAACGGCTTCAACTTCCAACGCCGCTCCACCCTGAGCCTGGCTGGCAACTTCGGTGAAGTGCGCCTGGGCCGCGAACTGACCCCTTCGTACAACAAGGCCAGCAGCTATGACCTGTTCGGCCAGACCGGCATCGGCCAGTTCCAAGGCTGGAACGAGTGGCTCGGCCTGAACGGCGCAACCGGCGTGACCGCTGACACGAACAACATCCGTTCGAGCAACATGGTCAGCTACTACACCCCCAACTTCGGTGGCTTCACCGGCGGCGTGGGCTATGGCTTCGACGAGCAAACCGTGGGCAAGGCCGGCCGTTACTTCGGTGGCTACGCTGCTTACGACAACGGCCCCCTGAGCGTGACCGTGTCCTATGACCAGCGCAACACCGGCTTCACGCTGGCTGGCATCTCCACCGCTGGCAAGCACAACATCCTGACCGTGGGCGCTTCCTACGACCTGAACGTTGCCAAGCTGATCGCCATCGCCCAACAATCGAAGTACGAAGCTGACGGCTTCTCCGGCGACGCCAAGTTCAACAACTACGCCCTGGGTGCTTCCATGCCCGTCGGCGCAGGCGAATTCAAGCTGCAATACGCCCTGTACGACCAGAAGGCCATCGACTCCAAGGCTCACCAGCTGTCCCTGGGCTATGTCCACAACCTGTCCAAGCGCACCGCTCTGTACGGCACCGTGGCTTACCTGAAGAACAAGGACAACTCCAACCTCGGCCTGGCCACCAAGGGCCTGACCGTTGCCGGCCCTGGCATCGGCAACAACCAGACCGGCGTGCAAGTCGGTATCCGTCACGCTTTCTGATGGATGGCTGGCCCAGCCAGCTTGACTCAGCAAGTCAGAAAACCGCTGCCCCCGGGCAGCGGTTTTTTTTTGTCACCTCGGTAACAGGATCTAAGGGAAAACGACTGTGGGTATGCCGCTAACGCATGTTCCGATGCAAGTCATTGATTTCTAGAATAAAAGTTCCTTCACCCCTCCCGCAGAAAGAGACAACACATGCGTATTTCGTTTGTGAAAAAAGCGGTGGCACTGACCACCCTGACAGCAGCGGCTCCCTTCACCTTCGCGCAGCAGGCCGGCACGAGCAGCGTCCAGCTGTATGGCATCGTGGACATGGCGTATCGCCATACCAATAACGAGGGTCCTGCCGGCAGCCCGGGCGGCTCGCTGGACCAGATGGTCGGGGGCGGCATGTCCCAGAGCCGCTGGGGCATCAACGTGACCGAAGACCTGGGCGGGGGGCTGAAGGCACTGGTCAACCTGGAAAACCGCTTCGGCGCCGATACCGGCACGCCGGCCACGCCGTACTTCCAGCAATCCTGGGTAGGCCTGCAGGGCGGCTTCGGCCGCGTGACGCTGGGCCGCCAGTACAACATCCTCTTCGACCTGGTGACCAGCACGTATGCGTCCTATCCGTACTCGCCGTACATGGACGTCTACAAGCCCGAGATCGGTTTCGCGCTGGGCGCGCGTGCCGACAACATGATCAAGTACATGGCCGAGGTCGGCCCGTGGCGTGGCGGACTGCAATACTCCTTCGACGAAAGGAGCGCCACGGGCGGCAAGACGGTCGGCGGCTACATCCGCTATGCATCGGGCGGCCTGGCAGCCGGCCTGGGCTACCAGAACTACGAGTTCGCCTCCGGCAAGAAGATCGACGCCTGGACGCTGGGCGGCTCCTATCGCATGGGCAACTGGTACTTCAACGGGGGCTATGGTCAGAACAAGGTGGACGACGGGCTCACCGCCGTGGACCGTGCCGTGCTCTCCGCGATGTGGCAGGGCGGCATCAACGGCGGCTTCGGCGGCCCGGCCTTCCTGGCGGCCAACAAGCGCACGATCTACAAGATCGGTGCCGGCTACCAGATCACGCCGCAGATCAACCTGGGCGCGCACTACTTCCGTGCGGAGCAGAAGGGCAATACCGATCTGGCCAAGGCCAAGGCCGATTTCTTCACCATGGCCCTCGACTACGCATTCTCCAAGCGGACGGACGCCTATATCGAAATCGACCACACCAAGCTCAAGGGAGACCAGGTCAGCCTGAACAACTACGCCGGCCAGGCCAACGGCGCCAAGTCGCGCACCGGCTACACCATCGGCCTGCGGCACCGTTTCTGATCCGTCCGCGGGGCGGCGGGCGGGCGGCGCGATGCCGCCGGCACGCTGGTCCTCGCGAAATCCTGCTGCGCGATCGTGGAGCAGGCCTGCATGCCCTCCTGCCCGCCATGGGTCGGAGGGCATGCGTCCATCAGCCCGTCCATTGCCGTTGGCCGCCTCCATGTCCATCATGAATGCGGCCAGGCCAGCGACCGGTTTGCGCCCACAATCATCCGCGATGGCGCGGGTATTGCATGCAGTGGCCGCATGCCCTGCTAGCATGCCTGCTTCTCTGCCGCTCCTACGATGCTTGCCTTCATTCTGAGACGCCTCATCCAGGCCGTGATCGTCATGGTCGCGGTGGCCTTCATCTCCTTCATGCTGTTCCAGTATGTGGGCGATCCCGTCACCTTCCTGCTGGGGCAGGACGCCACGCCGGACCAGATCCGGGACATGCGGGCGGCACTCGGGCTGGACCAGCCTTTCATCGTGCAGTTCTGGCACTTCCTCGTGAACGCGGCGCAGGGCGAGTTCGGGCTGAGTCTCCGGCAGGGGGCCAAGGTGTCCAGCCTCATCGCCGAGCGGTTTCCCGCCACGCTGGAGCTGGCGCTGGTCGCCGCCGTCCTGGCCCTGGTGGTCGGCGTGCCCATGGGCGTGTATGCGGCCCTGCGCCGCGGCACCTTCACCAGCCAGCTGTTCATGACGCTGTCCCTGCTGGGTGTGTCGCTGCCCACCTTCCTCATCGGCATCCTGCTGATCCTCGTGTTCGCCGTCCACCTGGGCTGGTTCCCCAGTTTCGGGCGAGGCCCGGTCACGCAGGTCGGCTGGTGGAGCACGGGCCTGCTCAATGCCAAGGGCTGGCACCACATCACGCTGCCGGCGGTAACGCTGGCCATCTTCCAGCTCACGCTCATCATGCGCCTGGTGCGTGCCGAAATGCTGGAGGTGCTGCGCACCGACTACATCAAGTTCGCCCGCGCCCGCGGCCTGTCCGACCGGGCCATCCATTTCGGGCACGCGCTGAAGAACACGCTGGTGCCGGTGATGACCATCACCGGCCTGCAGCTGGGCGGCCTCATCGCCTTCGCCATCATCACCGAGACGGTGTTCCAGTGGCCCGGCATGGGCCTGCTCTTCATCCAGGCGGTGACGTTCGCGGACATTCCCGTGATGGCGGCCTACCTCTGCCTGATCGCCCTGATCTTCGTGGTGATCAACCTGGTCGTGGACCTGCTGTATTTCGCGGTCGATCCCCGCCTGCGCGTGGGCAAGGCGGGAGGGCACTGAGATGGTCGTCGCAGCATCCAAGCCGGCACCGTCCGCACCGCCCCGCCTGCGGGCCGGCGGCCGCGCCTTCGCCCACATCGCGCAGTTCCACCCGGAACTGACGGCCTTCCGCCGCGACCTGCATGCCCATCCCGAACTGGGTTTCGAAGAGGTGTACACGGGTTCGCGCGTGAAGGAGGCGCTCAAAGTCTGCGGGGTGGACGAGATCCACGACGGCATCGGCCGTACCGGCATCGTGGCGGTGGTCCATGGCCGCAGCCGCTCCAGCGGCAGCATGATCGGCCTGCGGGCCGACATGGATGCCCTGCCCATGTCGGAACAGAACGAGTTCACCTGGAAGTCCTGCAAGCCCGGGCTCATGCATGGCTGCGGCCACGACGGCCATACGGCCATGCTGGTGGGGGCCGCGCGCTACCTCGCCGCCACGCGCCATTTCGACGGCACGGCCGTGCTCATCTTCCAGCCCGGCGAGGAGGGCTTCGGCGGTGCGCGCGTGATGATCGAGGACGGCCTGTTCGAGCGCTTTCCCGTGCAGTCGGTCTATGCCATGCACAACTGGCCAGCCATGCGGCCCGGCACCATCGGCCTCAATTCCGGGGCGATGATGGCCTCGGCCGACCGCATCACCATCGAGATCACCGGCCGGGGAGGCCACGGCGCCCACCCCTACCAGACGGTGGACGTGGTGCTGGTGGCCGCCCACATCATCACCGCGGTGCAGGGCATCGTCTCGCGCAACGTGCGCCCGCTCGACAGCGCCGTGATCAGCCTGTGCGCGATGCAGGCGGGCGACCGGGGCGCCTTCAGCGTGCTGCCCGGCACGGCCACGCTCGTGGGTACCGTGCGCACGTTCTCGCCCGCGGTGCAGGAAATGATCGAGCAGCGCCTCAAGGACCTGTGCAGCGCGGTGGCCCTGGGCTTCGGTGCCACGGCCACCGTACGCTACGAGCGCATCTATCCCGCGACCATCAACACCGAGAGCGATGCGCAGTTCGCGGGGGACGTGGCGGTGTCGCTCGTCGGCGCCGAGAACGTGGTGCGCGACCTCGAGCCCAGCATGGGCGCGGAGGATTTTTCCTTCATGCTGCAGAGCAAGCCGGGGGCCTACCTGCGCATCGGACAGGGCACCGGGCCCGGCCACAGCGCGCTGCACAACAGCCGGTACGACTTCAATGACGAAATCCTGCCGCTGGGTGCCGCGCTGCATGCGGGCCTGGTCGAGCAGGCGATGCCGCTGGCAGCGGTCTGAGGGCACGATCATGAAATTCCCACGCACGGCATTGCGCGCCGCCATCGGCGCATCCCTGGTCGCTGCAGCCTGCATGGTGGGCGCGCAGACCATCCGTGTCGCCAACCAGGGCGACGCGCTGTCGATGGATCCGCATTCCCTGAACGAAAGCCTGCAGCTCAGCGTGACCGGCAATGTCTATGAGCCCCTCGTGGGCCGCAACAAGGACCTGAGCCTGGCGCCCGCTCTGGCGACGCGCTGGACGCAGACCTCGCCCACGGTATGGCGATTCGAGTTGCGCCGGGGCGTGCACTTTCATGACGGCAGCCCGTTCACCGCCGACGACGTGCTGTTCTCGCTGGCGCGCACGCAGGCCGGCAGTTCGGACATGAAGACGTACACCAACGACTTCAAGGAAGTGCGCAAGGTGGACGACTACACGGTCGAGATCGAGACCAAGTCCCCGTATCCCATCCTGCCCGACGTGCTCACGCTGGTGTACATGATGTCGCGCAAGTGGTGCGAGGCGAACCAGGCCACGGAGCCGGTGGACCGGCGCAAGGGGGTGGAGAATGCGGCGTCGTTCCGGGCCAACGGCACGGGGCCGTTCCGCCTGCGCGAGCGCCAGCCCGGCGTGCGCACGGTGTTCACGCGCAACGTGCAGTACTGGGGGGCGATCGAGGGCAACGTGGCCGAGGTGGTGTTCACCCCCATCGGCAACGATGCCACGCGCGTCGCGGCGCTGTTGTCGGGCCAGGTGGATGTGATGGAGCCCGTGCCCGTACAGGACATCGAGCGCGTGAACACGAGCCCGCTCACGCGCGCCGTGACCGGGCCCGAGTTGCGCACCATCTTCCTGGGCATGGACCAGAAGCGCGACGAACTGCTGTATTCGAGCGTGAAGGGCAAGAACCCGTTCAAGGACAAGCGCGTGCGCCAGGCCTTCTACCAGGCGATCGACATCGAGGGCATTCGCAAGACGGTGATGCGCGGCGCGTCGAACCCGTCGGCGCTGCTGGTCGGCCCGGGGGTGAACGGCTTCCAGCCCGACATCAGGCGGCTGCCCTACGATGCGGACGTCGCGCGCAAGCTGATGGCCGAGGCAGGCTATCCGAATGGTTTCGAGGTGGGCATGAACTGCCCGAACGACCGCTACGTGAACGATGCGCGCATTTGCCAGGCCGTGGCCGCCAACCTGGCGCGCATCGGCGTGAAGGTGAACCTGCAGGCGGAGACCAAGGGCACGTACTTTCCCAAGGTGCTGCGGCGGGACACCAGTTTCTACATGCTGGGCTGGATGCCCGCCACCTACGACTCGCACAACGCGATGAACGCGCTGATGGCCTGCGTGGACGAGAAGGGCGCCGGGCAGTTCAACCTGGGCGGGTACTGCAACCCCAAGGTGGACGAACTCACGCGGCAGGTGCAGTCGGAGACCGACAAGGCCCGGCGCGACGCGATGATCCGCCAGGCATTCGAGATCCACGCGGCCGACGTGGGCCACATTCCGCTGCACCAGCAGGCCCTGGCCTGGGGCGTGTCGCGCAAGGTGGCGCTGGTGCAGATGGCCGACAACTTCATGCCATTCAAGTGGATGAGCCTCGCGAAGTGACACGCTGATCCGTTACGCCCGCGTGAGGATGCCGCTGTGCCCCACGCCTTTCCCGAATCCCACGATGAAAAAAACGCTCTTCCGATGGTTCGACAGCGATGTCGGCTACAGCTTTCGCACCTCGCCCGTCGCCATGGGTGCCGCGGCGATCGCGGTGGTGTGCGTGTTCTGCTCGCTGTTCGCGGGCTGGGTGGCGCCGCACAATCCGTTCGATCTCACCACGCTCGAATTGAGCGATGCCCGGCTGCCGCCGGCGTGGAGCGATGGCGGCTCCTGGAAATACCCGTTCGGCACGGATGACCAGGGACGCGACATCCTCTCGGCGCTGATCTACGGTGCGCGCATTTCGCTCGTCGTCGGCCTGGCATCGGTCGCGCTGTCGGTGGTGGTGGGGGTGGCGCTCGGGCTGCTGGCGGGCTTCAAGGGCGGTTGGATCGACGCGGTGCTCATGCGCCTGTGCGACGTGATGCTGTCCTTTCCCGCGATCCTCGTGGCCCTGCTGATCGCCGGGGTGGGCCGTGCGGTGTTCCCCAACGCGCACGAGTCGCTGGCCTTCGGCGTGCTGATCCTGTCCATCTCGCTCACGGGCTGGGTGCAGTACGCGCGCACGGTGCGCGGCTCCACCCTGGTGGAGCGCAACAAGGAATACGTACAGGCGGCACGGGTGACGGGCGTGTCGTCCTCGCGCATCATGCGGCGCCACGTGCTGCCCAACGTGCTCGGGCCGGTGATGGTGCTGGCCACCATCCAGGTGGCCACGGCGATCATCACCGAAGCGACCCTGTCCTTCCTGGGCGTGGGTGCGCCGCCCACGTCGCCCTCGCTCGGCACGCTGATCCGCATCGGCAACGACTACCTGTTCTCGGGCGAGTGGTGGATCACGGTGTTCCCGGGCGTGATGCTGGTGTTGATCGCGCTTTCCGTGAACCTGCTGGGCGACTGGCTGCGCGATGCGCTGAATCCTCGGCTGCGCTAGAGATGGAGAACACCCCCCTGAGCGGCTGCGCCGCTCCGTGCTGCCGCCAGAGGCAACTGCCCTTCGTGCACGTCCAAGCCTGCGCAGGCAGGCTCGGAGCCGCGGCACTCAGCCCCCGCTCTCCCCGTGCTGCGCACGGCGGGCAGGGGGACGACGCCAGCGGCCTGGCAAAGCCAGTTCCGCGGCGTCTGCCGGCGTGGCCTGCTCCGCGGCCACAGGTCGGGCCGCGCCGGTTTTGGGCGCTGCGCCGAAGTGCAACGGATAACGGATGGATGGCCTGCCATGTCCCTTCTTGAAGTCGAGAACCTCGTCGTCGAATTTCCGGGCCGCCGCGGGACGCTGCGGGCGCTGGACGATATTTCCTTTTCGATCGCGCCGGGCGAGATCCTGGGCGTGGTGGGCGAGTCGGGGGCGGGCAAGTCGCTGACCGGTGCGGCCATCATCGGGCTGCTGGAGCCGCCGGGACGCGTGGCGGGCGGGCGGATCCTGCTGCAGGGCGAGCGCATCGACGACCTGCCGCCGCAAAAGATGCGCCATGTGCGCGGGCGGCGCATCGGTGCGATCTTCCAGGATCCGCTCACCTCGCTGAACCCGCTCTACACGGTCGGCCGGCAGCTGGTGGAGACGATCCAGGCGCACCTGCCGGTGAATGCCGCGGAAGCGCGGCGCAGGGCGATCCAGCTGCTCAAGGACACGGGCATTCCCGCGGCGGAGCAGCGCGTGGACCACTATCCCCACCAGTTCTCGGGCGGCATGCGGCAGCGGGTGGTGATTGCCCTGGCGCTCGCTGCCGAGCCCCAGCTCATCGTGGCCGACGAGCCCACCACCGCGCTGGACGTGTCGATCCAGGCGCAGATCATCCAGTTGCTGAAGAACATCTGCAAATCGCGCGGCGCGGCCGTGATGCTCATCACCCACGACATGGGCGTGATCGCCGAGACCTGCGACCGCGTGGCCGTGCTCTATGCGGGCCGCGTGGCGGAGATCGGTCCGGTGCACGAGGTGATCAACCACCCCGCCCATCCCTATACCGCGGGCTTGATGGCGTCGATTCCCGACATGGCGCAGGACCGCGAGCGCCTGAACCAGATCGACGGCGCGATGCCGCGTCTCAACGCCATTCCACCGGGCTGCGCCTTCAACCCGCGCTGCCCCCATGCCTTCGACCGCTGCCGCGTGGAACGGCCGGAACTGCTGCCCGCCGGGCCCACGCGCGCCGCCTGCTGGCTGCATGCCGCCACGTCGAACGCCTCCGCCGCCATCCAGGAAGCCGTGTCATGAGCAACGCGATGCCCACCCCGAAGAACGCCTCCGCAGCGCCGCTGGTGCAGGCGCATGACCTGGCCAGGACTTTCGATGTCTCCGCGCCATGGCTCAACCGTGTGCTGGAGCGCAAGCCTCGCACCCTGCTGCATGCAGTGGACGGCGTGAGCTTCACCATCGAGAAGGGCAAGACCCTCGCGCTGGTGGGCGAATCCGGTTGCGGCAAGAGCACGGTGGCACGGCTGCTCGTGGGCCTGTACGAGCCCACCCGCGGCGGTCTCACCTTCGACGGGCAGGATGCCCATGCCGCCTTCAAGGGCCGCGACGCGCGCACCATGCGCCAGCGCATCCAGATGATCTTCCAGGACCCGTACGCGAGCCTGAACCCGCGCTGGATCGTGGAGGACATCATCGGCGAGCCGCTGCGCGAGCATGGCCTCATCACCGACAAGGCCCAGCTGCGGCAACGCGTGGGTGAGCTGCTGCAGTCCGTGGGGCTGTCCCCGCTGGACATGGCCAAGTACCCCCACCAGTTCTCGGGCGGGCAGCGCCAGCGCATCTCGATCGCGCGGGCATTGGCGACCGAGCCGGAGTTCCTGGTGTGCGATGAGCCCACGTCGGCACTGGACGTGTCCGTGCAGGCGCAGGTGCTCAACATCATGAAGGACCTGCAGCGCGAGCGGCACCTCACGTACCTGTTCATCAGCCACAACCTCGCCGTGGTGCGCCACGTCAGCGACCAGGTGGGAGTGATGTACCTGGGGCGCCTCGTGGAACTGGCCGACAAGCGCGAGCTCTTCGCCGCGCCGCGCCATCCCTACACCCGCATGCTGCTGGACGCCATCCCGAAGATGCACGATACGGGCCGCGCACGCACGCCCGTGCAGGGGGAAGTTCCGAATCCGCTCAATCCGCCCTCCGGCTGCGCCTTCAACCCGCGCTGCCCCCATGCCAACGACCGCTGCCGCACCGAGCGGCCGCAGCTCATCGACGACGGCGGCGTGCGCGTGGCGTGCCACGGTATCGAAGAGGGGCGGATCCCGCGGGTCGCCGCCGCGCAGGCCGCCTGACGGCCACGCGAGCGAAATGCCCCTGAGCGGGGGGCAGGCAGTCAGTTGAAGCGGCCGTGCGTTCCGCCCAGGCCGTAGCGGCCGGCCCCGAGCAGCATCACGGCGAGGGCGCCGAACAGGTACATGCCCTGCAGCTCCAGCGCCCAGCCGCCCTGCTGCGTCATCGTGAACAGCTGGCCCATGTGGACGAGGCCGATGGCCACCACCATGTTGACGAAGATGATGGCTGCTCCCGCGCGGGTGGCGACGCCGGCGATGACCATCAGGGGTGCCAGGATTTCACCGACGTACACGAGGTAGCCCAGGGCGCCCGGCAGGCCGGCCTTTTCCAGCATGCCCGTGATGAAGCCGGCGCCGTTCTGCAGCTTGAAGAGGCCGTGCAGCAGGATCAGCACGCCCAGCGCGAGGCGCAGCACGAGCTTGCCTGCGTCGTCCAGGGCTGGTGCCGCGGCCTGGGTGGCCGCCGAACCGGGGCGCAGGGGTTGAACGGGTCGGGTGGATGCGGTCGAGAGGGTCATGGCAGTGCTCCTGGCAGCAGGGGGTGAGTGATCGATGCCCGCAGTGTGCGCGCCGCCGCCGTGGGGTGTCGGTGCGTTTTCGCACACTGTCCCCGCGATGTCTCCCGGAGCGTGTCGGAGGGCGCCGCGCCACGGGCTCGGCCGTGGACGACAGCGGTCATGCCTCCTTCGGCTGGCAGCCCTGGCCGCCGTGCCGGCCGATCAGGCGGCTGCCAGTGCCCGGTGGCGCGCGTGCGGAAGAGGCGCCACCGCCCTGGCTGTGCCATGGGAACGCCATTGCGCTGCCGCAGGGGTCGCCTGGGCCTGGAGCTTGAAGACCGCCACCAGCGTGTTGAGCTGTTCCGATTGCGCCCGCAGGCTGGCGGCTGCGGCGGCGCTCTGCTCCACCAGTGCGGCGTTCTGCTGCGTCACCTGGTCCAGGTGGTTCACCGCTTCGCCCACCTGGCCGATGCCGCTGCTCTGCTCGGCCGAGGCGTTGGCGATCTCGCTGATCAGGGTGCCGACCTGGCGGACCTGCGCGACGATGTCGTCCATGCTGCGGCCCGCCTCGCCCACCAACTGGCTGCCGTTGTCCACCTTCGCCACGCTGTCCGCGATGAGATCCTTGATCTCCTTGGCGGCCTGGGAGGAGCGTTGCGCCAGCGTGCGCACTTCGCTCGCCACCACGGCGAAGCCGCGGCCCTGCTCGCCGGCCCGCGCTGCTTCCACGGCCGCGTTCAGCGCCAGGATGTTGGTCTGGAAGGCGATGGAGTCGATGACGCTGTTGATGTCCGCGATCCTGCTCGACGAGGCCGCGATGGCCTGCATGGTCTCCACGACGCTCCCGACGATGGTGCCGCCCTGTTCCGCCGCCTGGGTCGCGCGGGCGGCAAGCTGGTTGGCTTCCCGGGCGGTGTCGGAATTGGTCTTCACGGTGCTGCTCAGTTCCTCCATCGAGGCTGCGGTTTCCTCCAGGCTGCTGGCCTGCTGCTCGGTGCGCTGGCTCAGGTCCGCATTGCCCATCGCGATCTCGGCCGCGCCGGTGGCGATGCTCTCGCTGCTGTCGCGCACCTGTCCGACCATGGACACGAGCTGGCCGTTCATGTGCTGCAGGGCCTGCAGCAGTGCCGCGGGTTCGTCCCTGCCCTGGATGTGGAACGAGGACGTGAGATCGCCCTGGGCCACGGCCGATGCGACGGAAACCCCGGTGGCCAGTGGCTGGGTGATGGAACGTGTCACCACGGCTGCCAATGCCAGGCCGCAAACGAGCGAGAAGGCGATGAGGACGCTGAAGACCAGTATGGCGCGGTCGTATCCGGCGCTCGCTGCGGCAGCGGCGGCGGTACCGCCATCCTCATTCAGCTTCACCAGTTGCGCCAGTGTTTCGATCAGGTCGGAGAACAGCTTGGCAGAGTCCCCGGTCGCCAGGGTGTTCGCCGCGGCCGCCGAAGCACCACCCTCATCCAGCAGCGTCACGAGGCGGCGTTCGTGGATGCGGTAATTGTCCAGCTGCGTGCGGAAGACGTCGTAGAGCTTCTGTTCTTCGGGCGAGGAAATCATCTTTTCATAGACGGCAACACCGCGTGGCAATTGCTCGTCCATCAGTGCCTTCTGGGTTGCCAGTTGGCGCTGGCGCCCTTCGGCAGTGGCTTCCAGCAGGCGCCGCAGGCTGGCCCGCCGGGCGCTGTTCAGCACGGAACGCAGTTCACCGACGGCCCGGACGCTGGGCAGCCAGTTGGTGCCGAGCTCGTTGGCGTGGTAGTTGATGCTCCGGATCTGGACGATGCCGAACAGCCCCAGGCCGAGCAGAAGGGCCAGCAGGGTACCGAAGCCCAATGCCAGCCGGGTGCCGATCTTGACTTGTCGAAGGATTTGCATGAAAGACTCCCTTGGTGTGCAAGTTGATCATATTTATCAAACTTAACACAATCTTACGGGGGTTCATTGTTTTTGTCTCTTTCCGAAATCAGAAAATCTCATGCATATCAAAGAGATGACTGCTTTTCTCCAAAGGTTGGCAATTTTTGATTTGTCATTTGTATCATTTAATGGCTTTCGATGACGCTGAGAGCCCGGAGGTCAGTTGCTCACTCAGAACGGCCAGGATCTCGTCTGAGAGCGCCGGACGCCCGGACGCCGTGGCACGCGCCAGCACCATGCCGCCGACCATGGTGGCCAGCATCTGCATGGCACGCGCACGGGCTTCGGCGCCGGGTTGCGCCGACGGCTCCAGTCCTTCGGCCACGCGGGCGAATCGTTCGATGTTGCGCTCGATGCCCTGGGCGAATACCTCGGACAGTTCGCCACCTGCGCGTGCGGCGTCCACTGCCAGTGCCGCGACCGGGCAGCCTTCGCCCGGGTGGTCGCGGTGTTCGGGTGACAGGTAGCTGGCCACCCGGGCTGCCAGGCCTGCAGGCTGGTCGCTCGGGATCGACCATTCGAAAGCGAGAGCGCATGCTTCGCGCACCAGGGCATCCTTGCTCTCGAAATGCCGGTACAGGCCACCGTGCGTCAGGCCTGCCCCGCGGGTGATCTCTGCCACCCCCACGCCTTCCAATCCGTGCTCCCGGTACAGGCGCGCAGCCGTCTCCAGGATGTTCCTGCGGTTTGCGGAGGATTGTGCCTTGGACACTTTCATGGGAGATCCTTATTGATGATGTTTGTACGCAATGGGTTGCGACGGCTTATGATGACGTTCATCATCTTAGACGGCGCGTTCTCTCATGTCTCCTGCATCCACTCCCACCACCGGCGGTGACGGCCACTCCCCTTCCATGGCGGGCCATCCGGGCACGCCTCGCGTGGTCATCACCGGGATGGGCCTGGTGTGCCCGCTGGGTTGTGGGTCGGAACTGGCGTGGCGGCGGCTTCTGGAGGGCCGTTCGGGCCTGCGGCGCTTGCCCGAAGCCGTGGTGGAAGGGCTGGATGCGGCAGTCGGCGGCATGGTGCCGGCGCCAGCGGAGGATGCCGAAGGGGGCTGGGAGCCTGGCATGGCCGTGTCCGCCAAGGACCTGCGCAAGATGGACCGCTTCATCCCCATGGCCCTGGAGGCGGCACGGCAGGCACTCGCACAGGCCGCATGGGCTCCCGCGGACGCGCGGGCACGGGAGCGCACCGCCACCGTGATCGCCTCGGGCATCGGCGGCTTCGGGGCCATCGCCGAGGCCGTGCGCACCACCGACACGCGCGGCCCCCGGCGCCTGTCGCCTTTCACGGTACCGTCCTTTCTCGTCAACCTGGCCGCCGGCCATGTATCGATCCGCCACGGCTTCCAGGGGCCGCTCGGCGCGCCCGTGACGGCCTGTGCCGCGGGCGTGCAGGCGCTGGGAGACGGAGCCCGGATGATCCGGGCCGGCGAGGCCGACGTGGCCGTCTGCGGTGGCACCGAGGCCGCCATCGATCGCGTCAGCCTGGGGGGATTCGCCGCGTCGAAAGCCCTGTCCACCGCGTTCGCGGACCGGCCGGACCAGGCCTCCCGGCCTTTCGATGCCGCGCGCGACGGTTTCGTGATGGGGGAGGGTGCCGGCGTGCTCGTGCTCGAATCGCTGGACCATGCGCTCGCGCGCGGCGCGGTGCCGCTGGCCGAGCTGGTGGGTTACGGCACGTCCGCCGACGCACACCACATCACCTCCGGGCCCGAGGACGGCGACGGCGCGCGGCGCGCCATGGCGCTGGCCCTGGCACAGGCGGGGCTGGCGCCGGGGCAGGTGCAATACCTGAACGCCCACGCCACCTCCACCTACGTGGGTGACCGTGGGGAACTGGCCGCGGTCCGCAGCCTGTTCGGGACGGACGGCGCGGTCGCGATCAGTTCGACCAAGGCCGCCACGGGCCACCTGCTGGGTGCCGCCGGCGCGGTGGCCGCCATCTTCACGGCGCTCGCGCTGCGCGACCAGGTGGTGCCCGCGACGCGCAACCTCGTGCAACCCGATGCGCTTGCCGAGGGTCTCGACCTGGTGGCTGGAAGCGCACGCCCGATGCCGCTGCAACACGCCCTGGTCAACGGGTTCGGCTTCGGCGGCGTGAATGCCTCGCTCGTGCTCGGACGCTGGGCGCCTGGCGCTTCCTGATGCCGGGCATGGGCGAGGCAGGCGTTCACTCCTCGCCCTCCAGATCTGCCAAGAACGCCGCAGCCGGAACATGGACCAGTTCCGAAGACGACAGCCCGGTCCGGCGGGAGTGCCGCACCGCCATGGCATATCCGAGTGCATAGCCCGCATGGCGCGGAAGTGTGTCCGGCTGGGTTCCAAAGAACCACTGCGCATGCCCATAGTCCGTCCGGTCGTGGTGTGCGCGGGCGAGTGCAGCGATCGCCTTGAGCCGGACCGGGGACAGCGAATGCGCATAGAACGGCGGACCGTTGCCCTCGAATTCCGATTCGAACAGGCACGCCAGCCCTTCGCTGACCAGCGCTTCGCCCAGAGTATTGCCGTAGCCGGGACCGGCCCAGCGCGCGCAGTGGTGCAGCTCGTGGGCCAGCAGGCTGCGCAGGGCGTGGCCGAACGCCACGGGGTCGGCCTCGTGGCGATGCATGTCGATGGGCAGGAACACGCGGTGAGCGGACGGCGTGTACCCGCCTGCGCCCAGCTCCGGAATGGTGGACGCCGGATCGTGATAGACCACCACATCGACGCCTTGCAGCGGCAGCCGCTGCACCACGGATGCCGTCACGGCCTCCAATGCCGCCCGCAGGGCGTCCACGTGGATGCCCAGTTCATCGCCTGCGTTCAGCAGGTGGATCGCAACGACAGGGGTCGATGGCATCGCGTGGTTCCGGGTGGGTGCGAAAGCGCTTCACGTATAGCGCTTGGCCCGGAGGTTGTCCTTCATCTGCTGCAGGCGTGGCTGCAGCGGCTCTCCGATGCGCAGTGCCACGCAGGTGGCGAGCACGTCGATCACCAGCAGGTGCAGCAGGCGCGAGACCATCGGGCTGTAGCGGTCGTAACCTTCCGGATGGTCGGCTGCGAGGTGGATGTGGCAGGCGCTGGCCAGGGGCGAGCCGCTGGCGGTGATGGCGATCGTGGTGGCGCCATTCTTGCGGGCGATGTCGGCCGCGTCCATGAGGTCGCGGGTGCGGCCGGAGTTGGAGACGATCACCACGCAGTCGCCCGGCCCCAGCAGGGTGGCGCTCATGACCTGCATGTGGCCGTCGCTGGTCGAAAGGCTGGTCACGCCCAGCCGGAAGAACTTGTGCTGCGCGTCCTGCGCCACGATGCCCGAATTGCCCGCACCGTAGAACTCGATCCGCCGGCCCGTCTGCCAGGTGGCGGCGATCGCCTGCGCAGCCTGCTCGATGGCCTTGGTGCTCGCCGCGTTGCGGTACTGCAGGAAGGCTGCGACGGCGTTGTCCACCACTTTCACGAGCACATCGCCGGTCTTGTCGTCCGCGTCCACGCTGCGGTGGATGAACGGCACGCCCTCGCTCACGCTCCCGGCGAGCTTGAGCTTGAAATCGGCCAGCCCGTCGTAGCCCATGCTGCGGCAAAAGCGCACCACCGTGGGCTTGCTCACTCCCGCCCGCGCCGCCAGCTCCCGTACCGGCAGCCGCGCGAACGCACGCGCGTCCTGCAGCACCAGCTGGCCTACCCGCTGCTCGGCGGGGGCCAGCGAAGGCAGGGAGGCAGTGATGCGTTCGAGCATGTCAGTAGTCCCGTGCGAAAGCTGGAGTGCTCTGGATGAGTGCCACTGCCCATAGCCTGTGAAACTGGCGCGGCCTCACCCGTCGAATGGCCGCGGAGCAGGCCAAGCCAGCAGACGCCGTGGAGCCGGCTTTGCCGGGCCACTGGCGTCGTCCCCCTGCCCGCCGTGCGCAGCACGGCGAGAGCGGGGGGATGCGGCGCAGCCGCTCAGGGGGGTGTTTCAAGATTCCTCCATCCAGCTATGCCCTTCGCGCGCCACCATGGCGCTCGCGGCGCTGGGCCCCCAGCTGCCGGCGGCGTAGGGCCGTGGGCCGTCTTCCGAGTCGCGCCAGGACTGCATGATGGGCTCGACCCAGCGCCATGCTGCTTCCTGCTCGTCGGCGCGCACGAAGAGGTTCAGCCTTCCCGCGATCACGTCGAGCAGCAGGCGTTCGTAGGCGCCCACCCGCTCGGTGCCGAAGCGCTGTTCGAAGTCCAGGTCCAGGTGGACCGGTGCCAGGGCCTGCACTTCGGAGATGCGCATGCCGCGCTTTTCCTGGCCGGCGGCGAAGAGGTGCAGCGCCACGCCGTCGCGCGGCTGCAGGTGGATCACGAGGCGGTTGGCGCTGCCCAGCGGCGTGCGGTAGATAGCGTGCGGCGTGGGCCGGAAGTTGATGGCGATGTGTGCCTCGTGCGAGGCCAGCCGCTTGCCGGTGCGGACGTAGAACGGCACGCCCGCCCAGCGCCAGTTGGCGATCTCGGTGCGCAGCGCCACGAAGGTTTCCGTGCGGCTGTCCGCGGGCACGCCGTCTTCCTCGGCATAGCCGCGCACGCGCTCGCCGCCCAGCGAGCCGGCGGTGTACTGGCCGCGCACCACGTCCCGCGACAGCGTGGCCGGGGTCCAGGGCACCAGCGAGCGCAGCACCTTGAGTTTCTCGTCGCGGATGGCGTCGGCATGGGCGTTGATGGGCGGCTCCATGCCGATGGCGCAGAGCAGTTGCAGCGCGTGGTTCTGCACCATGTCGCGCAGCGCGCCCGTGCCGTCGTAGAAGGCGCCGCGCTTTTCCACGCCGAGCTTCTCGGCCATGGTGATCTCGATGCTGGCCACGGTCTCGCGGCGCCAGAGCGGCTCGAACAGGGCGTTGCCGAAGCGCAGCGCCAGCAGGTTCTGCACCGACGGCTTGCCCAGGTAGTGGTCGATGCGGAAGATCTGCTCTTCGTCGAACACGCGGCGCACGGCGGCGTTGATGGCGCGGTTGGAGGCCAGGTCGTGGCCCAGGGGCTTTTCCAGCACCACCCGCGTGTGCGGCGTGGCGAGGCCCGCGGCGCCGAGCTGCTCGCAGGCCGTGGTGAACAGGCCCGGGGCGGTCGCGAGGTACATCACCACGGTGTCGGCCTGCCGCTCGGCGAGGCGCGCCCCGAGCGCCGCGTAGTCGGCGGGCCTGGACAGGTCCATGCGCTGGTAGTGGAGCAGGGCGGCGAAGCGCTCGAACTCCTCGGCGTTGGGGCGCTTGTCGCCCTCCACTGCCGCGAAGCGGCTGGCGATGAGTTCGCGGTAGGCCGCATCGCTCAGGTCGTCCCGCGCCACGCCGATGATGCGGCCTTCCTCCGGCAGCGATCCGTGCCGGAACGCCTGGAAGAGGGCCGGCAGCAGCTTGCGCCATGCCAGATCGCCCGTGCCGCCGAACAGGACCAGATCGAAACTCATTGCTGCTGCGCTCCCGATGTCTGAAGTGGGTGGAGTGAGGAAACCCGGACGGCGGGAAACGCCGCGGTCCATGGCGCGATGTTACCGAGTTTCACCTTGAGGTGGCGGCTGACAGGAACTCCGGTTACAACGCGCCTACACTCGCGGGTGGCGCAGCGGGGACATCGCACCCCCGCCCCACCCAACCCCGGAGGATTGCATGAACCAACTCGACGCCCTCAAGCAGGTCACCACGGTGGTGGCCGATACGGGCGATTTCCGACAGCTCGGCGCCTACCAGCCGCAGGATGCGACCACCAATCCCTCGCTGATCCTCAAGGCGGTGCAGAAGGCCGAGTACGCCCCCTTGCTGCAGGAATCCGTCGAACGCTGGCGCGGACGGCCGCTCGACGAGATCATGGACCGGCTGATCGTGCGCTTCGGCTGCGAGATCCTGTCGCTGATTCCCGGGCGCGTCTCCACCGAAGTGGATGCCCGTCTCTCGTTCGACACCATGGCCACGGTGACGCGCGGCGAGCGCATCATCGATCTCTACCGGGCCGAGGGCGTGGACACGGCCCGCGTGCTGATCAAGATCGCCTCCACCTGGGAAGGCATCGAGGCCGCCCGCATCCTGGAGCAGCGCGGCATCCGCACCAACCTCACGCTGCTGTTCTCTCCCGTGCAGGCCGTGGCCTGCGGCGCGGCCAAGGTGCAGCTGATCTCGCCCTTCGTGGGCCGCATCTACGACTGGTACAAGAAGCAGGCCGGCGCGCAGTGGGACGAGGCGGCGATGTCCGGCCCCAACGATCCCGGCGTGCAGTCGGTGCGCCAGATCTACCAGTACTACAAGCACTTCGGCATCCGCACCGAGGTCATGGGCGCGAGCTTCCGCAACGTGGGGCAGATCACCGCGCTGGCGGGCTGCGACCTGCTGACCATCGCGCCGGAACTGCTGGCGCAGCTGGCCGCGTCGGAGGCGCCGCTCACCCGTGCGCTCGACCCGGACGCCGCCCGCAGCCTGGAGCTGCAGCCAGTGCAGTACGACGAGCCCGGCTTCCGCTACGCGCTCAATGCCGACGCCATGGCGACCGAGAAGCTGGCCGAGGGCATCCGCGCCTTCGCTGCCGACGCCGCCAGGCTCGAGCAGATGGTCCTCGCCGCATGAGGAGGGACGCCGCGATGACCCTCCAAGCTGCCGGACGCGTGCGCTGCGACCGCACCGCTGCCTGGGCCGCGCTGCAGGCCCACTACGATGCCGCGGGCCGTGGCTTCGACGTCCGCGACGCCTTCGCGGCGGACCCGCAGCGCTTCGGGCGCTTCAGCCAGGAAGCGCCGCACGTCTTCGCCGACCTGTCCAAGAACCGCATCGGTGCCGACACCGAAGCCCTGCTGCTGCAACTGGCCCGTGAATGCGGCCTGGAGGGCTGGCGCGACGCGATGTTCGCGGGCGAGGCGATCAACCACACGGAGCAGCGCGCGGTGATGCACTGGCTGCTGCGCGAGCCGGCTCCGGCCGTGCCGCCCGCGGGCCCGGAGGCCTCCGGCGCGGTGGCCGCCGGCCGGCGCGACGTGCATGCCACCCTGCAGGCCATGCTGGATTTCGCCGAGTGCGTACGGGCCGACGATGCCATCACCGACATCGTGAACATCGGCATCGGCGGCTCCGACCTGGGCCCGTCGATGGTGACCAAGGCGCTGGACGATCTGTGCCATCCGGGCAAGCGCCTGCATTTCGTCTCCAACGTGGACGGCGCGGAGCTGGGCGGCGTGCTGCGCACGCTCCGCCCGGAAAGCACGCTGTTCCTGGTCGCCTCCAAGACCTTCACCACCGCAGAGACGATGACCAACGCGCACGCCGCGCGGGCCTGGTTCCTGGCCCGGGGTGGCAGCGAAGAGGGATTGCAGCGTCATTTCGCCGCGCTGACCACGAACGTGGAGGCCGCGGCCGCCTTCGGCATCCAGACCACGTTCGGCTTCTGGGACTGGGTGGGCGGGCGCTATTCGCTGTGGTCCGCCATCGGGCTGCCCATCGCGATCGCCGTGGGAGCGGAGGGTTTTCGCGGCCTGCTGGCGGGCGCGCATGCGATGGACGAGCATTTCCGCACTGCGCCGCTGGAGCGCAGCCTGCCGGTGCGCCTCGGCCTGCTGGACGTCTGGTACCGCAACTTCCACGGCTTCGCGACGCGCAGCGTGGCGCCCTACAGCCATGCGCTGCGCCGGCTGCCGGCCTACCTGCAGCAGCTGGAGATGGAAAGCAATGGCAAGGGCGTGGATGCCGAAGGGGAGACGCTGCCCTTCGCCACGTCGCCCGTGGTCTGGGGCGAGCCCGGCACCAACGGCCAGCACGCCTTCTTCCAGATGATCCACCAGGGGCCGGACATCCTGCCGGTGGAGTTCATCGTGCTGCGCGAACCGGGCTGCGACCTGCCGGAGCAGCATCCCCGCCTCGTGGCCAATGCCCTGGCGCAGGCCAAGGCGCTGATGCAGGGCAAGGCCAGCGACGACGGACACCGCCGCTTCACGGGCAACCGGCCGAGCACTTTCCTGGTGCTGGATCGCTTGGATCCCCCATCGCTGGGCGCGCTGATCGCGCTCTACGAGCACCGCGTCTTCGTGAGCGGCGCGCTCTGGGGCATCAACAGCTTCGACCAGTGGGGCGTGGAACTGGGCAAGGTGCTGGCCAAGGACCTGGAGCCGCGCCTGGCTTCGGGCAACGGCGAGGGGCTGGATGCCTCCACCGCCGGACTGCTGCGGCGGCTTGCACCGGGGGGCTGACGCCTTTCCATCCTTTTTTTCCTGCACCCAGCACGACAGCCCGCTCCATGCGGGCTGTCTGCTTTGGGCCGCCGGGAGGTGCTTTCCATGCTGTATTGCATGGATTAGGGAATATCCCAGGCAGTCTGCGCAAAAAAGTACCAACAAGGGTGAAGCGAGTACCAGCATGGAGGGGAGCCTTGGACAGAATTCCACCCCACGGCGACCTGTTCGACATGAAGGCGGGCGTCGCTCACCCAAGGAGACAACATGAAGCGTTTTCTGAAAGCGGGCCTCGCCCTGGCCGTGGCCGGCGCAGCCGGCCTGTCCCAGGCCGCCACCGAACTCGTGATCGCGACCGTCAACAACGGCCACATGATCGAGATGCAGAAGCTCACCCCCTTCTTCGAGAAGGCCTACCCCGACATCAAGCTCAAGTGGGTCACGCTGGAGGAGGGCACGCTGCGCCAGCGCGTGACCACGGACATCGCCACCAAGGGTGGGCAGTTCGACGTGATGACCATCGGCCTCTACGAGGCGCCGATCTGGTCGAAGAAAGGCTGGCTCAAGCCCATCGCCACGGACGCGGCCTACGATGTGGACGACCTGCTGCCCGCCATCCGCGACGGCCTGTCGCATGACGGCAAGCTCTACGCGGCCCCGTTCTACGGCGAGAGCTCCATGCTCATGTACCGCAAGGACCTGGCCGACAAGCTGGGCGTGAAGTTCTCCGACCAGCCCACGTGGGCCGAGGTGAAGGCCTTCGCCGACAAGGCGGGCGACCCCAAGGCGGGCGTGTATGGGATGTGCCTGCGCGGCAAGCCGGGCTGGGGCGACAACATGGCCTTCCTCTCCACGCTGGTCAACACCTACGGCGGCCAGTGGTTCGACATGGCCTGGAAACCGCAGATCGACTCCCAGCCCTGGAAGGACGCCATCGGCTTCTACGTCGATCTGATGAAGAAGGACGGCCCCCCGGGTGCCTCGGCCAACAGCTTCAACGAGAACCTGGCGCTGTTCAGCGAAGGCAAGTGTGCGGCATGGGTGGACGCCACCATCGCGGCTTCGTTCGTCAGCGACCCGAAGCAATCGAAGGTGGCCGACAAAGTGGCCTTCGCGCAGGCGCCCACCGCCGTGACGCCCAAGGGCGCGAACTGGCTGTGGTCGTGGAACCTGGCCATCCCCGCGGGTTCGTCCAAGGATGAGGCGGCGCAGAAGTTCATCCGCTGGGCTACCTCCAAGGACTACATCGCGCTGGTGGCCAAAGAGGCTGGCTGGGCTGCGGTGCCCACGGGCACGCGCAAGTCCACCTACGCGAATCCCGAGTTCCAGAAGGTCGCCAGATTCGCAGCCGCCGAGAAGAAAGCCATCGACTCGGCCAACCTCTCGGACAGCACGCTGCCCAAGTCGCCCTATACCGGCGTGCAGTACGTGGCGATCCCCGAGTTCCAGGCCATCGGCATCGCGGTGGGACAGCAGATGAGCGCGGCGCTCTCGGGCAAGGCGACGGTGGAACAGGCGCTCAAGACCTCGCAGACCATCGCGGAACGCGAGATGAAGAAGGCCGGGTACTACAAGTAGCAAGCAGGCCTCCGCCCCGGCGGCTGCGCGGCATGCCGCGCGGCCGCACGCCAACCGCAAGGGACACGCTGCCATGAAAAGACTCCTGCCCCGCGCCCTGATGGCGCCCGCGGTGCTCACGCTGCTGGCGTGGATGATCGTGCCGCTCGCGATGACGGTGTATTTCTCGGTCGTCAGCTACAACCTGATGCAGCCGGGCGAGCATCCGTTCGCGGGCCTGGACAACTTCCAGTACTTCATCACCGACCCGGACTTCTGGCCGGCGGTATGGAACACGCTGCTGCTCATCGGCAGCGCCATCGCCATCACCGTGGTGCTGGGCGTGTTGCTGGCGCTCCTGGTGAACGAACCCTTCCCGGGGCGCGGCATCGTCCGGGTGCTGCTGATCTCGCCCTTCTTCGTCATGCCCGCGGTCAACGCGCTGCTGTGGAAGCACATGATGATGAACCCCATCTACGGCATCCTGGCCGACCTGTGGCGGTTCTTCGGCGCCACGCCCATCGACTGGATGACCGACTACCCGCTGCTGTCGGTCATCATCATGGTGGCCTGGCAGTGGCTGCCCTTCGCCTGCCTGATCTTCATCACCTCGCTGCAGTCGCTGGACCGCGAGCAGATGGAGGCCGCGCGCATGGACGGCGCCACCGCCGTGCAGCGTTTCTTCTACCTGGTCATCCCGCACCTGGGTCGCCCGATGGCGGTGGTCATCATGATCGAGATGATCTTCCTGCTGAGCGTGTTCGCGGAGATCGCCATCACCACCAGCGGCGGCCCGGGCAACGCCAGTACCAACATGACCTACCTGATCTTCAAGCAGGCGCTCATGAACTTCGACGTGGGCGTGGCCTCCGCAGGCGCGCTGTTCGCCGTGGTGCTGGCCAACATCGTGGCCGTGTTCCTGATCCGGATCGTCGGCAGGAACCTGGACTGAAAAGGCGCTGAACCACCATGCAAGTCCATTCTTCCGCCGGCGGCCGGCTCGCGCTCGCCATCCGCACCGTGGGCGCCTGGGGCGCCGCGCTGCTGCTGTTCTTCCCCATCGCCTGGCTGTTCCTCACGGCCTTCAAGACCGAACTGCAGGCCATCCACGTGCCGCCGCTCTTCGTCTTCGAGCCCACGCTGGAGAACTTCAGCGAGGTGCAGCGGCGCAGCGACTACCTGCTGTATGCGCGCAACTCGCTCATCACCAGCCTGGGATCGACCGTGCTGGGCCTGCTGATCGCCGCGCCCGCGGCCTATTCGATGGCGTTCTTCCGCACGCGCAGGACGCGGGACATCCTGATGTGGATGCTCTCCACCAAGATGATGCCGGTCGTGGGCGCGCTCGTGCCCATCTACGTGATCGCGCAGACCGCCGGCATGCTGGATTCGCTCACGGCGCTCACCATCGTGTTCACGTTGTCGAACCTGCCGATCATGGTGTGGATGCTCTACAGCGCCTACAAGGACATTCCGCACGAGATCCTGGAGGCCGCGCGCATGGACGGCGCGGGCCTGTGGGCAGAGTTCCGCCACGTCGTGCTGCCGCTCTCGGTGGGCGGCATGGCTTCCACCGGCCTGCTGTGCCTGGTGCTGAGCTGGAACGAGGCCTTCTGGGCGCTCAACCTCACTTCCGCCAAGGCCGGCACGCTGGCCACGCTCATCGCGTCCTACTCCAGCCCCGAAGGGCTCTTCTGGGCCAAGCTCTCCGCCGCCTCGCTCCTGGCCATCGCGCCCATCGTGGTGTTCGGCTGGTTCAGCCAGAAGCAGCTGGTGCAGGGGCTGACCTTCGGCGCCGTCAAGTGAGCGCGCGGGCAGAGACAACGAGATACAAGAAAGGCAGACACCTTCCATGGCCTACCTCGAACTCCAGGGCATCCGCAAGCGCTTCGGCGATGCCGAAATCATCAAGGGCGTGGACCTGCAGATCCGGAAAGGCGAATTCATCGTCTTCGTGGGGCCGTCGGGCTGTGGCAAGTCCACGCTGCTGCGGCTGATCGCGGGACTCGAACCCATCACCAGCGGCAGCCTGATGCTGGATGGTCGCGACATCACGCACACACCCTCGGGCAGGCGCGACCTGGCGATGGTGTTCCAGAGCTACGCGCTGTATCCGCACATGAGCGTGTACGACAACATGTCGTTCGCGCTCAAGCTCGCGGGCGTGGCCCGGGACGAGATCCGGGCCAAGGTGGAGCATGCGGCCCGCACGCTCAACCTCACGCAGTACCTCGGCCGCACGCCCAGGGAGTTGTCCGGAGGCCAGCGCCAGCGCGTGGCCATCGGCCGCGCCATCGTGCGCGAGCCCAAGGTGTTCCTGTTCGACGAGCCGCTCTCCAATCTCGATGCGGCCCTGCGCGGCAACACCCGCGTGGAGATCCACAAGCTGCACCGTGCCCTGGGCGCCACCACCATCTACGTGACGCACGACCAGGTCGAGGCCATGACCCTGGCCGACCGCGTCGTCGTCTTCAAGGACGGGCTCATCGAGCAGGTCGGCACGCCGCTGGAGCTCTACGACCGTCCGGCCAACCGCTTCGTCGCGCAGTTCATCGGCATGCCGTCGATGAACATGGTGGCGGCCCGGGCCATCGCGCCCTTCGCCGCGGCCACGGGGGGCGTGCTGCCCGCAGACGGCTTCCTGGGCGTGCGGCCCGAGGGGCTGCGCGTGCACCGCAGCGATGGCCCGGACGGAGAGCAGGGCGTGCCGGGCCGCGTCGAGCTGGTCGAGGCCCTGGGGGCCGACACGCTGATCCACGTCGATGTGGCCGGCGTGCCGCTGGTGGCACGCCAGAACGAGCGCACGTCGCTGCAGCCCGGCGACGGCGTGGCCGTGGAACTGGATCCCGCCGTGCTGCACTGCTTCGACCGCGAAGGCCGCGCGCTGCGCACCTGAACACGTTTTCTTCTTCGCCCCGCTCATTCCACCACCCATTCCTTCAGCGGACCATCGCCGTGACCCCTGCGCACCTTCCTCCGGCTCCCACGGAGTTCACCATGCTTCACCTGGGCCTGGGCTCGTTCCACCGGGCGCACCAGGCCGTCTATCTGCAGCGCCTCATCGACGCAGGCGATACGCGCTGGTCGCTCTCGGGCGCCAACATCCGGCCCGACATGCCCGAAATCATCGCCGCGCTGCAGGCGCAGGGCGGTCGCTACACGCTCGAAACGGTGTCGCCTGCGGGCGAGACCTTCTACGAGGAGATCGCAGCCATCCGCGAGGTACTGCCCTGGGGCCCCACCCTGGCCGCCGTGATCGCGCGCGGCGCCGCGCCTTCCACGCGCATCGTCTCCTTCACAGTGACCGAGGCGGGCTACTACCTCGATGCCCGGGGCCGGCTGGACATCGGTTTCGCCGAACTCGCGGCCGACATCGACCGCGCCCGCCACGCAGAGGTGAGCGGCGAGAACGGCACGCTCTACGGCGCAGTCACCGCCATCCTGCGCGCGCGCCGCGCGGCTGGCGCAGGGCCGCTCACGCTGCTCAACTGCGACAACCTGCGCCACAACGGAGACCGCTTCCGCGCCGGCCTGCTCGAATTCATCGAGCGAGCGGGCGATGCCGGCCTGCTGGCCTGGGTGCAGGACCATACCGCCTGTCCCAACGCCATGGTGGACCGCATCACGCCGCGTGCGCCGGCCGAGCTGCGCGGCCGGGTGCGGGCCGCCACGGGCCGCGATGACGCCGCCGCCATCACCGCCGAGCGCTTCATCCAGTGGGTGATCGAAGACCGGTTCGCCGCCGGCCGGCCGGCGTGGGAGCACGTGGGCGTGGAGATGGTCGAGGACGTGCAGCCCTACGAAGAGGCCAAGATCCGCCTGCTGAACGCCGCGCACAGCTGCATCGCCTGGGCGGGCACGCTGGCGGGGCTGGACTTCATCCATGAAGGCACGCACGACGCCGCCATCCGCCGGATGGCCTACGACTACGTGACCGACGACGCCATCCCCTGCCTGGGCCGCCCTGGCCAGCCCAGCCCGGTCGATCTGCCTGCCTACCGCGACGTGGTGCTCGACCGCTTCGGCAACCCCGCCATCCGCGATACCAACCAGCGCGTGGCCATGGACGGCTTCTCGAAGATTCCCGGCTTCATCGCGCCCACCGTGCGCGAGCGCCTGGCCGCCGGCCAGTCCATCGACAGCGTGGCCATGCTGCCCGCGCTGTTCCTGGCCTTCCTGCAGTGCTGGCACCAGCGTCGCCTGCCCTATGCCTACCAGGACCAGGGCATGGACGAGGCCGTGGCGCACGCCATCTGCGATGCGGCCGATCCCGTCGCGGCGATGTGCGCAGACGCCGGCCTGTGGGGCGACACCGCAGGCGATCCGCGCCTCATCGACGCGATGCGGCGCGCCAGCGAGCGCGTCGCGCGATTCATTCAATCCAGGAGCTGACCCCCATGACGACCCCCTCCCGCCTGCAAGACCGCCACGTACTGCTCACCGGAGCCGGCGGCGGCATCGGCCTGGCCGTGGCAGAGGCCTGCCTCGCCGAAGGCGCGCAGTGCAGCGTCGTCGATCGCGGCGCAGCCGTGCCCGCGGAAGTGGCCGCGCTGCAGCAGCGCCACCCCGGGCGCATCGCCTATATCCCGGCCGACATCACCGAGCCTGGCGCCATCGTGCGCCTGCTGGGCGAGGCCATCGCCGCCTTCGGCCCGGTCCACACGTTGTTCAACAACGCCGCGGTATTCGACCTGGCGCCCCTGCTGGAAAGCGACGAGGCCTCGTTCGACAGGCTGTTCGCAGTCAACGTCAAGGGCATGTTCTTCGTGATGCAGGCCGTGCTGCGTCACATGGTGGAGGCCGGCACGCAGGGCGCATCGGTCATCAACATGGCCTCGCAGGCCGGCCGGCGCGGCGAGGCGCTGGTGTCGCACTACTGCGCCACCAAGGCCGCCGTCATCAGCTACACGCAGAGCGCGGCACTCGCCATGGCGCCGCACGGCATTCGTGTCAACGGCATCTCGCCCGGCGTGATCGACACGCCCATGTGGGCGCACGTGGACAGCCTCTTCGCCCGGGCCGAAGGGCTGCCCATCGGCGAGAAGAAGCGCCAGGTAGGCCTGGCCGTGCCGCTGGGCCGCATGGGCGATCCGCGCGACGTGGCCGGCGCGGCCGTGTTCCTCGCCAGCGACGAGGCCCGCTACGTCACCGCCCAGACGCTCAACGTCGATGGCGGCAACGTCATGAGCTGAAAAGCATGCACGCCACCGATTTCCATCTCTACATCGACAGCGCCGACATCGCGCAGATCGAAACCTGCCTGCCGCACCCGGTCATCCACGGCGTGACCACCAACCCCACGCTATTGCTGCGTGCCGGTGTGAAGCAGGCTGCGGTCCCGGGCCTGCTGGCGCGCTGCATCGAACTGGGTGCGCGGCAGGTGCAGGCACAAGTGTCTTCCTCCGACGCGGACGGCATGCTCGAAGATGCGCAGGCCTTGCTGCGCCACTTCGACAGGGGACAGCTGGTGGTGAAGATTCCCGCCACGCGCCAGGGGCTGGATGCGGGCGCCCGGCTCATCGCGCAAGGCACTCCCGTCACCTGGACGGCCGTCTATGCCCTGGAGCAGGCGCACTTCGCAGCGCAACTGGGCGCGGCCTATGCGGCCCCGTACCTGGGCCGGCTGAATGATTCCGGGGTGGATGGCCTCGCGCGCATCGCGCAGATGCAGGCACTGGTGGCGCAGGCGCCGGCCCCGCGGACGCGCCTGCTGGTGGCCAGCGTGCGCTCCCGCGATGCCTACCTGGCCCTCCTGCAACTGGGCGTGGGTGCCATCACCATCCCGCCGCAGCTGTTCACTGAACTCTTGGACCACCCCGCCACGCTGGAGGCCGAGCGCGGCTTCCTGGCCGACGCGGCGGCGTACTGAACCGCCAGGAGACTCCCGCATGCGCGTAGCCTTCATGGGCGAGGCCCTCGTCGATTTCACCTCCTCCGGCACCCATGGCGCGCTGGGCTTCGCGGGCCACGTGGGCGGCTCTCCGCTCAACGCCGCCATCGCCTGCGCCCGGCTCGGCCAGCCCACCGGCCTGCTCACGCAGCTGTCCACCGATCTCTTCGGCGAGCGCATCCTGGGCTACCTGCAGTGCAACGGCGTGGACACGCGCTTCGTGCCGCGCAGCGCAGCGCCCTCCACGCTGGCCTTCGTCGAGCGCACGCCGCAGACCAACCGCTACGCCTTCTACGCCGCCGGCAGCGCCGATGCGACCTGGGCTCCCGATCCGCTGCCCGAACTGCCGCCTGAATGCGCCTTCCTGCATTTCGGCTCCATCGCCATGCTGCAGCAGCCTGCGTCCGCGCGCATCCTGGATATGGTGCGGGCCTCGGCAGGGCGCCGCGTCGTGGTGCTCGACCCCAACGTGCGGCCCAGCCTGATCGGCGACATGGTGCATTACCGCGCGCAGGTGGCGCAGTGGGCGGGCCACTCCGATGTCGTCAAGCTCAGCGACGAGGATGCGGAACTGCTCGCGCCCGGCCAGCCGCCGGGCGCGCTGGCGGCGGATTACCTGGCCGCCGGTGCCCAGGCCGTGGTCGTCACCCAGGGACCGGCCGGCGCCACGCTCTGGCGCGCGGGCCATGCACCCCTGGCCGTGGCCGCGCCCCGCGTGCAGGTGGCGGACACCATCGGCGCGGGAGACACCTTCACCGCGGGACTCTCGGTGGCCTTGCTGGCGCACGGCATCGAGCGGCCCGCGCAACTGGCTGCACTGGACGACGACGGCTGGCGTGCAGCCATGCGTTTCGCGGCCACCGCCGCCGCGCTCAACTGCATGCGGGAGGGAGCCGATCCTCCGTCGCTCGCCGCCGTCCAGGGGCTGCTCGCCTGCGCCGACAATGTTCCTGAAACCCTCCCGGTGGGTGCTTCGAACCCATGCACGCCATGACGACACTCCGCAAGCGCCCCGTTCCACGGCAACGCCAGCCGGTGCTGGAGCGTGACATCGCGCGTTCACCTTCGCTGGGTTACGAGACGTCCGAGGAGGCCGGCCTGGTGCGCTGCCTGGCGCACGGGTTTCCGAGCCCGCTGGTGCGGTGGCACTTCCACGAAGACTACGAACTGCACCTGATCACCGAGACCTCGGGCAAGGCCTTCATCGGTGACTGGATCGGGCCGTTCCAGCCCGGCCACCTCGTGCTGTGCGGTCCACGCCTGCCGCACAACTGGATCTCGCTGGACGTCGCCGAGGGCGGGGCCCCCGGCCGCGACCGCGTGATCCAGTTCTGCCACGAACCCATCGAGCGCGCCGCCGCCGGCATCCCGGAGCTGCGCGAGATCATGCCCCTGCTGGAGCGGGCGCGCCACGGCATCGAGTTCTTCGGCATGTCGCAGAAGGCGCTGGAGCACTGGGACACCGTCAAGGCCGCACGTGGCCTGCGTAGGCTGGGCCGGTTCTGCGAATTCCTCGCCGACCTGGCCGACTGCACCGACTACCGCCTGCTGTCGAGCGTGCAGATGCAGGGCCAGCACGGAGCCGACGGCGATGCCCAGGTGGACCGGATCAACGGCATCGTGGACCGCATCACCCGCAACATCGCGGAGCCCATCTCCATGCAGGAGGTGGCCACCGAGCTGGGCATGAGCGAAAGCCGCTTCAGCCGCTTCTTCCGGCGTGCCACCGGCAACAGCTTCACCGACTTCGTGAACCGCGTGCGCATCAACAGCGCCTGCCACCTGCTGATGCAGACCGACCACTATGTGACCGACATCTGCCACCAGGTCGGCTTCAACAACGTGGCCAATTTCAACCGGCGCTTCCTGGAGATCAAGGGCATGACGCCCACGGAATTCCGCCGGCAGGCCGACACCCGCTTCGGCGGGGTGCTGCAGAACTGACAAAACCTGCACAAGGGAGCCATTCGTGTACCTGGGCATCGATCTCGGAACCTCCGAACTCAAGGCACTGCTGCTGGCCCCCGACCACCGCATCGTGGGCGTGGCGCGCGCACCGCTCACCGTGCAGCGGCCGCAGCCGCTGTGGTCCGAGCAGGCGCCGCAGCAGTGGTGGGATGCGCTGGAAGCCGTCATGCAGGCGCTGCGCAGCGCCCACCCCACGGAACTGGCGGCGGTGCGCGCCCTGGGCCTGTCGGGCCAGATGCACGGTGCCACGCTGCTGGACGCGGCCGGCAAGGTGCTGCGTCCGGCCATCCTGTGGAACGACGGCCGCAGCACCGCGCAGTGCGAAGCGCTTTCCCGCGCCGTGCCACGCCTGGGTGAGATCAGCGGCAACCTGGCGATGCCGGGCTTCACCGCGCCCAAGCTCCTCTGGGTGCGCGAGCACGAGCCCGGCGTCTTCGCCCGTACGGCCCATGTGCTGTTGCCCAAGGACTGGTTGCGCTTCATGCTGAGCGGCGAGGCGGTGGGCGAGATGTCGGATGCGGCCGGTACGCTGTGGCTCGATGTGGGCGCGCGTGACTGGTCCGATGAACTGCTGGCAGCGACCGGGCTCACCCGGGCCCACATGCCGCGCCTGGTCGAAGGCAGCGAGGCCTCGGCGCGGCTGCTGCCCGAACTGGCTGCCCGATGGGGCCTGGGCGGCAACGTCGTGATCGCCGGTGGCGCAGGGGACAATGCGGCGAGTGCCGTCGGCATGGGGCTGGTCGAGCCGGGGCAGGGCTTCGTCTCGCTGGGCACTTCGGGCGTCGTGTTCGTTTCCACCGACCGTTTCCTGCCCAATCCTGCGCAGGCCATGCACGCGTTCTGCCACGCACTGCCCGGGCGCTGGCACCAGATGTCGGTGATGCTGTCGGCCGCGAGCGCCGTGCAGTGGGGGGCCAAGGCTTTCGGCTTCGCCAGCGAGGCCGCATTGCTGCAGGCCGCGGCCACCGTGGCGCAGCGGGAACGCTGCCCGCTGTTCCTGCCCTACCTCTCGGGCGAACGCTCGCCGCACAACCATGCCGGGGCGCAGGGCGTGCTGTTCGGACTGACCCATGCGCATGGCCCGGCCGAGATCGCCTACGCGATCGTCGAGGGGGTGGGGTTCGGCCTGCGGGACGGCCTGGACACCTTGCGCCTGCCCGAAGGCACGCTGCTGCGCGAGATGGCGCTGGTCGGCGGCGGCGCGCGCAGCGCCTGGTGGGGACAGTTGCTGGCCGACATCCTGCAGGTGCCGCTCACTCTCTACGAAGGCAGCGAAACCGGCGGTGCCCTGGGCGCGGCACGGCTGGCCTGGCTGGCCGATGGCGGCCGCGTGGCCGAGGTCTGCACACTGCCGCAGCCCCGGCAGCGCTTCGATCCCGCCACAGCGGACGCCGCCGGGCATGCGGCGCGCCATGCGCGCTTCCGAACCCTCTACCAGGCGCTGCGCGATCAGTTCTGACACAAGGCCCCGCGCCACGGCGCGGGTCCGGTGCCACGGCGCAGACGCCATGAAAAAAGGGCCGCTTGCGCGGCCCTTTGGTCGGGTGAGCGAGGCTCAGCCGGGCATTACATGCCCATGCCACCCATGCCGCCCATGTCGGGCATGGCGGGAGCAGCCGCTTCGTCCTTCGGAGCCTCGGCCACCATGGCTTCGGTCGTCAGCAGCAGCGAAGCCACGGAAGCGGCGTTCTGCAGGGCCGTGCGGGTCACCTTCGTCGGGTCCAGAATGCCCATTTCGAGCATGTCGCCGTAGGTGTCGTTGGCGGCGTTGAAGCCATAGTTGCCCTTGCCGTTCAGCACGGCGTTGACCACCACGGAGGGCTCGCCACCGGCGTTGGCCACGATCTCGCGCAGGGGCGCTTCGATCGCCTTCAGGATCAGCTTGATGCCGGCGTCCTGATCGGGGTTGTCACCCTTGATCTCGCCGGCAGCCTGCTTGGCGCGCAGCAGGGCCACGCCACCGCCGGCCACGATGCCTTCTTCCACGGCAGCGCGGGTGGCGTGCAGCGCGTCTTCCACGCGTGCCTTCTTTTCCTTCATTTCGACTTCGGTGGCAGCGCCGACCTTGATCACGGCCACGCCGCCGGCCAGCTTGGCCACGCGTTCCTGCAGCTTCTCGCGGTCGTAGTCGCTGGTGGCTTCCTCGATCTGGATGCGGATCTGCTTCACGCGGGCTTCGATGTCGGCGGCAGCGCCTGCGCCGTCGATGATGGTGGTGTTTTCCTTGCCCACTTCGATGCGCTTGGCCTGGCCCAGGTCGGCCAGAGTCACCTTCTCGAGCGTCAGGCCCACTTCCTCGGCGATCACCTTGCCGCCCGTCAGGATGGCGATGTCTTCCAGCATGGCCTTGCGGCGGTCGCCGAAGCCAGGCGCCTTCACGGCCACGACCTTCAGGATGCCGCGGATGGTGTTGACCACCAGGGTCGCCAGGGCTTCGCCCTCGACTTCCTCGGCGATGATCAGCAGCGGACGACCGGCCTTGGCAACCTGCTCCAGCGTGGGCAGCAGGTCACGGATGTTGCTGATCTTCTTGTCGAACAGCAGCACGAAGGGGTTGTCCAGCAGGGCAGCCTGCTTTTCGGGGTTGTTGATGAAGTAGGGCGACAGGTAGCCGCGGTCGAACTGCATGCCTTCCACGACATCCAGCTCGTTGTCCAGGCTCTTGCCGTCTTCCACGGTGATCACGCCTTCCTTGCCGACCTTGTCCATGGCGTCGGCAATGATCTTGCCGATGGATTCGTCGGAGTTGGCGGAGATCGAACCCACCTGGGCGATTTCCTTGGAGGTCGTCGTGGCCTTGGAGGCCTTCTTCAGTTCGGCGACCAGGGCCGTCACGGCCTTGTCGATGCCGCGCTTCAGGTCCATCGGGTTCAGGCCGGCGGCCACGTACTTGGAGCCTTCGCGGACGATGGCCTGGGCCAGCACCGTGGCGGTGGTCGTGCCGTCACCGGCGTTGTCGCTGGTCTTGGACGCCACTTCCTTCACGAGCTGGGCGCCCATGTTCTGCAGCTTGTCCTTCAGCTCGATTTCCTTGGCCACGGACACGCCGTCCTTGGTCACGGTCGGGGCGCCGAAGGAGCGCTCGAGCACCACGTTGCGGCCCTTGGGGCCCAGGGTCACCTTGACGGCGTTGGCGAGGATGTTCACGCCTTCGACCATGCGAGCGCGGGCTTCGCCGCCGAAAACTACGTCTTTTGCTGCCATTTTGTTTCTCCGGATTCAGTCAACAGGAAGTTAGAAGAGGATGTGATCCGCGAAGCGATCACTTCTCGACGACTGCGAACAGGTCGTCTTCCTTCATGACCAGCAGTTCGTCGCCGTTGACCTTGACGGTCTGGCCCGAGTACTTGCCGAACAGGACGCGATCGCCGACCTTGACGCTCAGCACGCTGAGTTCGCCCTTGTCGTTCTTCTTGCCAGGGCCCACGGCCAGGACTTCGCCTTGATCGGGCTTCTCGGCAGCGTTGTCGGGGATCACGATGCCGGAGGCGGTCGTGGTTTCGCTTTCAATGCGCTTGACGATCACGCGATCGTGCAGGGGGCGAAGGTTCATTTGCATCTCTCCTGGTTCAATAAGGATTGCGACATCGACAGGACGCCCGCGGAAGGCGGGCGTCGGGATCTTCAGCGGCCGTGTCCCACACGGTTGTTAGCACTCGTCCGCTTCGAGTGCTAATGATACGGGCATTTGCTGGCGTTTCAAGGGGCTGGGGCGGGATGCCATGGCCGGCGACCGGCGCATGCCCGCGAAGGGCCTTGCCCCCTGGCTGGCTGGAGAGGATAATTCGTCTCCATGAACATTCTGACCAACGTGATCAAGGCATCTTTCGCCACCTAGTTGCGCCCCTGATCGCGTATCGGAGGGCTGCGCGCCTTCCGGTCACCACAGACCCCGGCAGGCTCGCACCTCCGGGGTTTTTTGTTTTCCAGACTTTCCCACCGACACCCATGCGTACCTACGACAAGTTGATCGCCACGATTCCCGACCGCCGGAGCTTGAGTTCCGTGCGCCCGGGCTTCGGCGACAGCACACCCCCCATTCCACGCTAGCCCGAAGGCGGATCTTCTCGCCTGGGCTGGCGACCTAGCCAACCAGGCGGCAGCTGCTCGCAGAGCCGAGTGCAGCCGCAAAGAAAGATTCGCCATGAGAAACTCCCGCAACCATATCGCCCGTCTGCGCAACATCGGTGTCATCGCCCACGTCGACGCGGGCAAGACGACCACCACCGAACGCATCCTGTTCTATACCGGCGAAAGCCATCGCATCGGCGAAGTGCACGACGGCACGGCGCACATGGACTTCGATCCGCAGGAGCAGAAGCGCGGCATCACCATCCACAGCGCGGCCGTCACCGTGCATTGGAAGGGCACGCAGCTCAACCTGATCGACACGCCCGGCCACATCGACTTCAACATCGAGGTGAACCGCTCGCTGCGCGTGCTCGACGGTGCGGTCGTCGTGTTCGACGGCGTGGCGGGCGTGGAGCCGCAGACCGAGACCAACTGGCGCCTGGCCGACAGGTACCGTGTGCCTCGTATCGCCTTCATCAACAAGCTCGACCGCGTGGGAGCCGATTTCGGCCGCGTGGTGACCATGATGGGGGAGCGCCTGGGCGTGCGCGTCGTGCCGCTGCAGATTCCCATCGGCGCGGAAGGCGACTTCCGCGGTGTGGTGGACCTGCTCAGCCTGCGTGCCCGCATCTGGGACAGGGACGATGCCAGCACTTCCTACCGTGAGACCGACGTGCCCGCCGACCTGGTCGAGCAGGCTGCGCATGCACGTGCCCGCCTGGTCGAAGCGGCGGTGGAGCAGGATGAAGCTGCCCTGGAGGCCTACGTGAACGGCGAACCCATCGCCGTGGACGTGCTGCGCTCGCTCTTGCGCCGGGGGGTGCTGGCAGGTGCCTTCGTCCCCGCGCTGGCGGGCTCGGCCTTCAAGAACCGCGGCGTGGAGCCTTTGCTCGATGCCGTGGTGGACTACCTGCCCTCGCCGGAAGACGTGGCGCACGCGGGCCGTGCCGACGGCAAGCCGGCATCGGCGGCAGATCCGTTCTCGGCCCTGGCGTTCAAGGTCGTCGCCGACGACCATGGTGCCAAGGTGTTCGTGCGTGTTTACAGCGGCCGGCTGGTCCGGGGCGATGTGGTGCTCAACACCAGCACGGGCAGGACCGAGCGCGTATCGAGGCTGTACGAGGTGCATGCCGACAAGCACATCGAGCGCGAGGAACTGGTGGCGGGCGACATTGCCGCCGTCGTCGGCCTCAAGGACACCCTCACGGGCCACACGCTGAGCGATCCGGCCCATCCCGTGGTGCTGGAGCAGATCAGCGTGCCCGAGCCGGTGATCCACGTGGCCATCGAGCCCCGGGCAAGCGCCGACCAGCAGGGCTTGTCGAAGGCGCTGCAGTCCCTGCTGCGCGAAGACCCGAGCCTGCGCCTGCAGCAGGACGCCGAGTCCGGCCAGACCATTCTGTCCGGCATGGGCGAACTGCAGCTCGAGGTCTCGATCGAGAAGCTGCGCGCGCGCCATGGGGTCGATGTGTCGGTCGGGCGCCCCCAGGTGGCCTACCGTGAAACCATTTCCCGCCGTGTGGAGGTGAACCATGTGCACAAGAAGCAATCGGGCGGTCCTGGCCAGTTCGCCGAGGTGAGGCTGCAGTTCGAGCCCCTCCCCCGGGGCAAGGGCATCCGCTTCGAGAGCCGCGTTGTCGGCGGCACGGTGCCGCGCGAGTTCATTCCCGCGGTGGAGGCCGGCATCCGCCGTGCCGCCCGCTCCGGCGTGGTGGCTGGCTTTCCCGCCGTGGACTTCGTCGCCACGCTGGTGGATGGCAGCTACCACGAGCGCGATTCGTCCACGGTGGCGTTCGAACTGGCGGCCGTGGCGGCGTTTCGCGACGCCTTTGCCAAGGCCGGGCCCCTGGTGCTGGAGCCGGTGATGGCCGTCGAAGTCATCATCCCGGCCGAGTGCCTGGGTGACGGCATCGGCGACCTGAACCGCCGCCGTGGCGTCGTCCGCGGCCAGGGCCAGCGCGGCAACGCCGCCACGATCGAGGCGCAGGTGCCGCTGAAGGAAATGTTCGGCTACATCGGCAGCCTGCGCGCGCTGTCGTCGGGGCGTGGGCAGTACTCGATGCAACTGGACCACTATGGGGTGGTGCCGGAGAGGGAGATGGCCGCGTTGATGCGGTGACCTGGCGCACGCCAGGGGCGATACCCTGGCAGGGGCGCGGACGGTGTCCGCGCCCTTTTTTCCTGGCGGATCGCCGGCGCCGGGCGGGCAATTCACCGTGCCTGCATCATGGGTCCCGGCTTTCCAGTCCTCTGGGGGCCGTCGCCGAAGCCGTGCTGCTGCCGGGCCTGTCGCGGACAGCCCAGGCACCGATCGCCGTGGCGGCCGCCCCAGCGCACCAGAAATAGAAAAACAGCGTGCTCAGGTGGGCGGCCAGTACGCTTTGCCCCAGCCACAGCGCAGCGCAGGAAAGTGCCAGCGCAGCCACGGCACCCGCAAGAAGTCCCCCCCCGGGCACACGCCGCAGCGCGCATGCCCAGCGTGAGCCGCGGGCCTCCAGGGCGGGGAGAAGGCCCCGTGCCGCCTGCCACCAGGCAGCCACCAGAACAATGGCGCCCATGGTGATCCAGACGTTTTCCCTCCGGACGATGGCGGGTGCCGACAGGCCGAGGGCATACAGCCCCAGGCTGGAGAGCATCAGCAGGAAGCCTGGATGGCATGCGATGGTACGCAGGCTCGCCGCGGGAGCGGTGGACACGGAGAAGCCGGTCCAGAGCACGCAGGCCAGCACCAGGCTCGCATGGGCGAGAAACTGTTTCGGAGGTCCCAGATGTCCCAGCAGCCACGCCAGAAGCGCGAACCAGAGCAATGCGACGACCGGGCGCAATGAAGGCCCGGGCAGGCGCGAGTCCGGTGCCGCAGGCCATAGCCGCACGCACACCGTCAAGGTCGCGAGCAGGCCTGCAGCGAGGAACCACGGGGCTTCCGCGTCCTTGCGCCCACCCATCCACATCCAGAGCAGTGCAAGCCCTGTGGCCGCTGCTGTGAACATGGCTTTAGCGTGTGGAAACACCTGTGGCATGTCGGACGTGCGGATCCAGTCCCGCATGCCATCCGCCCAGATGCGGAACGGCCGGCACCACTGCATCGCCAGGCGCCCCAGCCCCTGGCTGCGGGCCGTGGCCAGCACGACTGCCATGATGAAGAGGGCCAGCCACGCACTTTGCAGGCGAAGCCCCGCCTCGGGCTGGGGAAAGGCTGCCACCGATTGACGGAGCCGGGTCTTGCGTTGCTCCTCCAGCGCCGGCCAGAGCGACGGATCTGCCACCCAGGCAATGCGGCGCAACTCGAACAGGTCTTCATCCTGCCAGGGGTGGCCCGCCGGGGGGCGGTCTGCCATGGGCTTCCAGGCTCCGTAGTCCAGCCATACCGGAGCCGGCAGCGCGGGAACCGAGGCGGGCGAACCGCCGACTGGCCGCAGAGGCGGAGCGCCGCGCTCCAGTTGCAATGCAAGTCCATGCGAGAGCGTGTCCAGCACCGACGGTCGCGCGGCTGTGCCGAGCAGAACCTGCAGGCCGCCGGCCTGGGGGGGCGCGGAAAGACGGGCTGACCAGACCAGTGTGCTCAGCGGCTCGTCCGGCGCGAGGCTGCCGCTTTGCCGCAGCGCCGAAAGGCCGGTCTGCCATTGCGCCGTGGACGGGCAGAAGGTGGTGCGTGCCTGGCCACCCCGTTCGCCTGTAGCTTCCACGGTCAGCCAGCACGCTTCCCGTGGCAAGGTGCCGAAGGTGTGCGTGATGCGGGCTTGCAGCAGGTCGCCTGCCCGGAGGCCGGACGGATGGGATGTCCACCGATAGGTTCCGCCGGGGAGCATCCCCTCGTCCGGAGCGAGCGGCAGGGGCCGTAAGGCCCAGCCGGGTCGCGGCTGGCTCGCCAGATCGCCCTGCGGGACCAGGTAGGGTCGGAAAATGCCCAGGCTCGCCAGCGTCCAGTCCTGTGGTGAACCGGACGGCTGGAAGGTGATGGACAGGCCGCGGATACGCGTGCCTGCCGGGATGTCTGCCGGCAGCGGCTGAGCCCGGTTCGGTGTGAGCTGGAAACGGGATATGGCCCCGGACTCCAGCTGCAGTTCCGCGTCGAGAGAGTTGAACTGCAGGGCTCCCGATGGCATGTCGGCATAGACGTGCAGATCCGGCCGGGCAATGGCGTGGAAGGCCCAATCCATGCGGGCCGTTCCGAGCCCGGAGGCCACGAGCCCTTCCCTGGCAATGGCCAGGCGGGGATGGGCCCCACTCCATTGCAGGCGCACTCCCCAGCCCGGAAGTTCGGCTGCGGCGTCCGGTCCGGGGAGGCGCCGCATTTCGGTGTCTGCCGCCGCGAACGGCAGCCATTGCACGTACTGCAGCCACTCCCGCGATGCGGAGTCCGCCCGCAGGAACGGCCCGCCCATCTTCTCCAGTTGCCTGCGAACGCCTGCGAGGAACTCGGGCTCGGGTCGCGCGCTTTCCGGCCTGATCAGGCTGGCGCGGAAGATGCCGTTTTCGCAACCCTGCGGAACATGCAGGAGCATCCCCGCGAACTGCTCCGCATTCCCTGGCGTCCTGTCGATACCTTCCGTGGGGAAGTACCGCCGTTGCAGGCGCTTGCCCGATGCTGCGTCTGTCAGGTGGTCGATCCGCGCAGATGGCGAAGTGACGCTGTCGCGCGTGGGCTCTCCCAGGACACGCATGCTGCGCAGGGGCCTGGCTCGGGCCACGTCCGCTTCGTTGCCCTGATAGGAAATCAGGATTTCCGAGAGATGGGGCGCATCGCCCCATCGCGCCCTGTCCGCGAGCGCACTGCCCAGGTGCAGCGATACGCGCGTGCGTGTTCCATCGTCTTCGGTGCGGCTGGTGAATTCGCCACCCGACAGCAACTGATGGGCCTTTCGCCCGGGGCCTTTGGAGATCGACAGGTTCACGCCGCTCAGCACGGTTCCGCCCGGGAACTCCAGTTCGATGGTGTGGGCATCGCGCAGCGGTATGTCCAGGCGCCGCTGGATGACGGTGAACCCTCCGTCCTGTGCGTACCGCCAACGCTGGTCGGGCGCCAGTCCGAGTTCCCGCCTGAAGAGATAGCCGAGGCCCTTCCGGACCCACTCGAGGTGGTCCGGCTGCTCTGCCATGATGACCGTTGCGTCTGCAGCCTGCAGGTCGTCATCGCCGAGCCGAACGATGCGCCGGCTCTGTCCCGGCCCGGCAGACTGGAACTCCATGGACCAGTCCGCTCGGCAACCACGCCGGTCCTCGGTTTCCGCCAGCAGTTCGGTGAAATCCTGCAGTCGGGTGCCGCTGGGTGCCAGGAATTCCTGGGTCACGCCACTCTGGTCCGGCCGGGCAGCGCCGGCAGGTACGAGTGGAATTCCGTCGTCCGGCTTCCCCGCACCGGATATCCTGGGAACGATCTCCGCCCTGACGCGGTAGCTGCCCTGTGGCAGGGGCTCTGCAGGAGCGAGCTGCAGGATTTTCTGCCCCCAGTAACTGGACACCAGGGGATCTCCGAACGTGATTTCCCGCCGCGGTAGCGTCGTTTCGCCGGCAGCCCACGCCATGCCCGCGGCGAGGCCGAGGAGGGCGCCGGCCGCCCGCAGGATTTTGCCCGCCCGCTGCCCGTGGGCCCTGAGGGAGTTCTTCATGCGGGTTTGCGGGACCGCCATTCAGGAGACGACGAAGTTCTCGATGGCAAGGGTGTCCACGCAGCCTTGCCTGAAGGCCCGGATGGCATCCTCGGGTGTGTTCACGATCGGCTCCTCGTGCATGTTGAAGCTGGTGTTCACCAGGATCGGAATGCCGGTCAACTTCTCGTAATGGATCAGCACGTCGTGATAGACCGGATGCTTTTCCTTCTTGATCAACTGCGGGCGCGCCGTACCGTCTACATGCACCACGGCCGGTGCGAGCTGCCGGTACTTTTCCTGGACGTCATACGTGATGGTCATGAACTCTGCGGCGAACTCCGAGCCGGCCAGCTTGCCTGCCAGGACATCCCCCGCCCGCTCATGGGGCAATACCGGTGCGAAAGGCATGAATTCGGAGCGCTTCATGCGCTTGTTGAGCGTATCGTTGATCGCGTATTGCTTGGCGGACGCCAGGACGCTTCGGGCGCCCAGGGAACGCGGCCCGAACTCCATTGCGCCGCTGAAGAATCCCACGACCCGGTCCTGCGCGATCAGTTCCGCGATGCGGCGGGCCCGGGCGGAGGGATCATCGATGCGCTCCATTTCCTGGATACCCGCCTGCTGCAGTGCCTGCTCCACCCGCTCGGTTCCGTAGGAGGGGCCGAGGTACATGGTGTCGAGAGTCCTGCCAGCGAAGGCCGGGGAGCGCTGCTTCAGATGAAGGTAGGCCGCACCGACACACAGGCCTTCGTCGCCCATGTAGGGGGCCACGAAGATGTTCTGCACGCCTTCGATGTTGAACAGGCGCTGGTTCAGCTTGACATTGGCCACCACCCCGCCCGCCAGCACCAGGTTCGAGCAGCCGGTCTGCTGGAGATAATGGCGCACGAGCTTCAGCACACTGTCCTCGAGCACGGCCTGCGCTGCCGCGGCCATGTCTTCCTGCGTGTACTGCCTGCCCCCGAAATGCTTCCGGAACGCGGTGCCCGGCCGGTAGTTGTTGAGGGCATCCCTGAACTGCTGCAGCGTGACCTTGCCGCTCAGGAAGCGGGCATAGTTCCTGGCCAGGAACAGGTGCTCGGCGGGGAAGTCCGGCTTGAACATCGCTTCCACCAGGGCCGAACGGATTTCCACATCCCCACCCTCCGTGCTGATCTGGAAAAGGTCGCTCAATTCGGAATACAGCCGGGACTGGTCGCCATAGGCGGCCAGGCCGGTGAGCTTGCCTTCGTGGCGGAAGATGCGGAAGCCGAGGCCGCTGGTGACGGCGCCGTAGAAGAATCCGAGGGAAGCATCCTCCTTGAATTCCTTCAGGCGGCGCAAGGTGCCCTGGCGCCCATGGGATATGGTGAGCGACAGACCGTCGCCGCCGCCATCGATGGTGACCACCAGTGCGTCATCCATGCCGCACGCGTAATACGCACTTGCCGCATGGCATTCATGATGGTCATACCAGTTCGGGGCTGCCGCTATGCCCAATCCCTTGAGGACGCCGTGCCATTCGGTGCGCCCGTCCTTCTTGGAAAGGAAACGGGGAAGCAACAACGGGTTGCGCAGGCTTCTTTCCTGCTGGTCCGAAGGCAGGAAGTCGATCTTGCGGAACCGGTGGCCGCCGGCGATCGCCACCCCTTCGATGCGCGAGACATCGAAATGGCGTGCCACATGAGAGAGCGCATCCAGCGGGATCGAGTTGTAGCATTTGATCCGGTTGAAGCGCTCTTCCGATGCCGCGAAAAGGATTTTTCCTTCCATGTCTGTCACGCTGACGGACGACGTGTGCTGGGGCGAAATGCCGAGGATGAGTGCGTTGCTGTTCATTTTTCAATAAGCAGGTGCTTCAAGGGCGGCCGACCGGCAAGGGAACGCTTGCGGGCGCAACAACGCCATTGATTCGGTAGATGCTGATGTCGAGTGATTTGCAGACGAGGGAGATGCCGCAATCGCGTTCATCGATGGAGTGGCGGCCCATGAAGGCGACCCTGGGGTTCGAGGAAAGCAATTGGTGGACTGTTTCCGCTCCGTCGATCAGCCGGTTGTACAGGACGATGCGGTTGATGCCGTGGCGCGCCAGCGTTTCGACGGTACGGGGATCGGATATGTCTCCGAACAGGGGGCGCGCCTCGGGATCGCTCTCGAAAAGGCGCAGGTCCTTGGCGCCGGCCAGGGGTTTTTCATGGACCACCTGGCCGATGACCTCGAAGAGGGGGGCCGTACCCCAACTCTGGTTGTAGTAGGTCATGGGATAGCTGGCGACGGCGGTCGCCTCGCCATCCAGGGCCAGGCTGCCATAGACGGCAGCCACCTGCGCGAAATCGGTCTTCTGGCGCAGCGTGGGCGACCCGGGGTACACCTCGGCAAGGTACCAGGCCAGCACGGCGGCGACACCCAGCCAAAGACGCGCGGAGTGCTTCCGGTACGTGGACAGATAGATGGCCGCGATGATTCCGCCGAAGAAAGCGGCGAACTGCACGACCCTGGAGACCCCCCGGAACATGTCGAAGACTGAGAAATACAGGAAATTCACGGCGGTGAGCGCGGGAATGTAGCTCGAGAGGACGACGGCGCCGGCGAAGCACAACAGGCCCGGCTTGAAGAGCGGGTGGTTCCAGGCCGCCTTTCTGAAGCAGGCCAAGGTGAGCAGCAGGAGCAGTGAGTACCCGAGGAATGCCCCGACGTCCATCGGGGCGGAAAAGGGGTAGATTGCCGGAGCAATGCCCGGCATGAACTCCGCGCCTTGTTCGAATATCGCGGACAGTACTTCACCCGGCGGTCGCACCAGTCCTGCCATGGCCGGATTGGTGATCAGGTACCACTGCTGCTGTATGAACTGGATATTGAGCAGGAAAAGGCCCAGACCGCTGAGCGCGGAATACCTGAGCAGGTCCAGGGCTTTTGTCTTCCATGGAAATGGCGTGAATGCAAGGAATACCGGGGTGAAAAGCCATCCGTAGAACGACCAGTACGGATTGATGCGGAACTGTATTCCGGTAAGGATGCAGGAGATAAGCAGTTCGTGCCAGCGTCGGCTCTCGCAGTATCGGATGAAGAAAAGATATACCAGGGGCAACAGCCAGAAATGGTTGTTGGCCATGGAGCCCCGCGACAGCATGATGAAGTAGCCGGAAAAACCGAAAACCACCGCACCGGCCAGGGCCGACAGGTGCCGCCGGGTGATGTGCCAGCAGAGCAGGTACATGGTCATCGCGGCCAGCGGATACGCCACCAGCGCAGACGCGTTGATGACGAATACCGCAGAGCGCCAACCGCCCCCGGACCACTTGACCGCCGCGGAGCGCAGATCGTCGATCAGGTTGTCGAACGGGAACGGGCTCAGGTCGAAGCCGAAGGGGTAGGTGAGCAGCGGCGTCAGCTCGACACTGGTGAAAAGGTGGCCCGAATGGGCTTTCAGCCAGATGAACCACAGCGTTCCGTCCGTATCCACGTCGGGCATCGAGTACACGGAAAAGGGATCGACGCTCCACCAGCGGTGCGAGAAAAGCAGCAGGGTCAGGCAGGAGAAAAGGACCAGCGCAGAGCCGTATCTCCGCAATGCGGAAGGTTCCCGGCCGTAGTTTTCCAGTGGCGCCATGTCTCGATCGATATGCACCATTGATGGTGCTCCCTGTGGCAGGCGGTCCCAGAGCGTCGCCTGCATTGGAATGCATGGTGGAAATCGGAACTCCCACCCCCTCCCGGGGTGTGCCCGGCGCAAAGGCATGCAATGTAACATCCTGTGTTTGCGGTGAGGTCCGACAAGAACTGTGAATTCGGGCTTTTCGCCTCCGTTTTCCCAGGAATGCAGCTGGATCGGCGGCCGTGCCGGCGTGGCCGGGGCCAGGGAGGCCGCCCGTGGATCGGCTGTCTTGCTGCGCGACTACAATCGCTGCCTCCAAAGGAGCGGCGGGGAGCGGTTGCAGCGTTGCGGATGGCCGGCTGTGCGCTCGCCTGGCAGGCCTGCGGTCGCCAGCCGGGGCTTCGCGCTCGAATAAACAACGGAAACCGATGGCTTCACTGCAAGTAACTACCGCTCTGCTGGGCATCGGATTGGCAGCGCTGATTCTCTACCTGATTCGTAGGGACCATCTCTATCTGATGCACGGCCTTTTCTGGGTCGTCGTCGCCTGCGCGGCTGCGCTGCTGGGCGCATGGCCCGGGCTCATCGACCGCCTGGCGCTGGTGGTGGGCATCAGCTATCCCCCGGCATTGCTCCTCCTGCTCGCCTGCATGGTTCTGCTGGTGAAGGCATTGCATGCCGACATGGTGAACACCAGGATCGAAAGGGATGTGCGCAGGCTGAACCAGCGCCTCGCCCTGCTGGAAGCCGACAACGAAAGCCTGCGCCGCGGGTCCGTATCCGATTCTTCGTTTTATGAATGACAAACTGCTTGCCGTCATACTGTGTGGCGGCTCCGGTACGCGCCTGTGGCCCCTGTCCCGGGAAACCTATCCCAAGCAATTCCTCTCGCTCGCGGGAACGCGCACGATGCTCCAGGAAACCGCGTTGCGGCTCGACGGGCTTCCCGCCGGGTGTCCCGTGGATCCAGCGCCCATCGTGGTGTGCAACCGGGAGCACCGCTTCCTGGCCGCCAGCCAGTTGATGGCCGCAGGTATCGGGCAGGCCCGGATCCTTCTCGAATCTTCGGGGCGCAATACGGCCCCGGCCCTCACGCTGGCGGCCCTGCAGGCGCTGGCGGACGGTGGCGACCCGGTCATGCTTGCCATGCCCGCGGACCATGCGATCGCTGACCTTCCCGCATTCCAGGCCGCCGTGGCCTGCGCTTTCCCCCATGCCTGTGCCGGGGCCATGGTCACTTTCGGCATCGTGCCGAGCCGTCCCGAGACGGGATATGGCTATATCGAGCGTGGCGCGGCGCATGCGCCCGGCATCGACCGTGTGCAGAGCTTCGCCGAGAAACCCGATACTCCGCGGGCGCTGCAATACATGGAAGGGGGGCGCCATCTCTGGAACAGCGGCCTGTTCATGGTGCGCGCCAGCGTCTGGCTCAAAGCGATGCGGCATTGCAGGCCCGACATCACCGCTGCTTGCGAAACCGCCATGCAGGAGGCCCAGCGGGATCTGGATTTCGTGCGGCCGGACGGTGCGGCGTTCGATGCCTGTCCTTCGGATTCCATCGACTATGCCGTGATGGAGCGCCTTCCCGCCATGCCCGACCTGGGCATCCCGGCCTGCGTGGTGCCGATGAGCGTGGGGTGGTCGGATCTCGGCGCATGGGACGCCGTGTGGGAAACGCTGTCGCGCGATGGCGAGGGCAACGCCCGGGTAGGCGATGTGGTCGCGCACGACTGCAGCGGCGCACTGCTGTTGTCCAGCAGCCGGCTGGTGGCCGGCGTAGGCCTGGAAAACATCATGGTCATCGAAACCCCCGACGCGGTTCTGGTGGCCGACAAGCGGCGCACCCAGGACGTCAAGCAGATCGTCGCGCTGCTGCGCAAGAATGGACATGCTCTTGCACACAACCATCGCAAGATGCACCGACCCTGGGGTTGGTACGACGCCATCGACAGCGGCGACCGTTTCCAGGTCAAGCGCATCGTCGTCAATCCGGGGGCCAGCCTGAGCCTGCAGAAGCACCACCATCGCGCGGAGCATTGGGTGGTCGTGAAGGGAACGGCTGAAGTCACCAAGGGCGAAGAGACCTTCCTGCTCGGCGAAAACGAATCCACCTACATTCCGCTGGGTCACGTGCATCGCCTTGCCAACCCTGGCAAGGTGCCCCTCGAGATCATCGAGGTGCAGTCGGGCAGCTACCTGGGAGAGGACGACATCGTCCGCCTCCACGACACATACGGCCGCTGAGGCTTCCTTTCCGGGACGGTGGCTCCCGGCCATTGAATTGCGTCGACGAGATGCCTGCAGGAAACGGGTGAAGGGGTTTGGAGCAATGGTGAAAAAAATAGCGATCGTGGTGCCGGTGTTCTGCGAGGAAAAGAACATCGCCAATCTCCACAGAAGAACGGCGAGTGCGGTGGAGAAGATTCCCGACATCTCCGTGGAATTCATCTTCGTGAACGACGGCAGCTCCGATCGTTCCATGGATGTCCTGCGGGAAATGGCCGCGGCCCACGACAACATCAAGGTGATCGATTTCTCGCGCAATTTCGGCAAGGAAGTGGCACTGACGGCCGGAGTGCATTCCACGGATGCGGATGCAGTGATCTGCATGGACGCCGATCTGCAGCACCCTCCCGAATTGATCCCCACGCTGGTGGAGACCTGGCGCAGCAGCGGGGCGGACATCGTCGCCACGATCCGGACCGGCATCGACAAGCAGCCGCTGCTGCGCCGGATCGGCTCGCACGGCTACTACTGGCTGATGTCCAAGATCTCCGGGCTGGACATGGTGTCGCAAACCACCGACTTCCGGCTGTTCGACCGCAAGGTGGTGGACGCATTCCGGACCGTCACGGACCGTCAGCCGATGTTCCGGGGAATCATGGACTGGATGGGGTTCCGCAAGGTGTACGTCGAATTCCATGCCGGCGCGCGCGAGGCCGGCGTGCCAGGCTATTCGTACATGCGCCTGATGAAGATGGCGGTATCCAGCATCACCTCCTTTTCACTGTTTCCCCTGCGGCTGATCGGTTACATCGGCGCCTTCATCACGCTGCTCAGCGGGGGATTGCTGGCGTGGATGCTGACGTCCTATTTCCTGTCCGAGCAGCATGCCTATACGCCGCTGGCCATCGTGGTGGTGGCGAACACTTTCTTCATCGGCCTCGTCCTCATGGCGATGGGGTTGATGTCCCTCTACATCGGCGCCATCCATACCGAGGCGATCCACCGGCCCGTCTACATCATCCGGGAACGGTTGAATTTCGAGCGCGGGTCTGCCGATGAGCGCCAGGGCTGAAAGCAGCTACGTGGCTGAAGGCGTCCTGCCTGCGGCCCGCATGGCTCCTGCACGGGTGCCTGACGCCATGGGGTGGCGATGGCATGTGGCCGTTCTGGTGCTGTTCACCGCCTTCACCGCTGCGCTGTTCGCCCATCGCTGGGTTCTGGTGGACCCTTCCTCCGTCTATTCGATGCCCGATGTGGACACGGACGGGACGCTGTGGTTCATCTGGCTGAAGGTGCATACGGGGCATATTTTCTCGAGCATCGGCATCGCGCACGACCTCAGCTACCCGTTCGGCTACGACCTGTCGCCCTTTCCGTTCGACAACCTGCTCGATGACATCCGCGCATGGATCGTGCAGGTCTCGGGTGGTTCCTGGCGCGACCTGATCCGCGTCATCAACGTGTCGGCGCTCCTTGCCTATCCGTTGTCTGCCTATGCCATGTACCTGCTGTGCTGGCACCTGACCCGCAGGCATGCCGCGGCCTTCGCGGGCGCCGTCGTCTTCGCGTTCTCGGGATACTTCCTGATGCTGTCGCGGGGATCGATGTCGAACAACCACTTCTGGCTGCTGCCGCTGGTGTACCTGTTCTTCCTGAAATACCTGGAAGGCGGTGCCCTGAGGTACCTGCTGTTGTCGTGCGTGTTGAATGCCATCCAGTTCCGCATCAATCCCTACTGGGCGTTCTACGGCTGGCTGTTCACGCCCCTCATCCTGATGATGCAGCCCTGGCCGCTGCGGCAGATCGCGGCTCGCCTGGCGCTTTATTGCGTGCTCAGCGGCGTTTTCCTGTTCGGGCTGAATATCCAGTTCATACAGCAGCAGTGGTTCCTCGTGACGAACCCGGTGCAGTCCAATCTCGTCCGCCCCGCAGGCGGGCTCGAAAGCGCCATCTTCCAGCAGGGCGTGCCCCTCGTGCCGGGAGTGGCTTCCAAGCTCTATCCGTTCTCGGCGCCCGTGGACGTGGGGGCCTTCCTCGGATATTCCCTGGTATCCGTGCTGATCATCGCCTGCCTGTCCAGGGACAGCTGGAGGCACCGGTACTGGGCGCCCTTCCTGCTGTGCTTCCTTCTGGCCGTGGTGCTCTCGTCGGACTTTCCGGCCCTGCGCTTCGTCAATCACGCGTATTTCTTCTTTTTCGACATGTTCCGCGGCGTGTCCCGCATCGTCCAGCTGGCTTCCTTTTTTGCGGGATTGCTGCTCGCGATACTCTGCGCGGGATTGCGCTGGAGGTCTTCCTGGCATCTGCCGGCAGTGGTGGCCGTTTTCTGCGCGTTCTATGTGTGGGAGGTCTTTCCGGGCTCGCCCACCGTCACGCAGAAGACCGACTTCAGCCAGGTGGCCAGCGTCTACAAGTCGCTGGAGGCGGACGAGGATGCGAGCGCGGTGGCGAGCTATCCCATGGTGTATTCGAACCTGAACTGGGGAACGGCCCCGCTGTTCGAGGCGCTGGGACAGGTGGTGCACCGCAAGCCCATCGCGGGTGGGAAGGATCTTCGCCTGTTCTCCAGGGATTCCGAGGCCCGCCCCATTTTCGGAAATATCGGGGATCCCGAAACCGTGGCAAATCTGGCTGCGAACGGCATCAACCGGATCGTCATATACAACCGCATCCTGGAAGATGCCGCCGCCATCAACGAAGGGCTGGCCATGGATCCCCGGCTGCAGTTCCTGGGCACGCACCGCGTGCCTGAACGGGAGTGCGGCAACTCGCTGCTCTGCCGGTCTCTGGACATCAGCGTATACGCCATCAAGGGTGTTCATGCCCGAGCCGTTGCCGGGAAAGGTTGAAGCCGCCGTGAATACTGCCGAACCGGATCTGCACCATGACTGACAACCTGCCGCTCATTACGGTGGTCATCGCCACGTTCAACTCCACCAGGCTCCTGCCCATGGTGATCGGCGCGCTGCGCAAGCAGACCTATCCCGGCGATCGCATCGAGATCCTGGCCGTGGATGGTGGGTCGACGGACGCGACCAGGGAGTTGGCACAGAGCCTCGGATGCAGGGTCATCGACAACCCGCAGACGGAACCCGTGCATGCGAAGTTTCTTGGATTCCAGGCGGCTCGGGGCAAGTATCTGATGTACCTCGACCATGACGAGGAAATCGTCAACCCGGAGGCGTTCGAACAGATCGTGGCGACCTTCGGGAAATTCCCTCAGGTGAGGACCATCGACAGCTCGGGATACATCAATCCGCCCGGATATCCCCTCGTCAACGAGTACATCAACGAGTTCGGGGAACCCTTCTCCTTCTTCATGTACCGGCAGTCGAGGGGAATGGGGTTCCACCTGCCGGCGGTCCGCAGGAAAGCCCGCATGGTCGCGGAGACCGAGCATGCCTGCGTGTTTGCAGCGGGAGAGTCCAACAGGGACCTGTTCATCGAGAACTTGGCTGCGGGCGTGGCGACGGACATCGAATACGTGAAAGCCCATCGCCTGATCGAACGGCCGCAGGATCTTTGCCACCTGTTCTTCCTGTTGAACGCCCGGGGCGAGTCCTTCGCCGTGGCCAGGAACAATCCACTGCGCCACTATTCCGGCGATACCTGGTCCAAATTCCTGGCCAAGATACGCTGGAGGATCAAGAACAACATCTTCCATACGGACGGCGTGGGTGCCGCCGGCTTCACGGGGCGGCAGTCGTTCCAGCCGCGTGGTCTCGCGCTGCGCAAGTACCTGTTCCTGCCCTATGCGTTTTCCGTCGTGCTGCCGCTGGCCGACGGACTGTGGCTGGCCATCACCCGCCGCCAGGTGCTCTATCTCTCCCATCCGCTGCTGACGCTCTATACCGCCTGGAAGATATGCTATTACATGGCCCTGAAAGTCGCCGGCCATATTCCTGCCATGAGGAGCTACGATGAAAAGTCCGTCATCGGGAGGAAGTGAGGCCATGCTGTTCTCCCCGCTCGACAGCCACCGGTTTTCCAGAAGGATCGGGAAAGCCAGTATCTCCGATGTTCAGGAGGTGGACACGGCGCTGGCGGCGGCCGAGTCGGAACAGCTCGAACTCCTCATCGCAAGGTGCCCAGCCGATGCGGTCAGCGTATTGCATGCCATGGAGGAGCGCGGCTTCCGGTTGATGGACACCCTGGTCTATCTTCGCCGGCCCGTCAATGCCGGCAACCTGGACGATGCGCCCAGGTCCGTGCGGCAGGCGTGCGCCGCGGACGCTGCAGCCGTCGAGGACGTTGCGCGCGCGGCGTTTCGCGGCTACGTGGGCCATTATCATTCCGACGCCCGGCTGGACGGGCATGCTGCCGACCAGATCTATCCGGACTGGGCCCGCCGGGCCGTCGAGGAGCCTGGCGTCGCCGACAGCGTCCTCGTGTACGAGGACGAGGCTTCCCGCATCTGTGGATTCGCGGCCATGCGCCGCCTGGATGATGCGCGTTGCGATGGAATGCTTTTCGCCGTGGATCCTGGTTTCCAGAAGCGCGGAATCTTCGGGGCATTGCTGCGGGCGTCCCTTTCGTGGACGGCTGCGAATGGCTATGCGCAGATGGAATATTCCACCCACCTGCGCAATGCCAGTGCATTGCGGGGCGTGGCAGGACACGGGTTTTACATCTACAAGGCAGTGCACACGTTCCACTGCTGGACCAAGGCGCAGTAATGGAATCGATCCCCTTCAACAAGCCGTTCATGACCGGGCGTGAACTGGATTACATCCAGCAGGCGGTCGCGTCCGGCAAGATATCCGGCAACGGCGGATTCACGCGCCGGTGCCATGCATTCATGCAGGAGCGGTTCGGCTTCCGCAGCACCCTGCTGACTTCCTCGTGCACCGACGCCCTGGAAATGTCTGCGCTGCTCAGCGACATCGAGCCGGGTGACGAGGTGATCATGCCGTCGTTCACCTTCGTGTCCACGGCCAATGCGTTCGTCCTCCGCGGTGCCCGTGTCGTCTTCGCCGACAGCGGCTCGCGGGAGCCCAACATGGACTGCGCGACGGTCGAGGCGCTGATCACTCCCCGGACCAAGGCCATCGTTCCCGTCCACTATGCGGGGGTTGCCTGCGACATGGACCCGTTGCTGGAGCTGGCCCGCAGGCACGGTCTGATGATCGTGGAGGATGCCGCGCAGGCCATCGATTCCTACTACAAGGAACGGCCGCTGGGAGGGATCGGAGACCTGGGGGCTTTTTCGTTCCACGAAACGAAGAACATCATTTCCGGCGAAGGCGGCATGCTTTGCGTGAACAGTGCCGCGCTGGAACTGCGCGCGGAGATCGTGTGGGAAAAGGGCACCAATCGCTCGGCCTTCTGGCGGGGCGAGGTGGACAAGTACGGCTGGGTGGATATCGGCTCTTCGTTCCTGCCGTCGGATGTCACCGCCGCGTTCCTTTTCGCGCAGCTCGAGCAATTGCGCACGATCCAGGACAGGCGCCTGGCGATCTGGGCGCAATACCGCGACCAGTTGCAGGTCCTGGCGGAGCGGGGCATCCTGTCGTTGCCTTTCGTGCCCGGGTATGCCACCAACAATGCCCACATGTTCTACGTCGTGTGCGGCAGCCTGGAAGAGCGCTCGCGGCTGATCGAGCACCTGAAGTCGGCCGGCATCCACGCCGTCTTTCACTACCAGAGCCTGCACCGCAGTCCCTATTACGCAGGCCTCCACGATGGACGGCCTCTGCCGAATTGCGATCGCTACACCGATGCCCTTCTGAGGCTTCCCCTGTTCTACGAACTGGAAGATGCGCAGGTGGCCCGGATCACTTCCGCGATCCGCGATTTCTATCTCTGAAGCCCAGCACGTGCATTACAAGAACATCTATTTCTTCATTGGAACCACGGCCGAGCTGATCAAGATGATGCCCGTCATGCAGGTGTGCTGGCGGCGCGGCATTCCGTTCCAGTTGGTGGCTTCGGGCCAGAACGACATACGGCACAGTGAACTGCTGGCCCTCGTCGGCAAGAAGGCGCCGGATCTCGTCCTGTTCGAAGGGGAGATCCGCAAGAGCGCGGTCTCGCTGCTGCTGTGGTTCTTCCGCACGCTCCTGCGGTCGGTGGGGCGGCTTCGGCGCCACATGCGGCAACTGCCGGGGGCGAGCGTCGTCGTCGTGCATGGAGACACGGTATCGACGGTCATGGGGGCATTGCTCGCGAAGGTGCTCAGGACGGACGTCGCCCACGTGGAGGCCGGCCTGCGTTCATTCAACTATCTCCATCCGTTTCCGGAGGAGATCGACCGGGTGATCACGTCGCGGCTGGCGGACATCCATTTCTGCCCCAACGACTGGTCGCTGCGCAACCTCGGCCGCCTGGGTGGAGAGAAGATCGACACGGGCGACAACACGCTGCGTGATGCGCTGGCGATCGCGCAGTCGTCCGGCGGCACCCAGGAGAATCCCCTCCAGGAGCTGGAAGGGCCGTACTTCGTTTTCGTGCTGCATCGGCAGGAGAACCTGTTCAACGAGCGCCTGGTCAGGAGTCTTGTCGAGAAGGCCATCCGGCAATCGCACAAAACGCCCTGCGTCTTCATCCTGCACCACCTCACCGAGGTGGCTCTGGTACGCCTGGGGCTTCTCGACCGGCTGAAGGCGGAGCCCCGTATCCGGCTCGCCAAGCGCATGCCCTACATGGACTTCATGAAGGTGCTGGGCGGCGCGGAATATGTGGTGACCGATGGCGGCTCGAACCAGGAGGAATGCTACTACCTCGGGAAGCCGTGCCTCATCCTGAGGAACGTGACGGAGAGGACTGAAGGCCTTGGGGAAAATGCCGTGCTCAGCAAGCTCGATGAAGCCACCATCGACCGGTTTCTCGAAAATCCTGCGGCCTACGCGCGTGTACCCACGCCGGTGCTGGTCAGCGCGAGCGAAGTGATCGTCAATCGACTGTCATTGCAGGAAACGGATGCCGGCGCCGAGCGCGGAAAGAAAAGCTGATGGCCGATTCACCGGAGCAGGCGCCTCTCGGGCGGAAGCTGCTGAGTTCTTCCGGTTATCTCTTCATCACGTCCATCCTGGGCGGGGTCCTCGGGTATGCCTATTCCGTCGCCATGGGTCGGATGCTGGGGCCGCAGGAGTATGGCCTGCTCGGCGCGCTGATGGCGCTGGTCCCCATCCTCAGTGTGCCGGTCTCCACGATGAACATCGCCATGGCCCGGCTTTTCTCGCGGCATTTGGCGCTCCACGGGAGCGGCGAGGTGCGCGCGATCTTCTGGAGGAACCAGCTGTGGCTGCTCGGATTGGGGCTGTGCGGAATCGGCGCCTTCGCGTTGATGGCGCTGCCCCTGCAGAAAACGCTTCGCTCTCCGAGCCTGCTGCCCGTGGTCTTCATCGGGCTGAACCTGTTCCTGATGCTGCTGCTGCCCGTGGCGAATGCGCTGGCCCAGGCGCGTCACCATTTCGGGTTCATCGCACTGCTGAATGTTCTGGGGCCGCTCGCCAAGCTGATCGGCAGCGCGGCCCTGGTGGCGATCGGCTGGGGCGTGCAGGGGGCGGCGCTGGGCCTGGCGCTGGCCAGTGGATTCCTGGCCGCCTACAGCATCGCCTACTGCTGGCGCAGGCTGGACGTGCCCCTGAGCCTGTCCAATCCCGTGGACCGGGTGGGGCTGGGGGAGTTGTTCCCCGTGCTGCTGGCGACCCTGTCCTTCAATTTCCTGTTCCAGGTGGACGTGCTGCTGGCGAAGGCCTTCTTCGATCCGGAAAGGGCCGGGTACTATGCGGCCGCGGCCACACTGGGCAAGGCCGTGATGTACCTGCCTTCCGCGGTGGTGGTGCCTCTGCTGCCCATGGCCGCGGCCGGGACGGCCCTCAAGAACGAGACAGGCCACCTGCTGGTGAAGGCCATCGGCATGACGCTGGTCATGACGGTGGCCGGGGCCGTCTTCTACTGGCTGTTCGCGGAGCAGATCACGGTGCTGCTTTTCGGCGAGGCCTATCGGAGCGCGTCGGGCATTCTGCGCTGGTACGGATGGGCCATGGTGCCGGTCGCGCTGATCATGGTGCTGGAGCATTACCTGCTCGCACAGGGGCGGCTGCTTTTCGCCTATCTGGTGTTTTCCGCCGCGCCCTTTCTCGCCTACGCGGCGTGGCATTTCAGGAGCGATCCCATCCATCTGGTGTGGGTGATGCTCGTGACCGGCGTGGCGATCCTGGTGCTGGCGGCGGTGTTCTGGATGGCCGCGGGCCGCTCCGGGATCGGCCGGACCGTGGTTTCAATGTTCAGGGGTTCATCGGATGCATGACTTCGCCATAGTCGTCCTGTCGTGCGACAAATACAGCGATCTGTGGGCGCCTTTCATGTCGCAATTGCGGCGGCAGTTTCCCTCCGCGGCCGGACATCCCGTCTATTTCGGGAGCAATGAAGTGGCCTGCCGGGAGGAGGGCGTGATTCCCGTCCTCTCGGGAGAGGATCGGGACTGGTCGTCCAGCTTCCGGTCCATCCTGCAGCAGGTGCCTGCCCGCAAGGTCATGGTGCTGCTCGAGGACCTGATGGTGGCCACGCCTGTGGATCCGGACGTGTTCCGCCGTTGCGTGGATTTCGTGGAGCGCCACGACGCCATGCACCTGAAATACTGGAATCACATCAAGACGGATTCCGAGGCGGACGATCCGCTGTTCGGCATATTGCGGCGCGGTGCGCCCTACCGAGCCACCGTCGCGGCATTCTGGGACCGCGAATATCTGCTCCGATTGCTGCTGGACGGCGAGAATCCCTGGAATTTCGAGATCATGGGTTCCTATCGGACCTCCTACAGCGACGGCTTCTATGGAATGAAGCAGCCCCTTTTCGAGTTCGTGAACCTCGTGGAGAAGGGGCACTGGATCGCCGACTCGCTGCGCTGGGCGCAGAAGGAGGGGGTGGCATTGGAGGTCTCGCGGCGTCCGGCCCTTGCCGGCAAGCGTGGCGCGCTGGCTTCCCTCCAGATGGCGTATTTCGGCTGGATGATCCGTGTCCCCTGGCAGAAGCGCCTGGGATGGATGCAGAAACTGCGCCGTGCCCTGATCTGCTACTGAATCGTATTTCTAGAAAACCAATGGATTGCCAATGAAAACTGCACTCATCACCGGAATCACCGGCCAGGACGGGGCCTACCTGGCGGAGCTGCTGCTCGAAAAGGGATACACGGTCCACGGGATCAAGCGCAGGACCTCGCTCATCAACACGGAGCGGATCGATCACCTCTTCCAGGACCCGCACACGCCCGATCCGAGGTTCATCCTCCACTACGGCGACATGACGGATTCGCTGTCGCTGGTGCGCATCATCCAGAAGATCCAGCCCGACGAGATCTACAACCTCGCGGCGCAGAGCCACGTGGCGGTGTCTTTCGAGGAGCCGGAATACACGGCGAATTCCGACGCGCTCGGCCCGCTGCGTATCCTCGAGGCCATCCGCATTCTCGGGCTGGAGAAGAAATGCCGCTTCTACCAGGCATCCACTTCCGAGCTGTACGGACTGGTGCAGGAGATCCCGCAGCGCGAGAGCACGCCGTTCTATCCGCGCTCGCCCTATGCGGCGGCGAAGCTCTATGCCTACTGGATCACGGTGAATTACCGGGAGGCCTATGGCATCTATGCCTGCAACGGCATCCTGTTCAACCACGAGTCGCCCATCCGGGGTGAGACGTTCGTCACACGCAAGATCACGCGCGCCCTGGCGAGGATCAAGCTCGGGATGCAGGACCAGCTGTACCTCGGCAATCTCGGCGCCAAGCGCGACTGGGGCCATGCCCGGGACTACGTCGAAGCCCAGTGGCTGATGCTGCAGCAGGACCGTCCGGAGGATTTCGTGATCGCCAGCGGCATCCAGTACAGCGTGCGCGATTTCGTGGATGCCGCTGCGAAGGAAATGGGCATGTCGTTGTCCTGGCAGGGCGAAGGTATCGATGAAAAGGGCTACGACGAGGCCGGCCGGCTGCGCGTGAGCGTGGATCCGCGGTATTTCCGGCCCACCGAGGTGGAGACGCTGCTGGGTGACCCGTCCAAGGCCCGCGAGGCGCTGGGCTGGGCGCCTCGCACTTCGTTTGCAGACTTGGTGCGCGAGATGGCCCAGGCGGACCTCAAGATGGCCGAGCGCGACCAGCTGTGCCGGGACCAGGGGTTCCTGCGCGGTGGCAGGGCTTGAGGCGGCCGTCCGGACATCTCCATGCGTATTCTTCTGACCGGATCCACCGGCATGGTGGGGCGCAATTTTCTGGAGCATCCCGCCATCAAAGAGTTCGAGGTCATCGCACCCGGCCGTGATGCGCTGGACCTGCTGGACTACGCCGGTGTCGAGCGCTTCGTCGCCGAGCACCGGCCCGACGCCGTCGTGCATGCGGCGGGCGTGGTGGGAGGCATCCAGGCCAACATGGCCGATCCGGTGCGCTTCCTGCTAGGCAACCTGGACATGGGGCGCAACATCGTGATGGCAGCCCGGGCTGCCGGGGTGCCGCGGCTGCTCAATCTCGGCAGTTCCTGCATGTTCCCCCGCGGGTGGGATACACCGCTGCGCGAGGACATGGTGCTGACCGGCGAACTCGAACCCACCAACGAGGGTTACGCGCTGGCGAAGATCATGGTGGCCCGGTTGTGCGACTACGTCAGCCGGGAGCCGGGCGGCCTTTCCTACAAGACGCTGATTCCCTGCAACCTCTACGGCCGCCACGACAAGTTCTCGCCGAACGTGTCCCATCTGGTGCCCGCCATCCTGCAGAAAATCCACCAGGCCCGGCTCGACGGGGCTGCAGAGGTGGAGATCTGGGGCGATGGCAATGCCCGCCGGGAATTCATGTACGCGGGCGACCTGGCGGACTGCATGGTGGAGGCGCTCCGTCGTTTCGACAGCCTGCCCCCCGTGATGAACGTGGGACTGGGGACCGATCTCACCATCAACGACTATTACCGCGTGGGCGCGGAGGTGGTGGGCTATGCGGGCGGCTTCCGGCACGATCTGACCAAGCCCGTGGGCATGAAGCGCAAGCTCGTCGATACCTCACTGGCCGGGCAGTGGGGCTGGCATGCGTCCACCTCCCTGCAAGAGGGAATGCGCAAGGCCTACGACTACTATCTCGGCCTTTCCTGAAAGAACAGCACGCACCGGGCCGGTGGTCGGGTGCGGCATAGCAGACGAACAGAAGCAAATGACAGCAGCAAACAGCTATCCCCTGGCGAGCACGACCTGGGACGACGAGGAATATGCCTCCCTGCAGGATGTGATCGCGTCCGGCATGTTCACCATGGGCCCCCGGGTGGCCGCCTTCGAGCGGGAGTTCGCGGAGTACGTCGGCAGCCGGCATGCCGTGATGGTGAGCTCCGGATCCGCGGCCAATCTGATCATGGTGGCGGCGCTGTTCTACCGCAAGCAGGGGCGGCGGCTGTCCCGGGGCGACGAGGTGATCGTGCCGGCCGTGTCGTGGAGCACGACCTACTATCCCCTCTACCAGTACGGGCTCAGGCTCAAGTTCGTGGACATCGACAGGGAGACGCTGAACTACGACCTGGAGCAGCTGGAAGCCGCCATCACGCCTGCCACGCGGCTGGTGATGGCCGTGAACCTGCTCGGCAATCCGAATGCCTTCGACCGGATCGCCGGGATGCTGGAGGGCCGGGATATCGACCTGATCGAGGACAACTGCGAATCGATGGGCGCCGTGTTCCAGGGGCGCCAGGCAGGTACCCACGGCCTGATGGGGACGTTCAGTTCGTTCTTCAGCCACCACATCTCCACGATGGAGGGAGGACTGGTGGTGACGGACGACGAGGAATTGCACCACCTGCTCATCTGCCTGCGAGCGCATGGCTGGACGCGCAACCTTCCGAAGTTCAACCATGTCTGCGGCGAGAAGTCGGACGACCCCTTCCAGGAGTCCTTCCGCTTCGTGCTGCCCGGCTACAACGTCCGGCCGCTGGAGATGAGTGGTGCGCTGGGCTCGGCGCAACTGCGCAAGCTGCCGGGCATGGTGCAGGTCCGCCGCGAGAATGCGCGCAAGTTCCAGGCCCTGATGGCGGAGTTCCCGATGCTGGGGACGCAGAAGGAGATCGGTGACAGCAGCTGGTTCGGCTTCAGCATGGTGCTCTCGGAAGACGCTCCGTTCGGGCGCGAGCAACTGGTGGCGGCATTGCAGTCCCACAGCATCGACTGTCGCCCCATCGTCGCGGGCAACTTCGCCAAGAACGAGGTGATGTCGTGGTTCGACCATGAGATCCACGGCCGGCTGGTCAATGCCGACTGGATCGACCAGCACGGGTTGTTCATCGGCAACCACCACTACGCGCTGGATGCGGAATTCCAGCTGCTGCGCGACGCACTGCGCACGCTGGTGCGCTGAGGCGTGCCGTGTCGGGGTCGGCCGAGGTGACGGACCGGCGGGTCGGGGCGCTCCTCTGGGCCCTGGCGGCGACGCTGGTCGGCATGTCGCTGCTCAAGTACCAGGCGCTGTCCAGTAACTGGTTCGACCTGGGGCTGTTCGAGAATGTCTTCCATGCCTACCTCGGGCAGGAGGGCGGCGGGGGACATGCGTTCTTCGGCCATGCCCAGCCCTTCATGGGCGCGTACGCCTATCTGTACCGGTGGACCGGTCCGCTCGGCCTGCTGGCGCTGCAGGGGCTGGCGCTGACCGCTCCGGCCTGGCTGGTCTGGCGCCAGTACGGCGCCTGGCCTGCGGTGGCGCTGCTGCTGTACTACCCGCTCTGGGCCAACGCCCTGTTCGACTTCCACTTCGACCATCTTGCCGTCCCGTTGCTGGCGGGCTTTTACGTGGCGTTCGAGCGTCGGCGCATGGCCTGGGCCATGGCCTGCGCACTGCTGCTGGCTGGTGTGAAAGAGCCTTTCGCGTTGCAGACCACGGCCTGCGGCCTGTTCCTGCTGTGGCAGGCCTGGAGATTGCGCGGAGCGGATGCCCTGCCACGCCGCTGGGTCGCAGCCGGCCTGGTGCTGGCCTGCGGCGGGGTGGCCTGGTTCTATGTGGCCACCCAGTGGCTGATTCCGCGATTCACGGGAACGAGCGGGGGGCTGGATGCGGATGCGTTCACTTGGCTGGGCCACGGCATCGGAGGCATGCTGCGGAACCTGCTGTCGCACCCCTGGCTGCCGATCACCGAGGCGCTGGCGACGCCCGGGAAGCTGATTTATCTGTTCGTCTGTTTCGGCATGCTGGCCTTCGTTCCCCTGCTGAGCCCCGCGTGGCTCATTCCCGCCCTTCCTCCCCTGCTGATCGCGATGCTGGCCCGGTCCGAAAACTACTACAGCTACGGCAACCACTACACCGCAGGGCTCATTGCTCCGGCGATCGTCGCGTTCGCCCATGGGCTGCCCGCGTTCTGGAGGCTCTGCGGGCGCGTCGGCGTGCCTCGGCAAGCGGCCGCCCTTGCGCTGGGCGTCGCGCTCCTGGCCGGCCATGTCCTGCTCGCGCCGTCTCCGCTGGGGCGCCTTTTCTGGAGCGACAAGGTCTGGAGCTACAACTGGCGGGCCTATTGGCCGGATGACCGTACCCGGCGTATCCAGGCGGCTCTGGAGCGGTGGGTTCCCCGGGACGAGGGGGTGAGCGTTGCGACCCAGAACACGGTGAACTGGGGCCACCTGCCCTTGCGCGAGGCGTATTTCGCATTTCCCGATGGTGTGTTCTCCGCCAAGGCCGTGCCTGCATGGACTTCGGACGGCGTTGCCGGGGCGCCGCCGCGTGCGCGCCATGCCGACTATGTGGTGCTGGACGAGCGCCGCCCCTGGTTCCTGCTCGACAAGGGCTGCCTCTGGTTGCGCGGGCAGTGTTCCGACGAGGTCGCCGCCGCACGCTACCGGAGCGCGGTGGCGCAAGTCAGGAAGCTCTATAGCGTCGTTTACGAGGACGACGGCTTCTCCATTCTCCGACGGAGGGAAAACCCATGAAGCGGCTCTGCTTCCGCCTTGAGCGATGCTGCTGGCGCGCGTGGCTCGCCGTCGCGCTGTGCATTCCGATGGCTGTCCCGGCCGCCGATGTGGCGACCGATGTCGCTTTCGGTCCTTCGCCCGTTCCCGGCTATCTGGGCAAGGTGCTGCAACCGTTGTCCGCAGGCGATCCTCTGTTGCCTGGGGCATTCCAGTTGAAGGCACAGCTGGGATTGAAGCAGGTTCCGGCGATGGAGCTGGACTCCAGCGCGCCGCTGGAGCCTGAAGCTGCACCCAGCCGTGCCGCGGCGCCGGAGCACGGCATCCGGCTGAATGCCTCTGCCGGCACGGATCTTTCCGCTTACGACGAGCTCTGGATCGACCATGCCACGCTCGGGCAGTGTTCGGCACAACTGACGCTGCAGACCGATGAGGGATTGCGCGAGGGGCGTCCGAGCAGCACCACCATCATCGGCATGGAGGAAGGCCGCAGCGTGCTTTTTTCCGAGCAGCCCGCGCGCATGCCCTGGGTCGCCAAGGACATGTTCTACCTGCTCGCCCGGCAGTGGGGCAGCCGCGACGATGGCAAATGGCGATATGCCCAGGACGGGGATGCCACGGTGCTTCAGCGGCGCTTGCAGGTATCCCTGGACCGGGCGCAGACCATCGAGATGGAGTTTCCCTCCGGAGCCAGGCTCAATGGCGTGAATCTGTTCATCAGCGTGGGCCATCACCATCGCCCCAGCCGTCTGCTGACGTCCGGGGATTTCACCAGCGAGGTGCAGGACGACGGCCAGCGGACCCGCTTGCGCATCCGCCTGGACCGCGTCCTCGCGGAGTACCGGCAGCGCGGGCAGACCGTGTCGCTTGCGGAACTGCTGGTGTTCTACCGCGGGGCGAGGGAGCGGACGGTGGCCGAACAGCCTTTGCGCCGGCTGACGATCTATAGCCTGGCAGGCACGGGCAGGGCCCCGGATGGGGAGCGCGTATTGCAGGTTCCCATGACAACCGCTCCGTTGACAGCCACTGTCTGGCGCACCAAGCTGGATCTCAGGGACGTCACCGGTCGCTGGGTGGCCCGGATGCCGCTGCGGTCTGCCGAATGGCAGGTTTCGGGAGCCCCTGGCTGCAGGACCGACCTGGTCTCGGCCCATCTGGTAAAGCTGCGGCGCTCCAGCACACCTGCGTTCCTGGACGAGGCCGCTTCCCGCGTCCGTTCTCTGGGAGGGCCCTTCCTGGTCCGGCCCGAAGACCGCAATGGCGTGGAGTGGCTGGATTTCGCGGCCCAGTTGCCGTTGGCCGAGGCGCGGGTGCATGCCAGATTGCCGCGCGGGCAGGGGGGGGAAGTGGAGTTCCCTGGCTGGGGACTGCGCGTGGCGTCCAGCGGCGGCACGGTCCAGGAGCGGGGCGTGGCCGAAGGCATGCTGTTGCCCTCGGGCGCCATGGTGGATATGGACTGGCAGGTGGATTTCCGGGTCCGCCCAGGGCAGCGCCTTTATGTGGGTATCCACACCACGGGCCGCCGCCAGCCGGAGGTGGAGGTGCGCGCCGTAACGGACGACGGACGCGACTACCGCTTCAGGGCGATGCCGAGCCAGCCCGTGCTGCTGGATCGCAGGATCCCCGAAGGGGCGCGGGTGCGAAGCCTGTCCCTGCGTTTCGATGCCCTGGAGGTGGCTGCGCCCTGGACGGTCAAGGACATCTCGGTGTTCCGCCCTTACCGCCTGGACGCTGCCCAGGCCGCCACGGCACCCCGGTTCGGCTGGGGCGTGGTACCCCTGGTCCCACGGGCCGAAGCGACCGATCCGGGTGATGCGTGGCGCAGTGACGGCGTGCGCCTGACAGGCATCCTGCGGGCGCGGCCCGAAGCGGCAGGCGCCACGACGCTGCGCTGGTCCACGCCTGTCGGGCTGCCTGCCAGGGATCTGCTCGAATTGCGCCTGGAATACGACGTGCGGGGCGCCGAGATGGACAGCTGCTGGCTGCAGGCGGAAATCCTCGGCAGCGACGGGCATCGGCTGGAACGGCGGCTCTGTCCACGCGACGGCCATGTCCGCGAGGGGTTGGCCGCAGAGCTGCGGGAGCGGTTCGGCGAGAACGAACGCGTCACGCAGATCCGCTGGAAAGCCGCACTCTACATGGACAGGCCCGTGCAGTTGAGCTTCCTGGCCGAGGCCGGCGTGGGTGCACGTCCCTCCGCGATGGACTCGCTGTCCCGAGGTACCGGACTCCTCGTGGAAGGATCACTGCACATGCCCGAGGCGCTGCCCGGTTCGCTTCGGGATGCCCTGGTGCAGGGGCGTCGCCCGGTGTGGCTCGACTATGGGGTTCTGGAGGTGGGGCAGAAACAGGAGATGACCCCGGTGCTGCTGCAGGATGACGGCCTCTTCGAGTTGAGGCATGTCACGCTGGTGAGCAACCAGGACGAGAAATCGGAAGCCGTGGTGGAGTGGCGCGACATGCTGAGGCCGCCGGCACCCCCTCCCGGAATGGGAAAGCTCAAGAAGCTGGTGCTGGCATTCGCCGCCGGCGCCGGGGCCTGGCTTGCCTGGCGGTTGCTTTCTCCGCATTGGCGCAATGGACGGGTCCGGCTGCGGGCCTTGGCGGTACAGGGGCGCCTCGCGGCCGAGACCGCATGGGGGCTGGGTGAGCGCGTCGCGGCGGGCGTCGGCCGCCATCGCCGGGTGTTCCATCTGGCCAGCATGGTGGCCGCGTTGCCGTGGTTCTGGTGGGCCGGCAGGGGCGACGAAGGGGTGCCCTGGCTGCTGGGTGCGGGTGTCGCGCTGTGGATGACGTCTGCCCTGCACCTGTGGCGCGGGCTGCCTGCCTGGGGCAGGTTCTTCGCCGTCTATCTCTGGCCCTGCATGTGGTTCGCATGGCTGGCATGGGCCCTGGGTGCGTATCCCGCACCTTCTTCGCCGCTTTCTTCGCTGGCGGTTGTTGTGGGATGCCTGTGGCCTGTCGCATCCATGCTGCACCGGTCGCTGGGATGGATGCGGCGGGGGGCTGGCCTGTGGCTGGGCCTGATGCTGCTGCTCGGGGTGGCGAGCTATGGGTTCGGTTTCATGCGCACGGCAGGCTGGGGCGAAAATGTGTTCATCACGCTGGGCGGGCTCTGGATGATCGCTGCGTGGTGGTTCGCCACAGTCAGCGCACGGGATACCCTGGCCCGGCGCCAGCCCCGCCTTGCGCGCTGGATCTACGGTGAGCGTGGAGGCCCCTTTCTCGTCGGCTCCCTGCTGGCGCTTGCGGCCTCGATGGCGCTGCTGATGCTCGGCATGAGCCAGATGGCAGCCCACGTGGTGACGCTCTGCTTCTACCAGCTGTGCATTGGTGTGGCGCTGCAGGCGTCCGTCCACTGGTGGCGGAGATCGTCGTAGATGTGGCTGCGTGGATGGATCAACCAGACCGCCGCCAGCCTGTGGGTGGCGGTGGTTTCCATGGTCCTGGTGTTCGCGCTGGGCCGCCTGCTCGGACCGGAAAGGTTCGGGGAGTACAACTATGTGCTGACCCTGGCCTCCCTGATCGCCATTCTCCAGGACGGCGGTTTCAAGACCCTTCTGCAGCGTGAGTCCGCACATCGCAGCATGGATCTGGATGCGGGCGGGCTGACGCGCCATGCCCTCGGGCACATCCTGTCGGTGAGTTTGGTGGCGGTATGCCTGGCTGCCGTGCTGGGGGCGGATCGGCGGGGCGCGATGGTCTGGGCCATCGTGGCGATGGCTTTGCTTGCGGCGGCCAACATCCTGTCCGCGCGGTGGCGGGGTGTGGGGGAATATGCCAGGGATGCCTTGTGGCAGGCAGGCGTGCGCAGCATCACGGCGATGCTCATCCTCGGCTGCGTGATGCTGTGGAGGCCGGACAGTACGGCGGTTTTCGTGGGCTGGGCCTGCGGTCTGGCGTTGGCGCTGGCTGCGGTGCGGTTCACGGTCCTTCCACGGTGGAATCCTCCGGGAGTCGTCTACAGGACGGCGGCAGCCTTCATGCTGATCGATCTGGCGACCACCATCTATTTCCGCATCGACATCGTCCTGATGGAGCAACTGGGCGTCGCGCCTGCGGACATCGGGCGGTATGCTGCCGCTTACCGGCTCTTCGAGGGGGGCGTGCTGCTGCTGGCGCCCGCTGCCACGGTTTTCTTCCGGGAGCTGCGCCTGCGGTGGCAGGACCGGGATGCGGCCAGGGCGTTACTGCGCCGCGCCCTCGGTGGCGTGCTGCTGCTGGCCGCCGCCGGATCGGTCGTGGTGCACTGGTTCGCCGAGCCCCTGCTGGTGCTGGCATACGGGGATTCCTATGCTGCCGCAGCGCCGTTGCTGTCCTGGCTGCTGGTCGCTTTCCTCTTCCTGGCACCCAACTATGTGCTGACGCAGGCAGCGGTGGCCCTGGGGCGGGAGCGATGGTATGCAGTGACCGTCTGCATCGCCGCTGCCGTCAACGTGGGTTTGAATTTCTGGCTGCTTCCGCGTTTCGGAGCATTGGGTGCGGCGTGGGCCAGCATCGCGACCGAAGCCGTCTTGATGGTGCTTTTGTACAGAGGGGTGCGTTCATGGCTGTGAAGGGCGTGGTGCTCTATGACTTTCTGCATGCGAAAGGCGGTGCCGAGCGCCTCACGCTCGATCTCGTGCGGGGCCTGGAAGGGGCCGAGCTGTGCTTCGGCTACCGGCAGCCGGACGTCTTTCCCGCCAGCGAGCTGGCAGACATCGCCTGCCATGATCTGGAGGCCACCACACCCGTGCCCGGCTGGCGCACGCTCAAGGTACTGCGTGCATTCTCGGGCCGACAGGCACGGTTCCTGGATCAATACGACTGGGCGATCTTCAGTGGAGTGCTCGCCCCGGTCGCCGTGCGGCACCGCCGGGGGCGGCGCAATCTCTACTATTGCCATACGCCGCCGCGCTTCGTGTATGACCTGCGCGCCTATTACCAGCAGAAATTCGCGCCGCCGCTGAGGCCGGCTCTCGCCGTGCTCGCGGCCTACCTGAAGCGGCGCTACGAGTCGTCGGTGGCTGAAATGGACATGGTGATCGCGAATTCGGAGAACGTGCGCGGCCGGCTGCGCGAGTACCTCGGGGTGGACGCTACGGTGGTGCATCCGCCCATCGACGTGGAGCGGTTCCGCTGGCGGCATCGGGGGGATTACTTCCTCTCGCTTGCGCGGCTGGAAGACTTCAAGCGGGTGGACCGGATCGTGGATGCCTTTCTGCGCATGCCGTCCCGGCAACTGGTCGTGGTATCCGGCGGTTCGCAGTTCGAGGCCCTGCGCGCGAAAGCGGCCCAGGCACCCAACATCCGGTTCACCTCGTGGCTCGGGGACGATGCGCTCGCGGAAATGATGGGAGGGGCCCGGGCCTCGATCTACATTCCCCGTGACGAGGATTTCGGCATGTCGCCCGTGGAGAGCATGGCCGCGGGCAAGCCCGTGATCGGTGTGGCCGAGGGCGGGCTGCTCGAGACCATCGTGCATGGGGAAACCGGCTGGCTTCTGCCGGCGGAGCCATCCGTGGAGCAAATCGTCGAAGCGGTATCGGCACTGTCGGGCGATGCGGCCGAAGCCATGCGGCCCGCGTGTGAAAGCCGCGCCAGGGAATTCAGCAAGGATCGCTTCCTGCGGCGCATGCGGGAACTGGTGGCGGGGTGAGGGGCCGCCGGTCTCAGGGGTCGGCGCGACGCTGCAGGGGCCTGGGGCGTGCCGTGGCAAACCGGAAGAGGGTGGTTGCAGCGAGCCGGCGGATGCCGCTCCACCACGGATGGGGCGCTGCTTCCGAGGCTGCAACCGGCTCCGGCGCATGCACTGCAGGGTCGATGCGCACGATGCGCATACCCACGTGCCGCGTGAGCCACAGAAGTCCGAGGTCCGCATCATCCAGCAGAGCGGCTTCCGTGGAGGTGAAGGACTCCATCGCGGCGCGGCTGTAGTACGCGGGGTGTGCCGGGACGGGCGAGGTCTGCAGCACACGTCGCCACCATGGCGCCTCGTTTTCTGGAGCACGCAATACCGCTGCATCCGCGCGCGGAGCATGCTCCAGAAGCTCCTGCCACAGCCGGGGGGCCGGCCGCTGGCTGGAGGAGATCGTGAGGATGCCGCGATGGCCCTCGGCCAGGGCGAGGCGCATTCCGGTCTGGACGGCGCCCCAGCGGCTCATCGGGATCAGGGGGCGCAGCACCCTGGCGCCGGCCTCCTGCGCGAAAAGGCAGGTGCCATCTGCGCTCCGGTTGTCGATCACCAGGGGAATGCCCAGCCCGGCGTCGCGCACTGCGTGCACCAGCGCGGCGATGGAGTCCGAATCGTTGCATGCCGGAATAACCACGAGCGGGCCCCGGGTGTCGGCCGCCGGCCGGCGCTTGGACGTGACATGCCGGTACTCCCGTTCGATCGCGACGGCACCGCTGTGGATGGTGAATGACCGGAGCAGGGCCTGCCTGCCTGCGGCGCCCAGGCGTTGGCGCAGCGGGACATCGTGGCGAAGGCGGGTGATGGCGTTCCTCCAGCCGTCAACGTCCTCGATGGGGACGCGCAGGCCCGCCCTGGCATGGGCGACGAGCCAGGGCATGCCGGACCCGGGCAGGTCGGTGACGATGCACGGCTTTGCATGGAACATCGCTTCCAGGAGCACGATGCCGAATGCTTCGGTACGTTCCCTGGAGGCGAGGCAGAAGATGTCGCAGGTGGCGAGCAGCGAGTGCTTGCGTGCGTCGTCCACGTCGCCCAGCAGCCGGATGCTCCCCCTGCCTGTACGCGACTGCGCCGTCTGTATGCGCGCCTGCAGGCTGTCCCGCAACTCGCCGTCGCCGACGATCAGCAACTCCACGCCCGGCAGCGCGGCAACGGCCTGGATGAGGGTCTCGAAGCCCTTGTAGTAAGTCAGGCGCCCGATGGAAAGCAATTTCAAGGCCGTTCCCGGAGACCATGCGTCGCCAGGGGTGGCGGCGGGCAGGCTGCCGAGGTCGATGCCCAGCGGGACCGTCACGCACTTGCTTCTCCAGTACTGCAGGGCCTTGCTGGCCTCCAGGTAGGGCGGGGACGTCGCGATGATGCGTTCCGCACCGTCCAGCAGCGCATGCTCGAAGGGGCGGTACAGGGCGTATGCCAGTGCGACCGAGAGCTTGATTTCCGACACCACGACATCGGAGTGCCAGTGGACCACCCAGGGAATGCGGCGTGCGCCGGGCAGCGTGAGTGCCCACAGCGCGGAGTTGTTGGGCATGTGCAGGTGCAGCACATCGGGTCGCAACCGGCGTATCGCCCGCGCCAGCGCTGCGCGAAAGCCCAGGGCGAATGGTGCATACACCAGCTGGAATTGCACAGGTACCCGTTCCAGCCAGTGCGGATCGTCGGGCTGAGGTGCGCCGTGGACGAGCGCGTGCGCCTCGATGCCCTGGGCGCGCTGGGCGGCGATCAGGTCGGAAAGGAACACTTCCATGCCGCCGCGGTAGGGCGGATAGAACTTGCCTACATGCAAAACGCGCAGGGCCACGGGGAGTCGTCTCGTGCCTGTCTTCGGCCTATGGCTTGGCGGCGGCAGCAGCCACTTCGGCCCGGATCTGCGCGTACTGAGGGTTGCGCGGGTCGAGCCGGATGGCCTGGTCGAGATCCTTCAGGCTGGCTGCATACTGGCGGGAGCCACGGTAGGCCATGGCGCGTCCGTAGTAGGCCGCGGCATTGGGGGCGCGCGCGATCAATTGGTCGAACAGCGCGATGGCCTCCTTCGTGTCGCCCTTGCCGACATGCGCCATGCCCAGGCCCAGCAACAGGCGCGGGTTGGACGGGCTGGCCGGAAGCAGGGCATTGAAATCCTTGATCGCGTCGTCGAACCGGTTCGCGCCGATCGCGCTCTCTGCACGGCGAAGATGCATGAGCTGGCGGATGCGGTCCATTTCGGCGGAACTGAGGCCCAGGAGTTCCGTGCGCAATCCCTGGTCGAACTGCGCATAGGCCTGCGCATACCGTCCGAGGGCAAATTCCGATTCACCACGGTGGTAGTAGAGCTGCAGATCCTTGAAGCCCTGCTTCTCCGCATCGTCGAAGGCTGCGATCGCTTCGGTGTGCTTCTTCTGCTGCTGCAGTGCCACGCCCATGTTGAATCGGGCAGCGCCGCGCAGCGCACCCAGCGCCTCGGCCGTGGCGAAGGCTTTCTGGGCCTCCGCCACGGATCCACGGTCCAGGTGGTAGGCGCCAAGGTTGAGGAATGGGCGCCACCGGCCGACCGCATTGGCGGGCGCCTTCACGTCGATTTTTTCAGCCGCATCGCTCCAGGCGGTGTAGTCGTCCCGCAGCGAGGCCGAGCGCTCGAAGGCAAGCAGGGCAAACACCAGTCCGACCATGGCGCCCAGCATGTAGATGGCGCGCGGCTTGAAGCCGGTGAGGGCAATGGCGACCAGGATGGGTACGCCGACGGCCCAGAGGTAGCTTCGGTAGAGAACGAAGGGGTCCTGCACCCAGACGGTGGCGAATTCGGTCACGTAGAGCAGCAAGGGAAAGAGCAGCGCGACGCCCGCGAGGCTGAGCACGCCCCGGCGGCGCAGTACGGCCCATGCTGCGGCCACCCACAGCGCCACGTAGCCCAGCAGGCCCAGCACTTGCGGGAACGCGGTGAACGAGAGGGGGAAAGGCGGCCGCAGATCCACGGACATCCACATCACGTTCGGCACGAACCACAGGAAACCGTAGGCGAAGAACAGGGCTGCCTCGTTCAGAATGCTGAGCGGGTACATGCGCTGGGTGATGCCCGGGCTGAGCAGTTCCAGCTGCCTCGTGAGGTCGATGGAGCGCTGGTCGAACACCTTGCCGATGAATTCGCCATACACGCCGAACAGGACGGCGGCGGCCACGGCGACCAGCAACGCGGAAATGCCCGCGATGCCTGCCACCGTGCGCCACGCGGGGCGCCTGACATGGATATACAGCGGCACCGCCATGGCGGCCACCATCACCGCATGCTCCTTCGACAGCACCGCCGCCGCATAGGCCACGACGGCGCCGGCATACCAGGCGGCCCCCCGGCCCGACAGGCCGCGCACGAAGCACCAGCACGCCAGCACCGCGAAGAACGTGGCCATGACGATGGAGCGCTGCACGAGGTAGGCCACCGCGTAGACCGCCATGGGGTTGACAGCGAAGAGCGCCACGCCCACGCGCACGGCGGCGAGCCGCGACGCGGTGAAATGCGGCTGGGCTTCGAATTCCTCGGGGAAGCGCGTGTGCGCGAGCAGGTCGCGCACGAGGGCATAGAGCGCCGCCACGGTGCCCAGGTGCAGGGCGATGTTCACCAGGCGCTGCTTCCACCATCCGGCGCCGGCCAGGTTGTCCACCCAGACGAAGCTGCCATAGGACAGCAGGCGCTGCTTGAAGGCGAGCAGGTTCCCGTAACTGCCGAAGATGGTGCCGTCGGTCAGGGCCAGATCGTCGAACAGCAGCGCGTGGTCCCAGGCGGGCAGGTAGATGGCCAGGACGGCCGCCACGACGGCGATACCGAAGACGATGAGGGATACGGATGGTTTGGTGGCCATGGCGGTGTGTGCGTGACGGCGGAAGACGGACGGCGCAGGGCGTGCGGGCGCACCGTGCGACCGCGGGACGCGGAAGTCTAAGCGATGGGGCCGGGAGCGCTGCCGTGGGCGCTCCGCCCGGCGGGCGCCTCAGGCCGGCGGGGCGCTGTCCGGCGCCAGGCCCGCAAGCACCATGTGGCAGATCAGTGCCTCGGCATGCGCGTAGTCCCGCTCGGTCAGGGCCGGCTTGCCCAGAAGCAGGGCGAACTGCGCCTGCTGGTCGGCGTAGGCCTGGGTGACCGACCAGATGATGAACATCAGGTGCGTGAAGTTGACGCGGGCGATGCGGCCTTCCCGCGCCCAGCGCTCGAACGTGCGCACGTCATTGCGCAGCACCGGGCCCACGCGTTCGGCGATGACGTCGCCGTAGCGCGGCGCGCCGGCGATGACCTCCTTGGCGAACACCTTGGCGGCATTCGGGCGCTCCAGCGACGACCGGAGCTTGGCGCCGATGTAGCGGCGCAGGGCTTCGGAGGGGTCTTCGCCGTGCGACATCTCCTCCATGCCGTCCAGCCACTGGGTGAGCACGTCGTCCAGCACACGGCGGTAGAGGGCTTCCTTGTTCGGGAAATAGTAGAGCAGGTTGTGCCGGCTGATACCGGCCGAGGCCGCGATGCCCTCCAGCGATGCCCCTTCGAAACCGAACTGGGCGAACTGGCTTTCCGCCTCCGCGAGGATGGCCTGCTCCTTGCGCAGGCGCGCGGCGGACGGAGCGCTGGTGGTGCGCGGACGCACGGGGGCTGGGCGGGACGGCGGCAGGCGGGAGCTCATATGCACCATTGTGGGCCGAAGCAGGGGGCCGGAAACGGTCTTCCCCCGGGGGGCGCTTCTGGCATGGCGTTTGCTGTCCGGGATTTTACCAATAGGTAAGTTTTTACCGGTTGGTAAATTGCAAGCCACAACGGCGCGACATGCATCCGCCACCACGAGCGAGGACCACGATGACCCCTTCGCCTTTCCTGCCGCCCCGGAGCACCGGGCGCGCCGCCGCACCGGCACCGCGGCCCGGATTCCGTCCGGGTGCCCTGGATCTCCGCGCGCTGCCTGCGCGCGCGGAAGCCTTCTCCCTGCCTTCCTGATCCCGATTCTCAGGGATTCACACACCACAGGAGCCTCCGATGGAAACGACGACCGCCGGCACCGGCTGCGGCGTGCATGGTGCACGCCTCGAGCTGGCCCAGTACGCCAGGAATTTCGGCGATGCCCACCCGCCGCTCACCCGTGTCCAGGCCCTGATCGAGGCCGAGCGCTGCTATTACTGCTACGAGGCGCCGTGCGCCACGGCCTGCCCGACGGGCATCGACGTGCCGTCCTTCATCCACCGCATCGCGCAGGGCAACGAGCGTGGCGCGGCGCGGGCGATCCTGGAGGCGAACCCGCTCGGCGGCATGTGCGCGCGGGTCTGCCCGACGGAGGTGCTCTGCGAGCAGGCCTGCGTGCGCAACGTGAACGAAGACAAGCCGGTGGAGATCGGCGCGCTGCAGCGCTATGCGACGGATGCGCATTTCGCGCAGCCGGGGGCGCCGCTGTTCACGCGGGCCGCGCCCACCGGCCGGCGCGTGGCCGTGGTGGGGGCCGGCCCCGCGGGCCTGGCCTGCGCGCATGGCCTGGCGCGGCGCGGGCACGACGTGGTGCTGTTCGACGCGCGGCCCAAGCTCGGCGGGCTCAACGAATACGGCCTGGCGAGCTACAAGACCACCGGCGGCTTCGCGCAGAAGGAAATCGAGTGGCTGCTGTCCATCGGCGGGATCGAGCCGCGCTGCGGGCAGGTGCTGGGGCGCGACATCACGCTCGCGGGGCTGCTGCAGGCCTATGACGCGGTGTTCCTCGGCCTCGGGCTGGCGGGCGTGAACGCGCTGGGCATCGCCGAGCCGCAGGCGGAAGGCCTGCGCAATGCGGTGGACTTCATCGCCGACCTGCGGCAGGCGCAGGACCTCTCCACGCTGCCCGTGGGCCGCCGCGTGGTGGTGGTGGGCGGCGGCATGACGGCGGTGGATGCCGCCGTGCAGGCCGCCAAGCTCGGCGCGGAGGAAGTGACCATGGTCTATCGCCGCGGGCAGGAGAGCATGTCCGCCTCGCTCGTGGAACAGCAGTGGGCGCAGACGAATGGCGTCACCGTGCGGCACTGGGCCGCGCCGAAGGAACTGCTCTGCGAAGGCGGCGCGGTGCGCGGCATGCGGTTCGCGGCCACGGCGGTGCAGGGCGGGCGGCTGGTCGAAACCGGCGAAGTCTTCACGCTCGAGGCGGACATGGTGCTCAAGGCCATCGGCCAGAGCTATCTCTCCGAATACGCGGGCGCCGAGGTGGCGCTGAACCAGGGCCGCATCGCCACCGATGCCGATGGCCGCACGAGCGTGCCGCGCGTCTGGGCAGGCGGTGACTGCCGCGCCGGCGGACGCGATCTCACCGTGGAGGCCGTGGAGCACGGCAAGGTGGCCGCGGTGTCCATCCACGAAGCGTTGCTGGCGGGCTGAAGCCGCTGCCGACCCACGACCCCAGAGAAAGACAACGGAGAAGCACATGGCAGACATCCGCAGCGATTTCCTCGGCATCCGCAGCCCGAATCCCTTCTGGCTGGCCTCCGCGCCCCCGACGGACAAGGAAGTGAACGTCACCCGCGCCTTCGAGGCCGGCTGGGGCGGCGTGGTCTGGAAGACCCTGGGCGAGGACCCGCACGTCGTCAACGTGAACGGACCGCGCTATTCCACGCTCATGTCGCAGGACCGGCGCGTGATCGGCCTCAACAACATCGAGCTGATCACCGACCGGCCGCTGGCCGTGAACCTGGAGGAGATCCGCCGCGTGAAGCGCGCCTGGCCGGACCGCGCGATGATCGTCTCGATCATGGTGCCGTGCGTGGAAGAGAGCTGGAAGCGCATCCTGCCGATGGTGGAGGACACGGGCGCGGACGGCATCGAGCTGAACTTCGGCTGCCCGCATGGCATGAGCGAGCGCGGCATGGGATCGGCCGTCGGCCAGGTGCCCGAGTACATCCAGATGGTCACGCAATGGTGCAAGCACTACACGCACCTGCCGGTGATCGTGAAGCTCACGCCGAACATCACGGACGTGCGGCAGCCGGCCCGCGCGGCACGCGCCGGCGGCGCGGACGCGGTGTCGCTCATCAACACCATCAACTCCATCATGGGAGTGGACCTCGAGCGCATGGCGATGAGCCCGAACACCGGGGGGCAGGGGTCGCACGGCGGCTACTGCGGGCCGGCCGTCAAGCCGATCGCGCTCAACATGGTGGCCGAGATCGCACGCGACGAGCAGACCGCGGGCCTGCCCATCAGCGGCATCGGCGGCGTGAGCACCTGGCGCGACGCGGCCGAGTTCATCGCCCTGGGCTGCGGAACCGTGCAGGTGTGCACGGCCGCGATGGTCTATGGCTTCAAGATCGTGCAGGACATGTGCGACGGACTGTCCAACTTCATGGATGCGCACGGCTACCGGACGATCGATGACTTCCGCGGCCGCGCCGTGCCCACGGTGAAGGACTGGAAGCAACTGGACCTCAACCACGTGGACAAGGCGGTGATCAACCAGGATGCGTGCATCCAGTGCGGCCGTTGCCACGTGGTGTGCGAGGACACCTCGCACCAGGCGATCACCTTCACCCAGGAGGGCGGGGTGCGCAGGTTCGAGGTGGACGAATCCGAGTGCGTGGGCTGCAACCTGTGCGTCTCGATCTGCCCGGTGCCCGAGTGCATCACCCTGCGCAGCCTCGCTCCCGGCGAAGTGGATGCGCGCACGGGCCGCACGGTGACCGGCGAATACGCCAACTGGACCACGCACCCGAACAATCCGAATCGCGTTGCTGCCGCTTCCGTGGCGCCGGCGGGCGCGGCAGTCACTGCATGACCGCAGGGAGGCTGCCATGACGCCATCATCCTCTCCCGCCTCCGGGGCCGCACAGGACCTCTGGAACGACGACCTCGCGCCCACGCAGGCGCACCAGCGCACCTGGCGCTGGCACCACTTCGCCGCCCTGTGGATCGGGATGGTGATGTGCATTCCCGCCTATACGCTTGCCGCGAGCCTGATCGAAGGCGGCATGTCGTGGAGCCAGGCGGTGGGCACGGTGTTCCTCGGCAACCTGATCGTGCTGGTGCCCATGCTGCTGATCGGCCACGCGGGCGCCAAGTACGGCATTCCCTACGCCGTGCTGGCGCGGGCTTCGTTCGGCACGCGCGGCGCCAAACTGCCCGCGCTGCTGCGGGCCCTGGTGGCCTGTGGCTGGTACGGCATCCAGACCTGGTTCGGCGGCATGATGATCTACACGCTGGCTGGCGTGATCATCGGGCATCCGCTGGAAGGCGGGAAGATCGCCGGCCTGGGAATCAACCTCGGGCAACTGGTGTGCTTCCTGATCTTCTGGGCGATCCAGTTCTACTTCGTGGTACACGGCATCGAGTCGATCCGCAAGCTGGAGACCTGGACCGCGCCCATCAAGATCGTGATCTGCTTCGTGCTGCTCTGGTGGGCCTATGAGAAGGCCGGCGGCTTCGGCCCGATCCTGCACCAGCCCTCGCAGTTCGCGCCGGGCGGGCCGAAGGCCGGCCAGTTCCATGCCGTGTTCTGGCCGTCGCTCACGGCCATGGTGGGTTTCTGGGCCACCCTGGCGCTGAACATCCCCGACTTCACGCGCTTCGCGAAATCGCAGCGCGACCAGGTGGTGGGCCAGGCCATCGGCCTGCCGGTGCCCATGGGCCTGCTGGCGGCGCTGGCGGTGTTCGTCACGTCCGCCACGGTCGTCATCTACGGCAAGGCGCTGTGGGATCCGGTGGACCTGGCCAGCCGCATGACCGGCGCGGCCGTGCTGATCGCCCTCATCATCCTGCTGATCGACACCGTGAGCGTGAACCTGGCCGCCAACCTGGTAGGGCCGGCCTACGACTTCTCGGCGCTGAACCCCGCGCGCATCAGCTACCGCGTGGGCGGCTACATCACCGTGGGCATCGCCATCGCGATGATGCCCTGGAAGATCCTCGAGTCCACCCAGGGCTACATCTTCACGTGGCTCATCGGCTACTCCGCGCTGCTCGGACCGGTGGCGGGCATCCTGATGGTGGACTACTACCTCGTGCGGCGCACGCGGCTGGACGTGCCGGCGCTCTATGCCGACACCGGCCCCTACGCCTATAGCCGGGGCTGGAACCGGGTGGCCGTGGCGGCCTTCGCGCTCGGCGTGGCGCCCAACATCCCCGGCTTCCTGCACGCTGCCTTTCCCGCGGCCTTTCCGAACGTGGGCGCGGTATTCCGGCACATCTACGACTATGCGTGGTTCATCGGCCTGGCCATTGCCGCGGTGGTGTACCGCATCGGCATGTCCGGCCATGCCGCCGCCGCGTCGGCCGCTGCGCCGCTGCGCCGCGCCTGAGCCCGGCGACAACCCATCTTGCAAGGAGACCGACGATGAGCAGTGCACCCCTTCTGATCCGCGGCGGCACCGTGGTGAATGCCGACCGCGAGGAGCGCGCCGATGTGCTCTGCGTGGACGGACGCATCGCGGCGGTGGGCGGCGATGCCGCCAGCCAGGCGCCGGCGGGTACGCAGACCCTGGACGCCAGCGGCCAATATGTGCTGCCCGGCGGCATCGATCCGCACACGCACATGCAGCTGCCCTTCATGGGCACGGTGACGATGGACGACTTCTACACCGGCACGGCGGCGGGCCTGGCCGGCGGGACGACCACCATCATCGACTTCGTGATCCCCGATCCGAAGGAGCCGCTGATGGATGCCTACCGCAAGTGGCGCGGCTGGGCCGAGAAGTCCGCCGCGGACTATTCCTTCCACGTGGCCGTGACCTGGTGGAGCGACCAGGTGCATGCGGACATGGGCACCCTGGTGCGCGAGGAAGGCGTGAACAGCTTCAAGCACTTCATGGCCTACAAGAACGCCATCATGTGCGACGACGAAACGCTGGTGAACAGCTTCAAGCGCGCACTGGAACTGGGCGCCATGCCCACCGTGCATGCCGAGAACGGCGAGCTGGTCTACCTGCTGCAGCAGGAAGTGGCCAAGATGGGCATCACCGGCCCCGAAGGCCACCCGCTGGCCCGCCCGCCCATGGTGGAGGCCGAGGCCGCCAACCGCGCCATCGCCATCGCCGACGTACTGGGCGTGCCGATCTACGTGGTGCACGTGAGCTGTGCCGAAGCGGCCGAGGCGATCGCCCGGGCCCGCGCGCGCGGCCAGCGCGTTTTCGGCGAGGTGCTGGCGGGCCACCTGCTGGTGGACGACAGCGTGTACCGAGATCCGGACTTCGCCACTGCCGCGGCCCACGTGATGAGCCCTCCTTTCCGGCCACGCTCGGGCGGCCACCAGGAGGCGCTGTGGCGCGGCCTGCAGTCGGGGCAGCTGCACACCACGGCCACCGACCACTGCACCTTCTGCGCCGCGCAGAAGGCGATGGGGCGCGACAACTTCGCCAAGATCCCCAACGGCACCGGCGGGGTGGAGGAGCGCATGGCCGCGATCTGGGACGGCGGCGTGAACACCGGCCGCCTCACGCCCAGCGAGTTCGTGGCGATCACGTCCGCCAACGCCGCCAGGCTGTTCAACATCTATCCACGCAAGGGCTTCGTGGGCCCCGGCGCGGATGCCGACCTGGTGCTGTGGGACCCGGAGGGCACCAAGACCTTCTCGGCCAGGACACAGCACAGCAAGGGCGACTTCAATATCTTCGAAGGCCGCACCGTGCGCGGCATCCCCAGCCATACCGTCAGCCAGGGCCGCGTGGTGTTCGCGCGGGGCGATCTGCGCGCCGAGCAGGGCGCGGGCCGCTACGTGCACCGCCCGGCCTTCGGTGCCAACTTCCAGGCCGTGCACAAGCGTGTGCAGGACCTGGCCCCCAGCGCCGTCGCGCGCGCCTGAGAACGGACAAGGACAACCCATGGACACGACGACCACCGACAAGACCGACATCCGCCAGCTGCGCGTGAATGGAGAGCGCCTCTGGGATTCGCTCATGGAACTGGCGCAAATCGGCGCCACGCCCAAGGGCGGTGTCTGCCGCCTCACGCTCACCGACCTGGACAAGCAGGGTCGCGACCTCGTCACGCGCTGGGCGCGCGAGGCGGGCATGTCCATCACCGTGGACAAGATCGGCAACGTCTTCATGCGCCGCCCGGGCCGCGACGACAGCCTGCCGCCCATCATGACCGGCAGCCACATCGACACCCAGCCCACGGGCGGCAAGTTCGACGGCAACTACGGCGTGCTGGCCGGCATCGAGGTGGTGCGCACGCTCAACGACTTTCGTATAGAGACCGAGGCGCCCATCGAGGTCGCCTTCTGGACCAACGAGGAAGGCAGCCGCTTCGTGCCCGTGATGATGGGCTCGGGCGTCTTCGCCAGGGCCTTCACGCTGGAGCACGCCTATGCCGCCACCGATACCGAGGGCAAGACCGTCAAGGGCGAGCTGGAGCGCATCGGCTACATCGGCGATCAGGAACCCGGCGACCATCCCATCGGCGCGTATTTCGAGACCCACATCGAGCAGGGCCCGGTGCTGGAAGACCACGGCAAGACCATCGGCGTGGTGACGGGTGTGCTCGGCATCCGCTGGTACGACTGCACCGTGACGGGCATGGAGGCCCATGCCGGTCCCACGCCCATGGCCCTGCGCCGCGATGCCCTGCAGGTGGCCACGCGGCTCATGCAGGAGGTGGTGGCCTGCGCGCACCGCCATCCGCCGCACGGCCGCGGCACGGTAGGCATGGTGCATGTGCACCCCAACAGCCGCAACGTGATCCCGGGGCAGGTGAAGTTCAGCATCGACCTGCGCAACGCCACCGACGCCGAGTGCGACAGCATGGACCAGGACATCCGCGCCGTGGCCGCCCGGCTCTCGCAGGAAACGGGGCTGCCCATCCAGATCGATCTGGTCTCCAACTACCCCGCCCAGCCGTTCCATGCCGAGTGCGTGGAGGCCGTGGGCCGCGCGGCGGAGCGACTGGGCTATTCCCACATGCCCGCGGTGTCCGGCGCAGGCCATGATGCCGTGTACATGGCGCGCCTGGCGCCTGCGGGCATGGTCTTCATCCCGTGCAAGGACGGCATCAGCCACAACGAGATCGAGGATGCCCAGCCCGAGCACATCACCGCCGGTTGCAATGTGCTGCTGCATGCGATGCTGGAGCGGGCCGGCACCTAGATCGCCGATCGGTGCCGGCAGCCCGGCGCGCTACCTGCGCCGGCTTCGAACCCGGCCCGGCCGGTGCGAATGCCGGCTGGGAAATATGCACTTTGTTGCATATATCCCGCCATGGTCGGGTTGGCGAAGGTGATGTGCTCGCATAACGTCCGACCCTTTGCCATTTCCTTTTTCTTCGCTTCATCATGAATCCGTCCTCGACCCCGTCGCCTTTCCTCTCCCTGCGCGCTGGCACCCTGGCTTGCGCGGCACTGGCCGCCGCCCTGCTGGCGGGCTGCGAAACCACGAACATGCGCATGGGCAGCGCGGAGTCGAAGACGGTGGCGACGGGCGCGGCCGCCGGGGAGTCGTCGGCGAACGCGAACACGCAGCTGGAGCATTGCGCCTCGCCGCTGGGCACGGTGTCGCTGGTGGAAAACCAGGATGCAGGCTGGTACACCATCCTGCGCAACGAGTACCGCCTGCCGCCGACGTCGAACCTGCTGCGCCTGCTGATCCAGCAGTCCAACTGCTTCGTGGTGGTGGAGCGCAGCGTGACCGGCATGGGCGCCATGAACCGTGAGCGCGCACTGATGCAATCGGGCGAGATGCGCGGCGGCAGCAGTTTCGGCCAGGGGCAGATGGTGGCGTCGGACTACGGCCTGTCGCCGGAGATCGTCTTCTCCAACAGCGACGCGGGCGGCATCGGCGGTGCGCTGGGCGCGCTCATCGGCGGCGGGGGCGGGCAGGTGCTGGGCCAGCTGGGCGGATCGCTGAAGACGCGCGAGGCGAGCGCCATGCTGACGCTGGTGGACAACCGTTCGGGTGTGCAGGTGTCGGTGTCGGAAGGCAGTGCCTCCAAGAGCGACTTCGCAGGCTTCGGCAGCCTGTTCGGCAGCTCCGCGGGCGGCCGGCTGGGCGGCTACCAGAACACCTCGCAGGGCAAGGTGCTGACGGCGGCATTCATGGACGCATACAACCAGATGGTCATGGCGCTGCGCAACTACAAGGCGCAGAAGGTGCAGGGCCAGGGCCTGGGCGGCGGCGGCCGGCTGGGCGTGGACGGCGGCGCGGCCCCCTCGCAGACGAAGGCGGGCGCGTCGATGTCGGTGCGCGAGGCGCAGGCGCGGCTCAATGCGCTGGGCTACGACGTGGGCGCGCCGGACGGCGGCATGGGCCCGAAGACGACGAACGGGCTGCGGGCCTTCCAGAAGGACAAGGGCCTGCCGGTGACGGGCCGCCTGGACTCGGCCACCACCGACGCGCTCTCGCGCTGAGCCAGGGGGCGTAACGGCTCCCCTGGCTCCTCCGGGCGTGGCGCTACACTCCGCGCCCGGAGGAGCCTTCGAAAAATGCGACACACCATCACGCGCGTCTCCCGCACGTTGCGCGCTGCACTGGCACTGGCCGGCGTCCTCGCCGCCATCCCCTGCCCTGCAGCGCCCCTGTCCGGAGATCCTGCGTTCACGCGCCCCGATCCCGTCCGCCTGCCCGACCGGCCCATGCTGCGGGCCTTTCTCGAGGAACTGGGGCAGACGCGCCGCGCTAACACCTTCTGCTTCGTGCAGCAACGCCTGTCCCCACCGGAAACGGCCGAAGACGGCACCAGCGTGCTGTCGATGCTCTGGCGTGAAGGCGAGCGCATTTACCTCGTCAATCTCGTCCGGCCGGGCCAGCGCTATCAGCCGGTGGAAGACCCCGTGGGGGAAGGCCGTGCGCTGGCGTCCTCCAGCGGCAGCGTGGATCTCAAGACCGATGTCGTCCCGACCGAAGCCGACGTCGGCTCCAGCACGACCCTGGTGAGCCGTGCCTGGGTCGAGCGCCTGAAGGCCCAGTGCCGGCGCGTGGGCACGACGATCCGGGTACCTGCCTTCACGCCGCGGCGCACGCCGTAGGTCCGCGCCATACAGCCTGCCGCCATCCGGCAGTGCTCCCTTTCCTCCCGCATCCGCCATGGCCTGTTCCTGGTGCCTTCCGGCACGGGGACATGCCGCCCCTGTTTGCCGCCTGCCTCGCCATATGTCCAACGCCCTGTTGAAATACGCCTACGACGCTCCCCTGCCTGCAGCCATCACCCTGGTGGAAGGCAATGCGCTGCGCGTCAAGCTCGAATCCATCGAAAAGCGATACACGCTGGTGGCGGTGAGCGATTTCCCGAACGTGCTGGAAGTCACTGCCACCCAGCACAATGCGCGCGCCGACTCCTGGGCCTTCACCGTGACGGCGCGCAGTGCCGGCAATGCCAAGCTGGCGGTGCAGGTGCAGCGCGGCCCCGGTGTCCCGGCCCTGACGATCACTCCCGCGCTGGTGAGCATTTCCGTGAAGCGCAAGACGGTGCTGCCCGACCCGGACTCGGACGAAGGCCTGCTGGTGCGCCTCTTTCTCGTCGAGGTGCCCGCCCCGCAGGAGTGGCGGGCCGCAGGCATCGGCGGGCCGGAGGATGCGCTGGAAATCATGCGCATGATGCGCCGCGTGATCGTCAACCGGCTGCAGTCCGGCAACACGCGGGAGTTCATGGCGGCGGGCGCGCGCGACATCCGCGGCATCATCACCGCGAGCGATAGCGGCAAAGTGCAGTTCGCGGGGTTCGACAGCTATCCGAACATCGCCGGCGCCAAGCAGACGATGATCGAATCCCGCATGGCCATCGTCAACGATGCCACCAACACCCAGTGGCATGCCAGGTACGCGGCCTTCTACGAGGCGGCGCTCACGGCCGCGACCGAGCCGTTGCCGGCGGACCCCAGTCCCACGGGGCTCTTCGGCTGGCGCACCGAAGGGCGGGGCGCTCCTTCCTCGGAATACCAGGCCTTCCGGTCGCTGGGGCGCAATACTTTCTTCACGCACCAGCGGTACCGCGCCAACGGCCGTTGAGGCAGACGGCCCTCGGCAGCCCGTCCGGCAAATGCACGGATGGCAGGCCCGACCGTCGGGTCCAGCCCACAGTGGCGCCGTTGTTGCAATTTCACAAGCAACTCGGCCGTGGAGTTGACGTATTGTTACGCGTCAAAACCAATACACGAGGGTGCCATGAAATTGCGGACACGGATCCTGCTGCTGTGCGGGGCCACGCTGCTGGGGATGCTGCTTCTTTCCGGGGTGACGCTGACCACGCAGTACCAGACCATGCTGCGAGAGCGCACCAGCCAGTTGTCCACCCTGGTGACGCTCGCGCACGCGGCGGCGCAGAAAGCCTATGAAGAGGAAAAGGCGGGCCGCATGTCGCGCGAGGACGCCATGAAGGCGGCCAAGCAGGCGATCGGCAGCTTCCACAAGGGCGACCTGTATTTCTTCGTTCGCGGCTACACCGATGACGTGAACCTCGTCCACCCCAATCCCAAGCGCATCGGTATCGTCGATGCCAATGTCGGCAAGGCGGCGGGCGAGCGCTACCGCGCGGCGCTGCAGGGCAAGACCATCGGCACCGTGGTGGCCAAGGGCACGCGCCCGGGCGCCAGTCAGGAGGTGGAAAAACTCTATGCCATCATCAAATTCGAACCCTGGGACTGGACCATCGGCTTCGGCGACTACATCGACGACATCGACCATGCGTTCTGGCGCCAGGCGGCCATCCTGCTCTGCATCTGCGGAGTGCTGATGGCGGTCATCGTGGCTCTCGCCTGGGACATGCTGCGCACGCTGGTGCGCCAGCTGGGCGGCGAGCCCCAGTACGCGGCCGAAGTGGTGCAGCAGATCGCCGAGGGCAACCTGGCCGTGGATGTGCAGACCCGTCCAGGCGACCAGACCAGCATCCTGCATGCCATCCGAACCATGCGGGACAACCTGTCCGCCCTGGTGCTGCAGGTGCGGGAGAGCACGGGCTCCATCACCACGGCCTCCGCGGAGATCGCCTCGGGCAACGGCGACCTGTCGTCGCGCACCGAGTCGCAGGCCAGTGCCCTGGAGCAGACCGCGGCCTCGATGGAGGAATTGACGTCCACCGTGCAGCAGAACGCACAGAACGCCCGGGTCGCGAACGATCTGGCCGTGGCGGCTTCCGGCGTGGCCGTCCGGGGAGGTGCCATGGTGGGGCAGGTCGTGGAAACGATGGGTTCCATCGACGCGTCCTCGCGCAAGATCGTGGACATCATCAGCGTCATCGACGGCATCGCCTTCCAGACCAACATCCTGGCCCTGAACGCCGCCGTGGAGGCGGCCCGCGCGGGCGAGCAGGGCCGCGGCTTCGCCGTGGTGGCGAGCGAAGTGCGCAGCCTCGCCGGCCGATCCGCCGCTGCCGCCAAGGAGGTCAAGGGCCTGATCGACGACTCCGTGGCCAAGGTCGGCGAGGGTACCCGCCTGGTGCAGCAGGCGGGCGCCACCATGCAGGAAATCGTCGATGGCGTGCAGCGCGTCACCGCGATGGTGGCCGAGATCAGCGCCGCCAGCGCGGAGCAGAGCGCCGGCATCGCGCAGGTCAATCAGGCCGTATCGCAGATGGACCAGGGCACGCAGCAGAATGCAGCGCTCGTGGAGCAGGCCCTGGCGGCGGCCCAGTCGCTGAGCCAGCAGGCCCAGGCGCTCTCCCATACGGTGGACAAGTTCCGCGTGGACGAATCGGCGCGGGGCCTGCCGGCGCTGGCGTACTGAGGCTGCGGGCCCGGCCGCGCTGCGTGGCCGTTCAGTCGGCCGTGGGCTCGCGCGTCAGTCCCAGGAAATGGTCCAGCATGTGGAAGTGGTCTTCGAAGAAGGCCTCTTCCAGCGCGGCCAGCGCCGTGATGGGAAACCACTCGACCTGCGCCGCGTCGTCATCCGCGCGCACGTCGGGAAAAGGGTCGCCCTCCAGGTCGAAGTAGTGCGCGTGCGTGATGGTGCGTCCGCGCTGGCTGCGGTCCGGGTGGTCGAACACGGCCACCTCCCGCAGCGCGGCGCGCATGCGCGTCTCGGGCAGCGCGCAGTGCGTCTCCTCCGCCAGTTCGCGCAGGCAGGACTGCCAGACGGTTTCGCGCTGCTCGATGAAGCCGCCCGGCGCGGCCAGTTGCCCCTTGCCCGGAGCATGCGCACGGCGGATGAGCAGCACGTGGTCCTGGCAGCGCAGCACGGCATCCACGGTCACGAATACCGGCGGATAGGGCGCCTTCGCCCAGGCTTCGCGGTAGCCCCGCAGCATGCGCCACTCTTCCTGCAGGGCCGCGTAATGCGGGGCCTGGGCGAAGGCGCGCAGGAAGTCGATGGTGCTGTCGGGCATCTGCTCGGCGAGCGGCCCCAGCGCGGCGAGCAGCGTGTCCGGCGTGGCGCCGAAGTACGCATCGCGGATGGCGGTGGCGTCTATGCTGCCCTGCCGCTCCACGGCGATGAGCTGCCAGCCCGGAAACCGCCGCAGGTAGCTGCTGGTGGCGTCCTTGAAGTGGCCCACCAGCCCGATGCGCGCATCGGGCCGCACATGCCGCGACACCGCCTGCAGCACGGCCGCCACCCAGGCGAGTTCGTTGTAGTGGTCGCGCACGGGCAGCACGGTGAGGCGGGCGCGGTCCGCCTCGGGCAGGGCATTGCGCAGCATGGCTTCGCGCTCCTGCCAGGTGAACGGGTTCTTGGGCGAGCGTGCCTGCCAGGCCGAGCCCATGATGACGATGGCATGGTGGGCGCTGTCGAGCGCACGGCGCAGCAGGGCCAGATGGCCGTTGTGGACGGGCTCGAAGCGTCCGATGAGGATGGCGTTGTCGTACATGGATGCGGATGCGATGAGGGAAGCCCGCGGGCGGGACGCGACCGGCGGGGCTGCAGGGGCCATTGCGGCAAATGTAGCCGTGCCGGCGTGGTCAGACGTACTTCGCCGCGATCGGCATCTGCCGGCCGTTGCCGAAGGCCTTGGCACGCACGCGCAGGATGGGCGGCGCCTGGCGGCGCTTGTACTCGTTGCGCGCGATCATCCGGCGCACCCGGTGCACCAGCGCGCGTCCGGCCTCGTCATGCTGCAGGCGGGCGGCGAAGTCGCGCGCGTCGGCGTACTCGGCATGCGAAAGGCCCTCGCCTTCGATGAGGAGCTTGAGCACCTGGTCCAGCACCGGATAGGGCGGCAGGCTGTCCACGTCCCGCTGGCCGGGAGCCAGTTCGGCCGACGGCTCCTTGTCGATGATGGCCTGGGGAATCAGTTCGCGGCCGGCGTGCGCGTTGACGTGGCGGGACAGCTCGAACACCTCGGTCTTGTAGAGGTCGCCCAACAGTCCCAGGCCGCCGTTCGTATCGCCGTAGAGCGTGCAGTAGCCCACCGAAATCTCCGACTTGTTGCCCGTGGTGAGCAGCAGGTGACCGAAGGCGTTCGAGTACTCCATCAGGATGGTGCCGCGGATGCGTGCCTGCAGGTTCTCCAGCGGCAGTCCTTCGAGCGGCTGGCCGAAGCTGGCCTCGAACTGCGCGGCATAGCCTGCCACCAGGTCCGCGATGGGGTGCGTGTGCAGCCGGATGCCGAGGTTGCGGCAGAGCGCCACCGAATCGTCCACCGATCCGCTGGAGGAAAAGCGCGAGGGCATGGTCACCGCCACCACGTTCTCCGCGCCCATCGCCTCGGCGGCGAGCGCCAGGGTCAGCGCGCTGTCGATGCCGCCCGAACTGCCGACCACCACCTGCCCGAAGCCGCAGCGCCGCGCGTAGTCGCGCAGGCCGAGCACGATCTGCTGGCGGTAGAAGTCCATCGTGGGCAGGCCCTCCCGCTGCACCGCGGGCAGGGCGCCGCCGTCCCCGGAACGGAAGCACCCATCCTCCAGGCACAGGGTGCGCACGTCTTCGGCGAACCTCGGCGCCTCGAAGACCACGCCCGCCTCCGGCTCCGCCGCGAACGAGGCCCCGTCATAGATGATCTGGTCCTGGCCGCCGACCTGGTTCACATAGACCACCGGCAGGCCGTGGCGCCGCGCGGCGTCGCCGAAGACCTGGTGCCGGACCTCGCGCTTGCCGATGTGGCTGGGGCTGGCATTGATGCTCACCACCAGGTCGGGCGCGGCATCGGCCAGGCGCTGGAAGGGATTGGTGGCGTAGTCGGCCACGGTGTCGTTCCAGCCGTCCTCGCAGACCAGGAAGCCGATCTGCGCGTGGCCGATGCGCAGCACCCGCGCGACGTCGGGGCCGGGCTCGAAGTGGCGGCGTTCGTCGAAGATGTTGTAGGTGGGCAGCAGCTGCTTGGCGTAGGTGAGGCGGACCGCTCCGTCCTGCAGCACCAGCAGGCTGTTGTGCAGGCGCTTGCCGGGGCCCTGCGCGCGCGTGGGGGTGCCCACCACCCAGTGGAGCCCCGGCGTGGCGCGAGAGGCGTCCTGCAGGGCGGCGATGCCGGCATCCACGCGCTCCATGAAGCCGGACTCTTCCAGCATGTCGCCGGGGTAGTAGCCGCACAGCGCCAGTTCGGTGAACACCACCAGGTCGGAACCTGCCTGCGCCGCCTGCCGGGCGGCATCGGTCATCCGCTGCACGTTGCCTTCGATGTCGCCCACGGTGAGGTTGAGCTGGGCAAGGGTGATACGGAGCATGTCGTTTCCTTGGACGTTGTTGAGGGAAAAGCCGAAGGGCGAAAGGGTTCAGGCCTCGTGCGGCAGGCCGAATACCTGCCGCAGGTAGGCGAGGTAGGTTTCATCGTCGCACAGCGTCTTGCCCGGGCTGTCGGACAGTTTCGCGACCGGCTGGCCATTGGCACGCACGATCTTCATGACGATGTTGAGCGGGCGCGGCCCCAGGTCGTTGCTGAGCTGCGTGCCGATGCCGAAGCCCAGCTGCACGCGGTCGCCGAAGTGGCGGTGGAGCGCCAGCGCACGCTCCACGTCGAGCCCGTCGGAGAACACCAGCCGCTTGCCGTGGGCGTCGATGCGCAGCCGCGCATAGTGCGCCAGGGCCTTCTCGCCCCAGGCGACCGGATCGCCCGAGTCGTGCCGCAGGCCGTCGAAGAGCTTGGCGAAATACAGGTCGAAATCCGCGAGGAAGGCGTCCATGCCGACCGTGTCGGTGAGCGCGACGCCGAGGTCGCCGCGGTATTCCTGCACCCAGTCCTCCAGCGCCGCCTTCTGGAAATCGCGCAGCCGCACGCCCAGGGCCTGGTAGCTCTGCAGGTATTCGTGGGCCATGGTGCCGATGGGCACCAGTTGCAGGTCGCGGGCCAGCAGCACGTTCGACGTGCCCTTGAACCACTGCGGAGCCTGCGCGGCGAAGGCCTGCACCACCTCGCGCTGCCAGGCGGCGCTGTAGCGCCGGCGCAGGCCGAAGTCGAACATCTCGAACGGATGGGCGCGCGGCGCCTCCGCGGCCAGCGCCTGCACCCGCGCGATCTTCGCGGCCAGCCGCCGGCGGCCTTCCTGCAGCACGTCCGCCCCACCGCCGAGCCGGCGGAAATACAGCTCGTTCACGATGGCCAGCACGAAGATCTCGAAGCCCATCACATGCACCTGGGGCCCGCGCGCCACGATCGACAGCTGCTCCCCTTCCGCCCGCGCCTCGATGAAGGCGCGCTGGAACTGGAAGATGCGCAGGAAATCCACGAAGTCGCTCTTGATGTAGCGCAGCCCGCCGAGATAGTCCAGTTCGTCCGGGGAGAAGCGCAGGGCGCACAGGGCGTCGAGTTCCGCGTTGACCTGCGGCAGCAGTTCCGCGAGCGGAAAGGCCGGTGCATTGCGGCAGACGAAGCGGTACTCCGCCTGCGTCTGCGGATGGCGGTGCAGCAGTGCCTGCCACATCGTGAATTTGTAGAGGTCGGTGTCCAGCAGGCTCTGGATGATCGGTGCCATGTGCGCGTGCTCCTGGAATGCGGGGGAGGATGGAAAGGCCGGGCAGTCCGTGCTAAGCCGCGATGTCGTCCGAAACCGCGAGCCGCACGCCCTGCGCGCGCATCGCTTCGAGGAAGGCGTCATGCTGGCTTTCGAAGCCGCGCACCGGGCTCATGCAGTCGGTCAGCAGCACGATGCGCTCCGGCGTCCAGTCCGGCTGCAGGCGCGGCAGGTGCCGCACGATGTGCTCGGTGGTGGCGCGCACGCAGTGGCTGCTGGCCTCCCCGGCGATCACCAGGCACTCCGCTGCGCCCAGGCGCTGCAGCAGCGGCACGTTGAGCGCGGTCGCCGGGTCCTGCGGGTCGGGCACCTCGGCCTCGATCGCGCTGTAGTGTTCTGTCCAGGGGTTCATGCCCTTGAACACGGCATGTACGGCCTGTCCGCGCGCGGACTGCCACTGCGCGCAGGCTGCCAGCACCTCGGCGTGCACGCCGTGGCCCCAGCTTCCTATCTCGCAGTGCACCGGCCACACCATGAGCGTGTAGCGGCCCTGGGCCTCCAGCGCGTCCAGATACGCCAGCACGCGGGGCAGGGCGGCGGCGTCGCGCGGCAGGAAAGTGCCGTCGCGTACCTGCGCGGCAGTGACCGGCGTGAAGGGCTGCACCTCCGTGCCTTCGCGCGTCTTCCAGAAGAGCGGGTGGGCCACGTCGTAGCGCTGGTGCGAATCCAGCGTGACGGTGACGGCGTCCAGGCGGTTGGCGGCACGCCGCACGAACGCTGCCAGCCGCTGCATGTCGTCGTGCGCACCGGCCACGGGCAGCGACGGGGCCAGCCGCGTACCGCTGGCCGGATCGGCGGGGCACCAGTCCGCAGGCAGGTCGCAGAAATCGTTCTGGGGATCGATGGCCAGCAGGTGCAGCGGGGTGGAGGGGTGGGTCATGGCAGTGTCCGTGGGGAAGAAAGTGCGATGAGGCCATTCTAGTTTGTTAGTTTATTTGTGCAACTAACTTGCCGATGGATTGGTAAGAAGGTGCAACGCGCGCCAGTGTCCGGGCCTTCTTTTCCTTATCTGCTCAAGAAGCGTGCCGGCTGCGTCGCCTGGCCGCAAACAGGCATGCCCGGTCCGCGGGCCCCCTGTGGCAGGGGACGACGCGGACCGGGCATGCCGGGCTGGCTGGACCTGGAGCCGCCGTGCGGCCGCAGGAGCGCCAGGGCGGTTACTTCATCACACTGCGCGCCGCGCCCACGCCGAGCACGGCCAGCACGATGAAGATGACCGCGACCACGAGGAACAGGAAGAACAGGATCTTGGCGATGCCCGCCGCGCCCGCGGCCACGCCGCTGAAGCCGAGCGCGCCGGCGATGAGGGAGATGATGGCGAAAATGATGGCGTACTTCAGCATGGTGTCGCTCCGTTGACGATGAAGCCGCCGCCGGGCCGGTGAGGGCGCTTTCGGCGTCGGGTGCATCGATCATCGCCAGCGGCCGTGCATGGCGCCGTCGGCATGCCGTGATTGCAGGTGTAGGAGCGCGCGCAAAGAAAAAAGCCGCCGGCCCTGGCGGGGCGGCGGCTTTTGCGGAGTGCGGTGAATGGCGGGGAGGCCTTGTGGCTCCGGCACGGCCCTGCGGGCCTTCACATCGCTGCGCGATATGAGCCTGCGCCGCAAGGCCGCCGAACCCGCTGCGCGGGTTGCCGGGCTTACAGCCCGGCCGCTGCACGCAGCGCGGCGGCCTTGTCCGTCTTTTCCCAGGTGAACTCGGGTTCCTCGCGGCCGAAGTGGCCGTAGGCGGCGGTTTTTTCGTAGATCGGGCGCAGCAGGTCCAGCATCTGGATGATGCCCTTGGGGCGCAGGTCGAAATGCTCCTGCACCAGTGCGGCGATCTTGTCGTCGGGGATCACGCCCGTGCCTTCGGTGTAGACGGTGACGTTGATCGGGCGGGCCACGCCGATGGCGTAGCTCACCTGGATCTGGCACTGGCGCGCCAGGCCCGCGGCCACGATGTTCTTGGCCACGTAGCGCGCGGCGTAGGCTGCCGAGCGGTCCACCTTCGTCGGGTCCTTGCCGCTGAAGGCACCGCCGCCATGGGGGCAGGCGCCGCCGTAGGTGTCCACGATGATCTTGCGGCCCGTCAGGCCGCAGTCGCCCTGCGGGCCGCCGATGACGAAGCGGCCCGTGGGGTTGATCAGGTACTTCGTGTCCTGCAGCCACTCCTTGGGCAGCACGGGCTTGATGATCTCCTCGATCACTGCCTCGATGAAGCTGGCCTTCATCCTGGTGGCGGTTTCGGACTGGTCGGGGTGGTGCTGGGTGGACAGCACCACCGTGTCGATGCTGTGGGGCTTGCCGTCCACGTAGCGCATCGTCACCTGGCTCTTGGCGTCCGGGCGCAGGAAGGGCAGGCGGCCGTCCTTGCGCAGCTGGGCCTGGCGCTCGACCAGGCGGTGCGCGTAGTAGATGGGCGCGGGCATCAGCTCGGGCGTCTCGTCGCAGGCGTAGCCGAACATCAGGCCCTGGTCGCCGGCACCGGTGTTCAGGTGGTCGTCGCTGGCGTGGTCCACGCCCTGGGCGATGTCGTTGCTCTGCTTGTCGTAGGCCACCAGCACCGCACAGCCCTTGTAGTCGATGCCGTAGTCGGTATTGTCGTAGCCGATGCGCTTGATGGTGTCGCGCGCCACCTGGATGTAGTCCACGTGGGCATTGGTGGTGATCTCGCCGGCCAGGACGACGAGGCCGGTGTTGGTCAGCGTCTCGGCGGCCACGCGGCTGCGGGGGTCTTCGCGGAAGATCGCGTCGAGGATGGCGTCGGAGATCTGGTCCGCCACCTTGTCGGGGTGGCCTTCGGACACCGATTCCGACGTGAAGAGAAAGTCGTTCGCCATTTGAATAAACTCCTGTGCTTTTTGGCATTTTGGGCGTTGCCCTCAGCCTTGTGGAGCCGTGGCGAACGCTTTAGCAGAGTTGTTTAACGTCGCCCTGCAAGTTGCTCATTTAACTCAGCGACCCCCTCATTCTACCGACACGGATCTGTCACCGATGCCCGCTGCGTTCCGCTTCTTCGCCCGATGGCCATTGGCTGCGCTCCATGCCCTGGGCGCGATGCTGGGCTGGATCGCGTTCCTCGCGTCGCCCACCTACCGCCGCCGCTTCCTCGCCAACGCTTCCCTGGCCGGCTATCCGTTCGCGCACGTGCGCGGTGCGGTGGCCCATGCGGGCCGCATGGCGGCCGAGTTGCCGCGCCTGTGGCTGCATCCCGAGGCGCCGCCGTTCCGCATGGAGGGTGAGGCGTACGTGGAGCAGGCCTGGGCAGCCGGCCGGGGCATCGTCTTCCTGACGCCGCACATCGGCTGCTTCGAATTGTCCGTGCAGATCGCGGCGCAGCGCTGGGCCCCCGAGCACGGCCCCTTCACGGTACTCTACCGTCCCGCCCGGCAGGCCTGGCTCGCCGAACTCATGCGCACGGCGCGCGACCGGCCCGGCATCCGGGCGGTTCCCACGGCGCTTTCGGGCGTGCGGCAGATGATCAAGGCGCTGCGCCGCGGCGAAGCGGTGGGCCTGCTGCCCGACCAGGTGCCGCCCGAGGGGCAGGGCCTGTGGTCGCCGTTCTTCGGCCAGCCGGCCTATACGATGACGCTGGCCGCCCGCCTGGTGCAGCAGACGGGCGCTGCGGTGATCCTGGCTCGCTGCGAGCGCCTGCCGCGCGGGCGGGGCTACGTGCTGCACTTCGAACCCCTGGCCGAGCCACTTTCCTCCTCCCTCGAAACCGCCGTCCTGCAGATCAACCAATCCATGGAGCGCACCATCCGACACTCTCCCGACCAATACCTCTGGGGCTACGGACGCTACAAGCATCCGCGGGCCGAAGCCTCCATGCCGGCAGCGCCGGGGGCGGACGCATGACGGCGGGGCGCTTCAACCTCGCCTGCATGCGCGTGCTCGCGCGCCTGCCCCTGCCCGTGCTGCGGGCCCTGGGCTGGGTGCTGGGGCAGGTGATTTACATGCTGGCCAGGCCGCGGCGCAAGGTGGCGCTGCGCAACCTGGAGCTGTGCTTTCCCCAGGCAAGTCCCGCGCAACGGCGGGCATGGGCGCGCGAGACCTTCGTGCGCTTCTGCCAGGCCTGGCTGGACCGCAGCTGGCTCTGGATGGCGCCGCAGTCGGTGGTGGAAAAGCGCCTGGAGATCCACGGCGCGCTCGACGAACTCGAAGGCGACACGCCCACCATCATCCTGGCGCCGCATTTCCTGGGCATGGACGCCGCGGGAACCGCGCTCACGCTGCAGACCGACCGGGCCTTCACCTCCATCTTCACGCCGCATCCCGATCCGGACATCGATGCCTGGCTGTTCGCGGGCCGCCAGCGCTTCGGCAACGTGCGCATGCTCAACCGGGGTGACGGCGTCAAGCCCATCCTGAGCGGACTGCGCAAGGGGGGGCTGCTGTACCTGCTGCCGGACATGGATTTCGGGCCCAACGATTCGGTGTTCGTGCCCTTCTACGGCATGTCGGCCGCCACCATCACTTCGCTGTCCCGCTTCGCGCGGCTGGGCCGGGCCAAGGTGGTGCCGCTCATCGGGCGCATCACCCCGCGCGGCTACAGCGCGGAAATGATGCCGGCCTGGCAGAACTACCCCACCGACGATATCGAGGCCGACACCGCGCGCATGAACCGCGAACTGCAGCAGTGGATCGACACCATGCCGGGGCAGTACTACTGGGTGCACCGGCGCTTCAAGTCGCGCCCGGCCGGCGAGCCATCGGTCTATCGCTGAAGCGGCCTGCCGCCGCGGCGTGCCTGGCAGCGGCAGCCGCCGCTAGCACGTCTCCTTCAGGAAATCCCCGATCTCGTGCGCAACGCGGTCCTGCTGTTCGTGCACCAGCCAGTGCGATGCGCCCGGCACCGTGCGCAACCGCAGGGCCGGCACCCAGCGGTCGAGGCCCTCGAGCAGGCCGGGGCGCAGTGCCGGGTCTTCCAGGCCCCAGAGCACCAGGGTGGGCCGGCTGATGCCGAGCATGCCGTCCGGCAGCTCGATGGCGGCGGCATGCGGCTCGCCTTCGCGTGGCGGGCGCATCGGGCTGGCCCGGTAGTAGTTGCAGGGGCCCGTGAGGCCTTCGTCCCAGGTGGCGCGGTAGCGGCCCCGGAGTTCGGGCGTAAGCCATTCGGGCGCGCTTCCGTCGGGGCGGTCGAAGAAACCGAAGAGCCGGCGGTAGCCGTCCTCCGCCAGCAGGGCCTCGGCGTCGGGCCGGCAGAGGAAATGCATGTACTCGCTGGCCTTCTGCTGCTCCGGGCTGCGCTGCAGTTCCCGCAGGAAAGTGCCGGGGTGGGGCGAGTTCACGATCACCAGGCGCTCCAGCAGGTCGGGGCGCTGATTCGCCAGGTTCCAGGCCACCGCCCCGCCCCAGTCGTGCGCGACCAGGGCGGCGAGCCGGCCACCGGTCGCGGCGGCGCCGCACTCCGCCTCGATGAGCGCCGCCAGATCCTGCACGAGGTGCCTGGCCCGGTAGGCCTCCACGGCCTGGGGGCTGCTGGAGGGCGCGAAGCCCCGCAGGAAGGGCGCCACGCAGCGGTAGCCGCCGTTCTCGGGGCGCGCGAAATGCTCCAGCATCCCGTCCCAGATGAACGCGCCCTCGGGGAAGCCGTGCAGGAAGACCAGGACCGGGCGCCCGGGCTCGCCGCGCGTGCGGCAGTGCAGGGTGATGCCGTGGGGCAACGGATGGAGCGTGGTGTCGGTCATGTGCGCGGCGGTCCGTGGGGCCACCCGCGCGGATCGTCCACGCGGGTCGTCAGGGGGTTGCGGAATCCTCGGGGCCGGGCGCGGGAGCGTCAGGCGGCTGCGGGCCATCCTGCGGTCCGGCTGCCGCGGCCGGCGTCGCGCCCAGGGGGTGCGACCATTGCCACAGCAGTTGCGCGACCTCGTCCACGCCCTGCTTCTTGAGGGCGGAGAACATCTTGACCTCCCCGCCGCCCGCCTGCAGTCGCGTGATGGACAGCACCTTGGCCTGCTCGGCGCGCGTGAGCTTGTCGGCCTTGGTGAGCAGCACCAGGAATTTCAGTCCGGCTTCCACGCGCGGCCGCACGGCTTCCAGCAGTGCCTCGTCCAGTTCGGTCAGGCCCAGGCGCGGGTCGCACAGCAGCACGATTCCCGTGAGGCTCTCGCGGCTCACGAGGTAGTTCACCATCACCTGCTGCCAGCGCTGCTTGTCCGAGCGCGACACGGCCGCGTAGCCGTAGCCGGGCAGGTCGGCGAGCACCGCGTCGGTCACGCCCTGGCGACCCAGGGCGAACAGGTTGATGTGCTGGGTGCGCCCCGGCTTCTTGGAGGCGAATGCGAGCTGCTTTTGCTGCGTCAGCGTGTTGATGCAGGTGGACTTGCCCGCGTTGGAGCGTCCGACGAAGGCGAATTCGGGGACGTGGATGGCCGGCAGGTGGTGCAACTGCGCGGCGGTGGTGAGGAAGCGGGCCGTGTGCATCCATCCCACGGCGACCTTGGCGTCGGGTGCGGGCGGAAGCGGGCCAGCAACTGGCGCATGTGATGTAGTCGTCATAAATGGGGGTTAGCAGGGAGACGCCCGCGAAGGGCCGCATTGTAAGATTGACGGGCTTTGCGGCCCCCCTTCTACAACACAGAACCCCCGATATGAAGAAACTGCTTGCTCCCATGCTGATGGCTGCCGCGCTGGCGGTGGCCGCCTTCCCGGCCTCGGCCCAGGCACCCGCGGCGGGACAGAAGGCGGGCAAGCCGGACCTGGCCAAGGGCGAGGCCAGCTTCGCCGCGGTGTGCGCAGCCTGCCATGCGGCCGACGGCAACTCCACCATCGTGGCCAATCCCAAGCTGGCGCAGCAGCACCCCGAATACCTCGTCAAGCAGCTGCAGGAGTTCAAGTCCGGCAAGCGCGCCGACCCGGTGATGCAGGGCATCGCCGCCACGTTGTCGGAAGACGACATGCGCAACATCGCCTGGTGGGCGGCCGGCAAGCAGGCCAAGCCCGGCTTCGCCAAGGACAAGGACCTCGTCGCGCTGGGCGAGCGCATCTACCGCGGCGGCATCGCCGACCGCAACATTGCCGCCTGCGCGGGCTGCCACAGCCCCAACGGCGCCGGCATCCCGGCCCAATACCCGCGCCTGTCGGGCCAGCATGCCGACTACACGGCCAAGCAGCTGACCGCGTTCCGCGACGGCAAGCGCGCCAACAGCGTGCAGATGACCCAGGTCGCCGCCAAGCTCAACGACCGCGAGATCCGCGCCGTGGCGGACTACATCGCCGGCCTGCGCTGAGATCCGTTCCTCCCCCGCGCACCCTGCGGGAATCCCGGGAGCTCCGGCGCTTGATTTGCGTCAAAATCCCTCCGGTTGGCCCCCCGGCCTTCCGGAACCTGCCGCCGATAATCACACCCAAGACGGGCGGGCCCATCTGAACGGATGGCCCGCCTTTTCTGTTTTCAGGGCCCTGCCGCTCTCATCCGCTCCCCTCGCCGCACGCTTTTTCGCCTGTCCGTTTCCATGTCCGACACCGTCCACGGCCATCCGCATCCGTCCCGCACCGCACCCGCGCGGGCCCTGGTCGAGCTGCTGTCGTCCATGCGTTTCGCGATCTCGCTGCTCACGGTGATCTGCATCGCCTCGGTGATCGGCACGGTCCTCAAGCAGCACGAGCCCGCTGCGAACTACGTGAACCAGTTCGGGCCCTTCTGGGCCGAGCTGTTCCTGGCACTGCGGCTGAACGCGGTGTACAGCGCGTGGTGGTTCCTGCTGATCCTCGCCTTTCTGGTGACCAGCACTTCGCTGTGCATTGCCCGCAACGCGCCGCGTTACCTCGCCGACCTGCGCAGCTACAAGGAAAACGTCCGCGAGCAGAGCCTGAAGGCCTTCCACCACCGCGCGCACGCGGTGCTCGGCCCCGAGGCGCCGGAAGCCGCGGCACGGCGCATCGGGGGGCTGCTGGCCGGCGGCGGCTGGAAGGTCCGCCTGCAGCAGCGCGACACCGCCGCGGGGCCGGGAACGGGGTGGATGGTGGCTGCCAAGGCGGGAGCCGCCAACAAGATCGGCTACATCGCCGCGCACAGCGCCATCGTGCTCATCTGCCTGGGGGGCCTGCTGGATGGCGACCTGATCGTGCGCGCCCAGATGTGGCTGGGGGGCAAGACGCCGTACACCGGCGCAGGGATGGTTTCCGAGGTGGGGGCGGAGCACCGGCTCTCCGAACGCAATCCCACCTTCCGGGGCAATCTGTTCGTGGCCGAGGGCACCCAGTCCGGTACCGCCATCCTGAACCAGTCCGACGGCGTGCTGCTGCAGGAGCTGCCGTTTTCCATCGAGCTGAAGAAATTCATCGTGGAGCACTACTCCACGGGCATGCCCAAGCTCTTCGCGAGCGAGATCGTCATCCATGACCGCGCAACGGGCGAATCCGTGCCCGCCCGCGTGGAAGTGAACCACCCCGCCAGCTACCGCGGCATCGAGATCTACCAGTCGAGCTTCGATGACGGCGGCTCCCTGCTCAAGCTGCGGGCCGTGCCCATGGAGCCGGGCGTGCAGCCGTTCGAGGTCGAAGGAACCGTGGGCGGCTCCACACGCATCGAGCGCGCCGGCACAGGGGAGAAGGGCGCGGATGCCGCGCAGGCCCTCACGCTGGAATTCACGGGGCTGCGCACCATCAACGTCGAGAACTTCGGCGCCGGGGCCGGCGGCTCCGGCGCGGACGTGCGCAAGGTGGACCTGCGGCATTCCATCGAATCGCGCCTCGGTGCGGGCAACAAGACGTCCACGCCCAAGGAACTGCGCAACGTGGGCCCGAGCGTCACCTACAAGCTGCGCGACGCCGCGGGCCAGGCGCGCGAGTTCCACAACTACATGCTGCCGGTGGACACGGGCGACGGCCAGCCGGTGTTCCTGCTGGGTGTGCGCGAGACCCCGGCCGATCCCTTCCGGTTCCTGCGCGTGCCGGTGGATGACCAGGGCCGCATGGACGGCTTCCTGCGCATGCGCATGGCGCTGGCCGACCCTGCACTCCGCGGGCAGGCGGTGCGGCGCTACGTGGCCCATGCGGTGGACGGTTCCCGGCCCGAACTGGCCGATCAGCTGGCGCAGTCCACGCTGCGCGCGCTGTCGATCTTCGCCGGCGCGGCGGAGCCCGGCAAGACCGCGGCGGGCAGCCCGCAGCGCGGCGGGCTGCAGGCCATCTCGGATTTCATGGAGGCGAATGTGCCGCCCGCCGAGCGCGAGCGGGCCGGCGAGGTGCTGATCCGCATCCTGAACGGCGCGCTGTTCGAGCTCGCCCAGCTGACGCGCGAGCGCGCGGGCCTCGCGCCCCTGCCGCAGGACGAAGCCACCCGCGCCTTCATGACGCAGGCCGTGCTGTCGCTCAGCGACGCCCAGGCCTATCCGGCGCCGATGGCGTTCGAACTGGCGAATTTCAAGCAGGTGCAGGCCAGCGTGTTCCAGGTGGCGCGCGCCCCGGGCAAGAACGTGGTGTACCTGGGCTGCGCGCTGCTGATCCTGGGCGTGTTCGCGATGCTCTACGTGCGCGAGCGGCGCGTATGGGTGTGGCTGGCGCCGGCCGGGAACGGCGGCGGGGCCGACGCCACGATGGCCCTGTCCACCAACCGCAAGACCCTGGACGGCGACCGCGAATTCGCCCGGCTCACCGAGAAACTCATCGGGGCCCGGCCCCACCACGGAGGCATCACCGCATGAACACGGCGACCACCACCATCACCCTGAGCGAAGGCTATTTCGCGCGCCGCAACTGGTTCGACTGGGTGTTCGCGGCCATCGTGGCGGCGGGCGGCCTGTATGCCCTGCAGCGCTACGGCGCCTTCATGGATGTGTACGAGAAGGGCATCCTGCTCGGTGCCATCCCCTGCGCGGTCTGGCTGGGATGGTTCTGGCGCCCGCTGCGCACGCTGATGCTGGCGGTGGCGGCGTTCGCGTTGCTCGCCATCGGCCTCTACCAGCAGGACGGCGCGGGCAACCTTGCGCGCGCGGACACGGTGTTCGGCCTCAAGTACTTCCTCTCCAGCCAGTCCGCCATCCTCTGGATGAGCATGCTGTTCTTCATCAGCACGGTCTTCTACTGGCTGGGCATGTTCGCCCGCGGCGAGCGCGGCACGCTCTCCCTGCTGGGCTCGCGCATCGCCTGGGTGGCCATCGCCATGTCGCTGATCGGCACGCTGGTGCGCTGGTACGAGAGCTACCTCATCGGGCCGGACATCGGCCACATCCCCGTGAGCAACCTCTACGAGGTCTTCGTGCTCTTCTGCTGGATGACGGCCGCGTTCTACCTCTACTACGAGGAGCAGTACGCCACGCGCGCGCTCGGCGGCTTCGTCATGCTGGTGGTGAGTGCCGCCGTGGGCTTCCTGCTCTGGTACACCGTCGTGCGGGAGGCCCACGAGATCCAGCCCTTGGTGCCGGCCTTGAAGAGCTGGTGGATGAAGCTGCACGTGCCCGCCAACTTCATCGGCTACGGTACCTTCGCGCTGGCCGCCATGGTGGCCTTCGCCTACCTCATCAAGCAGCAGGCTGGCGAAACGCGCTGGTGGAAGCTCGCGCCGCTGTGGATGCTCGGCGTGGTGCTGTGCTTCGAGCCCATCGTGTTCCGCCAGGGCGCGGCCGAGAACGGCGGCAGCTACTGGATGGTGTATTTCGGCATTTCCGCGCTCATCGTCGCCGGCATCCTCCTGGGCCGCCGGCGCATCGCCGAGAGGCTGCCGTCCTTCGAGGTGCTCGACGACGTGATGTACAAGGCCATCGCCGTCGGCTTCGCCTTCTTCACCATCGCGACCGTGCTGGGCGCCCTCTGGGCGGCCGAGGCCTGGGGCGGCTACTGGAGCTGGGACCCGAAGGAGACCTGGGCGCTCATCGTGTGGCTGAACTACGCGGCCTGGCTGCACATGCGGCTGATGAAAGGGCTGCGCGGCACGGTGTCGGCCTGGTGGGCGCTGGTGGGCCTCGGGGTCACCACCTTCGCATTTCTGGGCGTCAACATGTGGCTTTCCGGGCTGCACAGTTATGGAACGTTGTAACGCGGGATGAATCTCTCGGAGGGTTCGGCGCGTATAACCAGGGTCTTTACCCCAGGGCGCCCCACCGAGGACCATCCATGCTCATCCGCACCCACGACGACGGCTTTCTCCACCCCGCCGGCAGCGAGATCACCCCCCGCGCGGTCTACGAGGGTCGCCGCGACCTCATGAAGCTGATGGCCGCGGGCGCCGCCGGCGCGGCCCTGGCCACCTGGGCCGGCCGCGAAGCCCTGGCCCAGACGGCCCGCCCGGGAAAGCTGGCGCCCCTGCCGTCGGTCCCCAGCAAGGTGGCGGGTGCCACCACCGTCGAGAAGCTGACCGACTACAAGGACGCCAGTACCTACAACAACTTCTACGAATTCGGCGTGGACAAGAGCGATCCCGCGCGCAACGCCCACACCTTGAAGACCACGCCGTGGACGGTGGAGGTCGAGGGCCTCGTCAACAAGCCCGGCAAGTTCGCCATCGAGGACCTGCTCAAGCTCAGCCCGCAGGAAGAGCGCATCTACCGGCTGCGCTGTGTCGAGGGCTGGTCGATGGTCATTCCCTGGGTGGGGTATTCGCTTGCCGAACTCATCAAGCGCGTCGAGCCCCAGGGCAGCGCCAAGTACGTCGAGTTCGTGACCCTGGCCGACAAGAAGACCATGCCCTACGTGGACCGGCCCGTGCTCGACTGGCCCTACACGGAGGGCCTGCGCATGGACGAGGCCATGCATCCCCTGACGCTGCTCGCCTTCGGCATGTACGGCGAAGTCCTGCCCAACCAGAACGGCGCGCCCGTGCGCCTCGTGGTGCCCTGGAAGTACGGTTTCAAGAGCGCCAAGAGCCTGGTCAAGATCCGCTTCGTCGAAAAGGAGCCCGGCACGGCCTGGAACAAGGCCGCGAAGCAGGAATACGGCTTCTATTCCAACGTGAACCCCAATGTGGACCATCCACGCTGGAGCCAGGCGACGGAACGCCGCATCGGCGAGGACGGCCTGTTCGCCAAGAAACGCAAGACGCTGATGTTCAACGGCTACGAAGCGCAGGTCGGCCAGCTCTACGCAGGCATGGATCTCAAGAAGTTCTACTGAGCCGCTGCGGCAGCCGCTGTCGCCGGCTCGCTGCTTCCTGCCACCTTTCATGAAGAAACTGTTGCTGCATCCCGCCGCCAAGCCGGTGGTCTTCGCGATCTGCCTGCTGCCTTTCGCCTGGCTGGTATATGGCGTGGTCGCCGATCGCCTGGGGCCCAACCCCGCCGAGGCGCTCATCCGTGCGTCGGGCGACTGGGCCCTGCGCGGACTGTGGATCGCGCTGGCGGTGACGCCGCTGCGCCTGCTCACCGGCGTGCCGGCACTGGCGCGGTTCCGCCGCATGCTCGGGCTGTTCGCGTTCTTCTACGCGCTCCTGCACCTGCTGTGCTACGCCTGGCTGGACATGGGATTCGACATTCCGGAGATCGTGCGCGACATCGCCAAGCGGCCCTTCATCCTCGTGGGCATGCTCGCCTTCGCGCTGCTGCTGGTGCTCGCGGCCACCTCGTTCAACCGGGCCATCCGCTGGCTCGGCGGCAAGCGCTGGCAGGCCCTGCACCGCGCCGTGTACGTGGCCTCCGTTCTTGCGCTGCTGCATTTCTTCTGGATGCGGGCGGGAAAGAACTTCTTCGGCGAAGTCGCCATTTACGCGGCCATCCTGGCCGTGCTGCTGGGATGGCGCATTGCGAAGGCGCTGCGCGGTGCGCGTGCTGCCAGGGCGGTGGCTTCGTGATCCCGGGCCGGCCGGGGAAGGCCGTCGCCAGCCCCCAGGCCCTCAGGCCCGTACCGCCTGCAGCGCCGGCCGCACCTGCCGCGTGGCCGGGTCGATGAGCGCTGTCGGCAACTGGTAGGCGCGGTCGTCGAACAGGTCGATGCCGCACTGCAGGTTCTCGATCCAGTCGAAGAAGTCCGCGATGGCCTGGCGGCCCATGATGGGGGCGCCGTGCTGAGGCACCAGCATGGCGATGTCGAGCTGGCGCGCCATGCGCGTCCACAGGCGCAGGATCTTGTTGGAGACCATGTAGCGCCGATGGAAGCCCTCCATGCGCGGGATGTGCGGGCGCAGGTCGGTGACCGGCTCGCGCGCTTCGGCGCCGGAAGTCATCGATACGCCCAGGTCCCCGGTGAAGAGGATCCTGCTCACCGGGTCGTAGAAATGGAAGTTGCCCTCCGAGTGCATGAAGTGCGCGGGCAGCAGCACCAGTTCATGCCGGCCCAGGGGCAGGCGGCCGCCGGCGTCGGGCACGCCGATCACGCGGTTCTCGGTCTTGCCCACCTTCGTGAAATGCGGTGCGAACCGTTCCCAGATGCGCGAGATCACCAGCGTGGCTTTGGTGCTGGTCATCCACCGGTCGAGCGAGGCGATGATGTCCGGGTCGGCGTGCGAGGCGATGAGATAGGAGAGCTTGTGCGGGGCAAAGTGCTTGCTCATGCCCATGAACAGCTCGTTGAAGGCCAGGTTGCCGCCCGGATCGATGATCGCCCCGGTGTCCCCGTCCACGATGAGGAACTGGTTGGCCTGCACCGCCTGCCCGTCCTCCTCGATGAGGTCGGAGAACATCAGGCACGCATGGTGCTTGTCTCGATACAGTTCCAGAGGTTCCGATGCCATGGCGTCCCGTCCGTCGTGAAACGGCCAATGTACGGACAGCGGCCCGGCGGGAACTTGATGCGCATCAAGCGAACGTTCAGCCGGGCAGTTTCTCGTGGCGGAACGTGTCTTCCAGCGGCTCGCGCGCGCGGATCAGGTGGGCCCGGGCGCCGTCCACCAGTACTTCGGCGGGCCGTGCGCGGGTGTTGTAGTTGCTGCCCATGGAGCTGCAATAGGCCCCCGCGGACAGCACGGCCAGCCGGTCGCCGGCACGCACGGCCAGCGCGCGGTCCCGGCCGATCCAGTCGCCGCTCTCGCACACCGGGCCGACCACGTCGTACACCGCGGTGGCCGTGTCCGTGGCAGGCGCGGCCACCGGCACGATGCCGTGGAACGCCTGGTACATGGCGGGGCGGGGCAGGTCGTTCATCGCGGCATCGACGATGCAGAAGTTCTTCTGCTCGCCCGGCTTCACGTAGAGCACCTCGGTCAGGCAGACGCCCGCATTGCCCACGAGGGAGCGTCCGGGCTCGATCATGAACTGCCGGTCGCCGTAGCCGCGCGCGTCGAGGCGCGCGAGCAGCTGTTTCCACAGCGCATCCGCCGCGGGCGGCGTGTCGCCGTTGTAGTCGATGCCCAGGCCGCCGCCGAAGTCGATGTGGTGGATGGGAATGCCGGCCGACTCGATCTGCGCGACCAGGTCGAGCATGCGGTCCACGGCGTCGAGGTAGGGCGTGGCCTCCGTGATCTGCGAGCCGATGTGGCAGTCGATGCCCACCACCTGCAGGCCCGGCAGGGACGCGGCGCGCTGGTAGGTGGCCACCGTGCGCTCGTGGGCCACGCCGAACTTGTTGCCCTTGAGGCCGGTCGAGATGTAGGGATGGGTCTTGGGATCGACGTTGGGATTCACGCGGATGCTCACGGGCGCGCGCCGGCCGCACGCCACCGCGACCTCGCTCAGCACCTCGAGTTCGGGCTCGCTCTCGACGTTGAAGCAGCCGATGCCGGCTTCGAGGGCCTCGCGCATCTCCTGGCGCGTCTTGCCCACGCCCGAGAAGATCACCTTGCCTGCCTCGCCCCCCGCCGCCAGCACGCGCCGGAGTTCGCCCGCGGAAACGATGTCGAAGCCGCAGCCTGCCCGCGCGAACAGCTGCAGCACGGCCAGGGAGGAGTTGGCCTTCATGGCATAGCAGATCTGCACCTTGCGGCCCGCGAAGCCCCGCTGGTAGGCCTCCAGGGCCGAGAGCATGGACGCCCTGGAATAGACGTAGAGCGGCGTGCCGTGCTCCTGCGCCAGGTCGGCGGCACGCACGGATTCGATGAAAAGGTCGTCGCCCCGGTAGGCGATGTGGGGGTGCCCGGGCAGTGCGGTCAGCGTCATGGAGGGGTGGGGGCGGAGGCAGGAGAGGACGTCGGGGAGGGCGCGGGCGATGCGGCAGATGCTGCGGAAGACGAAGGAGCGGACGGTGCCGAGGCCGGCATGGCCGGCCCTGCGGGCGCCAGGGACGGCGCCGGGATCGGCGAGGGCGTCGGCGCGTCGCGCATGGGATCGAGCGTCTGCGGCAGCGTGGCACGCTGGCTGGCCGCGGGGTCGCCCGGCAGGTAGAGCGGGCCGCGCTGCCCGCAGCCGGTCAGCGCGGCAACCGTACCGGCAGCAAGGACGGACACGCTGACTAGAATTTGGGAAGCTCTCAACATCCGCAAATTGTAGAAGTAATGACCGACCAAGAATTCCTGGACCACGCCGAGAAACTGCTGCTGGCGGTCGAGCAGGGCTGCGACCGCATCAACGACGCGACCGACGCCGACCTGGACGCCCAGCGCTCGGGCGGCATGGTGACCATCACCTTCCCCAACCGCAGCCAGATCGTCATCAACCTGCAAAAGCCGTTGCACGAGATCTGGATGGCGGCCCAGTCGGGCGGCTACCACTACCGTTTCGAGGACGGCGCCTGGCAGGACACCAAGGGCGCAGGCGAGTTCTTTGCCGCCCTGAGCCGGGACGCGTCCCGCCAGGCGGGCATGCCGCTGTCGTTCTCCGCGGCCTGAGCGCCGGGCCGTTTCCTGGCAGGTTTCTCCAGAAAAAAAGGCACCGCGGCCGAAGCCGGGGTGCCTCCGTCGCCGCCTCGCGCTGCGCGCGAGGGGATCAGTTCCTGAACAGGTCCAGGATGCGGTTGCGCTCTTCCGCCGGGGGCGGTGCCTGCGGCGGCGCGCCCGGCACCGCGGCGGCGGGATGGTCTTCCATGCCCACGCTCGCCACGCCGGCATTGCGGGCGAATTCCTCGTAGAACCATTCGCCCCCGACGTTCACCACGCCCGGCGGCACCGTCGGTTCGGCCACGGGCACCCCCTTCAGGGCGCGTTCCATGAAGCTGATCCAGACCGGCAGGCTCAGGCCGCCGCCGGTTTCGCGGCTGCCCAGGTTGCGCGGGGTGTCGTAGCCGATCCAGGTGACCGCCGCGATGGTGGGCTGGAAGCCCGCGAACCATGCATCCATGGCATCGTTGGTGGTGCCGGTCTTGCCGTAGATGTCCGGGCGCTTGAGCGTCGCCTGCGCGCGGGCGGCCGTGCCCGACCGCGTCACTTCCTGCAGCAGGCTGTCCATCACGAACGCGTTGCGTGCCTCGATGGCGCGCGGGTTGTCGGTGGTCGCCGGCGGCTCGAAGTTGGACAGGATGCGGCCCTTGTGGTCCGTCACCCGGGTGATGAGGTAGGGGTTCACGCGGTAGCCGCCATTGGCGAAGACCGAGTACGCGGACACCATCTGCATCGGCGTCACGGAGCCGGCACCCAGCGCCATCGTGAGGTAGGCGGGATGCTTGTCCGCGTCAAAGCCGAAGCGCGTGATCCAGTCCTGCGCGGTTTTCGGGCCGACGGCCTGGAGGATGCGGATGGACACGACGTTCTTGGACTTGGCCAGCGCGGTGCGCAGGGTCATGGGGCCGTCGTACTTGCCGTCGTAGTTCTTGGGCTCCCAGGGCTGGCCGCCCGTGGTGCCGGCACTGAAGAACAGCGGCGCATCGTTCACCACCGTCGCGGGCGTGAAACCCTTCTCGAGCGCGGCCGAGTAGATGAAGGGCTTGAAGCTGGAGCCCGGCTGGCGCCATGCCTGGGTGACGTGGTTGAACTTGTTCTTGTCGAAGTCGAAGCCGCCCACGAGCGCCTTGATCGCGCCGTTGCGGGGATCGACGGCGACGAAGGCGCCCTCGACCTCGGGCAGCTGCGTGATGTCCCAGGTCTTCTTCGGCGTCTGGATGATGCGGATCACCGCGCCGCGGCGGATGCGGATATTGGGCGGCGCCTTGTCGCTGAGCCCGGACTGCGCGGGCTTGAGCCCGTCGCCGGTGATCTCGATGGGCTCGCCGTTGGCGCGCGCCGCCACGATCTTCTTCGGGGAAGCCTCCAGCACCACGGCCGACAGCACGTCGCCATTGTCCGGATGGCTCGCGAGCGTGTCGTCGATGACGTCCTCGGCCTCCTGGGCATCGGTGGGCAGGGCGACGAATTTCTCCGGCCCGCGGTAATGCTGGCGGCGCTCGTAGTCCATGATGCCCTTGCGCAGGGCCTGGTACGCGGATTCCTGGTCGCCTGCCGTGAGGGTGGTATAGACATTCAGGCCGCGCGTATAGGCTTCGGCGCCATACTGCGCGAAGATGAGCTGGCGTGCCATCTCGGCCACGTATTCGGCATGGATGCGGGTATTGTCCGGGCCGCCGGGGCGGATCTTCAGGTCTTCCTGCTTGGCGGCCGCGCCCTCTTCGGCCGTGATGAAGCCGTTCTCCACCATGCGATCGATGATGTAGAGCTGGCGCACGCGGGCGCGCTTGGGATTGCTGATGGGGTTGTAGGCGGACGGTGCCTTGGGCAGGCCCGCCAGCATCGCCGCCTCGGCAATGCTGATGGACTTCAGCGGTTTTCCGAAATACGCTTCGGACGCCGCGGCGAAACCGTATGCCCTGTTGCCCAGATAAATCTGGTTCATGTAAATCTCGAGAATCTGATTTTTGGTCAGCAGGTGCTCGAGTTTGAATGTTAGTAATATTTCGTAAATTTTGCGTGTGATTGTTTTCTCTGATGAGAGATAAACATTGCGCGCCACCTGCATGGTGATGGTGGAGGCGCCCTGGCTCTTCACCCGGCCGAGGTTGGCCAGGCCTGCGCGGACCATGCCCTTGTAGTCCACGCCGCCATGCTGGAAGAAGCGGGCGTCCTCGATGGCCAGCACCGCGTTGGTCATGACCTTCGGGATGTCCTGGATGGGCGTGAGGTTGCGGCGCTCTTCGCCGAACTCGCCGAGCAGCGCCCCTTCGGCGGAATAGACGCGCAAGGGCAGCTTGGGCCGGTAGTCGGCGAGGTCGGAGATGTCCGGCAGGTTGGGGTAGGCCACCGCCAGCGCCACGGCAATCAGCAGGGCCAGGCCCAGTGCGCCCGCGGCCGCGATCCCGAAGAGCCAGGCCAGGCTCCTGAGCAGCCAGCGGAGCCACGTGGGACGGGCGGAAGCGCTCTCGCGAGCGGTCTTGTCGGTCGGGGGAGGCGGCATATCTGTCCAGTGCAAATCAACCGGGCATTATAAAAAATCGGGCGTTGCATCAACGTTTTTTCCGTGCCGGCCGCCGCCGCCCCTCCCGACGCGGCAGCGCTTGCGGCCGCGTGCATTTAACGCCCGGCAACGGTCGGAAAACCGTCTGCTTTTGACAACGTAACGGCGGCTTCGGCGGCGGGAAACGCTTTGCCGCCCCGCAACCTTACTGCTAGCATTCATGTGAAGTGTTAAGTTTTGTTGCGTCAATAAGGCGAGTTACAGGGGGCCAATCTTGATCTCTTTGGGATCTTTGTTCAGTCGCCAGGCTGCGCCGCTGCTGGGCATCGACATCAGCTCTTCCAGCGTCAAGCTGGTCGAGCTCGGGCGCGACAAGGCAGGGGGGCTGGTACTGGAACGTTGTGCGATCGAGCCCCTGGAGCGGGGCTGGATCAGCGACGGCAATATCGAAAAATTCGATGAAGTCGCCGAGGCCCTGCGCCGCCTGGTGAAGAAGAGCGGCACGCGCACCCGCAACGTGGCGCTCGCGCTGCCGCCTTCGGCCGTCATCACCAAGCGCATCACCCTGCCGGGCGGCATGACGGAGCAGGAACTCGAGGTCCAGGTCGAGTCCGAAGCCAACCAATACATCCCGTTCTCCCTCGACGAGGTGAGCCTCGATTTCTGCGTCATCGGTCCCAACAAGAGTGCGCCGGGGGATGTGGACGTGCTGATCGCGGCTTCGCGGCGCGAAAAGGTGCAGGACCGGCAGGGGCTGGCCGAGGCGGCCGGGCTGAAGCCGGTCATCGTCGATATCGAATCCCACGCCTCCCGGCTCGCCGCGGGCCGGCTCATCGAGGCCCTGCCGCAGCAGGGCAAGGACGCGCTGGTGGCGCTGTTCGAGGTGGGCGCACTCACGACGAGCATGCAGGTCATTCGCAACGAAGAGGTCCTCTACGACAGGGACCAGGCCTTCGGCGGCGCGCAGCTGACCCAGCTCATCGTGCGGCAGTACGGTTTTTCCGCCGAGGAAGCGGAGAGCAAGAAGCGCAGCGGCGACCTGCCGGAAGACTATGCTTCAGCGGTCCTTCGCCCGTTCGTGGAAAGCATGGCTCAGGAAATCGGCCGTGCATTGCAGTTCTTCTTCACCAGTACGCCCTACAACCGGGTGGATCACATCATGCTGGCCGGCGGTTCCGCGCCGCTGCCCGGCCTGACGGAAGCCGTCACTCAGCACTCGGGCTGCGCCTGCACGGCCATCAATCCCTTTGAGGGCATGGAGATCGGAAGTTCCGTCCGTCTCAAGAAGATGGTGCGCGAGGCGCCTTCCTACCTGACTTCGTGCGGGCTCGCCATGCGGAGGTTCCTCCAGTGATTCTCATCAACCTGCTGCCCCACCGCGAGGCAGCCCGGAAGCGCCGCAAGGAAGCCTTCCAGGTGGCGATGTTCGCGTCGTTCCTGGCGGGCCTCGCGATCGCCGCCATCGTCTATTGGTGGTTCCAGATGATGATCGGGGAGCAGCAGGGGCGCAATGCCTTCCTGCAGTCCGAGATCCAGGTCCTCGAGGGCCAGATCAAGGAGATCGCCACCATCGAGGAAGAAATCGCCGCCCTGCGCGCGCGCCAGAAGGCGGTGGAGGATCTCCAGTCCGACCGCAACCTGCCCGTCCACCTGCTCTCGGAGCTGGTGCGGCAGTTGCCTGACGGCGTCTACATCACGAGCCTGAAGCAGGCGGACCAGGTCATCACCATGCAGGGCATGGCGCAATCGAACGAGCGGGTCTCGGAAATGCTGCGCAACCTGGCGGACAACACGCCATGGTTCTCCAAGCCCGAGCTGGTGGAGATCGTGGCCACGACCGTGGCCCTGACCCCCCGGGACCAGCGCCGGGTGGCTTCGTTCAACGTGCGTTTCCGGCTCATGCGGACCAGCGAGGCGCAGAAGGCCATGGATGGCGCGAGCGCGCCGCGCGCGGCGGGGGGATGAGGATGGCGACAAGAAAAAAAGCATCGGTGGATTTCAGCGCGCTGCAGGACAGCCTGCAGCGGCAGTTCCGGAACCTGGATCCGAAGGATCCTTCCCTCTGGCCGCCCCTGCCCCGGCTGCTGCTGTGCGTCTTCATCGCCGTGGCCGTGGCTGCGTTCCTGTGGTTCTTCAAGATCAACGAATACCAGGACGAGCTCGAAGCCGAGCGTGCGAAGGAAGTCAGCCTGCGGGAGGACTACCAGCGCAAGCTCGTCAAGGCGGTGAGCCTGGACGCCCTGAAGAAGCAGCGCGAGCAGGTGCAGCAGTACGTGATCCAGCTGGAGAAGCAGCTGCCCAGCAAGGCCGAGATGGCCGCGCTGCTGTCGGACATCAACCAGGCCGGCCTGGGGCGCAGCCTGCAGTTCGAACTGTTCCGTCCGGGGCAGGTGGTGGTGCGCGACTATTACGCGGAGCTGCCCATCGCCATCAGGGTCACGGGCAAGTACCACGACATCGGCGCCTTCGCGGCGGACATCGCCAATCTTTCCCGCATCGTCACGCTGAACAACATCACCCTGTCGCCCGCGAACACGAAGGACGCGCCGGCCGGCACGCTGTCGATGGAGGCCACGGCGCGCACGTTCCGCTACCTGGACCCTGACGAGATCCAGGCCCAGCGCAAGGCTGCCGGAGGAAAGAAATGAAGCGGCATCTTCCGTACGCGCTGGCCGCGTTCGCGGTGGCAGCGTTGCAGGGCTGCGGCTCCTCCAACGAGGACGAACTGCGCGAGTGGATGGCGCAGTTGCGCGCCACGACCCGCCCGCACGTCACGCCCCTGAGCGAGCCCAAGCGGTTCCAGCCCGAGAACTATGTCGTCGATGGAGCCGCCGACCCGTTCAACCAGGCCAAGCTGACGCAGGCACTGCGCCGGGATTCCGCGCAGGTGGCCTCCAACGCGACGCTGATCGCGCCCGAGATGGCCCGCCGCAAGGAGCCCCTGGAGGCCTATCCGCTGGACGCCATGTCCATGGTCGGCAGCCTGAACAAGAACGGGGTTCCCACGGCCCTCCTGAAGGTGGACAACCTGATCTACCAGGTGCGCGTGGGCAACTACCTGGGGCAGAACTACGGAAAAATCACCCGGATCACCGAGACGGCCATTCAGCTGCGTGAAATAGTCCAGGACGCCACGGGCGACTGGATAGAGCGTCCTGCGACGCTGGATCTCCAAGAGGGGAAGAAATGATTCGAACGAAATGGTTTGGTTTTCGCTGCCGGGCGGCCTTGCTGGCTGCCGCGGCCACGTTGTGCAGCACCTGGGTCCATGCGCAGGCTGCGATCGAGTCGGTCAAGGGCGTGATGCAGGGTGGCACGGAAATGGTCCGCATCGAGCTGTCGCAGCCGCTCGGCGCCGTGCCGTCGGGCTTCGCGATCCAGGCTCCCGCCCGCATCGCGCTGGACTTTCCCAACACCACCAACGGGACGGGCAAGTCGCTGGTCGAGGTGAACCAGGGCAACCTGAAGTCGGTGAACATCGTCCAGGCGGGCGACCGTTCGCGGGTGGTCCTCAATCTGAAGCAACCCACGTCCTACAAGGCGGAAGTGCAGGGTTCCGCCCTCATGGTGTCGCTGGAGCCCGTGTCCGGCGGGGCCGTGGCCAATGCGGCTGCCCCCGCCGTGTTCGCTGAAAACCGCAATACCGACGTGCTTCCGCTGCGCGACGTGGATTTCCGCCGCGGCACCGATGGCGCCGGCCGGGTCATCGTCGGCCTGGCCAACAACCAGGTGGGCGTGGATCTGCGCAAGCAGGGCAACAACCTCGTGGTGGAATTCCTCAAGTCCTCGCTGCCCGAGGGGCTGCGCAGGCGCCTCGACGTCACGGACTTCGGCACGCCCGTGCGCACAGTGACCACCACCACCCAGGGCGAGCGCGTGCGCATGACGATCGAGCCCATCGGTGAATGGGAGCACAGCGCCTACCAGAGCGACAACCAGTTCGTGGTCGAGGTCCGGCAGAAGAAGGTCGATCTGAACAAGCTGAGCCAGGGACCGGGCTTCAGCGGCGAGAAGCTGTCGCTCAACTTCCAGAACATCGAAGTGCGCTCCCTGCTGCAGGTGATCGCGGACTTCACCAATTTCAACATCGTCACGTCCGACACGGTGACCGGCGCCCTCACGCTCCGGCTCAAGGATGTCCCCTGGGACCAGGCGCTGCAGATCATCATGGATGCCAAGGGCCTGGGCATGCGCAAGTCCGGCACCGTCCTGTGGATCGCCCCGAAGGACGAGATCGATGCGCGCACGAAGAAGGACTATGAAGCGGCGCTGGCCATCCAGAAGCTCGAACCGCTGCGCACGCAGGCCTTCCAGCTGAACTACGCCAAGGCGGCCGACATGGTGGCCCAGCTGGCCAACAACAGCACCGGCACCACCGGCACGTCCACCCGCTTCCTGTCCGAGCGTGGCAGCGCGATCGCCGAGCCCCGCACCAACCAGCTCTTCGTCACCGACACCCCCGCCAAGCTGGAAGAGGTGCGCCAGTTGCTCAGCACGCTGGACGTGGCCGTGCGCCAGGTGATGATCGAGGCGCGCATCGTCGAGGCGCGCGACACCTTCGGCCGTTCCCTGGGCGTGCGCCTGGGCGGCGCCGACCTGCGGGCCAACCGCGGGGGCGACGGCGGCTACAGCGTGGGCGGCAACAACCGCCTCGCGATCGGCACCAGCTACAACAATGCCGTCGCATCGAGCGGCGCGGGCGGAACGGTGGCGACGGGTTCGGATGCCGCCGGCTCCACCTTCGTGAACCTGCCGGCCGCGCTCTCGTCGGGCGCGAGTTTCGGCAACTTCGCGCTGACGCTCTTCAATTCCGCCGCGAACCGCTTCCTGACCCTGGAGCTGTCCGCCATGGAGGCCGACGGCCAGGGCAAGGTGGTATCGAGCCCGCGCCTCATCACGGCAGACCAGACCAAGGCCCTCATCGAGCAGGGTACCGAGTACCCGTACTCGGTGACGGCCCCGAACGGCGCGACCACCATCGCCTTCAAGAAGGCGGTGCTGAAGCTGGAGGTCACGCCCCAGATCACGCCCGAAGGCAACATCATCCTCGACCTGGATGTGAACAAGGACAGCAAGGGAGAGACGACCACGCAGGGCGTCGCCATCGACACGAACCACGTCAAGACGCAGGTTCTGGTGGAGAACGGCGGTACCGTGGTGATCGGCGGGATCTTCCGGTTGGAGGAAACCAACCAGGAAAACAAGATTCCCCTGCTGGGAGACGTGCCGGTCGTCGGCAACCTCTTCAAGAACAGGACCCGTGAGTCCACCAAGCGCGAGATGCTGGTGTTCATCACGCCGAAGGTGATTTCGGACAAAGGTCCGGTCCGTTAAAAGCAAACGAAGGTGAACGAATGAAAGCATTGATGAGAGCCATCGCGGTGACGCTGGCTGCCACGCTTGCAGCGTGTGGAGGAGGTGGTGGGAGCGGTGGAAGCAGCGGCGGCGGAAGCGGCGGCGGCACCACGACGCCGAACGTGGCATCCATCGAGGTCCTGACCTCGGCGACGACGCTGGCATCCGCCGACACCACGGGCGTGACGGTCACGGCCGTGTTGAAGGACGCCTCCAACAACGCCATCGCGTCCAAGCCGGTGACCTTCAGCGCGAGCAGCGGCACGCTGGCCAGCGTGGCGGCCTCCACCGGCACGGACGGCCGCGCCACGGCCATCCTCACCGCCGGCACGGACCGTTCCAACCGCGACATCGTGGTGACGGTGGCATCGGGCTCCATCACGCAGAAGGCCACCATCCCGGTCTCGGGCACCACGCTGACGGCATCGGGTGCCACGTCCATGCTGACGGGTGCCTCCGCCAACTTCGCCGTGTCGCTGCGCGACAGCGGCGGAGCCGCCATTGCAGGCGCCGCGGTGACCGCGTCGTCGTCGCTGGGCAACGCCGTCACCGCCAGCAGCGCCACCACGGACGCGAACGGCTCGGTGACGCTGGCCTATGCGGCCACCCGCAGCGGCACGGACACGCTGACCATCCAGGGGGCAGGCGCGTCGCAGGCGCTCACCATCAGCGTCAGCAGCGTGAATTTCGCCTTCACGGCCCCCGCCGCCAACACGGAGGTGGAGATCAACAGCACGAGCACGGTCACGGTGCGCTACCTGTCGGGCAATGCCGGCGTGGCGGGCAAGACCGTTTCGTTCGGCACGACGCGTGGCACCGTGACGCCCACGCAGGCGGTCACCGACGCGACGGGCTCGGCCACGGTGCAGGTGACGTCTCCGTCGGTGGGCGTCGCCACGGTGAGCGCCCGCGTGGACGACAACGCCATCACGACCCTGCCGCTGAACTTCGTGGCTTCCACGCCGGCGACGCTGGTGCTGCAGACCTCTTCGGCAGCCCTGGCTCCCAACCCGGCCGGCAGCAGCGCCAGCCAGGTGCAGCTGCGCGCCACCGTGCGCGATGCCGCCGGCAATGCCGTCAAGGGCAAGACCGTGTTCTTCACCGTGGTGCAGGACCTGAGCGGCGGCGCCATCAAGACGGGCACGGCAGTGACCGATGCCAACGGCCTGGCGACCGACGTGTTCGTGGCCGGCGCCACCTCGACCGCTGCCAATGGCGTGCAGATCCGCGCCAACGTGGCCAACACCAACATCAGTGCCGTGTCGTCCCTGACGGTGAGCAGCCAGGCGCTCTTCATCTCCATCGCGGCCAACAACCAGATCGAGAAGCTGACGACCACGTACCGCAATACGTTCTCCGTGCAGGTCACGGATGCCACCGGTGCACCGGTGGCCAACCAGAATGTGGCACTGTCGTACTGGGCACCGCTGTACGGCAAGGGCATCCTGCTCTTCGACAAGACCAACAGTGTCTGGACCTACAGGGACAATCCCCCGGCCTTCTGCCTCAATGAAGATGCCAATCGCAACGGCATCCTCGATCCGGGCGAGGACCGGGACGGCAACGGCCGCCTGAGCCCGGGGCTGCCGGCCGCCATCGCACCGGCTTCCGTGACCACGGATGCCACCGGCAGCGCCACCTTCACGCTGACCTTCGGGCAGCAATATGCCAACTGGCTCCAGATCGAGCTGGCTGCCAGGGCCATCGTCGCGGGCACGGAATCCAGCACGTTCTTCAGCTTCTTCACGGGGGCCCCGTCTTCGGACATGACGAACGCGCAGGTGCCTCCAGCCTCTCAGGTCAGTCCTTTCGGCTCCATCAACAATTGCACCGACCCCAACTGAGCATCCACCTCATCGGCCTTCCGGGCTCGGGTAAATCCACCGTCGGGCGGCATCTCGCCCGGCGGCTGGGCCTGCCCTTCATCGATTCGGACCACGTGATCGAGCAGCGCATCGGCGGCTCGATCCGTGGTTTTTTCGATCGTGAAGGCGAAGCCGCCTTCCGGGACCTGGAGGAGGAGGTCATCCACGAACTGACCCGCCCGGAGGTCCGGCCACAGGTGCTGGCCACGGGCGGCGGGGTCGTGATACGTCCCGGCAACCGCGCGCGCCTGCGCGAACGGGGCACGGTCGTGTATCTGAACGCTTCGCCGGAGGAAATCTTCCGGCACATCCGCCACGACCAGACGCGGCCCCTGCTGCAGGTGGATTCGCCGCTGGACCGGCTTCGCGAACTGCAGCGCGAGAGGGACGCGCTCTACCGGGACGCATCCCATTTCGTCATCTCGCCGGAGCGCGGCAAGAACGTGGCGGCCCTGGTCCAGCACATCGCCATGCAACTGGAGCTGGCAGGCATCCATCCGCCCTCCCCGTGAAGGCCTGGCGGAAGCCGATAGACTCCACGGCATGACTGCCGAAGCATTTTCCGCTCGAGACACCGACCGGTCCCTCCCGTCCTCCCATGCCGTCACCGCCGTGGCGGACCGCGTGGTCCCGCCCGTGGCACCCGCTGCCATGCAGGCGCATGCCGGCCGCGTGGAGATCGCGCTGGGCGACCGGAGCTACGGGATCGAGATCGGCGCGGGCCTGCTGGGCGATGCCCGGACCTATGGCGCACTGCCCAGGGCCGCCTGCGCGCTGGTCGTGACCAACGAGACTGTCGCGCCGCTCTACGCCGAAACCCTGCGCGCAGCGCTGTCCGCGCACTATGCCGAGGTCGTCCTGGCCGTGCTGCCCGACGGTGAAGAGCACAAGGACTGGCCGACGCTGAACCGCATTTTCGACACGCTGCTGTCGCACGGCTGCGACCGCAAGACCGTGCTGTTCGCGCTGGGCGGCGGTGTGGTGGGCGACATGACCGGCTTCGCGGCCGCGAGCTACATGCGTGGCGTGCCCTTCGTGCAGGTGCCGACGACCCTGCTTGCGCAGGTGGATTCTTCGGTGGGCGGCAAGACGGCCATCAACCATCCGCTGGGCAAGAACATGATCGGGGCGTTCTACCAGCCGCAGCTGGTGGTGTGCGACCTCGCCACTCTGGCGACGCTGCCCGCGCGCGAGCTGAGCGCGGGCCTGGCCGAGGTCATCAAGTACGGCCCGATCGCGGACATGGAGTTCCTGGCCTGGCTCGAGGACCACGTCGAGGCCCTGCGCGCGGGTGACCACGCGGCCCTGGCCCACGCCGTGCGCCGCAGCTGCGAAATCAAGGCCTGGGTGGTGGGGCAGGACGAGCGTGAGGCCGGCCTGCGTGCCATCCTGAACTTCGGCCATACCTTCGGGCACGCGATCGAGGCGGGCATGGGCTATGGCGTGTGGCTGCATGGAGAGGGCGTGGGAGCGGGCATGGTGATGGCTGCCGAGCTGTCGCGCCGGCTGGGCCTGGTGGACGCGGCGTTCACCGCCCGGCTGCGCCGCCTCGTCGAACGTGCCGGCCTTCCCGTGCGGGGGGCCGTGCTAGACCCCGCCGACAATGCCGGCCGCTACCTGGAACTCATGCGCCTGGACAAGAAGTCGGAAGGGGGCGAGATCCGTTTCGTCGTCATCGACGGACCGGGCCGCGCCGCCGTGCGTCCCGCGCCCGACGCGCTGGTGCGCGAGGTCATCGACGCCTGTTGCGCGTGAGCTGACCATGCGGGAACGCCCGATGGCGGACATGCATTCCCCCGGCGCAGTCGGGCAGTCCGGCGCCAGCGTGGTGGAGGAGGCCGCGGGCCGGTTCACCGGCCCGCTCGCGCCCTATGCCAGCGACCCCGCCCGGACGCGCGGCCGCCGCCATCCGCAGGCGCCCGCGCCCACGCGCACCGAATACCAGCGTGACCGCGACCGTATCGTGCATTCGACCGCGTTCCGCCGGCTGGTGTACAAGACCCAGGTGTTCCTCAACCACGAGGGCGACCTGTTCCGCACCCGGCTCACGCATTCGCTCGAAGTCGCGCAACTGGGGCGCTCCATCGCGCGCTCGCTGCGCATCAACGAGGACCTGGTCGAGGCGATCTCGCTGGCGCACGACCTGGGGCACACGCCCTTCGGGCACGCGGGCCAGGATGCGCTGAATGCCTGCATGGCCCCGTACGGCGGTTTCGAGCACAACCTGCAGAGCCTGCGCGTGGTGGATGCGCTGGAAGAGCGCTACCCGGACTATGACGGCCTGAACCTCACTTTCGAGACACGCGAAGGCATCCTCAAGCACTGCTCGCGCGCCCACGCCGAGTGGCTGGAGGCCTCGGAGCCCGGCGGCGTGGGCGCTCGGTTCCTGCGCCGGGAACAGCCCGGCCTGGAGGCGCAGCTCTGCAACCTGGCCGACGAGATCGCCTACAACGCCCACGACATCGACGATGGCGTGCGTTCCGGCCTGATCACGCTGGCCCAGCTGCGCGATGTGCCGCTGTTCGACCGGTTCCGGGCCGATGCCGAGCGGGAACACCCGCACCTCGCCGCGCCGCAGGCACGGCGCCGGCTGCTGCACGAGGCCATCCGCCGCATGCTGAGTGCCCAGGTGTACGACGTGATCGGCGCCACCGAGGCCGCGCTGGCGCAGGCCGCGCCGCGCACGGCGGACGATGTGCGCGGCATGCCGCCGCTGGTGGCTTTCAGTGCCGCCATGCGTGCGCAGTCCATCGAACTCAAGCGCTTCCTGTTCCAGAACCTCTACCGCCATCCGCAGGTGATGGAAACCACCGGCCATGCCCAGCAGGTGGTGCGCGACCTGTTCGGCATCTATGCGGAGAGGCCTTCGGAAATGAAGCACCGGTTCGCCGACCGCGCCGTGGCAGCGCGGGAGGAGGCTCCCGGTGCCGGCGGCATGCCCCACGCCCGCATCGTCGCCGACTTCATCGCCGGCATGACGGACCGCTTCGCGGTGCGCGAGCACGAGCGGCTCACGGGCCACCGCCTGCTGTCCTGAGCGTGGCTGCGGCGCCTGGGGGCGGCGGGCAGGGCCCCGTAAAATCGATCTCCTGCCGATACACGCGCCAGCCTTGCCGAAAGACCCCATGACCGAATCCTCCGCCGACGCGGTGCCGCCATCCGACGCCGCGAGCGCATCCGCCATGCACCAGACCGTGATCGACGACATGGTCCGCTGGCTGGAGCGCGCGGTGATCGGACTGAACCTCTGCCCCTTCGCCAAGTCCGTGCACGTCAAGGGCCAGATCCACTACGTGGTGAGCGAGGCCGAGGACGCCCGTGCCCTCATCGAAGACCTGCAGCGCGAGCTGGAGGCCCTGGCCGAGGCCTCCCCCGAGCAGCGCGACACCACGCTGCTGGTGGCGCCGCGCTGCATGGAGGATTTCCTCGATTTCAACGATTTCCTCGGCCTGGCCGACGAACTCGTCGAAGCCATGGACCTGGGCGGCATCCTGCAGGTGGCGTCGTTCCATCCGCGCTTCCAGTTCGCAGGCACGGACGTGGACGACGTGGGCAACGCCACCAACCGGGCGCCGTATCCCACGCTGCACCTGCTGCGCGAAGAGAGCATCGACCGGGCCGTGGAGGCTTTCCCCGAGGCAGAAGCGATCTTCGAACGCAACATCGAGGTGCTCGAGGAACTGGGCGCGGACGGCTGGGCGGCGCTCGACGTCGGGCCGCGCTGCCCGGTGGCGCACGGTGGCGCCCGGAGCGGGGCATGAAGAAGACCGCACGGATGGCCGCGCAGGCACCGAAGGCCCCGGCGGCACGCGGCGGTGCAGGCGTGGGTGCGGACGCCCAGGTGCTGCAGGAGCTGCGCCCCGGCCAGTCCGTGGAACTGCTCAAGGAACTGCACATCCTCACGCGCGAAGGCCGGCTCAACCAGGATTCGCGCCGCAAGCTCAAGCAGGTGTACCACCTGTTCCAGTTCATCGAACCCCTGCTGCGCGAGTTCGCGCAGGACGGGCAGGCCCCCACGCTGGCAGACCACGGCGCGGGCAAGTCGTACCTGGGCTTCATCCTCTACGACCTGTTCTTTCGCGAACTGGGCCGGGGCCACATCTACGGCATCGAGACGCGTGCCGAGCTGGTGGAGCGCTCGCAGGCGCTGGCGCAGCGCCTGGGCTTCGACCGCATGTCGTTCCTGGCCCTGAGCGTGGCCGACTCCATGCAGGCCGATGCACTGCCTGCGCGCTTCGACGTGGTGACGGCGCTGCACGCCTGCGATACCGCCACGGATGACGCGATCGCCTTCGGGCTGGCCAAGCAGGCGCGCGCCATGGTGCTGGTGCCGTGCTGCCAGGCCGAGGTCGCGGCGTGCCTGCGGCAAAACAAGGCCCTGGCCCTGGCGCGTACACCCCTGGCCGAGCTGTGGCGCCATCCGCTGCACACGCGCGAGCTGGGCAGCCAGTTGACCAATGTGCTGCGCTGCCTTTACCTGGAAGCCAGTGGCTACCAGGTCACGGTGACGGAGCTGGTGGGCTGGGAGCACAGCATGAAGAACGAGCTGATCGTGGCGCGGCATACCGGCCAGCGCAAGCGCAGCGCGGCCGAGCGGCTGCGTGCGATCCTCGCCGAGTTCGGGCTGGAGCGGGACCTTGGGCCGCGGTTCGGCCTGGCGGCCGACGAAGGCGCCAACGTGGACGAGGGCAGGGCGGCTGCCCAGGACGTCTCGTCCTGAGCCGGGGCAACAGTCCGGAACGTTTTCCGGACGCGTTGTCCCGGATTCCTGTGCCCTGCGTGGGCCTGGTGCGGTCTCGACGCGGTACTGTGCCGCCCGTGGGCACCCCTCCCGCGCTGCGGCGACAGGGCGCCCGCCCGCGGCGGGTCTAATATCGCGGCCCGACTGCTCCATCCGCGCCCGACCATGGCCCGCCTTCCCCGCCTGACCCTTCCAGGCTACCCGCACCACGTCATTCACCGGGGCAACAACCGGCAGACGGTCTTCGTGGACCGGCAGGACCGCGAGATGCTGCTCGAATCGCTCGCCGACCAGGCGCGTGCCTTCGACGTGGCGGTCCACGCCTACGTGCTGATGGACAACCACTTCCATCTGCTGGCCACGCCACGCACGGCCGAGGGCCTGCCGCTGCTGATGCAGGCCGTGGGCCGCCGCTACGTGCGCGCCTTCAACCAGCGCCACGGGCGCACGGGAACGCTGTGGGAAGGGCGCTACCGCTCCACCGTGCTCGATCCTGCGCGCTACCTGCTGGCCTGCATGGCCTATATCGACCTGAACCCGGTGCGCGCCGGCCTGGTGGCCGATCCCGCGGAGTACCCCTGGTCCAGCCATGCGCATGCTCTGGGCCTGCGGCCCGACCGGCTGGTGACGCCCCACGCGCTCTACTGGGCCTTGGGGAACACCCCTTTCGCGCGCGAGGCTGCCTATGGCGCGCTGGTGCACGCCGGACTCTCCGCGCAGGACTGCAAGCGCATTACCGATGCGACGCTGTCGGGATGGGCGCTCGGCGATGTGGAATTCGCCGCAGCGCTGCAGTCCCAGACGGCGCGCCGGGTGACAAAGGCGCGGGCAGGGCGCCCGCGCAAGCCCATCGTGCCGCCGGAAGGCTGACCACAGGCAGTTGAATTCGCATTGATCGGTTTTGATGTGTCCCTTATTTAATGTTGATGAATTGCTGCGAAAGAATATTGCGTATCTGACCCCAATTTAAAATGCTTGCTCCGCATAACGTCATGCAATACGCTCGGGCTCCCCGCGATTTTTCTTGAGGAGTGCGCCATGACGACGGCCGCCGAAATCCAGCACCTGCAACAGCACGGTTTGTATGCATCCGCCAACGAGCACGATGCGTGCGGCCTCGGCTTCGTGGCCCACATCAAGGGCGAGAAGCGCCACGACATCGTCACCCAGGCGCTGAAGATCCTCGAGAACATCGACCACCGCGGCGCCGTGGGTGCCGACAAGCTGATGGGCGACGGTGCCGGCATCCTGATCCAGATCCCGGACGCGCTCTACCGCGAAGAGATGGCCCGCCAGGGCGTCACCCTGCCGCCCGCCGGCGAATACGGCGTGGGCATGATCTTCCTGCCCAAGGAGCACGCATCGCGCCTGGCCTGCGAGCAGGAGATGGAGCGCGCCATCAAGGCCGAGGGCCAGGTGCTGCTGGGCTGGCGCGACGTGCCGGTGAACGTCGAGATGCCGATGTCGCCCACCGTGCGCACCAAGGAGCCCATCCTGCGCCAGGTGTTCATCGGCCGCGGCAACGACGTGATCGTGCAGGATGCCCTGGAACGCAAGCTCTACGTGATCCGCAAGACGGCCAGCGCCGCCATCCAGAGCCTGAAGCTCAAGCACAGCAAGGAATACTACGTTCCCAGCATGTCCAGCCGCACCGTGGTCTACAAGGGCCTGCTGCTGGCCGACCAGGTGGGCACCTACTACCTCGACCTGCAGGACCCGCGCTGCGTCTCGGCCATCGGCCTCGTGCACCAGCGCTTCTCCACCAACACCTTCCCCGAGTGGCCGCTCGCCCACCCGTACCGCTACGTGGCGCACAACGGCGAGATCAACACCGTCAAGGGCAACTACAACTGGATGCGCGCCCGCGAAGGCGTGATGGCCTCGCCCGTGCTGGGCCCGGACCTGAAGAAGCTCTACCCGATCAGCTTCGCGGACCAGTCCGACACCGCCACGTTCGACAACTGCCTCGAACTGCTGACCATGGCCGGCTACCCGATCAGCCAGGCCGTTATGATGATGATCCCCGAGCCGTGGGAGCAGCACGCCACCATGGATGGCCGGCGCCGCGCCTTCTATGAATACCACGCCGCGATGATGGAGCCCTGGGACGGCCCGGCCTCCATCGTGTTCACCGACGGCCGCCAGATCGGCGCCACGCTGGACCGCAACGGCCTGCGCCCCTCGCGCTACTGCGTGACCGACGACGACATCGTGATCCTGGCCTCCGAGTCCGGCGTGCTGCCCGTGCCCGAGAACAAGATCGTGCGCAAGTGGCGCCTGCAGCCCGGCAAGATGCTCCTGATCGACCTGGAGCAGGGTCGCATGATCGACGACGACGAGCTCAAGGCCAACATCGTCAACACCAAGCCTTACAAGCAGTGGATCGAGAACCTGCGCATCAAGCTCGACAGCGTCGGCAGCGACGTGCCGGTCGCGCCGCTGCCGGCCGAGCTGCCGCTGCTGGACCGCCAGCAGGCCTTCGGCTACACGCAGGAGGACATCAAGTTCCTGATGGCCCCGATGGCGAAGAACGGGGAGGAGGGCATCGGCTCCATGGGCAACGACAGCCCGCTGGCCGTGCTCTCGGGCAAGAACAAGCCGCTCTACAACTACTTCAAGCAGCTCTTCGCGCAGGTGACCAACCCGCCGATCGACCCGATCCGCGAGGCGATCGTGATGTCGCTCGTGAGCTTCATCGGGCCGAAGCCCAACCTGCTGGACATCAACCAGGTCAACCCGCCGATGCGCCTCGAAGTGGGCCAGCCGGTGCTGGACTTCGCCGGCATGGCCAAGCTGCGCGACATCGAGCAGCACACGCAGGGCAAGTTCAAGAGCGCGGTGATCGACATCACCTACCCGCTGGCCTGGGGCCGCGAGGGCGTGGAGGCCAAGCTGGCCTCGCTGTGCGCGCAGGCCGTGGACGCGATCAAGGGCGGCGCCAACATCCTCATCATCAGCGACCGCGCCGTGAGCGCGACGCAGGTGGCGATCCCCGCGCTGCTGGCGCTGTCGGCCATCCACCAGCACCTGGTGCGCGAGGGCCTGCGCACCACGGCGGGCCTGGTGGTGGAAACCGGCACGGCGCGCGAGGTGCACCACTTCGCCGTGCTCGCGGGCTACGGCGCCGAGGCCGTGCACCCCTACCTGGCCATGGAGACGCTGGCCGACATGCACAAGGACATGTCCGGCGACCTGTCGCCGGAGAAGGCCATCTACAACTACGTGAAGGCGATCGGCAAGGGCCTGTCGAAGATCATGTCCAAGATGGGCGTGTCCACGTACATGAGCTACTGCGGCGCGCAGCTGTTCGAGGCCATCGGCCTGAACACCGACACCATCGCCAAGTACTTCACCGGCACGGCCAGCCGCGTGGAGGGCATCGGCGTGTTCGAGATCGCCGAAGAGGCCATCCGCATGCACAAGGCCGCCTTCGGCGACGACCCGGTGCTGGAAACCATGCTGGACGCCGGCGGCGAATATGCCTGGCGCGCCCGTGGCGAGGAGCACATGTGGAGCCCCGACGCCATTGCCAAGCTGCAGCATTCCACGCGTGCCAACAACTGGAATACGTACAAGGAATACGCGCAGATCATCAACGACCAGAGCCGCCGCCACATGACGCTGCGCGGCCTGTTCGAGTTCAAGTTCGACCCGGCCAGGGCCATCCCCGTGGAGCAGGTCGAGCCGGCCAAGGAGATCGTCAAGCGCTTCGCCACCGGCGCGATGTCGCTGGGCTCCATCTCCACCGAGGCGCACGCCACGCTCGCCGTGGCGATGAACCGCATCGGCGGCAAGAGCAACACGGGCGAGGGCGGCGAGGATGCCGCGCGCTACCGCCAGGAGCTCAAGGGCATTCCGATCAGGCAGGGCGACACGCTCAAGAGCGTGATCGGCGCTGCCAACGTCGAGGTGGACCTGCCGCTGCAGGATGGCGATTCGCTGCGCTCGCGCATCAAGCAGGTGGCCTCGGGCCGCTTCGGCGTCACGGCCGAATACCTGTCGTCGGCCGACCAGATCCAGATCAAGATGGCCCAGGGTGCCAAGCCCGGCGAGGGCGGCCAGCTGCCCGGCGGCAAGGTGTCCGACTACATCGGCAAGCTGCGCCACAGCGTGCCGGGCGTGGGCCTGATCTCTCCGCCGCCGCACCATGACATCTACTCGATCGAAGATTTGGCGCAGCTGATCCACGACCTGAAGAACGTGGCGCCGCATGCCGACATCTCGGTCAAGCTGGTCTCCGAAGTGGGCGTGGGCACGATCGCGGCCGGCGTGGCCAAGTGCAAGAGCGACCACGTGGTGATCGCCGGCCATGACGGCGGCACGGGCGCCTCGCCGTGGTCGTCCATCAAGCACGCGGGCTCGCCCTGGGAGATCGGCCTGGCCGAGACCCAGCAGACCCTGGTGCTCAACCGGCTGCGCGGCCGCATCCGCGTGCAGGCCGACGGCCAGATGAAGACGGGCCGCGACGTCGCCATCGGCGCGCTGCTGGGCGCCGACGAGTTCGGCTTCGCCACCGCCCCGCTGGTGGTCGAGGGCTGCATCATGATGCGCAAGTGCCACCTGAACACCTGCCCGGTGGGCGTGGCCACGCAGGACCCGGTGCTGCGCCAGAAGTTCTCGGGCAAGCCCGAGCACGTGGTCAACTACTTCTTCTTCGTCGCCGAGGAAGTGCGCCAGATCATGGCGCAGCTGGGCATCGCCAGGTTCGACGACCTGATCGGCCGCACCGACCTGCTCGACATGCGCGCCGGCATCGCGCACTGGAAGGCGCGCGGCCTCGATTTCGGCCGCCTGTTCGCCCAGCCGCAGGTGCCCGCCGACGTGCCGCGCTTCCACGTGGACACGCAGGACCACAACATCGGCAACACGCTGGACCGCAAGCTCATCGAGCGCAGCCGGCCCGCGATCGAGAAGGGCGAGCGCGTGCAGTTCATCGAGGTGGCGCGCAACGTGAACCGTTCCGTGGGCGCGATGCTCTCGGGCGCGGTGACGCGCGAGCACCCGGAAGGCCTGCCCGACGACACCATCCGCATCCAGCTCGAAGGCACGGGCGGCCAGTCGTTCGGCGCCTTCCTCACGCGCGGCATCACGCTCTACCTGATCGGCGACGCCAACGACTACACCGGCAAGGGCCTCTCGGGCGGCCGCGTAATCGTGCGCCCGAGCATCGACTTCCGCGGCGACACCACGCGCAACACCATCGTGGGCAACACGGTGATGTACGGTGCCACGACCGGCGAAGCCTTCTTCGGCGGCGTGGCGGGCGAGCGCTTCGCGGTGCGCCTTTCGGGCGCCTCCGCGGTGGTGGAGGGCACGGGCGACCACGGCTGCGAATACATGACGGGCGGCACGGTGGTGGTGCTCGGCAAGACGGGCCGCAACTTCGCGGCCGGCATGAGCGGCGGCGTGGCGTACGTCTATGACGAGGACGGCCTGTTCCACACGCGCTGCAACCTGTCGATGGTCACGCTGGACCGCATCCTGCCCTCCGACGAGCAGATGGCGACCACCCACGCCGGCATCTGGCACCGCGGCCAGACCGACGAGGCGCAGCTCAAGAAGATGCTGGAGGACCACAACCGCTGGACCGGCAGCAAGCGTGCGCGCGAGCTGCTCGACAACTGGGCGGCCTCGCGGGCGAAGTTCGTGAAGGTGTTCCCCACGGAGTACAAGCGCGCGCTGTCCGAGATCCACGAACGCAAGGCGCTGCAGGAGCCGCCCACCCCGCCGGTGGCCGCCCCCGAGCAGGAGAAGGCGCGCGCCGCGGTGCCGGCCAAGTAAGGCCGCACGCACCGACGACGCACTGCTTCGCACCCCACAACGACAGGACACGCAATCATGGGAAAGACCACCGGCTTCATGGAATACGAGCGCATCGAGGAGGGCTACAAGCCCGTCGCCGAGCGCCTGAAGCACTACAAGGAATTCGTCATCGGCCTCGACGAAGCGCAGGCCAAGCTGCAGGGCGCGCGCTGCATGGACTGCGGCACGCCGTTCTGCAACAACGGCTGCCCGGTCAACAACATCATTCCGGACTTCAACGACCTGGTCTACCAGCAGGACTGGAAGAGCGCCTGGGCCGTGCTGGACTCGACCAACAACTTCCCCGAGTTCACCGGCCGCATCTGCCCCGCGCCCTGCGAGGCCGCCTGCGTGCTGAACGTGAATGACGACCCGGTGGGCATCAAGTCCATCGAGCACGCCATCATCGACCGCGCCTGGGCCGAAGGCTGGGTGCAGCCGCGCCCGGCCAGGCACAAGACCGGCAAGAAGGTGGCGGTGGTGGGTTCCGGCCCCGCGGGCATGGCGGCCGCCCAGCAGCTCGCGCGTGCCGGCCACGACGTGACGCTCTTCGAGAAGAACGACCGCATCGGCGGCTTGCTGCGCTACGGCATTCCCGACTTCAAGATGGAGAAGTCGCACATCGACCGCCGCGCCGAGCAGATGAAGGCCGAAGGCGTGCAGATCCGTACCGGTGTCCTCGTCGGCGCGGCCAAGGACGGCCTGGGCAAGGGCTCCAAGGTCACCAACTGGGCCAAGGAAACGGTGACGCCCGAGCAACTGCAGCAGGAGTTCGATGCCGTGCTGCTGGCTGGCGGCGCAGAGCAGAGCCGCGACCTGCCCGTGCCGGGCCGCGAACTGGATGGCGTGCATTTCGCGATGGAATTCCTGCCCCAGCAGAACAAGGTGAACGCGGGCGACAAGCTCAAGGGCCAGCTGCGCGCCGATGGCAAGCACGTCATCGTGATCGGCGGCGGCGACACGGGCAGCGACTGCGTGGGCACGAGCAACCGCCACGGCGCCGCGAGCGTGACGCAGTTCGAGCTGATGCCCCAGCCGCCCGAGGTCGAGAACCGGCCCCTCACCTGGCCCTACTGGCCCTACAAACTGCGCACCAGCTCCAGCCACGAAGAGGGCTGCGAGCGCGAGTTCGCCATCGCCACGAAGGAATTCATCGGCGAGAAGGGCAAGGTCACGGGCCTGAAGACCGTGCGCGTGGAGTGGAAGGACGGCAAGATGGTCGAGGTGGCCGGCTCCGAGCAGACGCTCAAGGCCGACCTCGTGCTGCTGGCGATGGGCTTCGTGAGCCCCGTGTCGCCGGTGCTGGAGGCCTTCGGCGTCGAGAAGGACGCGCGCGGCAATGCCCGCGCCACGACGGAGTTCACCGGTGGCTACGCGACCAACGTGCCCAAGGTGTTCGCTGCCGGCGACATGCGCCGCGGCCAGTCCCTGGTGGTGTGGGCCATCCGCGAAGGCCGCCAGGCCGCGCGGGCGGTGGACGAGTTCCTGATGGGTTACTCCGACCTGCCGCGCTGACGCGCAGCACCCGTGCCGGGCACCCGCCAATGGGCCGCCCGGCATGCCGACGGCGCCCCCGGGCGCCGTTTTTCATTGGGGGAAATGCGCGGGGTTTTGCTATCTTTTTGATGGCAGTTCAAGCAGGTCCATCCGGGCGTGTGCGCTTTTGTCCGCGCGCACGGCAGCACAGGTTGCGCGCCGTGCAGGAGCCGATGCGAGCGATCGGGGACAATACGGGCTGGTTCCGTGCCGCCACGCGTGCCCGCCTGCCGTTCCGGTGCAGGCCCCGTGCGCTGTTGCCGGCCTGCCTTTCCCTTCACCCTTTTTCGCTCCATGCCGGCCTGCGGGCCGGCTTTTCGTTGCCATTGCCATGAAGAAGATCGCCGCCATCGCCCTGGTGTCCCTCGGTGCCCTGCTTGCCGCCTGCGGCAAGAACGACAGCGCCCAGCCGGCCGCCTCCACCCCCGCCACGCCCCCCGCCGCCGTCACGAAGATCGTGATCGGCCTGGACGACAACTTCCCGCCGATGGGCTTCCGCGACGACAAGAACCAGCTCGTGGGCTTCGACATCGACATGGCCCGCGAGGCCGCCAAGCGCATGGGCGTGGAGGTGGAGTTCAAGCCGATCGACTGGAGCGCCAAGGAAGCCGAACTGTCGGGCAAGCGCGTGGACGCGCTCTGGAACGGCCTCACGATCACCGAAGAGCGCAAGCAGAACATCGCCTTCACCGCGCCCTACATGGAGAACCACCAGATCGTCGTCGTGGCCGCCAGCTCCCTGATCAAGACCAAGGCCGACCTCGCCGGCAAGGTCGTCGGCGCGCAGGAGGGCAGCAGTGCCGTGGATGCGGTCAAGAAGGACGAAGCCGTCTTCAAGTCGTTCAAGGAGTTCAAGACCTTCGGCGACAACGTGACCGCGCTCATGGACCTCTCCACCGGCCGCCTGGAAGCCGTGGTGGTGGACGAGGTGGTGGGCCGCTACTACGTCGCCAAGAAGCCGCAGGACTACGCCGTGCTGGACGAGCATTTCGGTACCGAGGAATACGGCGTGGGCGTGCGCAAGGACGACACCGCGCTGCAGGGCCGCCTCGACAAGGCGCTGGCCGACATGAAGCAGGACGGTGCCGCGGCCACGATCGCCACGCAGTGGTTTGGCAAGAACATCATTAAATAAAGGGACAACCCCCTGAGGCGCTGCGCGCCTTCCCCCTTCTCTCGCATCGCTGCGCGAGGCGGGACGGGGGACGCAGCCGGCGCGGCGGGGCGGCCCTTGCGCGGCTGCTGCTGGTATCGGGCCGCGCCGGTTGCATGCGCCTTGGGCGGTGCCGGACGCTGCACTGCCGACAACAGATTCCGTAGCAGATAGATGGATTACGTTCTTTCACTTCTGGGGCCGCTGGCGCAGGGCGCGACGGTCACGCTGAAGCTTTTCGCGATCACGCTGGTGCTGGCGGTGCCGCTGGGGCTGGCGCTGGCGCTGGCGCGGGTGTCGCGCTGGGGGCTGCTGTCGGGGCTGGTCAACGGCTACATCTGGCTGATGCGCGGCACGCCGCTGATGCTGCAGATGCTGTTCATCTATTTCGCGCTGCCGTTCGTGCCGGTGATCGGCGTGAGGCTGCCGGATTTCCCCGCGGCGGTGGTGGCGTTCGCGCTGAACTACGCGGCGTATTTCGCGGAGATCTTCCGCGCCGGCATCCAGTCGATCGACCGCGGCCAGTACGAGGCCGCCAAGGTGCTGGGCATGACGTACGGGCAGACCATGCGGCGCATCGTGCTGCCGCAGATGGTGCGCCGCATCCTGCCACCCATGAGCAACGAGACCATCACGCTGGTCAAGGACACCTCGCTCATCTACGTGCTGGCCCTGAACGACCTGCTGCGCGCCGCGCGCGGCATCGTGCAGCGCGATTTCACGACCACGCCCTTCCTCGTGGCCGCCGCCTTCTATCTCGTGATGACCCTGGTGCTGACCTGGGGCTTCCAGCGCCTGGAGCGACGCTATGCCCGCCATGACGCCTGATCTCTCTGCCGCCGTGCCCATGATCGAGGCGCGGGGCCTGCACAAGGCCTTCGGCGGCCTGCCGGTGCTGCGGGACGTGTCGCTCACGCTCGGCCGCGGCGAGACCGTGGCCGTGATCGGCCCCTCGGGCTCGGGCAAGAGCACCTTCCTGCGCTGCCTGAACCACCTGGAGACCATCGACCGCGGCCACATCGCCATCGAAGGCGACACGCTCGCGACCACCGATGCCGCCGGCCACTGCCGCTACGTGCCCGATGCCGAGGTGCGCCGCATCGGCCGCCGCATGGGCATGGTGTTCCAGTCGTTCAACCTGTTCCCGCACCTCACCGTGCTGGAGAACGTCATCGAGGCGCCCATGGTGGTCAAGGGCGTGGCCCGGCAGGCCGCCGTGCCGCCCGCGCAGGCGCTGCTGGCCAAGGTCGGGCTGCTGGAGAAGCAGGACAGCTATCCCGGCCGGCTCTCGGGCGGGCAGAAGCAGCGCGTGGCCATCGCCCGCGCGCTGGCCATGGAGCCGGACATCCTGCTGTTCGACGAGCCCACCTCGGCGCTCGATCCGGAACTGACCGGCGAGGTGCTGCGCACCATGCGCGCGCTGGCCCAGGAGCGCATGACCATGCTGGTGGTCACGCACGAGATGGGGTTCGCGCGCGAGGTGGCCCACCGCGTGGTCTTCATGGACCAGGGGGAGATCATCGAAGCCGCGCCGTCGGCGGAGTTCTTTGCGAATCCGCGACATGCGCGAACCCAGGCATTCCTTCGCAGCATGCTGTGAAAGGGCTTGCCGGCGGCGGGAGAATATGGCTTCGTGGCGCTTTTTTTGCTCGTCACATATGAAAAGTATGCTTCGAAAAAAGTAGCAGAGAACTGACGGGCGTTTCAGCAAACATGCATGCATGTATGTTTGCGTTACCATCGCTCGCATCGCCCACGTCCGCAGCCGCGACAATTACGTCCCCAACCGATACTTCCAACGCCCTCCGCATGTCCGAAACCCCCCTGGTCGAACTGCGCAACGTCACGTTCTCGTATGGCGAGCGCCCGATCCTGCGCGATGTCTCGCTGCGCATTCCGCGCGGCAAGGTGACCGCGCTCATGGGCGCCTCCGGCGGGGGCAAGACCACGGTGCTGCGCCTCATCGGCGGCCAGCATCTCGCGCAGCAGGGCGAGGTCCTGGTGAACGGCCAGGACGTGGCGCGCATGGATGCCCAGCAGCTCTACGCCGCGCGCCGCCGCATGGGCATGCTGTTCCAGTTCGGGGCGCTCTTCACCGACATGAGCGTGTTCGAGAACGTGGCCTTCCCGCTGCGCGAGCACACCGACCTGTCCGAGGCGCTGGTGCGCGACATCGTGCTCATGAAACTGCAGGCCGTGGGCCTGCGGGGCGCACGCGATCTCATGCCCAGCCAGATCTCGGGCGGCATGGCACGGCGCGTGGCGCTGGCGCGGGCCGTCGCGCTCGACCCGGAACTGATCCTCTACGACGAACCCTTCGCCGGGCTCGATCCCATCTCGCTCGGCACGGCCGCCCAACTGATCCGGCAGCTCAACGACGCCATGGGCCTGACCACGCTGGTCGTGTCCCACGACGTGGAGGAGACCTTCCGCGTGGCCGACCACGTGGTCATCCTCGGGCCGGGCGTGGTCGCCGCGCAGGGCTCACCCGACGAGGTGCGCGCCAGCACCGATCCGCTGGTGCACCAGTTCGTGCATGCACTGCCCACCGGGCCGGTGCCGTTCCATTACCCCGGTCCTTCGGTGGCCGACGATTTCGGGCCGCTGGCCGGCCCGGGCGGAGGCGCGCGATGAGCTGGTGGAAACCTTCCGACGTCGGCTTCGCCACGCGCAGCCTGCTGGCGGACATGGGCCGCGCCGCGCGGCTGTTCGTGCGCCTGGCCGGCCTGATCGGCCCGACGCTGCAGCGCTTCGGGCTGGTGCGCGACCAGTTGCACTTCCTGGGCAACTATTCGCTGTCCATCATTTCCGTATCGGGCCTGTTCGTGGGCTTCGTGCTGGGCCTGCAGGGCTACTACACGCTGCAGCGCTACGGCTCCGCGCAGGCACTGGGGCTGCTCGTGGCGCTGTCGCTGGTGCGCGAGCTCGGCCCCGTCGTCTCCGCGCTGCTGTTCGCGGGCCGCGCGGGTACCTCGCTCACGGCGGAGATCGGCCTGATGCGCGCGGGCGAGCAGCTCTCGGCCATGGAAATGATGGCCGTGGACCCGGTGCGCCGTATCCTGGCCCCGCGCTTCTGGGCCGGGGTGATCGCCATGCCGCTGCTGGCCGCGGTGTTCAGCGCGGTGGGCGTGATCGGCGGCTGGATCGTCGGCGTGGTCATGCTCGGCGTGGACAGCGGCGCCTTCTGGGGCCAGATGCAGAGCGGGGTGGACGTGTGGGCGGACGTGGGCAACGGCGTCCTCAAGAGCTTCGTCTTCGGCGTCACGGTCACCTTCATCGCGTTGCTGCAGGGCTACATCGCCAAGCCCACGCCCGAGGGCGTGTCCCGTGCCACCACCCGCACCGTGGTGATGGCCTCGCTCACGGTGCTGGGGCTGGATTTCCTGCTCACGGCCTGGATGTTCAGCATCTGACGCGGCCGGCGTCCAAGAACCCTTCAGAGAGAAAAACACCATGCAGCATTCCAAGAACGACGTCTGGGTCGGCCTCTTCGTCCTCCTCGGCGGTGCGGCCCTGCTCTTCCTCGCCCTGCAGTCGGCCAACCTGCTGCGCGTGCAGTGGCAGTCCGGCTACCACGTCACCGCGCTCTTCGACAACATCGGCGGGCTCAAGCCCCAGTCCGCGGTGCGCAGCGCCGGCGTGGTGGTGGGCCGGGTGAACTCCATCACCTTCGACGACAAGACGTTCCAGGCCCAGGTGACGCTGGAGATGGACAAGCGCTACGCCTTCCCCAAGGACAGCTCGCTCAAGATCCTCACCAGCGGCCTGCTGGGAGACCAGTACATCGGCATCCAGGCGGGTGCCGACGAAAAGAACCTCGCCGAGGGCGACCGCATCACGTCCACGCAGTCCGCCGTGGTGCTGGAAAACCTCATCGGCCAGTTCCTCTACGGCAAGGCCGAAGAGGGCGGCGGCGGGGCCTCCGCGGGCGGCTCCAAGAAATGACGACAACAATGATGACCACCAAATCCCAAGCTCTCCGGGCCCGGTCCCTGCGCGGCAGTGCCTGCGCGCTGGCCGTGGCCTGCCTGCTGGCCGGCTGCGCGACCGGACCCGACGCCAACCCGCGCGATCCGTTCGAGCCCTACAACCGCGGCATGACCCGGTTCAACGACAAGGTGGACGACGTGCTGCTGCGGCCCGTCGCCACCGCCTATACCGAGGTCACCCCGCGCCTGGTGCGCACCGGCGTGAGCAACTTCTTCGCCAACCTCGGCGACCTGTGGTCCTTCGTGAACAATGCGCTGCAGCTGCGCGGCGAAGGCGCGCTCAACAGCATCGCGCGCTTCAGCGCGAACACCGTGTTCGGCATCGGTGGCCTGTTCGACGTCGCCACCGAGATGCGCATCGAGCGCTCGAAGCAGGATTTCGGCCTCACGCTCGGCCGCTGGGGCGTGCCCACGGGGCCGTACCTCGTGCTGCCGTTCCTGGGCCCGTCCACCGTGCGCGACACGGTGGCCCTGCCGGTGGATGCCAAGGGCAACCTGATCACCTACGTCGATCCCGTGTCCGACCGCAACGCCCTCTATGCCCTGAGCGCGGTGAACACGCGGGCCAACCTGCTGCGTGCGAGCTCGGTGCTGGACAGCGCTGCGCTCGACAAGTACAGCTTCACCCGCGACGCCTACCTGCAGGTGCGCAACCAGGCAGTGCAGACGGACCGGCGCAGCGAGGAACGCTACGACCAGGATGCCGGCAAGCTGCCCGAAGAGCCGAAGCCCTGAGGGCCGAGGCGGAGCCCCCAGCGGCGTTGCAGTTGCTTGCATCCGTGCACCGGGCAGACGCATGGGGGGCCGCACCCCCGCCCACAATCGAACATGACATGGAGCGCCCCGCCGGGGACGCCCCTTCAGAAAGGAAACCGATATGACGATGAGCCGACGTACCCTGGGCCAGGCTGCCCTTTGCACTGCCGCCGTTCTGTGGATGGGCATGCCGGTGGCGGCCCTGGCTGCCGACGAAGCGCCCGACGAACTGGTCAAGCGCCTGTCCACCGACGTGCTGAACACGGTGCGCAGCGACAAGAGCATCAAGTCGGGCGACATCAACAAGATCACCGCGCTGGTGGACAAGGTCATCCTGCCGCACGTGAACTTCCGCCGCATGACGGCCGCCGCGGTGGGCCCGGCCTGGCGCCAGGCGACGCCGCAGCAGCAGGCGCGCCTGCAGGACGAATTCAAGTCGCTGCTCGTGCGCACCTACTCGGGTGCCCTCAGCCAGGTCAATGACCTGTCGATCCAGGTCAAGCCCCTGCGTGCCGGCCCCGACGACAAGGACGTGCTCGTGCGCTCCGAGATCCTGGGCCGTGGCGACCCGATCCAGCTCGACTACCGCCTGGAAAAGACCCCCGGGGATGGTGCCGGCTGGAAGATCTACAACCTGAACGTGATGGGCGTGTGGCTGGTCGAGACCTACCGCACGCAGTTCGCCCAGGAGATCAACGCCAAGGGCATCGATGGCCTCATCGAATCCCTGGCGGCACGCAACAAGGCCAACGCCGCCGGCTCCGGCAAGGCGGGCTGACGCATCCACGGGGCGTCCGCCATGCTGGTCCTACCCACCGAGCTGACGCACCGGCAGGCCGAGGCCTGCCTGCGCATGCTGCTGCAGGGGCTCAAGGCGCACCGCGACGAGATCCTCGTCGTGGACGCCGCGCCGCTCGCCACCTTCGACTCGTCGGCCCTGGCGGTCCTGCTCGAATGCCGCCGCGCCGCGCTGCTGGAGAACCGGCGCTTCGAAGTGAAAGACCTGCCCGCGGGCCTGGCCAAGCTGGCCGGGCTGTACGGGGTGGCGGAACTGCTGGCCAGCCCGGCGGTGGCCGCGGCGGCCGATTGAACTGAACGCGCGCCTCAGCGCGCGGCGTTCGAGCGCTCCTGCCACTGGCGCCAGAAGCTCTTCAGCCAGCCCGACAGGCTGAAGATGTCCTCCGTCACGCTCGCCACGTCATCCTTTTTCCCGTGCTTGCGGAGCGCGGCCAGCCATTTCCGGGCGGCGGCGCGATCGACGACGGTTCCGTGCCCGAACCACAGGGCCCTGATCAGGTAGCTGATCGCCAGCACATCGTCCTCGCATGCCGCGTTGTACAGGTGCTCGAGCGCGGCGTCGAAATCCACGGGCCCTCCCTGGCCGCGGTACAGCAGGACGCCATAGACCGAGGTGGAGTCCACGCATTCCATGGCGGCGCCCTGGGCCGCATAGCGGCGAGCCTTGGCGAAGTCCCTGGGAATGCTGCCCTTTCCCTGCCAGTACGCCAGCACGGCATTCCAGATGGCAGCGCGGGAGCCCCATGCCAGCGCGCTTTCCCAGTAGGGCACGGCTGCCTCGGCATCCTTGGGCGTTCCCAGGCCGAGCGAGAAGTGACAGCCGCGCTCAAACATCGCGTCTCCGCTGAATTGCTCCGCCCCCAGTTCGCACCAGCGCACCGCCTCGGCGGCCACGGCCGGGTCGCCCATGCGCGGCCGCATGCGGTTGGCTGCGGTGGCGGCGGCATCGCCGTCTCCCAGGAGCGCCGCCTGCGCATAGGCGGCATCCGCTTCCCCGTCACGGCCGAGCGCGGCCAGGCTCGTGGCCAGGCGTTCATAGAGGTCCGGAGCGGGCTTGTGCGCAATGACGGCTTGAAGCTGCCCGGCGGCTTCCGCGTGCCGGCCCTGCTGCTGGAGGTATCGGCTGAGGCTTTGCAGAACCCGGGGCGACCGGGCGTGCCGGCTCCCGGCCAGCAAGGCTTGCGCCTTGCCGGTCTCGCCTTCGCAGCACAGGATGTCGGCCTGGTAGCAGTCGTAGGCCGCTTCGAGCATCGCGGCGGATTCCGCAGGCCAGTCCAGCGCGTGGATGCGCTGGAAGAAGGCCTCCAGCGCTCCGTCCGCTCCGCCCCACTTGGGCTGCAGCGCCCACATGTGCGCGAGGCACACCTCCACGGATTGCTCGATATGCCTTTCCGACAACGCGAGGAAGCTGTGGGGCAGGTCCAGGCCGCCCGCGGTTTCCAGGTGAATGCCGATGGCCAGTGCGCAATAGGGCCTGGGGCTCAGCTCGATGGCCCGGTAGAGGTGGGGCAGCGCTTTGTGGAAATAGGCATTCATCAGCGAAAACTGGTGTTCCGTGGTGAACTGCCGTGTCTGGATGCCGCGGGCCCGCCAGCCGATGCGGAGAAAGTAATTGCCCGCCGCGAACTGGGCGAAGTAGTCCTCCGGAAACTCGCTGGCCCAGGCCAGCATCGCGGGCTCTGCGCTGCGCCGCTCGACGGAGGCCGCTGCGGCCTGTCTCAGGTACTCCGGCTCGCCGATGCGGCCGTTCTCGAAGTCCTGCTGCAGGGCCTGGAAATGCCGTGCGGGTGTGCGGTAGTCGCCTTGCAGCAAGAGGGACTGGATGTCGTGCAGTTGCATGGAAGAGGGCAGGGACCGGGGGCGATGGGCGAGGCCGCCGAGGTGGCATCGATGAGGTCGGCAAGCATATCCGCGCCAGACCCGTAAAATGGCCGGCTCCCATGCCCGCAGTCTCCTTCCAGTCCGTCTCCAAGACCTACGACACGCCCAAAGGGCCCTTCCAGGCGCTCGACGGCGTGAGCCTCGACATCGAGGAGGGCGAGTTCTTCGGCCTGCTCGGGCCCAACGGCGCGGGCAAGACCACGCTCATCAGCATCCTGGCGGGACTGTCCCGGGCCTCCGGCGGGCGCGTGCTGGTGCAGGGTAGCGACGTGCTGTCCGACTATGCCGATGCACGCCGCAAGCTCGGCATCGTGCCGCAGGAGCTCGTCTTCGATCCGTTCTTCAACGTGCGCGAGGCGCTGCGCATCCAGTCCGGCTATTTCGGCGTGAAGAACAACGACGCCTGGATCGACGAACTGCTCGAGAACCTGGGCCTGGCCGACAAGGCGTCCGCCAACATGCGCCAGCTCTCGGGCGGCATGAAGCGCCGCGTGCTCGTCGCCCAGGCGCTGGTGCACAAGCCGCCCATCATCGTGCTGGACGAACCCACGGCCGGGGTCGATGTGGAGCTGCGCCAGACCCTCTGGCACTTCGTCGCGCGGCTCAACAAGGCGGGCCACACGGTGCTGCTCACCACCCACTACCTGGAAGAGGCGGAGGCGCTCTGCCATCGGATCGCCATGCTCAAGCGCGGCCGGATGGTGGCGCTCTCGACCACGTCCGAACTGCTGCAGGCCGCCTCCACGAACGTGCTGCGCTTCAAGACCGACGACGCGCTGCCCCCGGCGCTCGCCGCCGCCGCGCGTGTCACCGGCCGCGTGGTGCAGCTGCCCGCGCAGGACGCGGCGGACATCGAGCGCATCCTCTCCGGCCTGCGTGCCGCGGGCGTCGGCGTGCACGATGTCGAGATCCGCAAGGCGGACCTGGAGGACGTGTTCCTCAGCCTCATGGCCGAAGGGCGCTACCCCGATCCCGCCCGCGAGCCCGCTCCGGCGGACGAGCCCGCGGAAACGCCCGAAGGCGGGGTGCGGCTATGACCGGCTGGCAGACCCTGTTCTACAAGGAGGTGCTGCGTTTCTGGAAGGTGAGCTTCCAGACCATCGCGGCGCCCGTGCTCACCGCCGTGCTCTACCTGCTGATCTTCGGCCATGTGCTGGAAGACCACGTGAAGGTCTATGACCGCCTGAGCTATACCGCCTTCCTGGTGCCTGGCCTCGTGATGATGAGCGTGCTGCAGAACGCGTTCGCGAACAGCTCGTCGAGCCTCATCCAGAGCAAGATCATGGGCAACCTGGTGTTCGTGCTGCTCACGCCGCTGTCGCACTGGTCCTGGTTCTTCGCCTACGTGGGCTCTTCGGTGGTGCGCGGCCTGGCCGTGGGGCTGGGCGTGTTCATCGCCACGCTCGGCTTCGCGCGGCCGGAATTCGCCGCGCCGCTGTGGATCGCCGCGTTCGCGCTCCTGGGGGCCGCGCTGCTGGCCACGCTGGGCCTGATCGCCGGGCTCTGGGCCGACAAGTTCGACCAGATGGCGGCGTTCCAGAACTTCATCATCGTGCCGATGACCTTCCTCTCGGGCGTGTTCTATTCCATCCAGTCGCTGCCGCCTTTCTGGCAGACGGTGAGCCACCTGAATCCGTTCTTCTACATGATCGACGGGTTCCGGTACGGCTTCTTCGGGCAGAGCGATGCGTCGCCCTGGCTGAGCCTGGCCATCGTGGGCAGCGCCTGGCTGGCCGTGAGCGCGCTGGCCGTCCACCTGCTGCGCACGGGCTACAAGATTAGGAACTGATGACCACCCTCACGGGCGCGCGCACGCCAGGCGCCGCATGTGCGGCCGGGTGCCCGTCCTCCCACATGAACCACTGACATGACCGCCGACCAACTCAAAGACCTGATCCGGGCGGGGCTGCCCTGCGAGCACCTCACGCTGGAAGGCGACGGCCGCCACTGGTACGCGACCATCGTCTCCGCGGAGTTCGAGGGCAAGCGTGCGATCCAGCGCCACCAGCGGGTGTACGCGACGCTGGGCAGCCGCATGCACACCGACGAGGTGCATGCGCTGTCCATGAAGACCTTCACGCCTGCCGAATGGGCCGCGCAGCCGCGCGGCGAGTGAGCGCAGGTTCCTTCCCGCTGCGCCATCCGCCGCAACGGCCCCTCCCGTCCTCCAGACCCCAGAACAACAAGCCATGGACCAACTCCAGATTCGCGGCGGCCGTGCCCTGAGCGGCGACGTGCCGATCTCCGGCGCCAAGAACGCCGCCTTGCCCGAGCTGTGCGCCGCGCTGCTCACGGCCGAGCCCGTCACCCTCCTGAACGTGCCACGCCTGCAGGACGTGGCGACCATGCTGCAGCTCATCCGCAACATGGGGGTGGCGGCCGAGCATTCCCAGGGCGATGACCGGGCCAGCAGCGGCACGGTGCGCATCGATGCCGGCGCGCTGTCCACGCCCGAGGCGCCCTACGAACTGGTCAAGACCATGCGCGCGTCGGTGCTGGCGCTGGGGCCGCTGCTGGCGCGCTTCGGCGAGGCCACGGTGTCGCTGCCCGGTGGCTGCGCCATCGGCTCGCGCCCCGTGGACCAGCACATCAAGGGCCTGTCGGCCATGGGCGCGGAGATCGTGGTGGAGCACGGCTACATGATCGCGCGGCTGCCCGAGGGCCGTTCGCGGCTGCAGGGCGCCCGCATCACCACCGACATGGTGACGGTGACCGGCACCGAGAACCTGCTCATGGCGGCCACGCTGGCCGATGGCGAGACGGTGCTGGAGAACGCGGCCCAGGAGCCCGAGGTGGTGGACCTGGCCGAGATGCTCATCGCCATGGGCGCGCAGATCGAGGGCCACGGCACGAGCCGCATCCGGGTGCAGGGCGTGGAGCGCCTGCACGGCTGCACGCACCGCGTGGTGGCCGACCGCATCGAGGCCGGCACCTTCCTGTGCGCGGTGGCCGCCACGGGCGGCGAGGCGCTGCTGCGCCATGGCCGCGCGGACCACCTGGACGCCGTCATCGACAAGCTGCGCGACGCGGGCGTGACCGTGGAGTCCGTCGAGGGCGGCATCCGCGTGCGCAGCCCGGGGGCGGGCCAGTTGCGGGCACAGAGCTTCCGCACCACCGAATATCCGGGGTTTCCCACCGACATGCAGGCGCAGTTCATGGCGCTCAACGTGGTGGCCCAGGGCGCCTCGCGCGTGACCGAGACCATTTTCGAGAACCGCTTCATGCACGTCGATGAGCTGCTGCGCCTGGGCGCGCGCATCCAGGCCGACGGCAAGGTGGCGGTGATCGAGGGGCTGGGCGACACGGGCGCGTTGCTGTCGGGCGCCACCGTGATGGCCACCGACCTGCGCGCTTCCGCCAGCCTGGTGATCGCCGGCCTGGTGGCCACGGGCCAGACCACGGTGGACCGCATCTACCACCTCGACCGGGGCTACGACTGCATGGAAGGCAAGCTGCGCGCCCTGGGCGCCGATATCGAAAGAGTGAAGGCATGACGAACGCGGGCGACGTGATCACCCTGGCCCTGTCCAAGGGCCGCATCTTCGACGAGACCCTCCCGCTGCTGGCCGCCGCCGGCATCGAGGTGCTGGAAGACCCCGAGAAATCCCGCAAGCTCATCCTGCCCACCAACCGGCCGGACGTGCGCGTGGTGCTGGTGCGCGCCACCGATGTGCCCACCTACGTGCAGTACGGTGGCGCGGACCTGGGGGTCACGGGCAAGGACACGCTCATCGAGCACGGCGGCCAGGGGCTGTACCAGCCGCTGGACCTGCGCATCGCCAAGTGCCGCGTGAGCGTCGCAGTGCGCGAGGATTTCGACTACGCCCGCGCGGTGAAGCAGGGCGCGCGCCTCAACGTGGCCACCAAGTACACCACCATCGCCCGCGAGTTCTTCGCGGCCAAGGGCGTGCACGTGGACATGATCAAGCTCTACGGCAGCATGGAGCTCGCTCCGCTCACCGGGCTGGCCGATGCCATCGTGGACCTGGTCTCCACGGGCAGCACGCTGCGCGCCAACCACCTGGTGGAGGTGGAGCGCATCATGGACATCAGCTCGCACCTCGTGGTGAACCAGGCCGCCCTCAAGCTCAAGCGCGAGCCCTTGCGCCGCATCATCGATGCGTTCGCCGACGCGACCGGGCGAAAAGGCTGAAATCCACGGTACGGATGAGTTTTCCGAGAAATAAACGCCAAAATGCGAGCCCTGGGAAAATTGTTTCTCAGTGCATCATTTGTTTCAAATCGGAGGGCTTTTCCCATGTTCCAAAAAATCCTGCTGCTCGGCGGCCTGGTCCTGAGCGGTGCCGCATTCGCGGCGGACGCGGATTTCACGCTGGTCAACCGCACGGGCTATGCGCTCAACGAGGTGTACATCTCCCCGACGAAAATGGACAGCTGGGGCAAGGACCGGCTGGGCAGCAACCAGCTGGCCAACGGCGCCTCGCGGAAGTTCAAGTTCGGCGATACGAAGCACTGCGTCCAGGACATCAAGGTGGTGTTCGCGGACGATGGCTCGAACGTCGAGTGGGAGGGCTTCGACCTCTGCGAGCTCGACAAGATCACCCTCAAATACAACCGCAAGACGCGCGAAGTGTCGGCCGAAACCGAATGAGCGCGGTCCCACTCCGATCCGCCTGAGAGACTTATGAAAGCCACGCCTGCCCGCCTGCATACCGAGAGTGCCGATTTCGAAGCTGCCTTCCGGGAGCGGCTGCATTGGTCCGCCGAGACCGATGCGGCCATCGAGCAGCGCGTGGCCGACATCCTGGCGGACGTGCAGGCGCGCGGCGATGCGGCCGTGCTGGAGTACACGCAGCGCTTCGACGGGCTGCAGGCGGATTCCGTGGCGGCGCTGGAGCTGTCCCAGGCCGAACTGAAGGCCGCCTTCGAGGCGCTGCCGGCCGCGCAGCGCGAGGCGCTGGAGGCGGCGGCCCGCCGCGTGCGCAAATACCACGAGGCGCAGAAGAAGGCGAGCGGCGAGAGCTGGAGCTACCGCGACGAAGACGGCACGCTGCTCGGCCAGAAGGTCACGCCGCTGGACCGCGTGGGCATCTACGTGCCCGGCGGCAAGGCCGCATACCCGTCCAGCGTGCTGATGAATGCCATCCCGGCCCACGTGGCGGGCGTGCAGGACATCGTCATGGTGGTGCCCACGCCCCGCGGCGAGAAGAACCCGCTGGTGCTGGCGGCCGCCTACGTGGCGGGCGTGAGCCGCGCCTTCACCCTCGGCGGCGCGCAGGCCGTGGCCGCGCTGGCCTATGGCACGGCCACCGTGCCGAAGGTGGACAAGATCACCGGCCCCGGCAATGCCTACGTGGCCAGCGCCAAGAAGCGCGTGTTCGGCACGGTGGGCATCGACATGATCGCCGGCCCGAGCGAGATCCTGGTGCTGGCCGACGGCACCACGCCGCCCGACTGGGTGGCGATGGACCTGTTCAGCCAGGCCGAGCATGACGAACTGGCCCAGTCCATCCTGCTGTGCCCGGACGCCGCCTACATCGATGCCGTGCAGGCTGCCATCGATCGCCTGCTGCCCGAAATGCCGCGTGCCGAGATCATCGCCAAGAGCCTCACGGGCCGCGGCGCGCTGATCCTCACGAAGGACATGGAAGAGGCCTGCGCCATCAGCAACCGCATCGCGCCCGAGCACCTGGAGGTGTCGAGCCGCGACCCGCACCGCTGGGAGCCGCTGCTGCGCCATGCGGGCGCCATCTTCCTCGGGGCCTATACCAGCGAGAGCCTGGGCGACTACTGCGCGGGCCCGAACCACGTGCTGCCCACCAGCGGCACCGCGCGGTTCTCGTCACCGCTGGGGGTGTACGACTTCCAGAAGCGCAGCAGCCTGATCGAGGTGAGCGAGCAGGGCGCGCAGGCGCTGGGCCGCATCGCCAGCGTGCTGGCGCACGGCGAGGGGCTGCAGGCCCATGCGCGGGCTGCGGAGATGAGGCTGAAGTGACCCCCCTGAGGCGCTGCGCGCCTCAGGCCGCGGCACCCGCGGTGCCTGCCGTGCCGTCCTGCGGCGGCGCGGGTTCCACCACCCAGCGCAGCCGCAGGGGCGTGCTGCCTTCGGCGCTCACGTAGAGCCGACCCGGTCCCGGCAGGGCCAGTCGCTGGCCGGCCTCCAGGAACCAGTCGTCTCCATCACCGTGCTGCGTGACCCAGGCATGGCCTGCCAGCACCTGCAGGGTGGCCCGGCAGCCGGGAGCGCAGTCCAGCGGATGTACCGGATCGTCGGGCGCCAGCGTGGCCACGAGGGTCCGGGGTGCCGCTGCCGGACGCGAGGCCAGGCGGCGCAGGAGGGCGAGGGAGGCGAAGGCGGTTGCGGAGTTCATGCCGTTCACTGTGCCGGCGCCGGGCGGGATGCGACAGCCGCAGGCATGCGCCAGCTGGACCGGCACAGATGCCGGCCGCGCGGTGTCTGTATTGCCTGCATTGCCGGGTATCTGTATTGATGGTGGCGAGGTGCAGCGATACAGAATGGAAGCGATGTCCGATCTCGATTCCACCCCGCTGTACCTGCAGATCGCCTCGCAGATGGCCGAACTGATCCGCAACGGCACGCTCGCGCGTGGCGCGCGCATGCCGTCCGTGCGCGAGCTGTCCCGCCAGCGTGGCGTCGCCCAGAGCACCGTCGTGCAGGCCTACCACTGGCTGGAGGACGCGCGCCTGATCGCCGCCCGCCCGCGCTCGGGCTATTTCGTGGCGCCCCGGCCGGCCGTGCTGCCCGAACCGACGGTGGCCCGGGGGCTGCGCCGTCCGCGCGATGTGTCCGTGGACTGGCTGGGCCAGCGCATCCTCGGCACGCCGCAGCCGGCCGACGTGGTGTCGTTCAGCAGCGGCACGCCGGGCCCGGACCTGCTCGATGTGGACCGCGTGCGGCGCGCGGTCGCCCGGTCGGTGCAGCGCCACCGCCACCTGCTGTGCATGTATCCCTCTTCCGAAGGGCACGAGGAGGCGCGGCGCGCCATCGCGCGCTACGCCGTGGGCATGGGCTGCAGCCTGGATCCGGAGCGCATCCTCGTCACCGGCGGCTGCATGGACGCCATCAGCCTGTGCCTGCGTGCGGTGACGCAGCCGGGCGATGTGGTGGCCCTGGAGTCGCCCACGCATTTTTCCTTCCTGGAGTTGCTGCAGGGGCTGCACCTGAAGGTGCTGGAGATTCCCACCCATCCACGGCACGGCATCTCGCTGGACGCACTGCAGCTGGCGCTGGAAACACAGCCGGTGAAGGCCCTGATCGTGGTGCCCACGCTCAGCAATCCGCTCGGGGCCTGCATGCCGCAGGTGGAGCGGCGGCGGCTCGCGCAGCTCGCCGCGCGCCACGGGCTCGCGGTGATCGAGGACGCGGTGTACAACGATCTCGCGGAGCAGGAGGAGCACCGCCGCACCGTGAAATCGCACGACACCGCGGGCCACGTGATGCTGTGCAGTTCGTTTTCGAAGACGCTCGCGCCCGGGTTGCGTCTGGGCTGGCTGGAGGGTGGCCGGTGGACGGACCAGTTGCGCCAGATGAAGGACCTGCAGGCGGGCGGGCAGTCGCCGGTGCTGGAGCTGGCGCTGGCCGACCTGATGCTGCAGACCGGGCATGCCGCGGCGATGCGCCAGCTGCGCACGGCCGTGGCAGCGCGCATGGATTCCGTGCGGCACGCCATCGCGCAGTCGTTCCCGCCGGGCACGCGGGTGAGCGATCCGCCGGGAGGGCTCCTGCTGTGGGTGGAGCTGCCGCGCGGGCTGGACACCCTGCAGCTGCACCAGGCCTGCCTGCAGGAGCGCATCCTCGTGCCGCCCGGCACCGTGTTCGGCACCGGCGGGCGCTTCCGCAACTGCCTGCGGATCGGGGTGGGGGGCGACTGGACGGAGCACCACGCGGCCACGCTGCGGCGGGTCGGGGCCATCGCCTGCGCGATGGGGTCGAGGGCGGGCCATCCTGAAAAAGCCCTGGCGTGAGAATGCACGAAGTTCGTGCGACACGAACTTCGTGTCATTTTTTCGGCTAACATCGCTTCCATGAAAAACGTCACCGTCACCATGGATGACACCGTCGCCGAATGGGCCCGCGTCGAGGCTGCCCGGCGCGGCACGAGCGTGTCCCGCATGCTGGGTGAATGGCTGGCGGAAAAGATGCGGCAGGAGGACGCCTATGCGCAGGCCCAGCGCGAGGCGCTGGCCTTCGAAAGCTGGGGCGCCTCGTCCCGGCCGTACCTCACGAGACCCGAACTGCAGGAGCGCGAGGCCGCGCCATGAACGCCCCGCTGTTCGTCGATACCGGCGTGCTGCTCAGCAGCGTGGACGACCGCGATCCCGTCCGGCAGGCCCGGGCGCGCGAATGGCTTGCGCTGTGCTGGAACACGCGCCGCGGGCGCATCAGTTCGCAGGTGCTCAACGAGCTCTACCACAACGCCGTGGCCTGCTTCCCCGGCCCGCAGACGCTGCACCTGGTGCGCGCGCAGGTGCGCCGCCTGCGCGTCTGGCAGCCGCCGCACCTTGACGCCTACGTGGTCGATGGCGCCTGGGACCTGCAGGACCGCTACGGCCTGAGCTACTGGAACGCGCTCATCGTCGCTTCCGCGCACCAGCAGGGCTGCCGCCATGTGCTGGGCGACGTGCTGCCGCACGGGCAGCGCTACGACGCGGTGCGCGCCGTGAACCCTTTTCTCCTGGCTCCCGACGAACTGGAATCGCTCGAATGACCGACACCCTTGCCGCCGCGCTCGGCCGCATCCGCCCCGACGTCCGCGCCATGCATGCCTACGCGGTGCAGCCCGCCACCGGCGTGCTCAAGATGGACGCGATGGAAAACCCGTTCCCGCTGCCACCGGAACTCCAGGAGGCCCTCGGCCGGCGCCTGGGCGCGCTGGCGCTGAACCGCTACCCCGGCGCGCGGCTGCACGATCTGAAGCAGGCGCTCGCCGCGCACATCGGCATGCCGGAGGGCTTCTCGATGGTGCTGGGCAATGGCTCCGACGAGATCATCACGCTGCTGGCGCTGGCCTGCGCGCGGCCCGGCACGGGCGAGCGCGCGACCATGCTCGCGCCCATGCCCGGCTTCGTGATGTACCCGATGAGTGCGCAGCTGCAGGGCCTGGACTTCGTGGGCGTGCCGCTCACGGCCGATTTCGAACTCGACGAGCCCGCCATGCTGGCCGCCATCGCGCAGCACCACCCGGCGATCACCTACCTGGCCTACCCCAACAACCCCACGGCCACGTTATGGGACGAGGGCGCCGTACAGCGCATCATCGACGCGGCGGGCGCGCAGGGCGGCATCGTGGTGATGGACGAGGCCTACCAGCCCTTCGCGAGCCGCACCTGGCTGGACCGCATGCGCGCCGAGCCCGCCCGCAACGCCCACGTGCTGCTCATGCGCACGCTCAGCAAGTTCGGCCTGGCGGGCGTGCGCCTGGGCTACCTCGCGGGCCCGGCGGCGCTCGTGGACGAAATCGAGAAGGTGCGCCCGCCCTACAACGTGAGCGTGCTCAACTGCGAAGCCGCCCTGTTCGCGCTGGAGCATGCGCAGGTGTTCGCCGCGCAGGCGGCCGAGCTGCGCGCCGCGCGCACCGGGCTGGTCGCGGCACTGCGCGCCATGAAGGGCATCGAGCGCGTGTGGGACAGCGAGGCCAACATGGTGCTCGTGCGCGTGCCCGACGCCGCGCGGGCCTTCGAGGGCATGAAAGCCCGCAAGGTTCTCGTCAAGAACGTTTCTACAATGCATCCCTTGCTGGCCCGCTGCCTGCGCCTCACGGTGGGCAGCGAGGCCGACAACGCCCAGATGCTCGACGCACTCCAGGCTTCCCTATGACTTCCTCCGCACTCGTTCCCTCCACCGCCTCCGAGGGCGACCGCATCGCCGAGGTCGCCCGCAACACCGCCGAGACCCGCATCCGCGTGCGTGTGAACCTCGACGGCACGGGCGCTGCGCGCCTGTCCTCGGGCATCGGCTTCTTCGACCACATGCTCGACCAGATCGCGCGGCACGGCCTGATCGACCTGGACATCGAGTGCGAGGGCGACCTGCACATCGACGGCCATCACACGGTGGAGGACGTGGGCATCACGCTGGGACAGGCGTTCGCGCGGGCCGTGGGCGACAAGAAGGGCATCCGCCGCTACGGCCATGCCTACGTGCCGCTCGACGAGGCGCTCTCGCGCGTGGTGGTCGATTTCTCGGGCCGGCCGGGCCTGCACATGGACGTGAAGTTCACGGCCGGCAGCATCGGCCAGCTCGATACCCAGCTGGTGTACGAGTTCTTCCAGGGCTTCGTGAACCATGCGGGCGTGACGCTGCACATCGACAACCTGAAGGGCTTCAATGCCCACCACCAGTGCGAGACCATCTTCAAGGCCTTCGCGCGTGCGCTGCGTTTCGCGCTGGAGCGCGACCCGCGCTCGGCCGGCGTCATTCCCTCCACCAAGGGCTCGCTCTAGGTTTTCGCCATGAATGTTGAAGCAAAGACCGTCGCCGTCGTGGACTACGGCATGGGCAACCTGCGCTCGGTGTCCCAGGCCGTGCAGGCCGCAGCCGAGGGCAGCGGCTGGACCGTGGTCGTGACCTCGCGGCCCGAGGACGTGCGTGCCGCGCAGCGCGTGGTGCTGCCGGGGCAGGGCGCGATGCCCGACTGCATGCGCGAGCTGCGCGAATCCGGCCTGCAGGAATCCGTACTGGAGGCCGCGGCCTCCAAGCCGCTCTTCGGTGTCTGCGTGGGCATGCAGATGCTGCTGGACCACAGCGCCGAGGGCGACACCCCGGGCCTGGGGCTGATTCCCGGCGACGTGGTGCGCTTCGAACTGGCCGGCTGCCTGCAGCCCGACGGCAGCCGGTTCAAGGTGCCCCAGATGGGCTGGAACCGGGTGCGGCAGATGCCGCACGGCGGGGCCGTGCACCCCGTGTGGGCCGGCATTCCCGACGAAAGCTATTTTTATTTCGTGCACAGTTTCCATGCATTGCCGCGCGATGCGGCGCACACTGCAGGGGAAACCGATTACGGCGGGCGCTTTGCATCCGCCGTGGCTCGCGATAATATTTTTGCCACGCAATTCCATCCTGAGAAAAGTTCCGAGCACGGCCTGGCGCTCTACCGCAACTTCCTCCACTGGAATCCCTGAGCATTCCCCTCGCTTCCTTCCCCCTCCTTCTTCCACCCCGGCCGGCACTGGCACGTTCTGCCACGGCATATCCCCACCTCGTCATTCCATCATGCTGCTCATCCCCGCCATCGACCTCAAGGACGGACACTGCGTACGCCTCAAGCAAGGTGACATGGATCAATCGACCACCTTCGGCGAAGACCCGGCAGCCATGGCGCGCAAGTGGGTGGATGCCGGGGCGCGGCGCCTGCACCTCGTGGACCTGAACGGCGCCTTCGCCGGCACGCCCAAGAACTACGCGGCGATCAAGGCCATCCTCAAGGAGGTGGGCGACGACCTGCCCGTGCAGCTGGGCGGTGGCATCCGCGACCTGGACACCATCGAGAAATACATCGACGGCGGGCTGCGCTACGTCATCATCGGCACGGCCGCAGTGAAGAACCCCGGCTTCCTGAAGGACGCCTGCAGCGCCTTCGGCGGCCACATCATCGTGGGCCTGGACGCCAAGGACGGCAAGGTCGCCACGGACGGCTGGAGCAAGCTCACCGGCCACGAGGTGGTCGATCTCGCGAAGAAGTTCGAGGACTGGGGCGTCGAGTCCATCGTCTATACCGACATCGGCCGCGACGGCATGCTGTCGGGCATCAACATCGATGCCACGGTGAAGCTGGCGCAGGCCCTCACCATCCCCGTGATCGCCTCCGGCGGCCTGGCGGGCATGGCCGACATCGAGCAGCTCTGCGCGGTCGAGGGCGAAGGCGTGGAAGGCGTCATCTGCGGCCGGGCGATCTACTCCGGCGACCTGGACTTCGCCGCGGCGCAGACGCGCGCGGACGAGCTGAACGGCGCGGCCTGAGCCGGCACCTGCGCCGCAGGGCGCAGGCGGTGTTCGCGTCAGCAGCCCGGAGGCGTGCGTCCCTGGTTCACGGCCGCCACGGTCTGCAGCAGCGACGTCCAGTACGAGGGCAGCGATGCCCAGGGGTTGCCGATGTCGTTCACCGGGTCGTACTGCAGGTCCGTCATGTAGATGGGGCCGGCGTTGTAGAGCGCGGACGCGGCGGACTGCACGGCCTTCTGCATGTCCGCGCAGGTGGCGGTGTTGTGCACCAGCGAACTCTGGCGGCTGTTGGCCAGGGTGTAGAGCCACGGAGTGGTGCGCGGATCGTAGGTGGCGTAGCTGCTGTTGCGCGCCTCGAAGGTGACCAGCACGTCGGCCACCGACGCATAGTCGGCGGTATTCGGCACCATGCCCGGGTTGCCGATCACGCGCAGGCTGGAGTCCCTGGCCTTGATGTAGGCGTAGATCTCGCGGTATCCGCCCAGCATGGCCGCGTCGGAGGACATTTCGTCCAGGAAGATGCCGCTGATCGCGCTGCGCCCGTAGAGCGTGAAATACGCATCGATGTTGGCCTTCACGGTGGCCAGCGGGCGCTTCCCGTAGCCCGTGTACACATAGCCCACCACCTTGCCGCCGGCGGCGACGAACTGGTTGAGCGCGCTCACGTAGGCAGGGTCCGCCGCGTCGAACTCTCCGTTGTCGGGGTTCATGATGGCGGTGACCTGCACGCCGGGGTTGGCGGCGGCGCCGCCGGCCATGCGGCTCCATTCGGTGCCGGAAGAAGGCGAGAAATAGGCCGGCACCAGCACTTCCAGCGGCGCGGGCACCGGGCGGAGATAGATGACGCGCGTGGCCGTCGCGGTGGCGTTCGCCGGCGACGAGGCCACCGTCACGGAGGCACTGAGCTGCTGCCGGCCCGGCGTGGCGCCGTTGAAAGTGACCGTCGCCACGCCGGAGCGCGTGGTGCCGGTGGCGGAGAACGTGCCGGGGGAGACCGCGAAACTGACCGGCGTGCCGTCCGCGGCGGCCGCGCCGTTCACCGTGACCTGCGCGCTCAGCGACAGGGCGGCGCCTGCGGTGGAGACCGTTTCCGCCTCGGGCCCGGCAAAGGCGATGGCGACGGTGGTGGGGTTCGCCGGATTGGTCGGGGTCGTGCCGTTCGAAGAGCCGCCGCCTCCGCCGCCGCAGGCGGCGATCAGGGCGGCCAGCGACAGGCTGCACCAGCGGGCGAGGGAAGGCATACGGGCCATGGCGATTCCTGTCTGGATGAGAACGAAGCGGTCGGACGGCATTGTCTTTCGGCCCGGTCTGCGTAGTTTTGACGATTTCTGTGGTTCTTGTAAATTTTCGACACAATTTGGCGGAAATGCGCCGGAGAACGCTCAGCAGGTGCTCAGCAGGAGGGCAGGCTGGCTCCGCGGTTGACGGCATCGACCGTGCCGAGGAAGCGGAGCCAGTACCCCGGCAGGGTGTCCCAGGGGTTGCCTTCGCCGGTGTCGGGGTTGAACTGGTCGTCGGTCACGTACAGCATGCCGGCGTTGCTGCGCGGCGCGGCGGCCGTGCGCACGGCCTGCTGCATGGCGGCGCAGTCGGGCGCGTCATGCAGCAGCGCCGCCTGCCGGGTGTTGGCCACCTGGTAGAGCCAGCCGCCGTCGGCGCGCGGGTCGTAGCTGGCGAAGGCCGGAGAACGGTTCTCGAAGTTCACCAGGGTGTCGGCGGCCGCGAGGTATCCGCTGGTGGTCTGGGTGCCGGGGTTGCCCACCACGCGCAGGCCCGCATCGCGCCCCTTGATGTAGGTGTACAGGTCCAGGTAATAGGCGAGGCGCTTCGGCGACGTGGACATCTCGTCGATGAAGAACCCGCTGATGAGGCCCCGGCCGTAGAGCTGCAGGTAGCTGTCGATGTTGCGCTTCACCGTGCTGGCGGAGCGCGCGCCGTAGCGGGTATAGACGTAGCCGAGCAGCCGGCCGCCCGACTGCACGAAGGTGCCGGCCGCCGCCGTGAACTCGGGGTTCGCGCGCTTGAACACGCCGTTGTCGGGGTTGAGGATGGCGGTGACCGCCACGTCCGGGTAGGCGCGCGCGCCCGCGCTGAGGGCCTCCCAGGGCGAGCCTTCCGATGGATAGAAGTACGCAGGCACCAGCACCTCGAGCGGGGCCGGGGCAGGGCGTGCGTACAACGTGCGGGATGCGAATGACGGTGCGGTTGCGGCGCCGCTGGCCGAGGCCAGCGTGGCGGAGATCACCTGGGGGCCGGGAACGGACGCGGTGAAGCTGGCCGAGGCGGTGCCGGCGCGGACCGGGGCGGCCACCGGCAGGATGGCGGCCGTGCCCGCGGAGAACACCACGGTGGCGCCATCCTCCGCACCCGGGGCCTCCACGGCGACGCCGACGGCGGTGCCCACGTCGAATACGTCCGCGCCATCGCCGGGCGCGGTGAACGCGAGGGCTGCGGCTGGCTGGGCGGAGGCCTTCGCGTCCTGCGTGGCCTGGGCGGTTGCGGCCGTGCCCGTGCCTTCGGCGGGGCCTCCCCCGCCGCCGCAGCCGCTCAGCCACCCGGCGGCGGCCAGGAGGCAGGCGGGCAGGGCCGCGCGTGCGTTCGGAAAGTTCGGCTGTGCCATCGGGCCCCCCTCTGCTGGTCTGGAGCACCGATTGTGGAATGCCGCCGGCTACTGCAGCATAAAAGTTTCGTATTCCAACCGGTTCAGCTGTCGAGACAATAAATACATGCCCGTGCACAGCGTGAGCAGGGTGGCGATGGCGAAGCCGTAGCCGTACAGCGCGGCGCCCGCATGCAGCGTGAAGCCGGTCAGCAGCATGTTGAGCAGCACGAACTGCACGCACAGCATCAGCACGATGCGGCGCTGGTCCAGGTAGAAGAACACGTTGAGGATGGCCATCAGCCCCACCTGCAGTCCCGCGCCGATCACCTGCACGTGCAGCAGCGGCAGGTAGAGGCGCGAAATGCCCAGGCCGCTCAGGATGGCCGGCCCGGCGACGAAGGTGATGAGCACGGCCAGCGTCTGGATCTTGCCGATCTCTCCCAGGCCCTGCTGGATGGAATAGACCATCTCGTCGCGCATGGCCTCGATGTACTCCAGCGAGCCGCCGCTGCGCACGGCGTCGTAGAACTTGTCGTAGTACTCCACGAAATCGGTCTCGATGCGCACGAGGAACACCGCCATGCCGGGAATGATGGACAGGTAGGCCAGGAACACGGGCAGGTCGTAGATCAGCGAGGCCCGCAGCGCCCCGATGATGGGCTCGGAGGTGGGCGGGAAGTACCAGAACATGAACTTGTCCACCCAGATCCCGAAGTTGTAGAGGAAGCCGATGGCGACCAGGGAAGGGTAGAGCAGCTTGCGGTCCGCGAAGTCGAAGGCGATGATGCGGCCGCGCGGGTTGAACTCGCGCACCACGAGCAGCCACATGCCCGCGAGCAGCAGGTAGTTGCCCAGCACGAAGCCCGCCAGCAATCCTTCCAGGCCCCAGGGCCGCATCAGCAGCGCGCTGACCACGATGACGGCGTACGACACGCCGAAGAGCGCCACGATCTCCTTGTAGCGCTTCATGCCCGACAGCAGCACGGTGAGCACCCACACGTCGCACATGAGGGTGAAGCCCGCGAGCATGAGCATGCGGTACACCAGCCCCAGGTGCGGCAGCACGGTGAAGAGCGCCAGCGTGCCCAGGGCCGCGGCGGCCAGCGTGGTCACCAGCAGCAGGCCGTGCAGGTTGGGCAGGATCGAATCCTTGCGCTTTTCGAAGAGGCGGTCGGACACGAAGCGCGTGAAGGCCAGCTGCACCAGGCCGGTGAGGATGAGGCTGCCCGCCACCATGTAGGTGACGGAGGTCTGGAACTGGGTGACGAGCACGCCCGGCACCACCACGCTCGCGCTGAAGATGCCGATGAGCAGGATGCCCACGATGGAGAACACCCAGGGGCCGGAGCCGATCACGCCCGCGTAGGCGTAGGCCTGCACGAGGCCGACCAGGGTGTTCTTGCGCAGCATGCGCCGCAGCTCGAATCCGATGCCAGCCATCAGCGGGGTCCCTCCGTCTGTTCGAACGCCCGTTCGTACACGCGGCGGTAGCGGTCGAACATCAGCGTGTCGGTGTAGTAGCGCTCCACGCGCGCCACGGCGGCGCGGCTGGCCGCGTGCCAGGCGGGCGCATCGTTGAGCAGCGACAGCGACGCGTCCGCGAGCTGCTGGGGGTCGGCGATGGGCACGACCTTGCCGGAGGCGCCGAGCGCGCGGTCTTCCTCGTCCAGTCCCTCGATGAGCTGGCGGCACGAGCCCACGTCGGTGGAGACGGCCGGCACGCCGGCCGCATAGCCTTCCAGCAGCACCAGGGGCAGCGCCTCGCTGATGGACGAGAGGATGATGAGCCCGATGCGCGGCATGAGGTCTTCCACCTTCTGGAAGCCCAGGAAGCGCACGTTGTTCTCCAGGCCCAGGCTGCGCACGAGGTTCTCGCATTCCTGCGCGTAGGCCGGGTCTTCCTCGGTCGGGCCGGCGATCCAGCCTTCGGCGTCGGGCCGCTGGTTCACCACGCGGCGCATTGCGCGGATGAAGGTCTTGATGTCCTTGATGGGGACCACCCGGCCGATGAGGCAGAGGATGGGCGGTACCTCGGCGGGGCGCTGGCCGCGCAGCGGCGCGAAGCGGCCGAGCTTGATGCCGTTGGGGATGTTGAAGGTGCGCGCGGGGTCCGCGCCGTCGGCCACCTGCCGCAGCCGGTTGGCCTCGTAGAGCGCGATGATCGGGTCGGCCGCCGCGTAGCAGTAGTAGCCCAGCCACTCGAAGAACTGGATCCACATCTGGCGGAAGTACGACAGCTCGGTCGGGTCGCGCTGGAAGATGTTGCGGTTGTCGCGGATCCACTCGCTCTTGAACAGGTCGATCTTGCGTTCCTTGGTGTAGATGCCGTGTTCCGAGAGGATGAGCGGCACGCCGCGCATCTGCCGGACCAGGCCGCCCAGGTAGCCCGCATAGCCGGTGGAGGCGCTGTGCACCATGCGCACGCGCAGCATGCTGCGGGCGACGCGCGCGAGCATCCAGAGCGGCTGGTACATGATGCGCACGGTCCAGAAATAGTCCACGAAGGACGGGTCCGTGCAGTGCTCGCGGTAGCTCTGGCAGATGATTTCCCAGGCGCGCTCGCTGTAGAGGAAGTCTTCCAGCGGCAGGCGCCCGCCGGGCTGCATCTCCAGGCTGATGCGCTGGAAGGCCTCGATGGCCGCGGGGCTGCGGTCGCCGAGCCGGAACGAATCGACCAGCGTGCGCACCATCTCGAGCGCGGCGCGGTCGCCGCGGCGCCGAGCGGGCATGGAGCGCACGCCGAGGTGCTCGTAGAGGTAGTGCTCCTCGAAATGCACCACGTTGGGCGGCAGTTCGTACTTGAACCCGGAATAGTCCTCGCGCCGGCTGCCCAGGAAGATGATGGCGAACCGGTATTCGGGGTAGGCGCGGATGATCTGGTTGATCCAGCTCGACACGCCCCCGCTCACGTAGGGGAAGGTGCCTTCGAGCAGCAGCGCGATGTCGGCTTCCTGGGCCTGGGGGCGGACGTCGCTCATCGGGCGTTCCAGTAATCGAGCACCGGGCGCAGGCGCGGCAGGGCGCGCCACTGGCCGAGCTCCTGCAGCAGCGCGCGCGCCTGCGCGTAGTCGCGCCGCTCGAAGCACAGCTCGGCCTGGTAGGGCAGCACGCGCGTGGCCGGCAGGCCCAGTTCCCGCGCGCGGGCATAGGCCTCGCCCGCCTCGTCGGTGCGGCCCTGCGCGTGCAGCAGGCGCCCGCGCCGCAGGTTGAGCTGCGCGTTGCCGGGGGACTGGGCCAGCACCATCTCGCAGTAGCGCAGGGATTCGTGGATGGCGTGGGTGCGCAGGTCGCCCTGCACCAGTTCCTGGTACACCAGCTCCCAGTAGAGATCGGAGAGCCGGTGGGCGGATTCCAGCATCAGCGGGCCGGGCGTGGTGCCTTCCTCGGCCTGGGCGCGGCGCATGGCGTCGAGTTCGCTGTCGATGGTGCGGTTGATGCGCTTTTCCAGCGTGTCCAGCATGCCATAGGCGAGCAGCCGCAGGTCTTCGCTGGGATCGCTGAGGATGCTGCGCAGCAGGGGCGAGGCGATGCGGCCGGAGACGTGCTGCAGCGCCACCATGGCGCGCATGCGGGTCTGCATGGGGGCCTGGGCGTTGCCCAGGAAGGACCGCAGCCCGGCCTGCCGGAAGCTCGCCTGCATGCGCTGGTGCAGGTCGAATTCGGGCAGCTGCAGGGATTCGAAGTCGTCCTGCCCGGTCGGCGAGCGGTACAGGCGCAGCACCACCACGCCCACCACCACGCCGACGAAGCCGGCGATGGGGATGGCGTAGCTGAAGGCGGCCATGAGCACCAGCACGGGCAGGCGGGGGCGGGCCTGCTCGCCCGAGAGCAGCGGCAGCAGGCACAGCGCGAGCATGGCGCAGGCCAGCGCGTGCACGATCAGGTAGCTCGCGAGCGCGGCGTCGGAGCGGCCCTGCAGCATCAGGGGGCCGCTCCAGGCGCCCAGTTCGAGCAGGAAGGCCGAGATGCCGAGCTTGAGGTTAAGCATGGGCGATCCTGTGCAGTTGCTCCAGCACCGCGAGCGGCTCGCCCTCCAGGGGCAGCACGTGCGGGAAGATGCCGGATTCGGCGAGCGGCTGGCCGCCCTTCTGCCGGGACCAGTTCTCGAGCCGGTTGATGTAGCCTTCCGCCGTGGCCGTGTCGCCCAGCGGCATGAGCACCGCCAGCACCTGGCGCTCGGGGCCGCTGATCAGCCAGCTTTCGTCCAGTTCGCGCTTCAGGCGCTCGATCTGGGCCGGCAGGCCGCGCTCGACGGCGCGGGGCAGGAACTCGAGCGCCACGATGATGCTGGGCACGCTCGTGGTGTCGCGCATGTGGGACAGCCGCCGGGCCTCGAAGGCGAAATCCGCCGGGCAGTCGGGTATGCGCTCCATGATCGGGCGCGCCAGGGTCTGCATGGCGAGGCCGTCGGTGTAGTAGCCCAGCAGCAGGTTGATGGTCTGCAGGTTCTCGTCCTGCAGCGAGAAGAACGGCATGTCCTCGATCACCAGCAGGCCGTAGATCTCCCCGCCCAGGTCCAGCAGCGGCGCGACGGCGAGGTAGCGGGTCTGCTGCTTGTGCGTGAGCAGCTGGCTGATGTGGCAGAGCTTGCGGGTTTCCAGCGCCTGCAGCACCAGCGGGTCGTGCGTGTCGAGTGGTTCGCCGCCGCTGCCGATGCGGGCCACGGGCTCGGCTTCCACGCGGTCTTCGGTGGCCGCGTGCAGCGCGGCCGATTCGAGCTGGCAGTACTGCGCGAGCAGGCGCAGCAGGGTCTGCGCGCCCTGCGCGGCGTCCTCCGGCGCGCCCGTGTCCACGCTCTGCAGCGTGGAGAGCGCATCGCGCATCGACATGGGCCGGCCGATGAGCTCCTGCTCCAGCCGGTCGTGCGACAGGCGCAGCAGGTAGTACTGGCGCACGAGGTGCTCCAGGCGCTGGTCGAGGTAGAGCTGCACGTTCTCGGCGCGCCGGGTGCGGGCCTGCCAGAGGCTGGAGAACTCGCCCACGATCAGCACCAGGATGAGGCCGCCCAGGAAGAACAGCTGCGGAAAGCGGTCGTAGTGGCCGAGGTTGGTCAGCAGCCAGCCCGCGAGCAGCACCACGGCACCGCCCAGGCCGGCGAGCGGCCCGTAGCGCAGCGCCACGATGACGGGCGCGAGCCATGCCCAGGGAAAGTCGCCCTCGCTCCAGATCGGATCCTGCGGGTGCAGCAGCAGGCCCAGCGCGATCGCCAGGCCCGGCAGCAGCAGGGTCTCCAGCAGCATGATGGCCGGGCGCGTGTCGGTGGCGGCGAGCTTGCCCAGCAACTGCTGCGGCAGCGGGCGCAGGCCCGTGCGCCCCGAGGGCGGAATGGCACTGGCGGGCGCGGCACCGACCGCGCGGCGGCGGCCAGGGGAGGGCGGGGGGGACTTCTCCGGCGGCATGGCGGGGTCAGCGCGCACCGGACAGGCCGGAATCCATCAGGCTGCGGATCAGCTTCTGCGCCACGCCCGAGAGGGATTCGCGGCTCCATCCGCTCTTGCCGCCCGTGCCGCTCCAGAGCGTGTCGCCGGTTGCGACGTCGATGATCTGCAGCGTCACGCCGGCCGCGGGCTCGCCGTCCACGCCGACCTTGTAGCGCCATTCGTCCACCGCGCCGGCCAGCGCGTACCTGGCCTGCTTCTCGCGGGCCCAGGCCAGCACCTCTTCCTGGCGCTTGGCGTCGCCCGCGTCGAACAGGGCTTCCTGTTGCGTGCCGCCGGGGTAGCGCTGCACGCGGCCCACGCCGCGTGCCTGCAGCAGGGCCAGGGCGATGGCTTCCGCGCGGTTGCCGGCCAGCGGCGTTTCCGTGTGGTTCGCGAACGGCAGGACCACCCAGCTGGCGTTGCGCTCCAGCGGCGGGGGCGTGCCGCGGTCGATGGTGGAGCACGCCGCGAGCATCACCAGGATCAGGCCGCCGGCGGCGCAGTGGCGCAGGCGTTGCAGCAGGGTGCGTGGATGTGGCATGGGATGGTCCTTTCTTCTTTGGAGAAACGCGTCAGAAATGCAGCCGGTAGCTGAAGAGCAGGCTGCGGTTGAGCCCCTGCTGCAGCTGCAGTCCGGATTTGCTCAGGCCCCAGGTCAGGCCCAGGTGGTCGCCGCCCAGCACGCTGCCGGCCATGCCCAGGCGCACCTCGTAGCCCGGCCCGAGCCGGCTGTGCCAGGTGCGGCTCGCGCTGGCGTAGGGCCGCAGCGTGCGGGAATACTCTTCCTCGTAGCGCATGTTGGTCGATACCTGCAGCCCGTAGTAGGTGAAGCTGTCGGGCAGGAAGTAGTCCGGCCCCGGCACGATGCCGGGCAGCAGGTAGCGCTGGAACTCGCGGTCGCGCGGGGCGAGCGAGAAGATGTCGGTGCGCGAGAAATCGTGGCGCGACCAGAAGGCGCCGAACTCCAGCAGCGGCGCTTCCTGCCGGTAGGTGTGGATGTAGCTCAGCGTGGTGTGCCGTCCGCTGCCCAGGTCGGCGCCGGTCTGCAGGCGGTAGCGTTCGTCCGCATATTCGAGCACGAAGCGGTCCAGGCGCGATGCCTGGTAGCGCAGGCTGGCACCCGCGCGGCGTTTCATGCCGGCGATGCGCAGCGCCAGGCTTTCCTGGCTGGGCAGCTGGAATCCGAGTTCCATGCGCAGCGACAGGCGGTTGTCGATGCGCTGCTCGTGCTCGATCTGCACGGGCGTATAGGCCTGGAAGCTCACGCGGCGGCCCGCGCGCAGCGTGGTCTCGCCATCCGGATGGCGCCAGTGCAGGCGGGCGTCGAACACGCTTTCATCCGGCGGATTCACCACCACCAGCGGGTCGGTGGAGCGGCGCCGTATGCTGGCGAACTCCAGGTCCAGCGCCATGCGCGGATTGAAGGCGATGTGGAACCGGCTGCCGGCCTCGTCCTCGTCCAGGCCGCCCAGCTGCTGGATCTTGCCGTAGCCGCCGGCATGGTCGCTGAACGCCAGCAGGGTCTCGGTGAGCTGCAGCTGCAGGGGCTCGTCCTCCCGCTGCTCGCCCTGCGCGTCGAAGGCCGCGGTCTGCGCGAGCCGCACGTCGTCCACCGCCCGGGCGGCGTTGACGCGGTCGTAGCGGGGCAGGCGCTCGTCGAAGCCCTCCAGCAACTGGCCGGTGGCGGCCTTGTCGTCCTCGGCCAGCGCCACCGTGATCTCGGCCCAGAGCGGCCGGTTGGTGCGCGTGCCGCGGGCGCGGGCGTACTGCTGCCAGAGGTAGCCGCGCTCGGCGGTGTACTCGCCGGCATCCTGCAGCCAGCCGATGGCGGTCTCGGCCGCCGCGTTGGACATGCGGCCGCGGTCGTCCGTGTCCATGCGCAGCAATTCGCGCAGTACGTCCAGCGCCGGATCGCCGGGACGCTGGGTGAGCATGAGGCGCGCCCGGGCCACGCGGCGCGTGGTGTCCAGCCCCTCCTCGGTGAGCCACCGGGCGCGGGCCTGCTGCGGCGTGAGCCGCCTGCCGCCTTCGCCAGCCTGCCGGGCCGCGCGCCACTCGCGCGAGAGCAGTTCGCGGCGCAGGCGCCAGGAGCGGTCGGTCTGCTGGTTCTGGTCCAGCGCGTCCGCGTAATTCATGAGCCACAGGAAATCGTCCTGGTGCTGCGCCACGCGCGGCGTGAGGTAGCGCTCCAGCGCCACCTGCGGCAGCGAGAGCGCCTGGTAGGCGGCGGCGAGCGCGTCGTGCACGTCCTCGTCGCGCGCCCAGCTGCGCTCCTGCGTGGTCAGCAGGGTGCGCAGCGAGACCGCGTCGTTGCTGTCGATGAACAGCCAGATCAGCGCCTGCCGCATCTCGGACGAATCGGGGCTGGCGCGCAGGCCGTCCTCGTAATAGCGCCGCGCGCGGGCGAGATCGCCCTGGGCCTGGTAGTAGCCGCCCGCCAGGCGCAGGAACTCGGGAATCTCGCGCAGGGCGGCGACCGCCTGCCGCGTCTCCTGCGATCCGGCTTCGAGCTTGCGCATCAGCGGGCCCATCGCGTCCCACTGGTTGCGGCTGGAATAGACCGACAGTGCATCCACGAGGTAGCGCGGGTCGCCGAATTTCTCCCAGGCGAGCGCCGACACCTTGGCGGCCTCGAGCGGCTGGTCGGCCATGAGCAGGCGGATCAGCGCGTCGTAGTCGGAGCGGTCGTGGTCCTTGGCACCGACCAGCGCGCGGTAGGCCTGCACGGCCAGGGCCTGCCGCTGCCGGCTCTCGGCCAGCTGGCCCGTCAGGCGCCAGAAGTCCATGGCGGCCGCTTCCGACGGGGCCTGCCGCTGCTGGGCGGCTTCCAGCCAGCCCAGGCCTTCGTCGGGCCGGTCGTGGGTGAGCGCGAGCACGGCCGCACGCATGGCCCGCTCGGGGGTGAGCTGCTTCGGGTCCGCCAGCAGGCGGCGCCAGGTCTCCAGCGCCAGCGTGGGCTGCCCCGCGCGCTCGGCCAGCTGGGCCAGCAGTTCCACCGCCTCGGGTATCTTGCCGTGCTGGCGCAGGTAGTCGATGGCCGGCTGGGGCTCGCCGATGCGTTCGTAAGTGGCCACCAGCTGGCGGATCAGCGCGAAATCGTCGGGCCGCTGGCGCAGCTGGAAGCGGATGGCCTGCACCAGTGCCGTGTCGTCGAACTGTCCCGGCGCGATGCGCAGCACCGCCTGCCAGGCGGCTTCCTTCTGCGTGCGCTGCGCCACCACCAGCCAGTTCTGCAGCGCCACGCCGGGCCGCTGTGACCATTCCGACACCTGGGCGAGCCGCTCGCGCCAGGCCAGGTCGTCGGGCCGTGCCTGCACCGCGGCATGCGCGATCAGCCAGGCATCGTCGAGCTTGCGGTTTTCCAGGAAGACCTCGAACGCGATGCCGTAGATCTTCTCGTCGTAGGGCAGCAGGTGCGCGGGGATCGGCACGGGCGGGGCCGCGACCGCGGGAGCGGCAGGCGCGGGCGCCGGCGCGGGGCCCGCCGTGCGGCGGAATTCCCAGCCGTTCGCCGCGCCGGCGCCGGCCGCGGACGGCAGCGAGATCACGGGCGGGCGCAGCAGGTGGGCGCCGTCGTCGTAGCGCTGTGCCGGAGCCGGGGCCGGGGCCGGGGGAGGGGGCACGTGCCAGGCCATGGGGCGCAGCATCGCGCCGACGGGAGGCACTGCCGCGGCCAGCGCGGTGGCGTCGTCCTCCCATTGCCGCAGCCAGGACATGCGCAGCAGCTGCCGCACGTACCGGTCCGCGACGGCGGGCTTGCCGGCCGCGCGCGCCAGCTGCGTGATCATCAGCAGCACCTGCGGATCCTTCGCCAGCGGGCCGATCTCGCGTTCGGCCATCTCCAGCGCTTCCACGGGGCGGTTGCTCGACTGCAGGGTGCGCACCGCGGCCATGTAGAAGGCCTTGGCCTGCTCCGCATCCGGCGTGGCACGGCGCGCCAGGAGGTACAGCTCCGCGGAGCCCGCGTAGTCCGACTGGCCCAGGGCCTCCTTCGCGGCACGCTCGTAGAGCAGGGCGGCTTCCCGCGGGTCGGTGGCCTCCTCGGCCATCCTGCGGGTCATCGCGGCCCCGAGCACGCGGTCCTGCAGTTCGGCGGCGCGGCGCGTCAGCAGCACGCGCCGCTCCAGCGGCCAGGGCTCGGCGGACAGCGCACGCAGCTGCCGCAGCAGGTCCTCGCGCATGGCCTTGCGGTAGGTGGCCTCCCGCTCGGGCGTGCGCTGGTACTCGGCGTACGACAGCTCCCAGAGTGCCCAGAGCGCGTCGCGGTGGATCTGCGGGTCGGACGAATCCAGCGCGGGCTGCAGCGTGGCGCGCGCGTCGCCCATCTGGCCGACGGCGATCTGCCGCTGCGCCAGCAGCAGCCGCAGGCGCGGGTTGTCCGGATCGCTGCGCAGCAGGTTGTGCAGGTAGGCGACCGAGAGCGCGGAGTTCTCGGTCTCGGCCAGCCGGCGCTCCAGATCCTGCCGCGGGTAGAGCAGCCACAGGCCGCCGCCCACCATGCCGGCGAGCAGCGTGATCAGCCAGGGCGGCGCCAGGACGGGCCGCTCAGCGGGCTGGGCACTGGAGCTGGATTTGCGCAGCAGCATGGGTCAGTCGGTAGGCGAGGACGTCGGGGCCGGCCGTGGCGGCCTGGCGTTCCGGGGCGATGGTGCGCTGGTCGGCGCGCACCTGGCAGCCGCGCGCGTTCGCGAGGCTGAAGACGATGGGTGCATGGCCCGCGAGCCGGAAGTCGGCGCGCGTGCCGTCGGCCGCCACGCTCCAGTCCGCGAGCCGGGCGTTGGCTTCGAAAAGGTAGGGCGTAGGCCGCGCCGCCGTCGCCATGGCCGCCGGGGCAGGCTCCGTGGGGCTGGCCGTGGTGCCGGGGGCCTGGTCCGTGCGCAGCCAGGCCGATCCGCCCGCGAGGTGCACGTACAGGCCTTCGGACCCGCCGCGGTAGCCCGCCACGCCCTGGCTGGCAGCCAGCTGCGGCGTGCCGAGCGCGCCGGGCAGGCGCAGCGTGCGCAGTTCGCCCTCGCCGCGCACGCGCCAGCCGCCGCCGTCGCGCGCGATGGCGAAGGTGTGGAAGTCGCGCACCTTGCGGATGTATTCCGACGCGAACACCGGATGCAGCGGCTGCGCCATGGCCCAGTCGTACACCTTGCGCAGCGCGGTCAGGCCCGCGCGCTTGCTGGCGGAATACACGTGGTAGTAGATGTCCACCGGCTTGATGCGCCGGGGCTTGTCGGTCATCTCGAAGCTCTGGATCACCTGCTCGAAGCCGTAGTAGGGGCCCTTCCAGAGGTTGGTGTAGATGTTCTCGTTGGTGATGGGCGCGTACACCTGCAGGTAGCCGTTCTTCTGGATGCCGAAGGCGCCGATGGCCGTGAGCGACGGGTTGGTGCGCGTGATGGAGGTATCGCCGCCGTTCATGTTCAGCAGGCCCGCTCGCTCGGTGATCTCCAGCGCCTCCGCGTTGGGTGCGGTGTCGCCCGACCACAGCAGGATCTTCACGCGCTTGTCGGGCGGGGCGAGGCGGCTGTTGATGTAATCGGTGGAGCCCACGATCTCGCGGCGCAGGTCCATGGTGTAGCCCGGCACGTCCAGGCTCATGGCGGCTTCCGAGTTGTCGCTGAACAGGCCGTGGCGCACGCTGCGGTCCCAGAGGAACGGGTGCGAATACGTGTGGCTGGCGATCTCCACGTGCGGCAGGCGGAACATGCGCCGCGCGATGTCCTCCATCTCCGCGCTGGTGTCGGGATGCAGCCCGTGGGGCGCGACCTCGGCCTCGATGACCGACATGGTCTGCGGCACCTGGGTGTATTTCTCGAAAATTTCCTTGAGCAGCACGCCGCCCGCGTTGGGGCTTCCCGCCAGCTCCGCGCGCGAGGGGAAGCCGTCGCCGTCCACGTGCGAGAACAGCAGGCGCCGGCCGTTTTCGGTGGTGACATCCGGCACCGGCACGGGCTGCAGCCGCAGCGCCTGTGTGAGGAAGGCGAAGGGATCGACCATCCAGCGGGCGTAATCGGTGCCGGGCACTTCCGTCACCACGAAGGGATCGACGACGAAGCCGCCCCACGGCAGGATGGCGCCGCCCAGGTACGAGCCGCCGCGCGCGTCGCGGTGCTCGATCAGCGCGCGCGCGGGCTGCAGGGCCGGGGCGCCGTTGCGCATCACCCATTCGAAGCGCGAGCCGCTGGAAGGCTGCACGGCCAGCTCGAAACCCATCATCGGGTCCTGCACGGCCACCCGCTGCTCGCCGCGCGGCGGGCTCGCGTTGCCCTTGATGCCCAGCGCCTCGTTGAACTGCCGGTCCAGCGCGAAGCCGAAGTTGCCCATCACGGCGAGCGGCATGCGTTCCCCGAGCCGCGCGGACAGCCACTGGCTCACGGTGCGCACGCGGCCCTCGGGCAGGTAGCCCGAGAACCAGGTGACGATGCCCGCGTACCGGTCCTGCAGGATGCCTTCGGGCAGAGGGTTGCGCACGTCCGCATAGTCCACCACATAGCCCATGTGGTTGAGCGGCATCTGCAGGAAGCGGTGGGGCGACGAATAGTTGAGCGACAGCGACTCGCCGCCGTAATAGACGACCAGTACCCGGCGTGGCACCAGCTCGACGCTGCCCACGCCCACGGTGCGCACCTGCCCGTCGGTCACCCAGGGGATGAAGCCCAGCTTCTGGATGCGCTCGGCCGTCGCGCGGGTGAGTCCCCGGTCGGCGGGCGGCACATAGTCGATGGCCAGCACCGGCAGGCCGTCGCGCTCGTGGATGGTGCGCAACTGCCCCAGCAGCCACTCCCGGTCGGAGGCCTTCACTTCCTCGTAGCGGCGCGTATTGGCGTTCCATCCCTGGAAGAGCGACTCGGCGGCGACCATCTGCACCTTGTCCTTGACCCGGGGCACGATCTCGAAGCCCCGGTTCAGGATCAGCCGGATGCCGGGAAAGCGCTGGTGCAGCGTCTCGATCACCCGCACGAGGCCCTGCTGCTGCGCCGCCTCGTCGAACTGCCTGGCCAGGCGGTACGAATCCAGCGTGTCGAGGAAGAAACCCCGATAGCCTTTCTCCCACAGGGGAGCGACCACCCGGGTGGCGAAGAATTCGGGCCACTCGGCGGGCGTCTGGTCGATCACCTCGGAGTTCCAGGCGCCGTTGCGGGCCATCTTCCAGGCGTCGGGGATGTCGCGGAAATACGCGCGCGAGGACTGCACCTCGGCCACGGAGACGTAGGCATAGAGGGCACTGCCCGTCTTCGCGAAGGCCTGCGGGTCGTAGCCGTGGTCCGGCTCGACCACCACGATGTCGAACACCTTCAGCTCGGACAGCGGGGCGGAGGGCCCGTAATGCAGTGCCACCGCCGGCGAGGCGGCCCAGGCCGCTGCCGCGGAAAGCTGCGCGATCAAACAGAAAAACAACAGTCTCAGGCGTCTGGACACGGCTCGTTGGGCTTATGGGTGAGAAAACGTCTAAGGGTTTGCCCGCGGTCGGCGGGGCCCGCCGGAGCGCCTTGCCCTGTGGGTCTTGGGTCACTCCCTCCTATGGAATACATCGTGGCCCAAGCCGGACGCTGTGGTTAATCCCATAGAAAAAAACAATTTATTGTATTGTTTCAATAAGTATCAATTCTCGTGCACTCTTTGCTGCTTTCAGCAGATCCCCCTTCCGGCAGGGGCCCGGGCTTGCGCAATGACCGCATTCCGGAGTTGGCCTCCCGGTATTACGCAGGCCAGAATAGAGTGGATTCACTGGGAGCAGATCGCGTGATACTTGTAACGGGCGGGGCCGGATTCATCGGCTCGCATACCTGCGTGGCACTGGCCGAGGCCGGGCTGCCATTCCTCATCCTGGACAATTTCTGCAACAGCCGCCGCTCGGTGCTGGAGCGCGTGGGCCGCATCACCGGCCGCGTGCCCGACCTGGTCGAGGGCGACGTGCGGGACGAGGGCCTGCTCGCGCGGATCTTCGCGGAGCATTCCATCGATGCGGTGATCCATTTCGCCGCGCTCAAATCGGTGGGCGAATCGGTGCGGGAGCCGCTGTCGTACTACGACAACAACGTGGCCGGTACTGTGGCGCTGCTGCGCGCGATGCGCAAGGCGGACGTGCGCACCCTGGTGTTCTCCTCGTCCGCCACCGTGTACGGCGAGCCGGCCTCCCTGCCCATCCGCGAGGATTTCCCCCTCTCCGCCACCAACCCGTACGGCCAGAGCAAGCTCATGATGGAGCAGGTGCTGGCCGACGTGGACGCCTCCGAGCCGGGCCGCTGGCGCATCGCCCGGCTGCGCTACTTCAACCCCGTGGGCGCGCACGAGAGCGGCCTCATCGGCGAAGACCCGCAGGACGTTCCCAACAACCTGCTGCCCTACGTGGCCCAGGTGGCCGTGGGGCTGCGCGAGCGCCTGAGCGTGTACGGCGGCGACTACCCCACCCCCGACGGCACGGGCGTGCGCGACTACATCCACGTGTGCGACCTGGCCGATGGCCACGTGGCGGCGCTGCGCTACCTGCGCGCGCACCCCGGCCTGCTCACGGTGAACCTGGGCACGGGGCGGCCCGTGTCGGTGCTGGAGATGGTGCGCGGCTTCGAGGCCGCGAGCGGCCGGCCGGTGCCCTACCAGGTGGTGGCGCGGCGGCCCGGGGACGTGGCCGCCTGCTGGGCGGACCCGGGGCTGGCCGAACGGCTGCTGGGCTGGAAGGCCCGCCACGGCCTGGACCGGATGTGCGCCGATGCCTGGCGCTGGCAGGACGGCGTGGCCCGCACGCTGCAGGCGGGCTGAAAAAAAGCAAGGGGCCCGGCGCTGTCGCGGGGCCCCTTGCGGCGGGCGGGCGGTCAGGCCGCCGTGGCGGTGCCCGGAGTGCCTGGGGGGGCCTCGTCGGGCTGGGTGTCCAGCGTGGCGGCGTGCACGGCCGCATCCTCTTCCGACAGCAGGGCGTCTTCCCACTTCGCCACCACCGCCGCGGCGATGGAGTTGCCCACGGCGTTCGTCGCCGAGCGGCCCATGTCCAGGAACGTGTCCACGCCCAGGATCAGCAGCAGGCCGGCCTCGGGGATGTGGAACTGGTTCAGCGTGGCGGCGATCACCACCAGCGAGGCGCGCGGCACGCCGGCCATGCCCTTGGAGGTGAGCATCAGGATCAGCAGCATGGTGATCTGCGTCTCGATCGGCAGGTGGATGCCATAGGCCTGCGCGATGAACAGCGTGGCGAACGTGCAGTAGATCATCGAGCCGTCGAGGTTGAACGAGTAGCCCAGCGGCATCACGAAGCTGGACACCCGGCGTTTCACGCCGAAGCGGTCCAGCGCGTCCAGCAGCTTGGGGTAGGCGGCTTCGGAGCTGGCCGTGGCGAAGGACAGCAGGAAGGCCTCGCGGATGTTGCGCAGCAGCTTGAACACGCGGCCGCGCAGCGCGATGAAGCCCGCGGTGATCAGCAGCGCCCAGAGGATCACCAGGCCCATGTAGAACTGGCCCATGAACAGGGCGAACTTGGCCAGAATGCCCAGGCCGTTCACCGCCACCGTGGCGGCCATGGCGGCGAACACCGCCACGGGTGCGAACCGCATCACGTAACCGGTGATCTTGAGCATGGCGTGGGACAGTTCCTCCACGCAGCGCACCAGCGTGCGGGCCTTGTCGCCGAGGCTGGCGAGGGCGACGCCGAAGAACATCGAGAACACCACGATCTGCAGGATCTCGTTGTTGGCCATCGCCTCCGCGAACGACTTGGGCACGAGGTGGTTCACGAACTCCTTGAGCGTGAACTTGCCCGTGGCCAGCTGCGTCGCCTGGTGGGTGTCCGGCAGCGGCAGGCCGAGGTTGGCGCCGGGCTGGAGCACGTTGGCCAGGATGAGGCCCAGGGCCAGCGAGACCAGCGAGGCGGTCAGGAACCACGCCATGGCCTTGAGGAACACGCGGCCCACGGCGGCGGCGTCACCCATGTGGGCGATGCCCACCACCAGGGTGGAGAAGACCAGCGGCGCGATCAGCATCTTGATCAGCCGCAGGAAGATGTCCGAGAGGATCGATACGTAACCCGCGACCGCCGCCTTGTCCGCGACGTGGGTGTTGATCAGGTATCCCGCGAGGATGCCGATGATCATCGCGATCAGGATGCTGACCGTTGGGGGAAGCTTTCTTTTGTTCTCTGGCATGGTGCAAGGCAGAAATGAGCAATGGATCCCCCGGCGCTCTCCTTGCGCCGTTGGCGGGGTGGCGCATTGTCGTTCAATACGCGGTGCGTACCCGGGCCGCAACGCGCCCGCCTTGCGGCCGCTCAAAGGCCGTCACTCCTACAATCCGAAATATGACAGCCACCGCTCCGGCCGTGCCCGCGGCCTCCCTCCCGCCGTTTCCGGACCTGCCCGCCATCCGCCTGCACAGCCCCCGGTCGGGCGCCGCCACCGTGGCTTTCCAAGGGGCGCAGCTGCTTTCCTGGACCACCGCGGACGGCGTCGAGCGCCTGTTCCTGAGCCCCCGATCGGCCCATGACGGACGCACCGCGATCCGCGGCGGCGTGCCGGTCTGCTGCCCCCAGTTCAACCAGCGCGGGGCTTTGCCCAAGCATGGCTTCATGCGAAATTTGCCTTGGAAATTGGTATCCGAGTCGTCAAACGGTCACGTGACGGGTGCCGTGATGGCGCTCGAGGACGACGAGGCCACCCGGGCGATCTGGCCCCATGCCTTCCAGGCGCTGCTGCACGTCGAATTGTCCGGGGATGCGCTGCGCGTGTCGCTTACGCTGCGCAACACCGGCGATGCGCCCTGGTCCTTCACCGGCGCACTGCATACCTACCTGCGGGTGGCGGACATCGCCCGGGCGCAGGTGGACGGGCTGCAGGGCTGCGCCCGCTGGGACGCCGTCGCCGACCGGCGCGGCGTGCAGGAGGGCGCGGTGCGCTTCGACGGTGAATACGACAGCGTGTTCGAGGCCCCGGGCGCGCCGCTGCGCGTGGACACGGGGCAGGGCGTGCTGTCCGCCACCCAGGGCGGCTGGGCCGAGAATGTCGTCTGGAACCCCGGCGCGGAGCGCTGCGCGGCGCTGCCGGACATGCCCGCAGACGGCTTCCGCCAGATGCTGTGCGTGGAGGCCGCCTGCGTGCACCGGCCCGTCGACGTCGCGCCGGGCGCCGAATGGACCGGCTGGCAGCGGTTCGAAGTGCTGCGCTGACGGCTCCCCGGGGTTCCGCTGCTCTTTCTTCCCTTCTTCCTTCCTTTTCCTTTCTCTCTCGCAGGATCCGCCCATGCTGGCCAAACGCATCATTCCCTGTCTGGACGTCACCGGAGGCCGCGTCGTGAAGGGCGTGAACTTCCTGGAGCTCCGCGATGCCGGCGACCCGGTGGAGATCGCCGCACGCTACAACGGCCAGGGGGCCGACGAGCTCACCTTCCTGGACATCACCGCCACCAGCGACGGGCGCGACCTGATCCTGCCCATCATCGAGGCCGTGGCCAGCCAGGTGTTCATCCCCCTCACGGTGGGCGGCGGCGTGCGCACCGTGGAGGACGTGCGGCGCCTGCTGAACGCGGGTGCGGACAAGACCAGCTTCAATTCCGCCGCCATCGCCAACCCGGAGGTGATCGATGCCGCCTCCGCGAAGTACGGCGCGCAGTGCATCGTGGTGGCCATCGACGCCAAGCGCCGCACCCCCGAGGAGGCCGCGCGCCCCGGCCCGGACGGCGCCCCCCGCGGCGACGGCTGGGACGTGTACAGCCACGGCGGGCGCAAGAACACCGGCCTGGACGCCGTGCAGTGGGCCACCGAGATGGCCCGCCGCGGCGCGGGCGAGATCCTGCTCACCAGCATGGACCGCGACGGCACCAAGTCCGGCTTCGACCTGGCCCTGACCCGCGCCGTGAGCGATGCGGTGAGCGTGCCGGTGATCGCCTCGGGCGGTGTGGGCGGCCTCGACGACCTGGCCGACGGTGTGCAGCAGGGCGGGGCGGACGCGGTCCTGGCCGCCAGCATCTTCCACTACGGCGAATACACGGTGGCGCAGGCCAAGGAACGCATGGCCGCGCGGGGCATTCCCGTGCGGCTCTAGGGGGGTGCCCCGGAGGGCATTCGGTTCATGTTGCAGTGCAACAAAAATGGCGGAGAATGGGGTGATGAACTGGCTCGATGAAGTGAAATGGGATGCGCAGGGCCTCGTGCCCGTGATCGCGCAGGAAGCGGCCACGGGCGATGTGCTCATGTTCGCCTGGATGAACCGCGAGGCGCTGGCGAAGACGGCCGAACTGGGCCGCGCGGTGTATTTCAGCCGCTCGCGCGGCAAGCTGTGGTTCAAGGGCGAGGAATCCGGCCACGTGCAGACCGTGCACGAGATCCGGCTCGATTGCGACAACGACGTGGTGCTGCTCAAGGTGACCCAGCTGGGCCACGAGCCCGGCATCGCCTGCCACACCGGCCGGCACAGCTGCTTCTTCAGCGTGCTGAAGGACGGCGCCTGGCAGGCCGTCGATCCGGTCTTGAAAGACCCCGAATCCATCTACAAGTGACAGCGATGAACCACGATTCCCTTTCGCCCGTGGCTGCCCCGGCCGTGCATTCCGGCGACGCGCTCGCCCGGCTCGCCGCCGTGATCGAAAGCCGCAAGCCCGCCAACGGCGGCGACGCCGACAAGAGCTACGTGGCGCGCCTGCTGCACAAGGGCCCGGACGCCTTCCTCAAGAAGATCGGCGAGGAGGCCACCGAGGTGGTCATGGCCGCCAAGGACGTGGACCACGGCGCCGATGCCTCCAAGCTCGTGTACGAGGTGGCCGACCTCTGGTTCCACTCCATGATCGCCCTGGCGCACTACGGCCTGGCGCCCGCCGACGTGGTGGCCGAACTGGAGCGCCGCGAAGGCACCAGCGGCATCGAGGAAAAGGCGCTGCGCAAGTCGCTGCAGCGCGCCGCCGACGAATCCCAACCCTGAGGACCGCCGACATGAACCGCAACGACATCACCGACATCGACCTCGACGCGCGCGCCGACGGCCTGAAAACCATCGGCTGGGTGAGCTACATCCTGCACCTCATCGTTGCGGTGGGCGCCGTCATCCCGGGTGCGCAGCCCGGCGCTGCGCTGCTCATCATCGCCCTCGTCATCGACCTGGTGAAGAAAAGCGATGCCGAAGGCACGTGGCAGGCCTCGCACTTCTCCTGGCGCATCCGCACCGTGATCTGGGCGGGCGTGCTCTACCTCGTCACGGCGCCGCTGTGGCTGCTGTTCGTCTTCCCCGGCTGGATCGCCTGGGGCCTGATCTCCATCTGGTTCCTCTACCGCATCGTGCGCGGCATGGTCGCCATGAACAAGGGCCAGGCCATCGATGTCTGAACAGGCTGCGCCGGCGCCGGGCTCGGTGCCCCTGAACCTCGCCCTGCAGGGCGGCGGATCGCATGGCGCGCTCACCTGGGGCGTGCTGGACGCGCTCCTGGAAGACGGCCGCTTCCACTTCGAGGGCATCAGCGGCACCAGCGCCGGCGCGATGAACGCGGTGACGCTGGCCCACGGCTTCGCCCAGGCCGCCCACCAGAACCCCGGACTGCGCGGCGAGGCGCTGCACGAGCGCGGCTGCGCCATGGCGCGCGAGGCCCTGACGCGGCTCTGGGAGGGCGTGGGCGCCATGGGCAGCCTGATGTGGGGCGTGCCGCTCGCCTCCACGCCCCTGATGGGCATGATGTCGCAGTGGCTGTCGCCCTACCAGACCAACCCGCTGGGCATCAACCCGCTGCGCCGGCTCCTGGAGCGCGAGGTCGATTTCGACGTATTGCGCGACGCGCCCGGGCCGCGCGTCTTCGTCTGCGCCACCAACGTGCGCACCGGCCGCGGCGTGATCTTCTCGGGCCAGCGCCTGAGCGCCGACGCGGTCATGGCCTCGGCCTGCCTGCCGTTGCTCTTCAAGGCGGTGCAGATCGAGGGCGAGCACTACTGGGACGGCGGCTACTCCGGCAACCCCGCGCTGCACCCGCTGATCTACAAGACGCGCTGCGCCGACATCCTGCTGGTGCAGATCAACCCCATCGAGCACACCGAACTGCCCGACAGCGCCGCCGACATCATGGAGCGCATGAACGAGGTCACCTTCAACGCCAGCCTGCTGGCCGAGATGCGCGCCATCGAGTTCGTGCGGCGCCTGCTGGCCGAGGGCAAGCTGGATGCGCAGCGCTACAAGAGCGTGCGCATGCACCGCATCGACGGCGGCTCCGTGCTGGCCGAGTTCGGCGCATCGAGCAAGCTGCGGGCCGACCTGCCGTTCGTGCGCCAGCTCTTCGCGCTCGGCCGCGCGGCCGGCCAGGCCTGGATCGCCCGCCACCACGGGGACGTCGGGGTGCGTCCCACGGTGAACATCGCCGACAATGCCTGACGCGTTTCCCGACCCGATTCCCTTTCCACGCCATGCACGATCCCGACTGCCTTTTCTGCAAGATCATCGCCGGCCAGATTCCCTCGCGGAAGGTCTATGAGGACGACGAAGTCTTCGCCTTCCACGACATCCACCCCGGCGCGCCCGTCCACTTCCTCATGGTGCCCAAGCAGCACGTGCACTCCATGGCCGGCGTGACCGACGCCCATGCCGGCGTGCTCGGCCGCATGATGGTGCTGGCGCCCAAGCTGGCGCTGGAGCAGGGCTGCAATCCCTATCCGGACGGCGGATTCCGCATCGTGGTAAATACCGGCACCGAAGGCGGCCAGGAAGTGCACCACCTGCACCTGCATGTGATGGGCGGTCCGCGCCCCTGGCTCAAGGGCTGAAACCGCCCCCGGCGGCGGTCAGGGATATGCAACTTCCGTGACGTGCGCCGGGTCTAGAATGGGCCGTATTCGTTAGGAGATTTCCATGGGTTCCTTTTCCATCTGGCACTGGCTGATCGTGCTGCTCATCGTGGTGATGGTGTTCGGCACGAAGAAGCTCAAGAACATCGGCTCCGACCTCGGCGGTGCCGTGAAGGGCTTCAAGGACGGCATGAAGGACGGCAGCACGCCCGACGGCACGCCCGCCTCCACCACCGCCGCCACGCCCCCCGCAGGGCAGGTGACGAACCAGCAGGCCCATGCCGCCGACCCGGGCACGATCGACGTCGAGGCCAAGCACAAGGGCTGACCGCTCCTGTCCTGTCTCCTGTCCCCCCTGTTTCCCTGCTGAACCGCCCTCCCGCCTTCCATGATCGACATCGGCCTCTCCAAGATGGCGCTGATCGGCGCCGTGGCGCTCATCGTCATCGGCCCCGAGAAGCTGCCCCGCGTCGCGCGCACCGTCGGCACCCTCCTGGGCAAGGCGCAGCGCTACGTGGCCGACGTGAAGGCCGAGGTCAACCGCTCCATGGAGCTGGACGAGCTGCGCAAGATGAAGGACACGGTGGAGACCGCCGCGCGCGACGTCCACCACAGCTTCCAGACCCACGCGAGCGAATTCCAGAAGGACTGGGAATCCGGCACCTCCGACGCGGCCGCAGCCGGCCACGACGGTACCCTGGATCCCGCCGCCCTCGAGGGGCCATCGTCCCGCATCGTCCCGACCTACAAGCACCCCGGCAAGAACTGGCGCCTCAAGCGCAGTGCCACCCCGCAGTGGTACAAGGCGCGCGCCGGCGTGCGCACCAAGGCCCAGTCGGGCGCGGCGCGCGTCGCGCGCTTCCGGCCCCGCAAGTTCCAGTGATGGCCCGCTGACGGCCGCGTCCGCGCGGCCCCGCGCGGGCCGCCCACCTCCACCATGTCCGAAAAACCCTCCCTCGAAGACGAGCTGGCCGGTACCGAGCAGCCCTTCGTCGCGCACCTCATGGAGCTGCGCGACCGCCTCATCAAGGCCGTCGTCGCCGTCGGCATCGTCGGGGTCGTGCTCTTCTTCTATCCCGGGCCGGGCCGGCTCTACGACCTGCTGGCCGCCCCCCTGGTGGCGCACCTGCCCGCGGGCGCGACGCTGATCGCCACCTCGGTGATCTCGCCCTTCATGGTGCCGATCAAGATCCTGCTGATGTCGGCCTTCCTGATCGCCCTGCCCGTGGTGCTCTACCAGGTCTGGGCCTTCGTGGCGCCGGGCCTGTACTCGCACGAAAAGAAGCTCGTGCTGCCCCTGGTCGTCTCCAGCACCGTGCTGTTCTTCGCCGGCGTGGCGTTCTGCTACTTCTTCGTGTTCGGGCAGGTGTTCAGCTTCATCCAGAGCTTCGCGCCCAAGAGCATCACCGCCGCGCCGGACATCGAGGCCTACCTGAGCTTCGTGCTCACCATGTTCCTGGCCTTCGGCCTGGCCTTCGAGGTGCCCGTGGTCGTCGTCGTGCTGGCGCGCATGGGCATCGTGGACGTGGCCAAGCTCAAGAGCTTCCGCGGCTACTTCATCGTCGTCGCCTTCATCATCGCCGCCGTCGTCACCCCGCCGGACGTGGTGTCCCAGCTCGCACTGGCCGTGCCCATGTGCCTGCTGTACGAACTGGGCATCTGGGCCGCGCAGATCTTCATCCGGCACACGCAGGCGCCGGAGGATGCGGCGGAGCAGCGGGAGCCGTCGGCCTGAGGGCTCACTGGCCTACATGCGCACCTGCACTTCGTAGGCCGTGGCGGCGTAACCGCCGCAGATACACCACCCTTTGCCTGCTGGTGGACCGCTGCCAATTCACGCTGCAGGATGAAGTGGACGAAAGCACCTTCCCTGCGCATGCAAAAGGTCGCTGCACACCGCATGCCGGTGATCGGCGTAGCATCTCCTGGGTTGAGGCATGTTCCGCAATATGTGTTGCTGGGCACTTAGGATTTTCATAATGTGAAAATTCTGCTAAAAATCTGTAGATTTTAGGGAGCTCGCGTACGTTACTGAATCGCAAAGAATTTCGCGTACTGTTTTAGGCTGCCCAACGTCCTGTAGTATGAGCCTTTATAGGGAGGGTTTCATGGCAACGACAATACAAGAATACGCGGCTGAGATCGGTGTGAAACAGCTCGTGCACTTCACCCGAGAAAGCAATCTTGAGTCCATCCTGAAGCGAGGGATAGTCACGAGGGATATATTGGCGCGAGAGGCTTTCGACAGCTTTAACGACAATGTACGGGCGGATCGAACAAATGCCGTTTGTGTATCGATCGGCTTTCCTAACTACAAAATGTGGTGGGGAATCAGAAAGGACAACCCAAACGTCGATTGGGTGATTCTGGTTATCGAGCAGCGCGCTCTGTGGGAGTTGCCGTGTGCATTCTGTTCAGCAAATGCTGCCCTTGGCTCTGTAGCCGCGATTCCCATCGCGCAGCGCCAAACACTTCAAGCCTTCCAAGGTATGTATGCTGAAATACTAGGTAAAGAGAGAACGAAGCTGGAAATTCCTCAATATTGGCCAACGAACCCTCAAGCAGAGGTTTTGATGCTCCAGGGCGTTCCAAGAGATTACATTCGAGGGGTGGTTACTCTGAATGTTTCTCAGCAGCTACGGATCAATAAGAAGTATCCTGGGTTGAAGGTTGGGGTGCAAGCTGGCTACTTCCGATATCGGAAGGATTATGAATTCTGGAAGGCTGGTGCCTGACGTGGCTTCCCGTCCGATCTTTACACCTTCTACTAGTGGCAATCTGCTGGTGTGGACCCATCACATCAGCTTTGAGTGGTTTCCGGGTATGGCGAAAAGCCAAGCTCAGAAGTCAATCATGTCTCTGCATGAGAACGCAAAGAGGCAAATCCATGTTAGTAAGGTGTTAGAAATCTCAAGCAAATCGCTTGATGAGCTTGGTGTTGCTCTCAGTGCTTTCAATCTGATGATTAGGACCCCTCGTGGTGATGAATACAGTCTTGAGTGCGCCTATCAATCTGCCAAGGTCTTTGAGCGCGGCGGGCCGTTTAAAGACCTACGGCGCATGCGGTCTATCGACGCCAAGCGTGATTCAAGATTGCTTCAGCATGGGAGGCTAGTTAAGTTTTCTATATATGGAATGGACTGGGACTTACAGCCGCGCACTGCGTTCTATGACTGGCTTTATATTAATGCACTACACAGGCACCCAGAGCTTGTCGAAAAAGTTCTTACTTACCGCGCTTTTTCCGACATTGCATTCAATCCTGAACGTTCTATCAACTGTCAGGCCTATTCGGCAGCTTTATATGTCTCATTGCATGCCCGTGGGCTTCTCACACCCGATGTGTTGAAGGATCAGAGGACCTACTTGTCGGCTATTGACACCGGTTTGGTAAGCAACGCCCATGAGAACACTGCTCGTCAGAAGCGAATTGATGAGTAGCTTAAGGAGAGATCTAGTGACAAGATTTTGAGTCACGAATTAGTGTGGCGCATATGGCGCAAATTTTCATTACCTGATCATGCTCTATTCTTTAGCGAAAAATTTCGGCGTATTTTACCTAAGGTTCGAAAATTGTGTTCGCTTGAATAATCTTGAAGGAAATCGCCGTTGAAAATATCGGTAAGCGTTTTGCTGAATTTTTGGTTGAGTGATTTTGTGGCAATTGCTAATTGATTGCGTATGCAAAATTATAAATAATGAGACCGCTATTGATCTGTAAATTATGTATAAAAAATATAAACCTCTGCGAAACTATCTGGTAAAGTACCCGATAGGAAGCAGTTTGGAGCTTGTCTGGAGGCACTCAAGATGCCACTCATGGATTAAGTTGCAAAGCGCCCTTCGCAACACATCAACAGAGATGTTGCCATGGGAGCTCGAGTTGGTGGCGCGAGAGATAATTCTAAATGGAAGTCTCTTGCCAAAGACTTCAGTGAGTGGGAATAATTTTTCCCCTTCGAAGGCTGTGAATATTCTTCGAGAATTGATTATGGAAATTTCGAAGGAGCACGTACACAGTTATGATGACGCACTAGCTGCCGTAGCTCCCTTAATTCATCAGCAGATGTTATGGTCGGATGATACGTTTTCCCGTATAGCCAGATACGGACAGATCTATCGACATGAGCCATTGGCCGAGATCATCCAATCAGATCTAAAAATTCCACTCTCGGCTTGGTTGAAAATCGGATTGGCTGTGTTTTCGTGTTTGGATGCTTCATTTTCTCTTTCTCGTTCAAAATTCTTTGAATTGCCAGGGCTGGACAGAAAAACGGTAGAGCAGTTCTTTCTAATGACGGCGACGTCGATAGAAGAACTGAGATTGCAAACCAAGTCTCAGCAAATTTATGGCCGGCAGTGGGCTTATACATTCAACCCGCTACGAAAGAGTCCTATTAATTTCTTTTCGTCTGCGCCCGAAAAAGTATTTATTCCAATTCCGCAGCTTTTGGTATGGCGTGTAACGGATGGTGTTTATTATGACCTTGTCGAAGCAAAGGGGAATGTTTTTGCAAAAGCATTTGGAGATGCATGTGAGATTTATGTCGGGAAAGTTTTGAAGACGGCACTTGGCGGCAAAGAAGTCGAAATCCATGGAGAGCGCCCTTACTGGCGTAGTAACAGTGAGAAAGCGGGTGTGGATTGGCTTATAAGTGATCACACTGGGCATCTTTTCCTAGAGTGTAAAGCAAAGCGCATGACGCTTCCGGCGAAAATGGAAGGACTTGGAGCCTCTATGGATAACGATCTGCGTGTGCTGGCAGGTTATGTAGTGCAAAACTATAAAAACATCCAAGATGCAATGCAAGGCTTCGTCCCCGGCTTCAATAGCTCAGATTTGCCCGTGTTTTCGGTGGTTGTAACTTTAGAGGATTGGGGTCTGCATACTACGCAGTTGAAGGAGCGACTTGATGCATTGGTCGAAGTTGCGTTGCAAAATGCTGCCTTGCCGATCTGCATGAAATTCGATTATCCATATAAAGTTTTGAGTTTTTTTCAGCTTGAACGGTATGCCCAGGATATTGCCAAGGTGGGTATCGCTAAAGTTTTTTCACCGAATGCAGTTTACTCAAAGGCTGTATATAGAGGATGCCTTTTTCCTGAAACCCTGGCGGAATTGATGCCTGATATAGCAGAGGCTGCTGGTTTTGATCGTTTTCAATAGCGGTTGGAAAAAAGAGCTATTTTTAAACGGTGGATGATAGGGGAGGTCTGCACAATATCCGCATGAGTGTGCAGATGCACTCAGCCCTTTGATGTACAAGGCTGTCGAAGCCCGTTTCTCCTAAGCTCATATGTGCGCGGCTGCAGTTTGACGGCCAATTTGGTCTTTTTGGCCATTTGCAGGCGCACTTATGCCAAGGCAGCCAGCAATTCGCGCCGCGCCAACCAGAGATTAGTCAGCGCAACAGCGTGTGCAGCTGTGCGATGTTCTTGGCCAGTCCTCGGTAGCGCACCTTGGCGTGTTTGAATTTGCGGTTGAGAACGCGGAACGGGTGCACTAGGCCCGAGTTGGCATCCACTCCGACATGGCACTTCATACCGAAGTACCACTGCTGTCCCTTGCGGCTTTGTTTCATTTGCGGGTGAATGGGCTCATCAATTGCTTACAGTGAGCGCAAATGCATAATTAATTCATCTGGCTTCTGTGCCGTCAATGCCATACAAGCGGTTTTCCTCAACTACAGAACGCCAAGCAGCACGCTCTGGATAATTGAGGTGCGCATCCTGCAGTCGCCTTGTTGCATGAGACTTGAGATCGGCAAGAGGACAATACGCTTCACGAAGAGAGGCATCGCTCGGCAGGCTATAAGAAGTCCCCTTCGTCGAGTCCCACCTTCCCCCAAGGAAGCACAAAGCAAACTGATCTAAGGTGGAGTCAGATTTTTTCAGAAAACTGAAAAGTGCTGGGCATTTTTGAGGAGCAACCCGTGCCATGGTCCATAAGATGAATCCTGCATGATTCATCTTCAAAAGGCTACCCGATTCTCCTGCTTTAAAAACGTTATCAGCAAAGGCTCGAAGAACTTCCTCCTTGTCGTTCGCTGCTAATCCTATGCCGTCTGAGTATAGATCTCCATCATCTAAACAACCCCGTTTCACAACTTCTGCTGCACATGAAAGTGCTTTCGGATCTTCTGCAATCAATTTTGAAATTGTCAGAATACGCTCCTTATCCGTTGCCTGAACCAGCAGGGCTATTGTGCGCAATGCCATGTCTTCAATTCGCAGTCGAAGTGCGCGTCTGTTTGACTTCGTGCGTTCTACGAACAACGGCTTCTCTACTAACCTTGCAATTGATAAGCAGAGTTCATCTAAATCAGTGATGCCTTCTCCCTGTAACGACTCGCCAACCTCTCCAAGCAGATCGATAAATTCATCGCAGTTATCGATCGAAAGTCCTGCGATCACCGGGTCCCGCTGAGATGGGCGCTGAAGATACTGTCTAGCAGCTTTGATACTGACATCCCCATCGGTCAGACTCAGCTGAAGGGCGATGGCCAACTTTGCTGGATGAGAGATGTTTCCTTCGGCATACGTACCACTTCCGAAAGTGAAGCTGTCATTTGCTCTGGCTACTCTGGGGAAGAGGAAATGCACCATCTTTTTCGCGGCGCTTGCTACCCCTGAGCTTTCAAGGGATACCTTTATCTCTTCTGCCCCTTCTTTAATCAAATCTTCCGAGTTATTCGAGATAGCATGGTCGTCTGGCAACGTACCCACAAAAAAACGCGGTTTTTTTCGAAGTAGGTTAAAAACGTCCGGGGCTTTAACAGATAGAGCTGCAAGCCCAAGAATATCAGCAAAGACGATCTCGTCTCGCAGCAATGGCTCCATCATTCTCACTGTGTTGAAAACACGGGCAACGTCCCTTGGCTGCTCAAGGAGATCACGTAAGCCCGAGTAGTACAGGGACCCCAATCGATCTTCTTGATTGCGAAAACGCTGGCGTAGTGCTTCTGAATCAAGTCTATCGAGCGCGTCCTCAATAAGCTTTCTTCGTGCCAACAACGAAAGACTCGGAAGCGGCATCCTCACTTGAACGATCTTATCCAGATAGCTCGTGGCTTGAGGAACGCCTAGCTTCTCAAGGGCCCCGCTGACATATATTGGGTCCCAAGCAACTACATACCCTAGATGAGGTAAGCCACCCACAGCTTTGATGATTCGGACCATCTCAAAAACTTCTGATGGGAAAAGACGATCTATGTCATCAATGAAAACGATTATTGGGCGATCTAGATTTTGGAGTGCTTTCTCCACCCGAAGTTTGTAGTTTTCAATATCTGGCGCCTTATAATCTGATATGGCGGCTGTTGCCTCGCCTCCAGCCTCGACGACAGATTTAATCATCGAGGCCCAGGGTTCTGCGCCAGGAATAAATTTCACTAGGTCAAGTACTTTGGCATAGGCTTTGATCTCTTTCGCGACCTTCTGCCCGTTATGGCTGTGATCAACTAAATTAATCGTGCTGGCGATCTTGGAAAGGAAGTGACGTAGCAACGCATCCTTGTCCCCAACAAGCCATGGGTTGAAGTGGACGATCAGCGGCGAGGGTAAGTCGTTGGCCTCTAACAGTAGTGCCTCGATCATTGCGAGCGCTGATGTCTTCCCGCTTCCCCATGCGCCTTCAATGGAGACTACTAAGCCTGCTGACGACGGTACCTTGCGTAAAGCCGATGCAGCAATCTCTGCATATCCCTCACGTGACAACTTGTCCCGTTGAAGGGCAGAATCAGTCTTCAAAGGAATATCGTAGTCGATATCTAAAGTACGGCGGGTGGCTGCTTGCGCGCTCTTTGAATCTTTATTACTCATCAATGCTCCTCGTCTGGCAGGCAGGGAGCATTGTTGTCGATTGATCTCAATTGCGCGAGTCCTTGGTCATCGTAAGGACATGTTTAACGATGCCCGTGATCACATCGACGGTAAGTACGGCATGCGTGGCTATTTATTAGCATGCAATCACGCTCCACATCGGTAGCGATCCTGGAAGACTATAGCTAACTATTAACAGGTTTGAGGCTGAATCTTACAGTCGTTATAAGCGAGTAGCTGCCATTCCTCACCGCCGCTGCCCCCTCTGCTGCGGCCTCGTCCCAGGCACCACATTCAACTCCAGCTGCGCATCCCCCCGTTGCAGCTGGAACGCCGCCGGCTCGCCCGGCTTCAGGGCCGCGACGGCGCTGAGCAGGGCGGAGACGTTGTCGGTGGGCTTGTCGCCCACGCGCACGATCACGTCGCCGGGGCGGATGCCGGCGCGGGCGGCGGGGCCGTCCTGCAGGACGCCGGTGATGATGACGCCTTCGGTGGCGCGCACGCCGAAGGTGGCGGCGAGTTCGGGCGAGAGTTCGTTGGGTTCCACGCCGATCCAGCCGCGGGTGACCTGGCCGTCCTTGACGATGCCGTCGAGCACCAGCTTGGCGGTGGAGACGGGGATGGCGAAGCCGATGCCCATGCTGCCGCCGGAGCGGGAGTAGATGGCGGTGTTGATGCCCATCAGGTTGCCGTTGATGTCCACCAGCGCGCCGCCGGAGTTGCCGGGGTTGATGGCGGCGTCGGTCTGGATGAAGTTCTCGAAGGTGTTGATGCCGAGCTGGCTGCGGCCCAGGGCGCTGACGATGCCGCTGGTGACGGTCTGGCCGACGCCGAAGGGGTTGCCGATGGCGAGGACCTGGTCGCCCACGGAGAGCTGGTCGGAGTTGCCCAGCACCATGGCGGGCAGCTTGTCGAGGTCCACCTTCAGGATGGCGAGGTCGGTGTCCGGGTCGGTGCCGATCACGGTGGCGCGGGTGCGGCGGCTGTCGGCCAGGGTGACCTCGATCTCGTCCGCGCCTTCGACGACGTGGTTGTTGGTGAGGATGTAGCCGTCCGGGCTCACGATCACGCCGCTGCCCAGGCCGGTCTGCGTCTGCTGTGCGCCCTGGTCGCCGAAGAAGAACTGGAACCAGGGGTCGTTGCTGCGCGGGTTGCGCACGGCCTTGCTGGTGTTGATGCTGACGACGGCCGGGGCCGCCTTGCGCACCGCCGCGCTGAAGCTGCCCGCCACGGGCTGGGAGGAGGGGGCGGGCGGCGCCTCGATGAGCGAGATGCCGGCGCCGCTGCGCGTGGCGCCGCGCCGGATCCAGTCCGGTTGCAGGGTGGCGACGACGAAGTAGGCGGCGACGAACACGGTCACGGCCTGGGAAAACAGCAGCCAGAAGCGCTTCATGGTGACAGGTGGGGCGGCAAAGGCCCACATTGTCGCCACTTTGCGCGGCCGTGGGCCGTGGGAGGGCATGCCGACTGCGCCCTGCGCGATGAGGGGGGCATTCGGGCGCGTGCGCGGGCACCGGAGGGAAAACCCTAAAATCGGGGCATGGCCGCTACCCGCGGCCTTTTGCTTTCGTTTTCCGTTTCTCGTTTTTCTTTCTTTTTTCTTCCAGCCCCGGCCCCGTGCCCCGGCCGCCCGCACTGCATCCCCGCGGCCGGCCTTGCAGCCCGCGCCACCCGCTACGCTCCGCTCCGGTCCGGCGGCCGCAAGAGAAAGCCCTGGCGCCGCCGCATGCGTGGCCGTGCCCGGGCCGCACCCGTGCATTTCCGGACCACGCCATGACTTCCTTCTCTTCCGCTGCCGCGAGCGCCGACGCCGCGCAGCCCCATCGACCGCTCACGCGCAGCGACTACAAGACCCTGGGCCTTTCCGCGCTGGGCGGCACGCTCGAGTTCTACGATTTCGTGATCTATGTGTTCTTCGCCACGGTGGTGAGCGGCCTGTTCTTCCCGGCCGACATGCCCGACTGGCTGCGGCAGCTGCAGACCTTCGGCATCTTCGCTGCGGGCTACCTGGCCCGGCCGATCGGCGGCATCGTGATCGCCCACTTTGGCGACAAGCTGGGCCGCAAGCGCATGTTCAGCCTGTCGATCTTCCTGATGGCCGTGCCCACGCTGGTGATCGGCCTGCTGCCCACCTACGCGAGCATCGGCGTGGCGGCGCCGCTGCTGCTGCTGGCGATGCGCGTGCTGCAGGGCGCGGCCATCGGCGGCGAGATGCCCGGCGCCTGGGTGTTCGTGGCCGAGCACGTGCCGAAGAACCGCTACGGCCTGGGCGTGGGCACGCTGACGGCCGGCATCACGGGCGGCATCCTGCTGGGCTCGCTGGTGGCGATCGCCATCAACCGCACGTACACGCCTGCCGAGGTGCAGGGCTTCGCCTGGCGCATTCCGTTCATCCTGGGCGGCGTGTTCGGCCTGGTGTCGGTGTACCTGCGCCGCTTCCTGCACGAGACGCCGGTGTTCCAGGAGCTGGCCGCGCGCCGCGCCGTGGCGCGCGAGCTGCCGCTCAAGACGATTTTCCGCGACCACAAGGGCGCGATGCTGCTGGTGGCGCTGATGACCTGGGTGCTGTCCACCGCGGTGGTGGTGGTGGTGCTGATCACGCCGTCGTACCTGCAGAAGGTGTTCCACCTGCCCGCCACGCTGGCGCTGGAGGCCAATGCCGTGGCCACGCTCACGCTGACCATCGGCTGCGTGGTGATGGGCTGGGCCACCGACCGCTTCGGCACCCGGGCGGTGATGCTGGTGGGCTGGGGCGGCCTGTTCCTGACCTCGTACCTGTTCTACCTGGGCCTGCCGGGCACGCCGGAGACGCTGGTGCGCAACTATGCGCTGGTGGGCTTTTTCGTGGGGTCGATCGCGCTGCTGCCGATCGTGGGCGTGCGCGCCTTCCCGCCGGAAGTGCGGTTCTCGGGGCTTTCTTTCTCCTACAACATGGCCTATGCGGTGTTCGGCGGCATCACGCCGGTGCTGCTGACGGTGTGGATGCAGCGCGACCCGATGGCGCCGGCGCACTACGTGGCGGCCATGGGGCTGCTGGGCTTCGTGCTGGGTTTCGTGCCCCTGGCCTCGCGCGGCTGGCAGCCGGCGCCTGCGCGGGCCTGAACGGGCCTTTCTTGAAGCGGCGGGCATCCTGCGGCGGATGCCCGCGCCGCGCTCAGGCCGTGGCGGGCCGCTGCCCGGACATGGCCGCCTTCCATTCCTCCTGGATCAGCCGCTTGAACTCCAGGTATTCCCAGTCCGAGTCGGGCAGGAAGTGCTCGATGGTCTGCTTCTTCTCGTCGATGTAGTCGAAGTACTCGTAGTGGACGATGTTGTCGTCCGCGTAGCGGTAGCACTGGATGGTCGCGCAGAACTGGCCGCCTTCGCGGGGCGACGGGTTCTTGAGCTGGTGGATCTGGTAGTAGTCGGGCGTGAGGAAGGTGACCTCGCCCGCGTGCGCGATGGTGCTGCCCCAGGGCTGCTCGATGTGGGGGCTGAGCGCGCTGAACCACGAGATCTGGATCTGCCCGTGCAGCACCTTGATGACGGCGCAGGCCTGGCCATGGTCGTGGATGGGCGAGCCGTTGCCCGCGGGCCAGATTTCCAGGACGTAGGGCTGGCCGGGGGAGTCGCCCTGGTTGGAGTCCAGCGTGACGCGCAGGTAGCCGAAGCTCGGGTCCTTTTCCTGGAGCTTGGTGTGGCACAGCGCGCCGGGCGTGGCGATGGAGTACTGGATGGCCTGGGCGAATTCGGGGAAGTCCGGCGGCGAGAGGTTCATGCCCGGCCCGGCGACGTTGTCGTAGAGGCGCTGGCAGGCCAGGGGCAGGTCGCCCGCGACGCTGGCGCGGTTGGCGGCGATGCTTTCCATGGTCACTTCCGCCGGGGCGATCAGGTGGGGCGGCGGATCGAGGTTCACGGGGATCTGGAGCGTGGCGAGCTGCACGCCGGTGGCGCCGCGCACGCTGACGTGGCGCAGCTGCCGGCACAGGGCGTCCATGCCGTCCGGGTCGTTCTTGTCCGGCCAGGTGAACTCGTAGAGCATCAGGGCGCGCAGCATTTCTCCCTTGCCGTAGCGGATGCGGCGGTTGTTGCTGTCCAGGCTCAGCCAGTAGGGCTGGTGGGTGCCCGGCGGGTCCAGGCGCAGCTCGGGGGCTTCGGCGTGCGCGATGGGGTGCCTCTTGCCGTGGCGCACGATCCACAGGACGATGCCGGCGCGGCCGATGGTGAGGCCGCAGGCGTTGCCGGCGGGGGTGAAGGGCATGTCCTGGTGCAGGACGATGTCCAGCGCCTCGGGCACGTCGGCCGGCAGCACGGAGACGGTGCCCTGGCCCTTGACGGGAAAGGTGGTGTGGGACGCGGTCTGGGCGGCCTGGTAGAGCCGGACGCGGTTCACGGAAAGATGGCGGGATGCGTGGGGCATGGGTGGCTTTCGTTGTCGGGGTGTGGTGGAGCGAGCGGGGCACGGGCGCGATGGCGTGCCCGGACGGGCGGCGTTCAGCGCCCGCGGCGTGGTGCGGTGGCGGTCGTCACATGGGATCCCTCCTTCTCGTATGCCGGCGGCGGTGCATGCCGCGGGGCCGCGCGGGCCCTTGCCGGTCGTTCCGGTTGTTCGTTCTGGTCGTGCCGGCGGGTTCATGGGCGGCACCCCTCCCTGGTGCGCGCCCTGCCACAATGCCGTGCATGACGGACTCAGTTGTACCCTCTCCCACGGATGGCCTGGCACCCGGGGTTTCCCGGCAGTCGCTGCTCGCGGCCTTCGACGACCTGCTGCAGCCGGCCCGCTTCAAGGACTACGGCCCGAACGGCCTGCAGGTGGAGGGCCGCGAGCGCATCCGCCGCATCGTGAGCGGCGTGACGGCGAGCCGCGCGCTGATCGACGCGGCCATCGCGGACGGGGCGGATGCAGTGTTCGTGCACCACGGCCTGTTCTGGCGCGGCCAGGACGGGCGGGTGACGGGCTGGATGAAGCAGCGCCTGCAGCGGCTGCTGGCCCACGATATCAACCTTTTCGCCTACCACCTGCCGCTGGACGCGCATCCGGAGCTGGGCAACAACGCCCAGCTGGGCCGCGTGCTGGGGTTCGCGCCGGCCGATGTGCGCTTCGGCGAGCAGGACCTGGGTTTCTGCGCGCCGGCCGACATCGCGGATGCGGCCACGCTCGCCGCGCGGGTGGAGGCGGCGCTGGGCCGGCCGGTGACCCTGGTCGCACCGGGGGACGCCGGGCCGGGCCGGCCGATCCGCCGCGTGGCCTGGTGCACGGGTGGCGCGCAGGGATTCTTCGAGGGGGCGATCGCGGCGGGGGCCGATGCCTTCATCACGGGCGAGATCTCCGAGCCGCAGGCGCACCTGGCGCGGGAGACGGGCGTGGCCTTCCTCGCGGCGGGCCACCATGCGACCGAGCGCTACGGCGCGCCCGCGGCGGCCGCGCACGTGGCGGCGGCGCTGGGCATAGAGCACCGCTTCATCGAGATCGACAACCCGGCGTGAGCCCGGGGGGACGGCGCGCTACAGCACCCGGCCGAACCACCACAGCGACAGCAGGCCCGCCAGCACCAGCAGGGCCGCGCCCGCGAGCGCCAGCAGGGCGGAGATTTCGGTTTCCTTCTTCTCCACGGTGAGGCGGGAGCTGAGGGTTTCGTACACCTTCTTCAGGTCGGCAGCGGTGGCCGCGTGGAAGTATTCGGCGTTGGTGCGCTGGGCCACGGCCTTGAGCGTGTCTTCGTCCAGGCGCACGCGCATGGACCAGCCCTCGAAGCCGATGGTCTCGCCGGCCACGGTGCCCACGCCCACGGTATAGACGCGCACGCCGCGGTCGGCCGCCCATTGCGCGGCCTCCATCGGATCGACGCCGGTGGTGCGCTGGCCGTCGGTGAGCATGATGATGGCGGCCGAGGTGTAGGAGCCCGGGGCCACGGGCGCGGGCCGGTCCGCGCCCTTGCCGGTGCCGCCGCGGTGCGGCGGGCGGCCGATTTCGTCCATGGACTGCGGGCGCAGCATGGCCTGCCGGCCGCCGAGGGCGGAGACGTCGATGCCGGTGTCGGGGAACAGGGTGGCGAGCGACAGCAGGATGCCGTTGCCCGTGGCCGTGCCGCGCTGCAGCTGGAAGCTGTCGATGGCCTTGAAGAGGTCTTCGTGGTTCTGCGTGGGCAGCTGGGCGAGCTGCGCGCTGCCTGCGAAGGCCACGATGCCCACGCGCACGTGGCGCGGCAGCTCGGCGATGAAGGCCTTGGCGGCGTCCTGGGCGGCGGTGAGGCGGTCGGGGTGCACGTCGGCGGCGCGCATGCTGCCCGACACGTCCATGGCCAGCATGATGGTCTGCTGCTGCGAGGGCAGGGTGAGCACCGCCAGCGGCCGCGCGGCCGCGACCAGCAGCGCCGCCAGCCCGAGCAGGAAGAGCAGCGGCGGCACATGGCGCCGCCAGCGGGTGCGTGCGCCCTGGGCTTCGCGCGCCAGGGCCAGGGCCGGGTAGTGCAGCACGGTGGAACGGCGGCGGCGCAGCAGCCAGGCGTAGAGCACCACCAGCACGGGCAGCGCGAGCAGCAGCCAGAGAAGGTCGGGCCAGAGAAAAACCATGGGCGGCTCCTTCCTTGTCGTTCGTTGGGCCGGCGCGTCCGCCGTTCAGGCGCGCACCCGCCGGCGGGCCCGCACGGGCTGGCCGCGCAGTTCCATGAAGCGCACCAGCGCGTCGAGCAGGTCGTCGTCGGTGGCGAGTTCGAGCGTGTCCGCGCCCGCGCGCGCCAGGGCCGAGCGCAGCGCGGCTTCGCGCTCGGCGGCGAGGTGGGCGAAGCGCTGGCGGAAGGCGCGGTCGCGCGTGTCCACCGTCAGCTGCTCGCCGGTCTCGGGATCGCGCAGGTGCAGCACGCCCACGTCGGGCAGCGCCATTTCCAGCGGGTCGAGCAGCCGCACGGCGACCACGTCGTGGCGTTGCGCGAGCTGTGCGAGGGGCTTTTCCCAGCCGGGGGCACTGAGGAAATCGGACACCACGAACACCGTCGAGCGCCGCCGGAGCACGGGCGCGGCCGAATCCAGTAGCCGGTGCAGCTCGGTGGTGCCGGGCGGCGAGGATCCGGGCGGGCCCGCGGGCGCCAGCGCGTCGATGAGGCGCAGCACATGGGTGCGGCCGGTGCGCGGCGGCAGCACGGTGGCGGTGGCACCGTGGCCGAAGAGCAGGGCGCCCACGCGGTTGCCGTGGCGCGCCAGCAGCCGCGCGAGCACGGCGACGAAGCAGGTGAGCCGGTCGCGCTTGGTCTCCCCCGGCGGCCCGAAGTCCACCGAGGGGCTGAGGTCGAGCAGGAACCAGGCGGCCATCTCGCGGTCTTCGGAGAAGACGCGCACATGGGGCGTGCCGAGCCGCGCGGTGACGTTCCAGTCGATGTGGCGCACGTCGTCGTGCGCCTGGTATTCGCGCAGGTCCGCCAGGTCCACGCCCGCGCCGTGCAGCAGCGTTCGGTAATCGCCCTGGAGCAGGCCGTCGAGGCGGCGCAGCACGGTCCATTCGAGCCGGCGCAGCAGGCGGTCCGCGGCGCCCGTGGCCAGGCCGGCGGCGGGCAGCGGCGCCGCGCGCGCTGCCGCGGCGTCAGGCCCGCTGCGCGGCGGCATGGAGCACCTCGTTCTGGGCATCGTGCGCGAGCGGGCGGGCCGGCGCTGGCAGCCGCGCCATGAGCTGGGCGATGAGGGCATCGGCATCGAGCCCGTCCGAGAGCGCCTCGTACGAGAGCGTGATGCGGTGGCGCAGCACGTCGGGCGCGAGGTCGGCCATGTCCTCGGGCAGCACGTAGGCACGCCCGCGCAGCATGGCCAGGGCGCGGGCGCCCTCGGCCAGGTGGATGGTGGCGCGCGGGCTGGCGCCGCAGGCGATGCGTGGTTCGAGTTCGGGCAGGCCGTACTGCGCGGGTGCGCGCGTGGCGGCCACGAGGCGCACGGCGTACTGCAGCAGGGACGGATCGACGTACACGCGCCGGCATTCGGCCTGCAGCGCGGCGAGCTGCTCCGTGGTGGCCACGGAGGCCACCTGCACGGGCTCGGCGAGGGCACGCTGGGCGATGACGAACTCTTCCTCCTCGGTGGGGTAGCCGATGAGCACCTTCATCATGAAGCGGTCCACCTGGGCCTCCGGGAGCTGGTAGGTGCCCTCGGTCTCGATGGGGTTCTGCGTGGCCATGACGAGGAAGGGGCGTGGCAGGGTGTGCGTCTCGCCCGCGATGGTGACCTGCCGCTCCTGCATCACCTCCAGCAGCGCGCTCTGCACCTTGGCGGGCGCGCGGTTGATCTCGTCGGCCAGCAGCAGGTGGGTGAACACCGGCCCGAGCGTGGTGGCGAACTCGCCCGTGCGCTGGTGGTACATGCGCGTGCCGACGAGGTCGGCGGGCACGAGGTCGGGCGTGAACTGGATGCGCTTGAAGGTGCCGTGCACGGTGCCCGCGAGCGTCTTCACGGTGAGGGTCTTGGCCAGGCCCGGCACGCCTTCGACCAGCAGGTGGCCCTGCGCGAGCATGGCGACCATCACGCGCTCCAGGAAGCGGTCCTGGCCGACCACCACGCGCTTGACCTCGTAGAGGATCTGCTCCATCAGCGTGGCGGTGGCGGCGGCCGTCGGGGGCGGGGTGATGTCCATGGAGGCTCCTGGCGAAAGGTCAGAACGGCGGCGAGCCCGCGGCCTCGGCGGCGTTCTCGATGGGCACGGCGAAGCCGATGCCGATGAAGGTGCGCGCGGGCGTGGGGTTGAGGATGGCGGTGACGATGCCCACGACCTCGCCGTCGAGCGTGACGAGCGGGCCGCCGGAATTGCCGGGGTTGGCGGCGGCGTCGAACTGGATGAGGTTGCGCATCTCCTGCTTGCCCTGGGGCGAATCGAATTCGCGCTGCAGGCCCGAGATCACGCCGGCCGAGACCGAAGGCCCGATGCCGAAGGGAAAGCCGATGGCTACCACGCCGTCGCCGGGCTTGAGTCCCTGCGTGGAGCGCAGCGGCGCGGCCTGCAGGTCGTCCGGCACGCGGTGCGCCTGCAGCACGGCGAGGTCGTTCGCGGGCTGGGCGCCGGTCAGGGACGCGTCGCTTTCGGAGCCGTCGGCGAAGGTGACCTGGATGCGCGACGCGCCCCGCACCACGTGCAGGTTGGTGAGGATCACGCCCTTGTCCACGATCACGATGCCGGTGCCCACGCCGCGCTCTTCCTCCTGCACCTTGCCCTTGCCTTTCCTGGTGTGGGCGAAGCCGGTGACGCGCACCACCGACGGGGCCACGGCCTCGGCGGCGCGCGCGGCGGCCGAGGGCAGGGGCTGGGTGGAGAGGGTGTGCAGCACGGCCGCGTCGATGTCCTGCTGGGTGATGCGCGGCGCCGGCGGCGGCATGCGCCAGGCCAGCCAGCCGAAGCCGGCGGCCACCAGCATGGCCGCCAGCGCACCGCCGAGCTGTTTGCGCCAGGGGCGCCGGGCCGCGGGCGCCGGCGTGCCGGCAGCGGCCGGGGCCGCCGGGGGCGTTCCCGGGGGCGGCGGGGCGTGCGGAGGCTGGGCGCCGCCGGACCCGGCCGGGACAGGATGGGGCGCGGAGGCCGCGGCCGGCGCGCGGCGGGAGCTGCTGTAGCGGGCGGGCCTGGGCATGCGGTCACCTCGGGTCAGGGGGCCCGCGCGCGGCGTCGTGCGCCGGGCAGGCGGTTCCCGGCGACGGTAGCACGGAACCGCCCGCCGCGCATGTGTCCGCGTGTTTCAGGGCCGGGAGACAACCTGCGGATGCCGCCGGAGATGGCCGACGCGCACGCCGCCCCGGGTGCTGGCATGCTCGGGGGATGGATGCCTGGATCGATACCCACTGCCACCTCGACGAGTTCGAAGCCCATGCGGGCCGGGACTACCTGGACCGGGTGCGCGCGGACGCGGCGCGGGCCGGCGTCGCGCACTGCGTCCTGCCCGCGGTGGAGCGGGGCAACCTGGAGGCCGTCCGCACGCTGGCGCACCGCCACGGCGACAGCTATGCGCTGGGCATCCACCCGCTTTTCACGGGCCGGGCGGAGGATGGCGATCTCGGCGTGCTGGCGCGGGCGCTGGAGCAGCATGCGGCGGACCCGCGCCTCGTGGCCGTGGGCGAGATCGGGCTCGACTTCTTCGTGAAGGACCTGGACCCGGCGCGGCAGGAGCATTTCTTCCGCGAGCAGCTGCGGCTCGCGCGGCGCAGCCGGCTGCCCGTGATCCTGCACACCCGGCGGTCGGTGGACAAGGTGCTCAAGGGCCTGCGCGACGTCGGTGCCGAGGGGGGCATCGCCCATGCGTTCAACGGCAGCCTGCAGCAGGCGCGCGCCTTCATCGACCTGGGGTTCAAGCTCGGCTTCGGCGGGGCGGTGACCTTCGATCGCGCGCTGCAGCTGCGCCGGCTGGCGGCGGAGCTGCCGCTGGAGGCGATCGTGCTGGAGACCGACGCGCCGGACATCCCGCCGCACTGGCTCTACGTGACGGCCGCCGAGCGGGCGGCAGGCGCGGCGCCGGCGCGCAACACGCCGGGCGAGCTGCCGCGCATCGCGCAGGTGGTGGCGGAGCTGCGCGGCATGCCGGTGGAGGCGCTGGCCCGGGTCGCGCACGCGAATTCCCTGGCGGCGCTGCCGCGGCTGGCGGAGCTGCTGCCGGCGCCTGCGCAGGCCCGCCGCACGGCCACCGAATGGCTACCATAGGCACGCATGCCCCGTTCGCCCCAGTCGTCCCTTTCCCCCGATAGCCCCCCCGCCGACCCGCAGCCCGCCGCGCCCGCACGCCTGGCGGGGCTGGCGCCGGTCGTCTCGGAGCGCACGGTGGTGCTGGTGCTGGGCAGCTTCCCTGGCGTGGCGTCGCTGCGCGCGGGGCAGTACTACGGGCATCCGCAGAACCATTTCTGGCCCATCCTGCAGGCGCTGTGGCCGCGGCACCCGCTGCCCGGCCGAGACCGCTACGCCGAGCGCTGCGCCTGGCTGCTGGACCGCGGGCTGGGGCTGTGGGACGTGTATGCGGCCTGCGAGCGCGAGGGCAGCCTGGACACCAGCATCCGCAACGCTGCGGTGAACGATTTCGCGGCGCTGCGGCCGCGCTGCCCGCGCCTTTCGGCCATCGCCCACAATGGCGGGGAAAGCTTCAGGCACGCACGCGCCGTGCGCGCGGCCCTGGGCCTGCCGGCCGGGCTGCAGGAAGGCCCGGTGCCGTCGCTGCGCCTGCCCTCCACCAGCCCCGCGAACGCGTCCTGGAGCTTCGAGCGCAAGCGTGCCGCCTGGGCCGAGGCGCTGGCCCCCTTTGGATTGATGGATTGAATGACCACCCGCAAGAAAGCCGCAGCCGCCGAGCTGCCCGAAGTCAGCGTTTCCGATGACGGCGACGTGCGCCACCTGCACCTGGGCACGCCCTGGATCCAGGGCTCCATGCGCATCGACGATCCCTTCGACATCGAACTGGAGTACGTGCAGCGCATGATGGCGTGGCTGCTGTTCGTGGAGCCGGCGAGCGTGGGCAAGCGGCACGCGATGCAGCTGGGCCTGGGGGCGGGCGCGATCACCAAGTTCTGCCACAAGAAGCTGCGCATGTGCTGCACGGCGATCGAGCTCAACCCGCAGGTGCTGGCCGTGTGCCGCGCATGGTTCAAGCTGCCGCCCGACGGGCCGAAGCTGCGCGTGGTGCTGGCCGATGCCGCGCAGGAGATCCGCAAGCCCGAGTGGCACGGCACGGTCGATGCGCTGGCCGTGGACCTGTACGACCACGAGGCCGCGGCGCCGGTGCTCGACAGCGCGGAGTTCTATGCCGACTGCCGCGCGCTGCTCACCGAGGACGGCGCGATGACGGTGAACCTCTTCGGCCGGTCCTCCAGCTACGAGCGCAGCCTCGGGCGCATGGCCGAGGCCTTCGGCGCCGACGCGCTCTGGGCCTTCAAGCCCACGCGCGAGGGCAACACGGTGGTGCTGGCCCAGCGCACGCCGTCGCGGCCGCGCCGTGCCGACCTGCTGGCCCGCGCCGATGCGGTGCAGGCGCGGTGGGACCTGCCCGCGGCGAAGTGGCCGCGCGTGTTCAAGCCGGTGGAGTGACGCGCGATGAGCCGCAGCCTGCCTCCCCCTCATGACGCTGCCGGGCCTGCGGCGCCGGCCGGCTTCGCGGGCCCCCTCGACTGGCGCCGCATCGTCGAGTGGCTGCGCGCCGACGGCGTGATCTCGCAGGAGGAGGCCGCGCGCACCATCGCGCGCTGCTCGCAGGCCGAGAGCCGGCAGCATCCGCTGGTGCGGCTGGCCAGCGTGGCGATGGCGCGCGCGAGCGACGGCAGGCCGCTGGACCTGGAGAGCCTGACCGAATACCTGGCCGGCCGCAGCGGCCTGGCCTACCTGCGCATCGATCCGCTCAAGGTGGACGTGGGCCGCGTGGCCGACATGATGAGCGCGAGCTACGCGGAGCGGCACCGGGTGCTGCCCGTGCAGGTCTCGCCGCGCGAGATCGTGGTGGCCACCGCCGAGCCGTTCATCGACGACTGGGTGGCCGAGGTGGAGCGCCAGTCGCGCCGGACGGTGCGCCGCGTGGTCGCCAACCCCCAGGACATCCACCGCTACACGGCGGAATTCTTCGCGCTGGCCAAGTCGGTGAAGGCGGCGCAGAAAGCCGGCGGCGCGAGCGCGGGCAGCAGCTTCGAGCAACTGGTGGAACTGGGCCGCAGCAACAAGCAGCTGGACGCCAACGACCAGGGCGTGGTCAAGGTGGTGGACTGGCTCTGGCAGTACGCCTTCGACCAGCGCGCGAGCGACATCCACCTGGAGCCGCGGCGCGAGCAGGGCGTGATCCGCTTCCGCATCGACGGGGTGCTGCATCCGGTGTACCAGATGCCCATGGGCGTGCTGAACGCCATGGTGTCGCGCGTGAAGCTGCTGGGCCGCATGGACGTGGTCGAGAAGCGCCGCCCGCAGGACGGCCGCATCAAGACCCGCAACCCGCGCGGCGACGAGGTGGAAATGCGCCTCTCGACCCTGCCCACGGCCTTCGGCGAGAAGATGGTGATGCGGATCTTCGACCCGGACAACACGGTCAAGGATCTGGACGCGCTGGGCTTCTCGCCGCACGACGCGCAGCGCTGGGAGGCGCTGGTGCAGCGGCCGCACGGCATCATCCTGGTGACCGGGCCCACCGGCTCGGGCAAGACCACGACGCTCTACTCCACGCTCAAGCGCCTGGCCACCGAGGAGGTGAACGTGAGCACGGTGGAGGACCCGATCGAGATGATCGAGCCGAGCTTCAACCAGACGCAGGTGCAGCCGCAGCTCGATTTCAGCTTCGCGGAAGGCCTGCGCGCGCTCATGCGGCAGGATCCGGACATCCTGATGGTGGGCGAGATCCGCGACCTGGAGACGGCCGACATGGCCGTGCAGGCCGCGCTCACGGGCCACCTGGTGTTCTCCACGCTGCACACCAACGACGCCCCCTCGGCCATCAGCCGGCTGATGGAGCTGGGCGTGCCGCCCTATCTCATCAACGCCACCCTGCTGGGCGTGCTCGCGCAGCGGCTGGTGCGCATGCTCTGCCGGCAGTGCCGCCAGCGCGACGAGGCGGCGGGCATCGAGCGCCTGGCCGAAGTGGTGCGGCCCTGGAAGATCACCGGCGGCTACCACCCCTACCGGCCGGTGGGCTGCGTGGACTGCCGCATGACGGGCTTCCACGGCCGCATGGGGCTCTACGAACTGCTCACCGTGAGCGAAGCGCTGAAGGAGCGCATCACCCAGTCGCCCTCCATCGACGCGCTGCGGCGGCAGGCATTGCAGGACGGCATGCGCCCGCTGCGGCTGGCGGGCGCGCTGCGCGTGGCCGAAGGCGTGACCACGCTGGAAGAGGTCATCGCCGCCACGCCGCCGCTCGAGTCACGTGACCGGGGCGCGCCGCCGCCTGCCGCCTGATCCTCCGTTCCGTACAGCGAAAATCCCGAAATCCGTCCCGGCCTCCGGGACGGCGTTCTCGCTGGGTGCGTTGCGGTTTTCCCTAGGTGCCGGATAGGTGGTATCCACATCGATGTGGCAGGGGGGGTGATTGCACAATCGCCCGTCAACTTCGTGTAAGGAGTCGTTTCGTGAAAATAAAGAGCCAGAAAGATTTCTTCTCAGGCCTCATGTTCATGGGGGTCGGGGTCGCTTTCGCGGTCGGTGCCACCAACTACAGCGTCGGCAACGGCGCGCGCATGGGTCCGGGGTATTTCCCGCTGATCCTGGGAATCCTGCTCGCCATCCTGGGTGCGGCCATCACGTTCTACGCCACCGTGGTGGAGAGCGCCGATGGCGACAAGATCGGCAAGTGGGCCTGGAAGCCGCTGTTCTTCATCCTCGCTTCCAACTTCGCGTTCGGCGTGCTGCTCGCCGGCCTGCCGAGCTTCGGCGTGCCGGCCATGGGCCTGATCGTCGCCATCTACGCGCTCGTGTTCATCGCGAGCCTGGCGGGCGAGACCTTCAACGCCAAGGAAGTGTTCATCCTCGCCACCATCCTCGCGGTGGGCAGCTACGTGGCTTTCGTGTGGGCGCTGAAACTGCAGTTCCCCGTGTGGCCCAGTTTCATTTCGGGTTGAGCGGGAGCATCGAAAACCATGGAATTGTTTGACAACCTGGCGACCGGCTTCGGCGTCGCCTTCACCTTCCAGAACCTCATCTACTGCCTGATCGGCTGTATCCTGGGGACGCTGATCGGCGTGCTGCCCGGCATCGGGCCCGTGGCGACCATCGCCATGCTGCTGCCCGCCACCTACGCGCTGCCGCCCGTGGCCGCGCTCATCATGCTGGCCGGCATTTACTACGGCGCGCAGTACGGGGGCTCGACCACCGCGATTCTCGTGAACTTGCCGGGCGAGTCATCCTCGGTGGTGACCGTGATCGACGGCTACCAGATGGCGCGCAAGGGCCGCGCGGGCCCGGCGCTCGCCGCCGCCGGCCTGGGCTCGTTCTTCGCGGGCTGCGTGGGCACGCTGATCCTGGCCGCCTTCGCGCCGCCGCTGACCGAAGTCGCCTTCAAGTTCGGCCCTGCCGAATACTTCTCGCTGATGGTGCTGGGCCTGATCGGCGCCGTGGTGCTGGCCTCGGGCTCGCTGCTCAAGGCCGTGGCCATGATCGTGCTGGGCCTGCTGCTCGGCCTCGTGGGTACCGACGTGAACTCGGGCGTGGCCCGCTACAGCTTCGACATTCCCGAACTGACCGACGGCATCAACTTCGTCGTGATCGCCATGGGTGTGTTCGGCTACGGTGAAATCATCGCCAACCTCTCCAAGCCCGAGGACGACCGCGAGGTGTTCACGGCCAAGGTGCAGGGCCTGTTCCCCACCAAGGAAGACTTCAAGCGCATGATCCCCGCCGTGCTGCGCGGCACTTCCCTGGGCGCGGCCCTGGGCATCCTGCCCGGCGGCGGCGCGCTGCTGGCGGCCTTCGCGGCCTACACCATCGAGAAGAAGACCAAGCTGAAGCCGGGCGAAGTGCCCTTCGGCAAGGGCAACATCCGCGGCGTGGCGGCTCCCGAGTCGGCCAACAACGCCGGCGCGCAGACCTCCTTCATCCCGCTGCTGACGCTGGGCATCCCGCCCAACGCCGTGATGGCGCTGATGGTGGGTGCCATGACCATCCACAACATCCAGCCCGGCCCGCAGGTGATGACCAGCAACCCCGAGCTGTTCTGGGGCCTGATCGCCTCGATGTGGCTCGGCAACGCGATGCTGATCATCCTGAACCTGCCGCTGATCGGCATGTGGATCAAGCTGCTCACCGTGCCCTACCGCTGGCTGTTCCCCTCCATCGTGCTGTTCTGCGCGGTGGGCGTGTACGGCACGAACAACAACACGTTCGACGTGTGGCTGGTCGGCATCTTCGGCTTCATCGGCTATATCTTCCACAAGCTGGGCACCGAGCCGGCGCCCCTGCTGCTGGGCTTCATCCTCGGCCCGATGATGGAAGAGAACCTGCGCCGCGCGCTGCTGCTGTCGCGCGGCGACTGGAGCGTGTTCGTCACGCGCCCGATCTCCGCCGGCCTGCTCGCCGCCGCCGTGCTGCTGCTCATCATCGTGCTGCTGCCGGCCGTGAGCAAGAAGCGCGAGGAAGCCTTCGTCGAGGACTGACCCGCCCAGGGCACCTCCTCTTCCACGATTGGGAAAGACGGCACCTTCGGGTGCCGTTTTTCTTGGGCGGGAGGGTCGTCAGGGCATGACGGCGGAATCGGGGAGGGGCGGGCAGCCGGTGCATTCGGGGGGGATGTTTTCGAAGACGACGTCGCGGCCGATGCGCACGACGTTGAGCGGAGGATCGATCCACCAATTGATATCCCCATTCAACCAGAGATCGACGACGTCGCTTTCGCCCAACAAGGTTTCTGGTTCGACGCGGTACAAGCGGATCACATGGGGATATTTCATATCCCAGTGCATGAGCCGCTGTCGCCATGAGGCTTCGTAGTAATCGAGCCGATAGACGCGCCGGGGGCTGTAGTGGCTTCTTTGGTATTCAGGGGTGGCGAGACTGCGGAGGGTGATCCCGAGCACTGCAATGCCGAGGAGCAGGGCAGCTACCTTGAATCGACGGGTGGTGGTCATGGGTGCGGAAGTGCTGGTTCCAGAGGGTGAGGCCCGTTTCATATCCAGGGCGTGCGTTGCCTTGGAGGGTGAATGTGATGGGCAAGACCTCCCCTGGACAGTTCAGGGCATCACTGCTGAGTCGGGCAGCGGTGGGCAGCCGGTGCATTCCGACGGAACATTCTCGAAAACCACGTCACGGCCCACTCGTACCTTGTTCATGGGGTCTTCCGTGTACCAGTAAAGCTTTCCATTCATCCAGAGATCGACCACCTTGCTTTCGCCGATCAAAATGTCCGACTGGACGCGGTACAGCCTCACGAATGCAGGCATCTTGAAATCGCGATGCAATAGTCCTTGCAGGAAAGAGGCTTCGTAGTATTCGATCCGATAGGCCTTGTAGGGGCTGACGGCGGTGTGGAACAGGTGGGGGCGGGTGCCCTGCCATAGGCCGGTAACCATCGTTGCCGCCAGCAGCAGGCAGATGGAATTTTTGAGGCGGCTACCGTATATCAAGGCATCAATACCGAGTTCGGCAAGGGTGGACAATCCGGGCATTCCGGGGGGATGTGTTCGAAATCCACGTCCCTTCCTACCCGAACAACATTCAGCGGGGCATCGAACCACCAGTAAAGTTCCCCGTTGAGCCAGAGATTCACCACGGCACTTTCGCCCAGCAGGGTTTCTGGTTGAATACGATACAAGCGTATGATGAAAGGGGTCTTCATTTCATGGTGGAAGATCCTTCCAGAGCATGAGTGTTGACTTATAAGTCCGGTGCAATAAATCTTCAAAAAACCAGACTCTGTCAGGGCATGATTTCGGAGTCTTTCAGCGGCGGACATTGCGTGCATTCGGGCGGAATATTTTCGAAGACCACATCTCTGCCTACGCGTACTTTATTCATGGGAGGGTTGAGGTACCAGTACAACTGGCCATTGATCCAGAGATCCACCACGCCACTCTCTCCGAGTAGTTTTTCTGGGTTGATTTGATATAGACGAAATATGGACGGAGCCTTCATTTGATAATTAATGATACGCTGCATTGGTGAGGCATCGTAATACTCAACTCGATAGGCGCTTCTGGGGCTGTTGTAAAATCCCTTGAGGTTGGGGTTGAATATATACCAGCTTAAGGAACCCAATAAAATGGTAACTACGCATGCCTTGATGCGATGGCGAAGTATGAGAGGCCTGGTCATCGCGTAGTGATGGAAGTGGAAAGGCGTGCCTGCTCTTTCACCCACTCAAGACTCTTGCCCTGCACGCACCACGCCGAATCGCGTACCCAGTCGTTGAACCAGAGAGAAGGCTGACCCTTCAATTCCTGGCACTTGGCATAACCCAATCTGGGGAGGTAGTGGTTTTGTAGCACCGTGGAAGCGAATGCCACCAGCAGCAATGCAGCTAAATTAACCACAACCAGGATGTTGACCAAGCGGGCTCCCTTGGCAACCAGCTGCTCTCCCAGGGGGACTGCCTTCATGGGGAGGATGATCAGCGTCAGAAGTGCCAGCGGCAGCATGGCAGGAGCCAGCATGACCCCGGGCCAGATGCGAACGACAGGAGCGGGCTGGCTCAGATCCCCAAGAAGCTCAGGAATGGACCAGAACGTGAAGTAGCTACTTACACCGAGCAGCATCAACATGACAGGGATACCGAAAGGCAAGATCTTCCTGATATGGGCAATCTCTGAATTGTTGGTTTTCATGTCAATACCTGGGGCAGATGGGGCAAAGCCATTCTTTGAAGCCTTGGCCAAGAAAACGATTCGCTTGATCGGCTTTCTGGTCAATGAATTTTCTCAATTCTTCATGCCAGGAAGCTGTATCATTTTTAATTTGGTAGAAGCCATGCTCAAGTGTATTGGGTATCGCCTTCAATGCGGCAACCACCTTGCTCTTAATCTCGTATTTTTGATCGATCTGGTTTAAGCCTGTGCCGAATAATACGGCAGCCACTGCCATGATGCCAATTGGTGCTACTGCAATCGTCGTGATCGAACCGATGGTCACCGCTGATGCATAGGCCAGCAAAGCGCCAAGGCCACCCTTGACCGCCTCCACACCGATTCCGCCGACCAAGTCATACATGGTCTTTTCGCTGTTGAACATGAAGTCCATCAACTCTATGCCTGCGGACACCACCACACCCAGGACGAACCCACCTTTGGCGATGCCCGCCAGGCTTTTCACTCCCAAGCCGAACTGGAGCATCTTGGGGTGGGTCGCAAGGTAGCGAGTCCCTTGAAGCGCGCTGCTGCGCTGGGCCGAGTAGCCTTTGATGATGATGTAGGTGCCAGTGGCGGTGGTTTTCACATAGCTTGTGATCCCCGCCATGCCGATAGCGTTCAGTGTGCGGGTGATGGCGATGGCATCATTGGCACCTTGTGCTACCGGACCAACCCAGGGTTCACTGGCATTGGGACTGAAGGTTTTCTGCCAGTATTGGCCGAAAGTTGAACTGGCGAGGATCTTGCGCAAATTGAACTCAAGTGCTGGTTTATTCCTTGCCTTGTCTTGCAAAATGCTCATGTATTGACCAGGAGTCAGCACTAAAACATCTACCTGGTTCTTGTCCATGGACTGTTCCACGGACTGCGCGTACCCCATGTTGAAAAATGTAGCTGCAAGCTCTGCACTCATCGGTTCGATTCTCCCTTGGTAATTTCAAATATTTTTAGTTCAGGTGTTGGTCGGGGAATAATTCATCCCTCTGCTAACCCTATCTTTACTGGTCACGCCAACCCGTGCCTAGCAGCCGGGGAGCCGGGTACATTAATCCGCTCGAGGGTGGATTGCAGCGCCTAATGCGGCGCTGTCAGTGGATTCAGCATCTTTCTTTCCTTTCATCTCGAACTGCACCTGCGTGACGCAATGCTCGGCGCGGATTATGCGGAGGCATACGGCTAAAAATATCCCAGAGTACCGTGCAAATAGGTCGCGAGACGTAACGGTTCCATCCGCCGGAACGCATGCCGTTATCGCTTGACTGCCCTTTACCACCCATGCCAGCGCGGCTCTCCCGCCCATCGCGTCCCACGCTGCCAGCCTTGCGCAAAGCCGCGCGCCGCGCGCCGCGGTGCATGCCACACTGCGGCTTTCCCGCCTTCGCGCCCGCGCGCCTGTCCCGTGCCCTCCGATACCGCTGTTGCTCCTCCCCCCGCCAAAACCGCCACCGGCCTCGTCCTCGCCCTCGTGGGCGCCATCGCCTTCAGCGGCAAGGCCATCATCGTCAAGCTCGCCTACCGCTACGGGGTGGATGCGGTCACGCTGCTGATGTACCGCATGCTGTTCGCGCTGCCGATCTTCGCGGTGATGGCGTGGTGGGCGAGCCGGGGCAAGCCACCGCTGTCGCGGCGCGATTGGGCGGGCATCGTGGGCCTGGGTATCACGGGGTACTACCTCGCGAGCTTTCTCGACTTCGCCGGGCTGGCCTACATCACGGCGAGCCTGGAGCGGCTCATCCTGTACCTCAACCCCACGCTGGTGGTGGTGCTGGGTTGGCTGCTGTACGGGCGCGGCATCCGCCGCGGGCAGGTGCTGGGCATGGCGATCAGCTATTGCGGCGTGGTGCTGGTGTTCGGCCACGAAGCGAGCCTGCAGGGCCAGGACGTGGCCTGGGGCGTGCTGCTGGTCTTTCTCTCGGCCGTGAGCTATGCGGTCTATCTGGTGTACAGCGGCGAGATGGTCCGCCGCATCGGCTCGCTGCGGCTGGTGGGCCTGGCCACCACGGTGGCGTGCGTGTGCTGCATCGCGCAGTTCGCGGCGCTGCGCCCGCTCTCGGCGGCCGTGGTGGCGCCCGAGGTGCTGTGGCTGTCGGTATGCAATGCGGTGCTGTGCACGGCCGTGCCGGTGCTGCTGGTGATGATGGCGATCGAGCGCATCGGTGCGGGCGCGGCAGCGCAGGCCGGCATGATCGGGCCGCTGTCCACGATCCTGATGGGCGTGTGGCTGCTGGGCGAGCCGTTTACGCTCTGGGTGGCGGCCGGCACGGTGCTGGTGATGGCGGGCATCTTCGTGTTCACGCGAATGCGGGCCTGAAGGGCAGGCGCCATCCGCTATTCCCCGGCACCCCACGCGGATGCCGGGCTTCCGTACCATCGCGGTTCCGGCGCCGTGCGCGCCACCCACCACCACTGCGTTGCCGCACCGCGCGGAACGAAAGGACAAGCACTATGGATCTGGGTATCACGGGCAAATGGGCACTGGTCTGCGGCGCGAGCAAGGGCCTGGGCTACGGCTGCGCCGAGGCGCTGGTGCGCGAGGGCGTGAACGTGGTGATCAACGCGCGCAATCCCGAGGACCTGCGACTGGCGGCCGCGCGGCTGGTTTCCGCAGGCGCGGAGATCACGGCGGCCGCGGGGCAGAAGGGGCCGCCGCCGCAGGTGGTGGCCGTGCCCGCCGACATCACCACGCCGGAGGGGCGCGAGGCGGCATTCACCGCGCCCGGCGGGCCGGGGCGCGATTTCGACATCGTGGTGACGAACGCGGGCGGCCCGCCGCCCGGCGATTTCCGCGAGTGGGACCGCGAGGCCTGGATCCGCGCAGTGGATGCCAACATGCTCACGCCGATCGAACTGATCAAGGCGACGGTGGACGGCATGGCCGCGCGCGGCTTCGGCCGCATCGTGAACATCACGTCGAGCGCGGTGAAGGCGCCGATCGACATCCTGGGCCTGTCCAACGGCGCGCGCAGCGGCCTCACGGGGTTCGTGGCCGGTGCCGCGCGCAGCGGTATCGCCGCGAAGGGCGTGACCATCAACAACCTGCTGCCCGGCAAGTTCGATACCGACCGGCTGGCAGCCACCATCCAGGCCGCGGTGAAGAAGTCGGGCAGGAGCGAGGACAATGTGCGCCGGGCCCAGCAGGCGGCGATTCCGGCGGGCCGCTACGGCACGCCGGAGGAGTTCGGCGCGATCTGCGCCTTCCTCTGCAGCGTGCAGGCGGCCTACCTGACCGGGCAGAACGTGCTGGCGGACGGCGGCGCCTACCCCGGAGCGTTCTGAGCAGGACCGGCTGGACCGCCGGGCGACGCGGTGGCCCGCGTCACATGCTCCAGATGCGGGGCAGCCGGGCCGGCAGGCCCCAGAGCTGCTCGCGCCACGCGCCCCAGGCCTGCCGCAGCAGTTCCATGGCCGGTTCCACCACGGGCGCCAGCACGCGCACCACCACCACCTGCGGGTGGGGGCTGGTCGTGCCCGCGGTCTCCCGCAGCGCATGGGCATCGATCACGGCGCGGGCCGCGTCCAGGGCCGCCTCCCGGCGTTCCCGCGGCAGCGCCTCCCCGGCCACGAAAAATACCGACGCCAGGCAGCGGTGCCCGGCCAGCCCGAGGCGGCCATCCATGAGCAGCGCGTCGGCGGCATCGATGGTGCCGCGTTCCAGCCAGATGCCGGGCACTTCGATGTGCTGCGTGAAGCGTCCTTCGGCGAAGGGCTGGCCGGAGTGCGGCAGGCCCAGGGCGGTCACGTCCCAGGCGATGCATTCGGCGCCCGGCGCGAGCGAGAGGATGAGCCGGTTCTCGGCCTGGCAGGCGCTGTAGCACAGGGCCTCCAGCGGCAGCCATTCGAGGCGTGCGCCGGGGGCCAGCGTGGCCTGCGTGCGCTGCAGCGCGGGGGCACCGGTGGAGCGGTAGAAGCGCGTGGCGCCCGGCGTGGTCACGAGGCCGTGGGACCCCGCCGCGACCGTGGCCGCGATGTCCAGCGTGTCCCCGCCCACCAGCCCGCCCGGCGGATGCACGAGCACGTTGTGGCAGATGCCGTCGCCTTCGGGGTAGAGGCTCTGCAGGATGCGCAGCGGTCCGTCGTGGAGGAAGCGGGCCACGGTGCGCGGGCCTTCCCGCCGGTAGTCCAGTTGCAGGCGGGCGTGCCAGGTCATCGGTCGTGGGTGTCTTGCGGTCGTTGCGTGGGGTGGAGCGAGCGCCGCATGATAGCCGCGGTCCGCGGGGCGGACGGCGGGCACGCGCGTCAGGCCTTCCAGGCGCCTTCGTGCGATGCGGAGGCTTCGGCGACCAGGGCCGGGCCGATGCATTCGATCGGGTGCGGCGAGGCATCGAAGACGTCGCGGCAGGAGAGTTCCGCATCGCGCTGGTCCTGCCGCTCGCCGCGGAAGCCGCGCAGGCGCACTGCGTCGATGCCGTACACCACGCGGCCGATGTTGGCCCAGAAAATCGCGCCCGCGCACATCACGCAGGGCTCGCCCGACGAGTACAGCGTGGCGCGGGCCAGGACCTCGCGCGCATGCTGCGGGCTCGCCACGCGGATGGCGGAGGTTTCCGCGTGCGCCGTGCAGTCGCCGGTCTCCCCGTTGGCGTTCCAGGCCTCCGCGAGCACCGTGCCGTCGTCGCCGACGATCACCGCGCCGAACGGCCGGTTGCCGCGCGCGCGGGCCTTGTCCGCCAGGGCGATGGCCTGCCGCAGGTAGCGGCCGTCGCGCTCGTCCAGCGGCGTCTCCTCTGGCAGCGGCATGGCACTCATGCGGCGCCTTTCGGGCCCGCGGGCAGGAAGCCGGGGTTGAACACCCGCTCGGGCGCGGGCTTCGCGGCCAGCTGGAACACGGTGGCCACCTCGTCGATCTGGCGCCCCAGCACGTCGGGCTGCACGCTGCCCAGGGACTGGGCCGGCAGGTCGGGCGGCGCCAGGTACTGCCGCGTGATGGACCAGCGCTCGCGCTCCACATCCATGTTGAGGATGGGCTCGCGCGCCTTGACGGCGGCCAGTGCCGCATCCGGGTTGGCGAGGGTTTCGCGCAGCGCCCGCTGGCTGGCGCGCAGGAAGCCGCGTGCCGCCTCGGGTTTTTCCTGCAGCAGCCGGCCCGCCAGCAGGGCGTTGCCGTACAGGTGCAGCCCGGCCTTGCCGTACTCGAGCACGGCGAGATCCCGGGGGGGCATGCGCGCGAACAGCGATACGGCGGAGTCGTGGAAATACGTGGCGGCATCGACATCGCCGCGCACCATCACGTTGTCGCGGGCGCTGAAGTCGGTCGTCACCCACTCGAAGAGGTCGGGGCCGGTCTTGAGCGCGCGCGCCACCATGGGCCAGCAGCGGCGCGTGGATTCCACCGCCGCCGCGGCCACGCGCTTGCCCTTGAGCGAGAGGAAGTCGGTGGTGATGCCGCGGTCCTTGCGGCCGATGATGACGAAGGGGGCGCGCTGGTAGTACTGGTAGATGGCCTGCACGGGCGTGCCGGGGTTCTGGGCCTGGAACTCGACCAGGGAGCTGAGGTCGCCCAGGCCCAGGTCGTAGGCGCCGCTGGCCACGCGCGTGATGGACGCCACGGAGCCCGAGCCCACGTCGATGCTCACGTCCAGTCCCTCTTCCTTGTAGTAGCCCTTGGCGAGCGCGAGGAAGAAGGGCGAAGTCTGGCTGGTGACGCGGAAGTCGAGCGTGAACTTCAGCGGAATGGGCGTTCCCTGCGCATGGACGAAGGGCGCGAACGGCGCGCCCAGTGCGGCGGTGGTGGCGAGGGAGCGTGAGAGAAACTGGCGTCGTTGCATGGCCGTGCCTCGGTGGTCATTGCGAAAGAGGCCGGTGCGCCGCCCGCCGTGCACCGCGCGCGAAGGCACGGCGCACCGCCGGGCAGGACCGGTGCGGATCGAGCAATTTCCGGGCGGCGGCGGGGTGGCCCCGCCGTGCTGAACGCTTCTACTCGCCGGCGTCAATGCATGAAGCGTGCCCATGGTGACGCCGCCCGCACGGCGTGCGCGATGCCGGAGGTGGGCGGTGCCCCCTGGTGCACCGGCGGTGCGCGGCATGCCCGCATTCCTCGTTCTGGTGCGCGCTGTCACCGCCGAGGGGCGGGCGTCGCCCCCGTGCGGCAGGGGGACTGCAGGGGCTTTGCCTGGCCCGCGGATTGCATCCGGCTGCGGCGAGAGTAGAAGCGTTCAGCACGGCCGCCCCCCCCGGTGCGGGGCCGGCGGCCGGCGGGTCATTGCTCTTGAAGCCGGCGGCGGCCCTGGTGCCCGTCACGGGGCCGCCGCCTTTTCCCACTTCAAGGGCCCGCGCCGCGCGCGCTATCGCCATGGACGGTGACCATGGCCGCGCCTTCACGGCCCTTGCATGCTGCAACGACAAGGAAACCACCATGACTTCTGCCACCATCCCCGGCACCGCGACCGACCACTCCGGCGTCCAGGAGGAACTCTCCCGCGAGGCCCGCATGGGCGGCCTGGGCGAGGAGACGCGCGAGCGCGAGGTGCGCTGCATCGACATCTCGGATTTCGACCGCCGCAAGGAAGAGATCGCCGAACAGCTCTGGAGCGCGTCGGTCGATATCGGCTTCTTCCAGGTGTCCCACCACGGCATTCCCATCGAGGACATCCGCGCGGCCTTCGCGCGGGCCGAGGCCTTCTTCGCGCTGCCGCGCGAGACCAAGGCGCGGTGGCCGCTCGCGCGCAACGCGGGCTGGGAGCACAAGGCGCAGATCCGCCCCTCCACCCGCACGCCGGACCAGAAGGAGTCCTACCAGGTCACGCGCCCGCGCATGGAGGGCCTCTGGCCGACGGAGGAGGAACTGCCGGGCTTCCGCGCGGCGACGCTGGCCTTCGAGCGCCAGTGCTGGGAGGTGGGCATGCGCCTGCTCTCGTGCTTCGCGTGGAAGCTGGGATTCGACGATGCGTTCTTCACCCGCGCGCACGATCCGTCCGTGCCCGCCTACCAGAGCACGCTGCGCATGCTGCATTACTTCGCGGTGGATCCGGCGCTGAAGGATGAGCTGGGGCTCTGGCGCGCGGGCGCGCACACCGATTTCGACTGCCTGACGCTGCTGTTCCAGCGCCCGGGGCAGGGCGGGCTGCAGGTGCTGCCCGGCAAGGAGATGGAGGGCCGCCGCTGGACGCCCGTGGAACCCGCGGAGGGCGTGATCACCTGCAACATCGGCGACATGCTCACGCGCTGGAGCGACGACGTGCTGCCCAGCAACTTCCACCGGGTGCGCAACCCGCTGCCGCACGAGTACCAGGGCGCGCGCTACAGCCTGGCGTTCTTCTGCCAGGCCAACGAGGATGCGGTGATCGCGGGCCCGGCGGGCACGCACCCGCCGATCACGGCGGGCGAGTACCTGAAGCAGCGCATCAGCGCGAACTTCTCCAACCGCTACTGACGGCGGCGGGGGCGGTCAGCGCGCGCCCCGCTGGGGAGCGCGCGGGCCGCGGCCTTCGATGTGCCGGAAGGTGAGCCGGCCCTTGTTGAGGTCATAGGGGGACAGTTCCAGCGACACGCGGTCGCCGGCGAGCACGCGGATGCGGTGCTTGCGCATCTTGCCGCCCGCATAGGCGATGAGCTGGTGCCCGTTGTCCAGGGTCACGCGGAAGCGGGAGTCGGGCAGGACTTCCTCCACTTTGCCTTGCATTTCGATCAGGTCTTCTTTGGACACGGAACTCCTTCGGATGGTGGGAAAGAAAGGGATGGATGGGCGCGGGGGCGCGGGTCAGGCGGCGCCGTGCAGGGCGATGTGCCGGCCCTGGTCGAGGGCGTAGAGCGAGGCCAGGGCATCGCTGTCGAAATGCGGCAGGAAGCGGAAGACGCGGTCGTGCATGCCGCGGCGGACGGAGACGGAAGCGGTGTAGCGGCCCGATTCGATGCGCCGGATCAGCGGCGTGACGAGGTAGCGGCCCACTGCCAGGGCGACTGGTGTGTGCATGTCGGAAAGAAAAAGAAGCAGCGTGCGGCGCGCGCACGCGGGGAAACACAGGACGCCGGTGGAGGCCGGGCGCGGCCGGATGGGAGGCCGGCGGCGTGGAAGCAGGTGGCGGAAGCCGCCAGGGGCGACGCGGGCCGGGAGTCCGGAACGGAGCGCGTCGTGAAAAAAGGAAGGAGCTTGCCGGAAGGAAGGCGGGCCGAGGTACGGGCCCGGTGCGGCGGGGCATGCGGGACGATGCGTGCGCCGTAGGCCCCGGCAAGGCAGGCATGTCGCCAGGGCGGGGCATAGTGTAGCGCATGCGCGCCGGCCCGTCCGCAGCAATGGCCATGTGTTGCTTGCTGGCAATGGGCCATCGCGCGTGCATGCTGCCGTGCTAGCCTGTATCTTGATTTTTCAACCGAAGGTACGTTGCATGGCTACCGCGTCCACTTCCACCGCCCGGCTGGGCGAATTGCGCGAGGCATTGCCCCGCATCGACCGGTTGCTGCGCAGCAACCAGGCGGGTGAAATCGGCGAGGACGTGATCGACGAACTCGTCCAGTGCGCATGGATGGAATGGAACGCGGGGGCGCTGCGCCTGACCGCCACGGGCCAGAACATCTGCCGCCAGATGCAGGCCCGCTGACCGCGGCGCGCGCAAACGTTTTCGCGCCGCTTCTGCGCCATTGCAGCGCCACCCGGCGCCACGGGCCGCCATCACTCCGGCAGCGCCGCGCGCCAGGGCGCCATCCACTCCAGACCCGCGCCGGTGCCACCCGGCTCCGAACCGCGCGCAGGCCGGTATTCGCAGCCGATCCAGCCGGCATATCCCAGCGCATCCACGAGCCGGAAAAGATAGGGGTAGTGCACCTCGCCCACGTCGGGCTCGTGGCGCTCCGGCACGCCGGCGATCTGCAGGTGGCCCACGCGGCCCGTGGGCAGGTAGCGGCGCAGTTTCGTGGCCACGTCGCCTTCGGCCACCTGGCAGTGGTAGAGGTCCATCTGCACCTGCACGTGCGGGCTGCCCAGTTCTTCGACCCAGGCGTGCGCTGCTTCCTGCCGCTGCAGGAAATAGCCGGGCATGTCGCGGCCGTTGATGGGTTCGATCATCAGCGCGATGCCGTGCGGGGCCGCCAGGGCCGCCGCACCGCGCAGGTTGGCGGCGTAGGTGGCCTGCAGCGCCGCGGGGTCTGCGCCTTCGGGCGCGATGCCGGCCATCACGTGGATGCGCGGGCAGGCCAGGACCCGGGCGTAGGCGACGGCCTGGGCGATGCCTTCGCGGAACTCCGCCTCCCGGCCCGGCAGGCAGGCCAGGCCGCGTTCGCCGGCCTCCCAGTCGCCCGGCGGGGCGTTGAACAGCACCTGCTGCAGTCCATGGCGATGCAGCAGGGCGGCCAGCCGGTCGGCCGGATGGGCATAGGGGAACAGGTACTCGACCCCCCGGAAGCCATCGCGGGCCGCGGCGGCGAAGCGGTCGGTGAACTCCATCTCCGGATAGAGCATGGAGAGGTTGGCGGCGAAGCGGGGCATGGCGGCGGGGCTGGACGGCGGTGCGCCATTGTGCCGGGCCGCCTCCGTTCCATTGCCCGGTGCTGCTGACCGGGTGGTATGGCTCGGTGCTATTGCTCGGCGTAGTGGTAGGTCAGGCCGCCGTCCACGAAGTGGGTGCCGCCCGTGATGTAGCGCGCCTCGTCTCCCGCCAGGAAGGCCACCAGGCCGGCCACGTCCTCGGGCTGGCCCATGCGGCCCAGGGGGATCTGCGCATTGAGCGCGCGCATCTGCTCCGGGTTGTCCATGAGCTGCGCATTGATCGGGGTGGCGATGGCGCCGGGCGCGACGTTGTTGATGCGGATACCCAGCGGGGCGAGTTCGCTCGCGAGGTTGCGCGCCAGCATGCGCAGCGCGCCCTTGCTCGCGCAGTACGAGGCGAAATGCGGGAAGGCGATCTCCTCGTGCACCGAGCTGATGTTGACGATGGCGCCCCCGTCCTTGCGCGAGCGCAGGCGCCGCACGAAGGCCTGCGTGGCGAAGAACAGGCCCTTCACGTTGGTGTCCATCACGAGGTCGTAGTCTTCCTCGGTCACGTCCCAGAAGTCGGCGCGGCGCTCCACGCCCGCGTTGTTCACCAGGATGTCCAGCCCGCCGAGCGCCTGCGCGGCCTCGTCCACCAGCCGGCCCGCCCCGGCCGCGCCGTGGCTCAGGTCCGCGGCCACGTACACCGCGCGGCGCCCGAGCGCGGCGATGCACTCGATGAGCCCGCCGGGCGCGCCATCGGGATTGCGGCCGTTGAGAACGACGTCGGCACCGTCCTGGGCGAGCCGCAGCGCGATGGCGGCGCCGATGCCCTGTGTGCTGCCGGTGACGAGGGCCTTGCGGCCTGCGAGGCGTCCTTGGACCATGGGATTGCCTTTCCTGAAGAGCCGGTGGAAATCCCGCCACTGTAGGGATGGCGGGAGGGCCTCCGCGTAGTCCGGCGCCCCGGCCCCGCGTGCGCCGGCAATGCCTGATGCCCTGCGCGCACGGCGAAGTCGGGTTTCTGCGGATTGCTTCGCGCACCCGGTGGGCATGGCGGCGGCGGGCCGGCAGGATGGGGCCATGTCCCTGCTCGGCAAACTGACCCGCTGCTTCGGTATCTCCCGGATCGCCTTCGATACGCCGGCGGGACAGGCGCAGCAGATGCCGTCGCTGGCCAGCACCGCCGTGCGGCCTCTGGATGCGCCGGCCCGCCGGCCGCTGCGCCGGCCGCAGGCGGACTCTGCCCGGCCTCCGCGCGGCGCCCTGCCGGCCGCCGCCGCACAGGGCGGCACGGCGGGCGTGCCGGGCGGGACGGGACGCGCCGGCAGTGCGGGCAGCATGGCGTCCCATGTCCTGCCCGATGCGATGGAGCAGGCGCAGCCCGACATGTCCCGGTGTGTCCGCTCGCTGTTCAGCCGCACGGCCCATCGCTTCGGCGCGGCGGCGGACCTGGCCGGCGCCCTGTCGCAGCTGGATGTCTCGCGCATGGCGCCGATCCCGGGCCTGCCCGGAGCGCCGCGCGTGCTGCTGGCCCAGGCGTTCGCCGCGGCCACCGGAGGGGATGCCGCCATGGCCCTGGACGCACTCGCCGTGCTGCAGGAGATGGACCCGGCCCGCGAGGTGGCGGCGGCCTGGCGGCAGCGGCAGGCCGCTGCGTCCGGGGGCGATGCCGGATCGGTGTACGGAACGCCCGCGCAATCCCCGGAGGGCAGCGAAGATGGCTCGGAATACGGGACGGCCCGGCACTCCCTGGAGGCCGATGGACCGGACCCCTCCACGCCGCGGCGCTCGTCCGCCAGCGCGGAAGCGGACGGGGCGGCCCGCGCCGCTGCGGCCAGGCAGGCGGCGTGGCGCACGGCCGCCGCGCTGGCCGCCACGCCCATGGGACAGGACGTGCTGCAGGCCGTGGTCGCCGTTCCGGTGGAGGCTGCGTCGCGCCAGGATTTCGCGCTGCTGCTGAAGGCCGCAGCCGCCTTGCCGCAGACCGCCGAGGGGCTGGCCGGGGGATTGGACCCCGCCGCGCTGCTGGCCCGTGCCGTGGCACGGGACTGCCTGCCGGGCAGGGCGATCGCCTGCGCTGCCGCCCGGATGGCCGGCGATGTGCAGGCTGCCCAGCCCCACCGGTGGGCGCTGGCGGCCGTGCGCAACGACCTGTTCGACACCGGACCCGGATCGGACTTTGCCGCGATCGATGCGCGCCTCGTGAAAACCGGGCGCTGGATCGAGCGGGCCGCGCCGCAGCGGGGCAGGCTGCTGCGCAATCCCCTGGTCGGCAAGACACCTTTCACGGCCTTGCGGCACGGCACGCAGGGTGTGGAGCGCGGGCCTGCCATCGCGCGCCACCGCCGGGCCCGCGAAGCCGCGCTGCGCGAGGCCGCCGAGGGCCTGCGGGCGCACCTGGCCGATGCGGCCCTGCGCATGCGCACGCCCGGCCCCGGGCAGGTGCCCGAGGCGCTGCTGCGGGCTGCGGTCCTGGCGCACTGCCTGCAGACCCCGGCACCGGAGCCGCTCGAACGGGAGGGCTTCGACGCGGAGGCCCGTGGCCATATCGCCGGGCGCCTGGCCGGCATGCTCTCGCCGGGCCTGGACGCTGAGGGGCGGGCCGGCCTGGCCCACCGCCTGGCCGCTGCGCCCGCGCTGCAGGCGCTGGCCGTGCTGCGCTTCGACGCCCGGACCATGGAGCAGTGGCTCGACGAGGCCCGTGCGGTGGCGGGCACCGCCGCGCCGGCAGCCCGGGAAGGGCCGGTGGACCTGCATGCCGCGTCCGCGGCGCTGGCGCGGGCGCGCGAGGAGGTCGCGGGACGCGACACCCGCGTGCCGGTGATCGACCGCGAAACCGTGCGCACGGCGCTCAAGGAGATCATCGCCCGCCTCGAAGGATCGAGCCGCCTGCGGCTGAGCAGCGGGGGCCTGGTGGGCGTGGGGCTGCGGCAGATCACGTCGTCGGTCAGTGCGGTCGCGAGCGCCTTCTTCCTGCGCGGCCGTATCGACGGCAGGGTGCAGCGCGGCCGGCAGGCCGTCTTCGAGATCGCGATGCCGCCCTACGACATGGAGATCGTGCTCGGCACCCAGCGCCAGGCGGCCCGGCAGGTGGGCGTCGGTGCCTTCGTGGGGCCGGACATCGGCCTGGCCAAGGCAGGCGTCAACGTGGACACCGTGCTCTATGGCCGCGAGCACGCCGAGGTGAACGGCATTTCGCTGCGCCTGCCGCGCGTCGGACGGCCCGTACCGGAGCTGCGGGCCGAGTTCTCTGCCCTGGTGGACGCGCTGCTCGACGGATGCCACGGCGGCATGCAGCCAGGCGATGGAACGCCCCTGCTGCAGCGCCTGCTGCAGGCGTTTCCCGAACTCACGGTGAACCGCATCGGCCGGGCCGGCGACGGCCGGCGGCGCCATGCGCTGGGCGTGGACGCCGCGGCCTCGGCTGGCTACTGGGGGGCCAAGCTCAGCGGCAGCGTCGGCGGATTCGTCGAGGCCCAGCGCAACGTCACGAAGCACTACGCCGACGCGACGGGCCATATGCGTGTCGAGCGCTCGATCGGAGGGCACCTCGACAAGGCCGGGGTGGCGGCCAGGGTGTCCGCCGGCTTCGGCACGACGCTCGCGTCGGCCACCGCCGCGTCCGGCGGCGTGGACCTCTCGCTCGCGGCGCTCCAGGCCGGTGCGGCCGTGGAGCATGTCTTCTCCGGCCTGTCGCGCCGCAGGGAGGCCGTCTATGAAGCAGGGCGCCTGCATCCGCTCTCGTTCGTGGAAACCGAATACCAGAACGTGGATGCGTTCCTCGAGGCGATGGAGCCGCAGGCCGCGGACTGGGTCGATGCCGGCATCGAGCAGCCCCGGCTGGACGCGCTGCTGCAGGCCGTCCGGCAGCATGCGGCGCCGATCCACAGCTTCGCGGCGCGCTCCACGGTGACGCCCGCCATGCGCCAGCGGGACGATGCCTACCGCTCGGCCCTGCAGCTCTGCGCGCAGCACCCGGGCGGCCCGCCGGGCGCGGCGCAGGCGCTGGCCGCCCGGATCGAATCCCAGTGGGCGGACCCGGCCGCGGTGCAGCCCTATTCGCTGCGCTCCTACGAGCGCCACATGGTCCAGCAGACGCGCGGCATCGATCTGGTGGTGCAGTGGGCCGGCCTGGAAGCGGCCGAGGCGTCCCACATCGACAACCGGATCGACGTGCCGGCCCGGCGGCCGGCGCCGGCGCCGGTGCCTATCCGTCCGGAGGGTCCGCCAGCAATTGCTCCAGGCGCCGCGGGTAATGGTTGAGGAAGTCCCGCGTCACCTCGAAATGCTCGGTGTCCTCGAAGGCCACTTCGCTCACGCCCGTGCCGTCGAACAGGATGATCTTCGCGTGCGGGTACGACAGCAGGATCGGCGAGTGCGTGGCGATGACGAGTTGCGAATGGTCCTCGACCAGCTGGTGGATGGCGCACAGCGCCGGGCCAGCGCTTCCAGCACGGTGGATTTGCCCGCGCCGTTCTCTCCGACGAAGAAGGTGACGTTGGGATGGAAGTCGATCTGGTCTATCTGCGCGACGGCCGGGATGCTGTAGGGGTAGGTGCTCTCGTTGATGTCGGCGTCGGGCCGGAAGCTGGCGCGCAGCAGGTGGGGCCGGGTGCGGCGGGGCATGTGCGTTCCCTAGGCCTGGGCGCCCAGCGGCTTGACCAGGAACAGCGAGCGGACCTCATAGCCCAGCTCTTCATACACATGCAGCGCATGGGTGTTGAACGCCCAGACGTTCAGGCGCACTTCGACGCCTCCCCGCTGCGCCACCCAGTCCTGGGCCCGCTGCATCAATTCCCTGCCGATGCCCCGGCCCCGCTGGCTGGCGGTGATGCCGAC